>NVVR01000012.1 GCA_002733415.1 Kordia sp. | reverse complement strand
AAGTAGCTTTCGTACAGCCATTGTAAATGGCTATGATATTTCTCGTTCTTATTTGAACTTCCTTTTAAAACTTGCCATTACAAATGTCAAGGTGCTGGGTACCTAACTAAAAGCAAAAAAGATGTACCATATAGCACACCTCTTTTGAATTCTGTATTTATTTTTACTACTCCATTACCAATAATAATCCAATCTACTTATTCCTCCAAAAATAACAATTTCACTTTTTCCAGAATTCATTCTTAAGAACTTTTCACAATCGTTTTCCTTTTTTAAAAATGAAGTTCCAGTACCATTTATGAAATCATTATTTTTTTTTGATTTTTCAATAAACTTTCTATAAAAACTAATTTTCCTACCAGCGTTAATGTTAAATACATAAGCTTCAAGTTTATTATTAACAAAAGCAAAATTATAGGTGACTTCTTTTTGCTCTCCAAGAATTAAACATTTCTCAACTAAAGAATAAACATGGACATTCTCTACCATTTTACTATTAAATTTATCAATTAAGTCTGGATTACTCTTCTTTAGTTCTTCTAACGATATACCTATAGTATAGTTTTTAAGCCCTGTTGATTCAAAATCAATTTTGCAGTTATTACAGTTAAAAAATAAAACTAGGTTTATTATTACAATTATACATTTCATACTTAATTATCTAAAAATTCTAAATCAATATAATATTCCTCTGGATTACTCTTATCAAAATAAACATATATTATGTCACTCATACGTATTTTTGCCTCAAGGAGGTTATGGTTAATACTAATATGCTTAGTAAGTTTTTTTATTTCATTATGTTCGTTAATATAGCTACACACTATAATTGATTTTTCATGAGTTAAGTCCTTAACGTTATATTTAGCCCTTTTTAAAAATTTAAAGCCATAAATATTAGATGATTTAAAATATCCCGTTTTTATTACGGAGTCATTTTTTATTACATCAAAGTCATTCGGTGATATTTCAACAACTCTTCCATTTTTTTTTAAAGAACTAATAACGTCTTCTTTTTTCTTAGTAAGAAATGAAGTTTCTTTTTTTAACTTAATATTAATAATTAAAATTAAAACCAATATTATTGAAAATATATAAATCACTGATAAATTATTTAGTTTTTGGTTCGGGCTTTAATTCTTGTTCGTAATCAGTATCAATATAAACTTTATGAATTAAAGTTTTATTATTACCTATATCTTCAACTAAAATAGCGGAATTTCTTTCTAAAGCTGCTTCATCACTCCATATTAATTCTTCTAATTCGGGTAATGTTTTCACTTTTCCAGTTAGAAGTTCAGAAAGTATTCCTATTGGCATTCTTATTACTCTGAAATCATTTTTAAATCCTTGACCAATTTGAAATTCCATATTGCTCAGAGTATTAGTACCATTAGCCACTGCTAATAAATAGTCTCTTTGTCCTTCTTTAACATTATTAACACCTCTCTGTGCTTCATTACCTAACAAATCATAAATTAATCCTACAGCTAGCCCAGGTAAAAAACCTCCAGTTGCTGCAACATAAGTACCTATACTACTTCCTAATAATGAATTAGCATCAACTTGTCCTCCATTATTTGCAGCATCTTTAGCTAATTTTATGGCATCAAAAGCATTACCTGCTTTCTCTAATACTTTTCCTAAGTTTTTATATCCATTACTCCTAAATGCTTCAATCTGATTAACTCCTTTAGTAGTAAAGTATTGATTACCCCTGTTGAATTTTGCCATGGCAACATCTTCAACAACTGTACCATCAATCAAATGTACATCTCTAATAGTCAATTCATTTATAGTGTATACTTTATTATTTGTACCCATCAATTTACCATTTGCCAAGTGTTTATATGCAATTATATATGAATATGCTGTTGCTTTTTCACCTAAAACCTCAAGGCCTTTAGTTATTGCTGCCATTCTAATTGCACCACCATTTACAGTTTTAAAGAAAGATATATTTTCACTTTTAGGTTTTATAGCAATTAACTCTTCTCCTCCTTCTAATTCTTTATGAGATATAACTTTATTTCCACTGAATTGATATGGCGTGTAGAATGGATATTTTTTAGCTAATGGGTCAACTGCAAAAAACCTCCCTATACGTGGGTCATGCATCCTAAAAGTAAAAGCATAACTATTCCCTTCACCTTTTAACTCATCATCTTTTTCTTGTCCTTGGAAGCCATAACGGTAGGCTGCGCTTGACGCATGTCTACCAGGTACGTACATACCAAAGGGATAATACTCATTGTACGCTAGTACATCGGGGGTTAACACATTAGTTACCTCTTGTTCAACTGCTGAAATGACTACATCATCTATAGCAAATGACGGAGTATAAAAATTTGAAGCTATCGAAAACACTAATTGTGTACTAGCTCCTGTTGCTGTGAAATTATAGGTATAGTCACCTGATATTAAAGCACCTGAGTTTACCAATTGGGCACTAGTTCCTAGATTTACAACACTAAACACAGGGTTGTGGTTAACCTGTCCATTTGCTAGATTAGTGCTTCCTGATATGGTTTTAAAACTAACCTGATATGCTATACCTGTTGTAGTAGCAATCGTTTTTGTAGCAATAGCTGGATCAAGCCCAGAAGCATTTACATTCAATACTCCTCCTGTAACATTTAATGAAGATACTGTTGTTGTCCAGCCTTCTGTGGTAGTAGTAAACTCATTACGTTCTAATTCGGTAACATTTTCTACTACATCAGAATCTACTAATTTACGATCGGTTATTACAGAAAGTACATTTCCTAAATGATTAGATAACTCATAACGTTTGTCTCCTACATTATTTCCATATTCATTATACACTAATTCACCTACCGGTGTTAATACTTCCGTATTTTCTAAATAATCAAAAATTCCATTATCATTTTCATCACTTTGTCTAGGGTCTCCAGGAGATTCTGTATCCTCAGCTACAGTTAGCAAACTATCACCATCATCATTTTTATCTAAGTAACATGGTAATCCGTCGCCATCTAAATCATAACGAGCACGTAACGGGTTCGAAAATCCTGCGTACACATCTTCTCCTTCACCTTTGGTTAAAACGGTATCACCATCATCATCATCATCTAGATAATTTATAATACCATCATTATCTATATCCTGTATTTGGATGTTGGTGTACCCATAGTTATTTGTGCTTGCTACTAAGGCAAAATCTTGTATTTCTCGCTTAGTTAATATCCCATCGTTATCATCATCGGTATCCAAATAGTTATCTCTATCTGCCTGATCGGTATTTACCAACGTATAGTTAATAGTATCAGGGTTGTTGGTATTTCTAAGCAACACAAACAAACCGTTAGGCGCAAACTGATCGTTTGTACCATCTATCATTCCATTACCATCTACAAAACCATCTCCGTTAGTATCATCATAATCATGAACTCCAGCCACCGCTAAAGCTCCTGATTCAAAAATATCATCCAATCCATCATTATCACTATCTAAATCTAGACTATTGATGATTCCATCACCATCAATATCAGTATTACCAGCATCTTCAATAACATCTGGTATTCCATCATTATCATCATCTACATCTATAGCATCTAAAA
The DNA here is from genome assembly GCA_002733415.1 of Kordia sp. Classification (GTDB taxonomy): domain Bacteria; phylum Bacteroidota; class Bacteroidia; order Flavobacteriales; family Flavobacteriaceae. The sequence continues at coordinate 75,943 of NVVR01000012.1, read as the reverse complement.
TACCATCTTGATCGGTATCCAAACCTGCACAGTTGGTCCACATGTTTGAGTTTGATAAAGATATTGTTGGTATTATAGTTGATATAGGAAACCAAGAAACTCCATTACCGTTTGTTACTGAACCAGTTCCCTCATCCATTGGGTAATTTCTAAACGCCAGATTTGAATTCGTATTAATCGGTGAAGCTCTATAATAAAATAAATCACACATTTTAAAGTTTATTCCAGTATCATGCCCTATTTTATTTGTACTATTTGATGTAAAACTCGTATCTGAAGTAGAGGTTTGTGTTACATTACCTGCATAAGAACTAAATATTTGTGTAACATCATTAGCATCTGTAATGCTTATAATAGCATTATTTACGGGTAAAGCAGCATAACGTATATCTACTTTCATCTCTCCTGTAGCAACACCAGCATTTGGCTTATAAAATGATTGAGAACCATTTGTTGTTGTATAATCCCAAGAATTTATATACAAGAAATCAACTGATATTTGATTCTCTAATCTTATTTTAAAAATTGGGATAAAATTACTCCCTTCTTTTTTTATAGATAAACTCACAATTGAATTTCTTCGAACTGTAGTCGTTCTTCTCCACAACCACCATCCTTGAGTAAAAGAAAACTGAACAGGGTTTTGTGCCAAACGTAATACTTCTTTAGTTGATCCATTAGGTAAATCCAGCACATTAAATTTCGAAATAAGAGCTAGGTATTCACCATTGGTAAAATTAAAAACTAAATTAGGGTCATTCCAACTAGCTTGATTACTCCCATTAAAATCTATTGCACTTTCAATATCAGAAGCCATTTTTTGTTGAGGAAGTGTATATCCTTTTTCAGCTAAAACCTCTTCTATATTTATATCATTAACTCCCGATAATTGCTTCGTATTTAATGTTTTAATTGAATTATTACTACTAAATACATTAAACTCATTTATTAACTTCTGAGCATTCTTATTAAAAACACTTAATTCTTTAGTGTTTTCTTTACTTACTTTAAATTTTCCTGATTTTATTTTTGCTCTAATGGCTTCAAAATCTACAGATGCTCTTTCTTTAACAGACATATTAGCATATGCTTCATCAAGCTCCTTTATTCCTAATTTAGGAAATTTTAAAAACTCAGATATATTCGGTATTTGTTGTACCGGCGTAGAAGGTTGTCCTTTAATTTTTTCTTTCTTTTTCTTTTTTGGCTTTTGCTGCTGTAAAGCACTCATTCCAGGGTGCCCAGAGCTCGATTTCCCTGAACCAGATATTACTGTTTTAGAAGCTTTAAATTTTAATTGTTTAGGACCTCCAATTCTAGTTGGAATTAAAGGTAAATTTTTCTGCTCAATCCCTAACCTACTACTTCCGTAAATATGGTGTTCTATTAAATTCAATGTTGGAGGAGGAGCATTTCTACCTCCACCAGAAATGCCTTTATATACGGCTAAAACATTACCTTGAGCATCTCTGTTATAAAAAGTAATCGCTTTTATCCCATCAAGAGGAGATTGGTCATCTGTTTTAGCAATTCTATTCCCTAATCCATCGTATTGAAAAGAAATTATTTTTCCAAATTTCAATACTCTTTTTACTTTACCATCTACGCGCCATTCTATTTGTAAACCTTCTGTTTTGTCTTCTATTAATTGTCCAATTTCATCATACACATAGTTATGTGAATTTGGATCACTAATCGAAAATGTTATCCCTAATACGTCTTGAAGTTTTGTAATTTGATCTTCTAAATCTGCTCCAGCAATTACTTGATCTATTAAATCGTCTTGTACTAAAGCTAATTTGTTATTTACAATATTTCCATTTGCATCTCTATTGTATTTATAACGCAACTGATCCATATTTACAAGACTATTGTTTGCATCTAAAGCAGAACGATTTAACTCGTTTAAATTCCCATTTCTATCATAGGTATAATTAGTATTAGCGGCGTTTTGTATACTACTAACTGTCCCGTTTTTAGTAATACTAGTCCCACTCATTTGATGAATACGGTTTAACTGATCGTATATATACCTGTTTTTAGAACCAAAAGTAATGTTATGATTTTCTGAACTTAAATTTCTAACACCAGTAGTCATTTGTTTAATGTTACCGTTGAATAAATTATAATCACCTGCTAAACTATTTGGCACCGTTGCTCCTTGTGAGTAACTAGTTGCATTACCTCCACCAACTTGGTTGTATCTGGACATATAATCATTAGAGAAATAATCTAATGTAAAACCAAAAGCATCTCTAGCTACATTTTCTCTACCGACACCACTAACTGGATTATTTAATCCATCCCTACCTGTATCATTATTTTGATCAAGCGACTCAGAATTGACTCCTTTTAACCAACCTTGTAAAGTATACCTATAATCTACCCCTTGAATTTCCTTATCACCAATTTTGACTCTCGCTAAAGGACCATGATCATAGTACGTGTACTCTGCTTCTTTTTCCCATATTTTATTATCTGACGAGCTATAAACTGTTTCAATTCTGTTATCAGCATCATATTTGTATTGATGACTAAATTGATCTTCTTTATTTGGTTGATAGGTAACTTGGTGTACGTTTCCACTTATTAAATCATACTCATATTTTGTCTTTTTAATATGTAAATTATAGCCTGACACATACATTAACTGATTTTGAGTAACCAGTTCTGATACATTACCATGTACATCATATTTATAAAAAATAGCATTTTCGAAATCACGACCTACAACAGTTGTAGCGTCATTAAAGTTTTCAAAATACAATACAGCTGTTACTCTATTACGTTCATTATAGGTTTGATAATCCTCAAAATATTCTGATGAATTTGCTACTGGAAAACCACTGGTTCCTGGAACAAACTCTAAAGGGTTATCATAAATTGTACGAGTAACTTCGTTTTTATTAGTATATAAATCATTAAAATTATTTACTAAATTTATTCCTGTAGCAGTACTAATTTCTTGTAGCCTGCCTTCATCAGTTATACTATAGGTAACAGCTTTAATAGTGTATACTATTTCTCCAGCTTCAACTATTCTACCCAATTCGTCATACTTGGTATAACTAAATACTAGTGCTCCTGGCTCATTAGCTTGCTTCCCATTTTGAGAGGCAATTATTCTTCCTAAATCATCGTAGGCAAATCTAGTAAGCCCACCATCTGGCGTTACTTGTTTTACTAACTGATTTAGTGTATTATACACATATTGCGTAGGCATTCTATGAGCTGGATCTACTGCAGTATTTGTAGCATTACCAACTCTGAGCTCATTAACTACTTGATTTAGCTGGTTAATTTCCGATGTAGTTTTCCCTTCATCTAACCTAGCCATCCCCTCTGGAGCTATGGTTTGGATTAAGTTACCAGCCTGATCATAATAATACAAGGTATATTGATACTCTTTATCAGCATACTCCATTATAAAATCTTCTTCTGCTCCAGCTATAGCACTTTCTATATACTCTTTTTTAAATTGAGCTTCTAGTTGTGCTAAATAGTTTAAGTAACTATCCTGTGCATACGTATTTGCTAACACTGTTAAAATATCCTTACACGGATCAGACTCCTCTGGTACTATAGGTGAATTTACTGGTATTTGTGCTGGCACACATGGTAAATTTGTAGTATAGTATACCTCAATATATTCATTCCAAGTTTGCGTACTACCATTTGTAACAGATAAGGCATAATCATCTATTAATAGAATCATATCATCTTCCGGTGTATCAGCATCATTAAAACCGTAGTTTAGGCTTGTGTTACCGAATACACTAATGCTTATATACCCTAAATCATCAATACTATCAATATTTAATTGATCTAAATAATGTAAATAGTTAGCAGCAATGAATTGTAAATTCATTCCGCAGAAATAATCTTTATTAAAACTATCTGGAAACAGCAATCCTGCTACTAAACCAGATTCTAATACAGTGTAATCATCTGCTGTGCTTGAAGTACCGTTATCTTTAGTTACTTCTTGAATATTAAGACCACTAGGACCACTATATGCTTCCCAAGCTACATCACAACTTACCGGTGCTACGGGTTGGATTATGCAACAATCATCATTAATCGCTACTTTACATTTAAAACTATAATCTGCAAACCAAGTATTATCTTTATAAATACGAAAAGCTTTAGATTGATCAAGTGTATTCCCAGTTATATCTGTATAATTCCAAGTGGCATTACTTGAAAAAAGTCTATACTCAGGGAAAAAAGTTGGGTATGATACAAACGTTATTGAGTTAATAGTTCCTAAGTCTTCAAAATTTGGTGTTGAAGCAAGAGGTATTTCAAAACCATGAGAAGGAAACCTTAGAGTTGAATAATAAGATATTGTTGGTGAAGTTGTTGGTGAATTTTTAATAAAAACTAACTCATTAGTATTAAATATATCATCTTCATTTAAAAATCCAGAAAACCTAAATACCTTATCGAAAAATTGCTTTAAGAAATACGTATAACTATCAGGTAATACGGATTCAATATTAATCGTATTAGAGCCATTTTGAATAACTGAATTTAATAAATTTGTTAAGTTTACCGCATAATATTCCTTTATAATTTCTCTTGATAAATTATCACAACTTAATAAATCATCTACAAATGCTTGGTTATTACTGTTGGCTAATATTACATTTGAATTAGCATTTAATTTTAGGTTAGATTCTACAGTTTCAGATGAATTAAAACGATCTATTTTATCAGAATTTGAATCTAATATCTCTTTCTCTAATTCTTCTTCTATCTTTCTATTTTGAAATTCTATCCCGCATTTTAAACTATAATATTTTATTGTCATTCCATTACAAGCCCTAGTAGTACAATAAGAATTATTACTCGAATTAACACTAGAAGCTAGAAGTCCAAAAGGGGCACGTAATTCATTATTAATTAGCAATGGGTTACTAAAGGTATATACTCCATTCAACGGAGGTAGGGTAACACTGTCTATAGAGTTAACATGGTTAAATATTGAGGATGAACCATATATTGATGTAGTAAATCTATCCAATACCATATATTTATGTCCAACTTTAATCGCTCTAACAAAATTTTCGCAATCAGGAGGACTACAATGATTAATCTTTACATATGCAGCATTGTTTATATCATTATCTGTAATTGTAGTATATCTTATCGCTTTTAATAATTTTCTAATTTCATAGGGCAATGTTATAGGTACTTCTGTATCTAATAAATAAATTCCACTATCATATATATACCTATATAAATCTAAGAACTCATTTTGTAAAGCTTCTTTATCAATTTTTTCTGCTTCACATAAACCACATTCATTACAACTTTCTAAATCTATACAGGTAATCCCTGTCAAAACACTTTCCTTTATTACACCTCCGTCATTAATCACTGCTAATACAGAAAAATGAGAACCTAAATTAGTTTCCTCTAAAAAGAAAATATCTGAGATGCTTACAATTTTCCAACTCCCGTAACTAGACCAACTATATTCGTCCGAAGTAAGGGTTATGGGGTTGGTACAGGCGTTTTGAATTTCGTTTACTTCAAAATTTAGCACATTACCATTAACATCACCTTGAATAAGTGGTACTTCTCCATCTACTCCACCCATTTGGGTAAATAACGGGATGGTAAAATACGTGTTAGTGTATTCTAAACTACTAGTTAATGCCGTATTGGTATCATTACGCTCTCTAAAAAAACCATTTAAAAAGGTTTGTAAATCTATTTGTATCGGGCACTTTCCTGTTTCATTATAATAGGTTGCTGCTGCCGTATCTGCAGAGTTATCTGCATACTCCTCTTCTGTATCATTTGCAACTGCATCAGTGATTGCCTGTGCATCATACAATACATCAGTAGGAATAAAACGTTTTATTTTATCGGCATATAATCCCGCTGAAGCTGAAGCACATAATTGTGGGCTACCTAAGTTAGTCGCATGACCTAATATATCGCCATATAAATGACCAAAGATATTACCTGATATTCCTTCTATCATTGGTGCTGTAAAATAGGGTGCTAATGAGGAACCAAAATAACCACCAGAAACTGGCATTTGAGTAATATCTTGTTCCGTGTATTCTGCCATTGCACTCAAATCAAAACTTTCCCCTGACAAACAAATATTATAACAGCCTAAGGCAAATGAATTAGCGTTTAAACAAGTACTGTAAATTTTATTTTTTAAGCCTAAATAATAATTTTTGTACTGCTTCCAGACTTCATCTTTAAAGGTAGAATTGGCAAATACTGGCGTACCGTTTGGTTCTTCACCTACTTGTATGCTTATTGCTGTTGCATTAGTTGCAACAGCACCAAATACAGAAGCATGTGTTCCTAAACCACCAACTTGAGTAGCATTCATTAAACTACCAAACTCCATTACTGCATAACTAAACCCAAGTATGTGCGTCCCCAAATTATCCATATTGGTTTGCAATGCACGGTCCATAACCGCTCTTCTAAACATTTGATAGCTATACCCGTTATTATCAGCTTCATAAGAATACTCACTGTTAAAATAAGGATCAGCATTCATCGTTATTTGATGATTGCTTCCTATTAGCCCTAAAGTTACTGCTTCCTGAAAAGTTTCCGTTTTTCGCAATAAATCATCAAACTCAAAAGAACTCAATACCCCTACTGAAGTTACTTGTACTTTTGTATCACAAACCGCTTGGCTATATTCTAAATAACATGCTTCAGGATGGTACACATATAGTGCCTTAACCCATGATGCTTTCCAAGTTGCTAAAAAGTCATTTACATCAGCTAAAAACTGTGGTTTAATGATGTATAAACCTGTAACATTATCATATGCTACATTAGTATTACTCTGGTCAGTATTGTCTCCCAATACATTTGGCATCCAATTACCATTTACATAATTTACATAAATAACAGAAGGGGTTCCATCAATATCTTCATAATCTGGCATTGGGTTACGCCAAGAGTTCCCTGTAGTAGTGCCATTATAATACAACATATTATTTTCATTAAAAACACTTAATGGATCCGTGGTTATCGTATTTGTATCAGCTGTTGCTGTTCCTCCATATTGTCCAAAGGGACTTACATCACCTTCCAATAAAGCTTGATCTACATCACACTGAAATTTATCGGTACACAAATCTGTAACAATAGCAAATGAATCTTCTAAAGCTTCAATCATTAAGTGTACCTCTTCTTCTAATACGGTGTCTGAAGTAGAAAAACTAACTCCCTCATTTACAATAGTAAAGACTATTCCTTGATCAGCATAATTTGCATTTAGCTTAGTATTGATATAGTTCCATTTTCCCGTTGCTGCCAATTCACAATCTATCTCACTACAATCATCAAACAATGGTTTAAAATCGTCTAATCCTAACAAACATTCATCTTCTAATGCTGAATCGAAAAACTTTTGCCAATATTGTGAAACAGCATCTGCATTAACTCTTAAATCTTTAGAAACATTATATTCAGCTACTTGTAGCTTTGCTCCTCTTTTTTCTACTGCAGATTCTATTCTTATTTTTTCAATAAATGTAGGTTCTTCAATAAACAAATCATTTCCACAATCATCTTTTAGCCCAATGGTTAAATCATACTCATACGGAAATTTATATGGGCAATTCATAAACTGAAAAGGTTTTTTAGGTCCTTTTAAAATATACCTAAACCCATAATCGGAATTTGCTTGAATTGCTACTATTTGCTTACTTACTTGTTTTCCATCTAATAAGGGGCTAAACCTACCGGTGTCATACAAATTATTAACACCATCTAACAAATCAACTACTAGTGTTTGGTGTAATTCACCTAAAGCATCTACTTCGTCATTTAATGGTGCTAATACATCTGTTATTCCATCTTCTTTAAAAGGGTTTCCTCCAGCTAAAGCGGTAGCAATTGTTCTTCCTTGCGGATCTAAATAACTAACACTTACTTGACCATTTGGATCTAAAACCACATTCTTTTTATAGTGGTTGTAATTCCCCACCTTATATCCAAATATTCTATTTAATTCTGCTTGACTATTAGGTTGCGAATAGAAATATTTCATTTCATGGCCCGTTCCCAATTGATGTGTTTTTCCAACACCTCCTTTACGACGGATTCTACCCGTATTATCAGGTGTATATTCTATTTGGCTGTATGGGAATTTAAGCGCATTGGGCACTTGATCATGATGTATTCCTGTAGCGCCATTTGTATATCCAGGTGAGTAATAACGACTCGCCCCTATTAACGTTGACATTCCTGATAAATTAATCTCGCAACTATTTTCTGCTGTAGCTGGAGCATCCCAATCAAAATCAAAATGACTATATACTTTGTTAGTAGTATCACTCAAATTAAAATCTGGATAGTATTTAATTTTATTCACTCCTTGTCCAACTGGTACGGGCAAAATTTCTATCGCTGGTCGTCCTTGTTTATCATATTTAACTTCACCTACAATAGTACTTCCGCTACCATTATTGTCGGAATTAATTTTTGTTACTGTTTGATGATTTCTTAAATCACCTCCAAAATAAGAAGTAACTATTTTACTCTTCCCTTCTTCTGCATAACTTGCTTGAAACTGCCAGTTTTTTAAGGTTTCATGTGAATGCAGGATTTTATAAGTATTTACTGACTGCCAATCTGCCACATTGTTTTTCACAGAGGTTCCTGTACTCCATTTCCCAAAATAAAGTTTTGTGTAATTTACAGGATCAATAAATCTACCCACTGCACGTACTCTATACACAATATATCCTTTAGAATACACTAACGGGATTTCATAACTTGGCAACACTGAACCATCAATTGGTTTCTTTACCTGTACACGTGTATTGTTTTCTTCAAAATCTTTTGTTGTTAATACTACATTTCCAGCAGCTAATGAAGCAGCCACTCCTGTAGCGCTATAATTATCTACCCAAGTCCATTCTACTTGATACTCTTCTGCTCCAGTTATTGGAGCCCATTTTAATAATAAAGAACACGGATTAGCCGTTGTTGGTAAAATACTTTTCCCTACAGATGGTACTGCTGTACTTAATGGATAGTAACGTTCTGCTTTAAAGCCTAATTCTAAATACACATTTTCTGGAGTGTATCCTAAAGCCGTATTCGTATCCTTGTTAATAATTGAGATATCTTGTACTGATACCTGTACCCCATATCTATTAACTAGCTCATGTAAATCTACATCTATATATTGTTGACCTGGAAAAGGACTGTATTCAACCGTTAATGTTTTTGCTACAGTAGCTGATGTTTCTAACACATTAGAGGGTAATATTGGTGTTACATTCAACGTAATACTATATGTAAACCAATCTTGACAACGTTTATCTTCATCTATATACAATCGTATATACGCTTTAGGATTTACTGTTAAGGCTCCTGGTGCACCAAATTCAAGATCTTGAATAGTAAAAACACTCGTAGATGATATCTCTGCAACTGCCTGTTTCACTATGGTGTTTTGCACCTCTGTTGCTAATGCACTGTTTGTACAAAACAAAGCTACAAATAAGCATAAAAAACTAAAGATTCTTTTTTTCATCAATACTCTTTTTAATAAATACATAAACGGTACTATTTTTATTTTGCAAAAAACAATTCAAAATCCTTGAATTGTTTTGCAGTTTCAATCGTGTTATTTTGATAGATAAAATAAGTTTCTTTTACAAAAACACTTTTATCTAAGTCAATCTTATTTTTATAACCGGTATAGCTAATTTCTAACCGAGCCATATTTAATTCTGCTTTTCGTTTATCCTTTTTTTCTGTATCATATACCGAAAAATCCGAAAGCATGTTATAATAAACTATTTGTTTTTTTAAGCTGTAATCTTTTTTACTCACTTCTAAAATTACTTTAGATACAGGTATGTTTTGCACATTCCCAAAGGATAAATCAAATGACAGGTAATTTCCATGATCAACAACCAAAGTTTCTTTAAAATAAGGCCTTAAGCTTTCAACATCTAATTGCGTAATATCTGTTTGTAATGATTTAGAAGAATACCCTACCATCATAGCCTTTTCATCATGGTTTAATTTCACCACGAAATCTTTCCCTAATATATACTCTGTAGTAGCAACTTTTTGATATATTACACTCCCAAGCTTTGCTTGTACTCCACTATATGACTCATATGATTTAGTCCCTTTTATTCCTTTATACAAGTTATAATTTATATTAACTTGATGGTTTTTTTCAACTTTTTTAGCCGCTAAGTATGTATTAAACTCAGTCTTAAAATCCTGAGCAGAAATAATAAAAGTGCTACACAACGCTATTAATCCTAGTATCTGTTTTTTCATCGTTAATCTGCTGTCGAACTTTTTGAACGCGTTTCTTGAATAGTGTACACGCCTTTTTCAGTTTCCTTTTTTACACGTACCAATCCACCTTCCTTATCATACTCATAAAAGGTAGCGTAATTGTTTTCATCTAATTCTGCCATTAATCGTTGTGTAATAGGATCATATACAAAACTTTTCATATTCCCATTAAATGGATGAATACGTATATCATCAAAATAAGCAGAAACTACCTCTCCAACTGGTTCACTTGAAGCATCCGTACTTAAATCATTACAGGTATAGGGACTCGTGCCTAATAATGTTGCCGATATAGCTCCTGTATTACTAACTCCAAAAGCTGCGCTACTTACTACTTTTACGTTCATTACTACTCCACTAGGTGTTTCTATTTGATGAATACTATCTACCCCTAATAAAACACCTGATGGAACATTTGCTGAAACAATTGATGTAATGCGATTGCAATATTCAAAATCATCTCCTAAAAAATCAAAAATATAATGCGTTGTTGGTACAGTACTAGAAACGGTTACTGGAGCAAATGGATCTCCAATTATAGTTGGTATAACCGCATTATTTAAGTTAATACTTATTTTATTGGCATTAAATGGGACTATAAATTCCCCTACTATACGCTGCCATCCGTCAATAATAGCTCCTTCTGGCTTAAAATTAAAAGATAAGGTGTTTACGGTTCCATCAAAAAACTGAAGTCCTAAAGTTGCATTGTTATAAGTTGTTTGTTGTTCATCCCAATTTTCTTTTACCCAAGCACTCGCTACATATTTTTCTCCTTTTTGCAGTTGAAAAGAATTACACGGGCACACTTCTGTATTCTGACTACAGGTTTGTAATAAATGAGTCACAACTTTACGCCTTCTTGCTGAATCGTATTGAGTTCCTTGAATAAAACCGCATCCGTATTCCACAAAACCAAATTCAGACAAATAATACTCTTGACCATCTACTAATTCTTCAGTACTTGCAAGTTGATTACCTCCTATTGGACTATTCCAAATATGGGTGATGTTTCCTGGAATTATAGATTCTAATACCAAATCTGAGGCTACTGCATTATCTTGTACACAAAAATACTGGTCAGGGTTTGCTTTTGGCACATCTAAATCGAACACAGAAACCGTAAAAGGCATTAATTTTTTTGTTACAGTTGTTGATTGATCTATATGATTACTATACAATCCACAACCATCATTACCCATAGAAGTCACATCAAAATAAACTGTCACACTTGGTATTGTGTTACATGGAGAATCTAAATTATAATCTTCACCATTAAAATTATCATAATCCAACTCAGGTATATGATCATCGAAATCAGAAATAGTAATCTGATTGGTTCCTGCAGCATCTTTATACATCTTAAATTCAAAACCGGGTATTAACCCTGTTGAAGTATCTTCGGGAACATCTATCACATTTTGATTTGCTATAAAATGATAGTATAAACTCCCATAATTCAATTCATAATCTAAATTATCGTTGTCTTTATCAAGATCCAAACCAGCTGTAAAATGAGATCTAGGCATGTTCCAGTCAGTAACTCGCTGAATTTCATTATGAAAATACAAGTTAGTTTTACTCCATGCCTCATCACAAAATAGTGTACATATTCCCGACGATGATGGTGGATTACATGGATAATTTATTAAGCTTACGACAATAGAACCATCAGAAATATTTAATGCAGGATTGTTTAGATTATATAAAGGACCATTATACTCATTGTTTGAAGTTGAAAAATTCTGTGTGAATAACTCAGTATTTGATCCGGTTCTAACTGATATCCTAAATGTTGACATTGGAGGAAACTGCCCAGGGCCAAGTAATCCTGAATACCCTGGAAATGACGCTCCAAAAACAGCTACAGGCTTAATAGTATAGTTATTAACTGCTAACTCGCTTATATCACATACATCTACATCTGTTAAGGTTATTGAACTCATTAGATTATTTTCTCCTGTTGGTTGGCCAAAAACTCTTACCCTGATTGATAAACCATCAATTTCACAACCATTTTGAGAGTTAGAACCAAATGGATTTTGCCCTCCCATAACAGAACTAAATCTTGGGTATAATCTAACAATGAAAGGCGCAAAAGAACTAGTAGTAGTTATAAAATTATTGTAGTTTTGAGGTAATCCTTCTGGAGATGGTGGGGATTGATTTTGTGTTGTATATACAGCACGGGTATAATTGAAATTAAGTGATGCCCCATACTTAATATTATAATTCAAAGAAGACATTTCTTCTTTTATATCCTGAAATCTAGGCCATTCACAATACTTGCTTGCATCAATATTTAAAATGAAATTATTAGGAACAGCTGGGCTAATCGTAAATTCTCTATCATTGAATAAATTAATCCGTAATTGAAAATCTACTCCGTTATAATTATCTATAGCATTATTAACTACCTTAATTTCCAACCTTATCATTTCTCTTTGATGGTTGATATTACACAACATATCAGAAAAGTCAATTTCATGATCAGTAGTTGTAAAAGTAGTAGTAGTATAATTTGTACAATCAACGTAATTTGGTTCAACAAGTACTGTCCCTGAAGATCCTGCAATTTCAAACTCAACTCCGGACTGTAATACTCCCCCTACATATAATTCTGGAGTAATAGTTAGGTTTCCGTCACTCAAACAATGATTAATTGTTGTAAAATACGGATCTCCATTAATTCTAATTTCATTTTGGCTAAGAGAAGTAAACCAACATAAAAACGATACTATTATTAAAATTATATTTTTCATTGCTTTTATAGTATTAGTTAAGGGTGAAAACTTCATTCGTACAGCCACCTGAGTTACATTTTAGTTTTAAAGTTGTACCAGCTCCATCACCCTCAATACACGACACAATTTCTATAAAAACATCTTGCTCAAAAGGAACACTCGTAATCGTTCCTGTTCCTGAAGCATTTATAGTTGCTAATGTATTTCCGTTTGGTTCATAAAGCCTAATATAAGTTCCTGTGCCCACCAAGATACTTTCATAAACTAACTCCGTACAATTAGCACGAATTTGAAAGGTTTTAGAACATGGTTCTTGTCCTAAACTACCAAAGATAGTATAGACCCCAGATTGACCACTAGAACACGGGTCTCCAGAATTATTTATCAAATTCTTTACTACTTTTAAACTTGCTTTAGGGTTTACTTTCACACTACTTCTTCCTGTATGTGCTGCTTCCTCTGTCAACACAGAAATGTCACTAGTAGGTAATACATCTTGATAACCAAAATGTGCATTTATTGGATTTGCAGTATTACCATTTAATGGCAAATACCCATAATCCTCAAAGCCATCGAAACCCAGTTCTTTATATTGAGTATTAGAACCTACAGCTGTAGGTAATGTATACCGATATCCATATTGAGCTGCAGAAAAACGATTTAATGCATCTTTATTTTCTATTTCTGCTCCATATGGACTATACTGCGCTACTTGACTAGCAAAGGTCCACTTAGAATTTACTCCTACACTTTTTTGCCATCCAACTCCATTTTTTAAATAAAAGGGTTTATATGTTTTAAAAAAGCCTTCATTTCTTGGGTGAAAACCTTCACTTCCATTATTTCTGGCTGCTAAATACGCATATGATTTAACGGCTCTAAAATTTCCTTTAATGTTATATAAATATGGATTAAAACCAATGGTTTCTATATTTATTAAATCTCCATTATTATTAAATAATGCCGAATTAACTTCTGGCAACCTGAATTCACATTGTGGGGTCCAAGCATCAGAATATTCTACTGCACTTGCATTAACAATTTTATACGATTCATCTATATTGATCACTCCAGAACTAGTAATTGGATTCTTCTGCGTAGTAACAGATGCCATAGATGCTGTTTGCATATTTCTATATCCTGAACGATACACCATAAAATCCATTCCGCTTAAATTCTCCGTTACAACAGTACCATCTCTTTTCATTAACTTCACATCACCTGTGCTATTAACATCAACAACCCACAATCTATCATTATTTACATAGGCAGGGACATGCAACTCATCACCACTTGCTAAATATCCTTGACCTACTGCAAGAACATGGTAATTATCATTAGTAATAGTTTTAAAATTTCCTCTTAAGTCTAAATTATTACTAGCATGATTCATATTTTTATACACCCAATTAGCAGGATATGAAAAATTGTAATAGGTATCATCATATTCATTTATAGTCTCTGTTAACAATACATCTCCAGTTTGTGCATCCCAAGCTAAGTTTTTAGTAGATACTGTTGATCCTAAATCATAGGCTATTTTTTCTGTCATAATACCTGCAGAATGTATTACTTTAGTAGTAACAGCTGTTTTTAATAAGGTTTCATGTGTTTGTATAACTGGTAATGGAATAGGTACAGGTAAAATTCCTATGAATACTAATAAATTTGCTAAATTCATATTTACCCCTACTGTTTTAGAGTCCGTCCTATTGCTTTTAAAATCATTAATCATGTCATAAGAAACTCCTAATTGCCCTTTAGTAACTTTTCCGTCAGGATGTATGACATCAAAAATATTATTTAGTTCTCCATTAGCTTTTTTCGAATATTTATACTCAACTTTAGAAATAAATTCAGCATTTGTTTGCCCTTCAGACTGAACAATTTGCCCTTTTTGCTTCCCGTTCATGTCATTAGTTCTAATCACATATCCTTGAGAGTAAGTTAAGTGTTGCCTAGTTCTAACCTTTAATATCCCTCCCAATATCCCTGAAATATCTACCTTAGGTGTTATTGTAGTATAATCAGCAATTGTTGGGTAATCTTTTGAGGTATAAAACTCATTAATTACCCTACCTGTAGCATGTTTCTTTAAGGTTATTACTCCATCATCACCATCTCTTTCGTGCTGTAAATTACTCACTGTCACTCTTCCGTAACTAACAGTAGGAGAAGGGAATAAGGATTCTCCCACAGGTTTTTCTACATAATTAGATTCTTTAGGCGCTAGTAACTTATCGTGCTTATCATAAATAGGTTGTACTAACGGGTTTTCTCTACTACCATTAGGCTCAAAAGTCGCAATTCCACTCGTAGTTGCCTCTTTAATAATTACACCATCAGCATTTACTACAGCATCGTTGTTATTATAATTATATTCCTGTCCGTACTGATTTTTATATAGTTCATTATCCGTATTACCAGTCATTACATCCCAATTATCAGATAAGGAGAGTTTTTTCACTCTACAACCACCACCTAATTTCTTACCTGTTGGCTGATATAAACGTATCCATGATTTATTTGGAAAAAAATGTTGCGCTATCTTTCTTTTCTTTAACGCTTCATTTGGCCCTTCAAAAATTTCTGTAACATTACTTATAGCTGACACAAAGTTTTGCCCCAAATCCAACAAGTCCCCATCATCATCATTCATCGCTGCTAAACCATAGGTATGCCTGTTTAAATACTGTCTACCAAAATACCAACCTGCTTTTGCAATAGGACTTACCATTTCTCCACCAGCGATACCTCCGCCTTTCTTAACTCGTTTAACTTTTATAGCTCCATAGGTTTTTCCATTATTTTCAAATGTATATGCTGCAGCTCTATCAGCCAATGCATACCCTGTAACATAATCATGATACTTAGGATCTTGTTCTTTAGTCATGTTTAACATGAACTTGAAATACATTGGATTGTAATCTGAAGCCCCAATATCTGCCAAATAATTATTCTTAAATTCGGTGTCTGTAGTACCAGGTGTAACTTCTACAAATACAAAATCTTTAGGACCTGTCCAATAATCATATAAATACTCTTTATTTAAATCTGTTGGATTGTTCCCAACTCCAACAACTTTAAACATTTCCATAGCCTTTTTATTCTGTATATGACTATACTCATCTGTTTCATACTCTAAGTTTAACTTACCTCCAGAAGGTAATTCTATAGAAGTTAAGGTCCACGCTTTGGTATATATATTTTGTAGTGTCTTGCTTTTTTGTTGCACAAACGGAAATTCTGAAGCCGTTGTATTTTGATCAGGAGCACAACCATAACCATTTGGATGTGGCTTATAATTCCCCCAAACATCATTCATTTTTAAGCTATAATCAGGGTTGAATATATTATCTGTTGTATTATCATCAATATCACCTAATGTTGCTGCCAAAGCTTGCTCGTCTGCATCTGTTAACTCTGCATAATTAAATTGGTATGGCGTATACTTCCCCATATTAGAATCTCTATAGGTAAAATATACTTTTTGTAAAGTTAACTTCCCAGAGCTACCATTATCTACTCCGTTACACATTGAATAATCATATTCAAAATGCGCTATTTTAATGGCTGCTTTCTTCAATTCCTGAACAGGAATATTAGCAGAGGTACTGTAGATATTTACTAATTTCTCATATTCTGGTTTTGAATATAATGATACTTTATCAATACGTTTCATTTTCCCAGAACCGGGTCCACCATCTTCTCCTGCAACACCTTTAGCATCTTCTCTGTCTGACAAATCAAAAATAGCAATATGTGTTTTTGTTTCTATTTTGTCAATATATTTAAGCTCTTTTACTCCGTATATATAATTTCCTTTATCATCTCCTATATCAGTATTTAAACCAGCATTATAGGTAGCTGTATTTACCCCATAAGGCACTCTCCAATTATATTGTAAAGGATTTGAATATATAAACTTCGTATATGCTCCTAAATCATCATTTGAAGGGCCGTTATTCGTTAAATCTTCATAATCTGAGGACAATACTGAAGACAATAAATAGGTGTGCGCATAACCAGGTGTATGTGTTTTACTTAAGAAATGATCTGTCCCTTTACTATTTTCTATAGTATTATCACCAGTAGCATATTTTGCTATTTCTTTTGAACAATCATCATTTTCAAAACTAGGATTTACCCCTAAGGCAAATGTAGCTTCTATTTTTTGTGTATTGTAAGCCGTTTCTCCAAAAACATATACAGAACCGTCTGGCTTAATTATTTTAACTCCAACATGATGGTCATCGGGCACACGAGACCCTTCACTATTACCTAATAAATTAGGTAGTTTTTCACCTAAACGTAATTGTCCGTCCTGACCGTCCTTTACGTCTTTATACTTAATCATTTGTACCGATTGATTTCTAGGATATCTTTTCTCTCTTTTTAACTTTTTTATTGGCGTTGCATGGTAATTAATAGCACCATTTGATGCATATGTTTTTACATCATATTTATTCCCTGTTCTTCTACTATACTTACCTCCTATTAATTGTATTTTAATAGGGTTACTTGTTTCCATGTCATCATACAATACTGGTAAACCATCTGGCTTATACTCAGGGTCAGCATTCATTTCACCAACCATTTTATAATATATAGGTTCATAATCAGGTTTCCCCATATTGTTTAACACAAAATAATTAGCCAAAGCAGGATTATTTGATGACCATAAACCTGTAGTTGTAGTTGTTGGATTCGATTTTCCATTACCACCTAAATGCAATGCAGTACCTAAACCTACTTCAAAACCAGACGCTCCCCCAAAACCGTTAGACACCACTGTTTTATCGTAAACAGTACCTACCTGCCCTCTATACGGACGATACATCCCTCCAACACCTTGCCCTTGAACAGAGTAAATATCGTATGTATAATTAGTTATGGGTAACATGGTCGTGTTTTTAGTCACGGTTCTGTCCTTCTCTCGGTTAAAATCTAAAATAGAAGTTACCGGAGATGCATTTTCCGTATTTGCATATCCATACGCATTTGCTGCTTTATACTTGTCTGCTGGAGATAAGTACTGAATAGATCCTGAACCTGTAATTTGAATTTGTGGGCCTTCAGAACCATATAATTCTAATCCTAAACCAAAGTCTAATACGATGCTTCTATTTATAAAACTTAAAGAACTACTTGGTGTGAAAGACAAATTATCATTAAAAGACAAGCTTCCTCCTACACCACCACCTGCTTTACCGTATTTATCTCTACTCCACGATCCATCTTCTTTTGAACGCGTATACGAATTCTTTCTAGATGCTGACATATTCATACTTGAAATCCCTTGTCTGGAATTGAAAGAAACTCCTACATTAGATGTAAAACCATCCATGAAATTTTTCTTACTTCCATCTCTTTTAGAATGAAAGCCAACACTAGGTGTTGCTGTAGCACCTTCTCCCGCTGCTGAAGATACTTGTAAGCCCACATGTACATTTTCTGAAATATCAAAACTAGCACCATAGCTTACATTAAAAGTAATACCGTTATAGTTATTATACTTCATTCCTAAACCAACACCTAAATTTATAAACTCAACTCCAAACACAGGAAACTGAATTCCTGTATCTATTCCTACAGTAAAATTTTTACGCATGTTATTTTCATAAATCATTTCATCTCCATTGAAATCATCTGGTAATCCACGTACATTCCTAGCAATTTGCCCTACATTCATGTTCCAGCCTAAACCAACCCATGAAGCCTCTTGATCCATAGTAACACCCGAATCATATGCTAAATTTAAAGGATAACCACCTACATCCATAATCGGAATGTTATAGTTAAAATCTCCACTGGTAAGGTTTACCATATCAGAAGTTCCTATTGGTGTGAAAGACGTGAATTCTGGCTGTGATGGTCCTCCGGTTAAGGCAAATAACTGATTTCCTCCTGTAAATTGCACCATTATTTGTATTGCTAAATAACTTACCACAACTTTGGTGAACTTTCCTTCTCTAATTTGTTTAAACGTCATACTATGTTATAACTTTATTGGTGTTTCTTTAAACTTAAATTTTATAATTCCGTTACCAAATAACTCATCAGTATAAATCAACTGTATTTGGTCATCTGGATTAATATTTCCAAAATATAAAAGCGCTCTCTTAAAAGGCGCTACTTTAAAATTGCGTTCGAATTGTACTCCAGCACATGATATCGTATCATTTGAACTGGTTACAATGGTAAAATCTTTTTGAATGGCAAAAGCCATGTATTTTACAGCTTCTTCATAACTCCTATTAGTAAACTCACCCAACAATAAATCCTTTTCCTCGTCATGATGAAACTCGATTTCTAATACACGTTCTCTTTTATGTACATTATATATAGAATCAACTTTTTTTAAATCATTACTTCCTTGATCTTTTAAAATATAATAGGCGATTGGAACTTCAGTAGCAGTATAATTTATAGTATTGATATAATGGTTGATCTTTTTTGATTTCCAACCAATATTTGATAGTCGATGATACGCATCATAAACCTGCTCCGTATCTTTTATTTCTTTTTTACAAGAAACAAGACTAAAACATAATAGTATTAGTATGTAGTATAGATTGGTCAATTTATATTTTTACAAATGAATTAAATAGATTCTGTAAAGAGTAGGTTGCTGTAATTAAGCTTTGTTACCCTATTTTATACTAATTCCCTTCATATTTCAAATTAGCATACTCTAACACACTACTAGTTACATCCATAGTATCATCTCCATACATTACATTACCTCCACCTTGAGTTCCTAATATTATTTTGAATTCCTGTGCTTTTCCATACTCCTTAATGTATGCATTAAGCCTATCCCATATTTGTTGTGATATTATATTGGAAAAATGCTGTTTCATAACTGACAAGGCCTCATCCTCCTTTTGTACTTTCTGTTGGCTCAGCTTTATGTTGTTTTCATCTTTTGATTTGATGTCCATTTGAAACAACTGATACAAACTATCTAACTTTTTGGTTTGTATCCTGATTTTTTTAGTGTGAATATCAGACATGTCCTTAGCCATATTAAAGCCATTAAACAAAATAATATTATCGATATATACAACTTCATTTTTTTTCGATTCAGAAGTCACGTAAAATGCTAGAAAAAGGAGAATCCCTAATGTTAATACTATATTAACAATAGGAAGTAATTTGTTTAAATTTTTCAATTTAATATATGTTTAGTTCTAATAATTTGGTGTCGCTAAACTACAAAAAACAAGATAATAGCCTCCACATAAACTTTGTTTATTTTAAGAAACACCTAAGCAACTAGTAATGTGCAAAATACGCCTTAACCTTATATTGAAATTTAAAAAATATAGCCGAGACTAGGTATTTGAATCTCACTAAATATAGTGACGTCTTCTTGTATAAGAATATAACTTTAGCAACAAAAACCTATTTTTAAACTCTTAAATTAGCATAATTCATAAAAAAGAGTACTTTTGATTGGGTTGAAGAAACAATCAGTTACACTACTTATATATGGGAAAAACACAATTAAACAGAACCTGGAACGAAATAAGAACAAATGATTCTTGGGCTATTTTTAAAATAATGAGTGAGTTCGTAAACGGATTCGAAAAAATGAGTAAAATTGGTCCTTCTGTATCAATTTTTGGATCAGCACGTACTAAACCTGGGGATAAATATTATGAATTAGCCGTTTTAGTAGCTAATAAAATTGTAGACCATGGTTACGGAGTTATTACTGGTGGTGGACCAGGGATAATGGAAGCTGGTAATAAAGGTGCTCATATAGGAGGAGGAACTTCTGTGGGACTTAATATTGAATTACCATTTGAACAACATGATAATCCGTATATCGACAATGACAAGAGTATTGATCATGATTACTTCTTTGTACGTAAAGTAATGTTTGTAAAGTACTCACAAGGTTTTGTAGTGATGCCTGGAGGTTTTGGAACTTTGGATGAATTATTTGAAGCCATCACTTTAATACAAACTAAAAAAATTGAAAAGTTCCCCATTATACTTGTAGGAACGGAATATTGGACTGGATTAATGGACTGGGTAAAATCGACTATGGTTGAAACCCATAAAACTGTTAGCCCTGAAGATTTAGACTTAATTAATATTGTAGATACAGAAGACGAAGTTATTACTATACTAGATAATTTCTACAGAAAGTATGCCTTAAGTCCGAATTTCTAATTCGAAAACATATTTCAATACATATACTACCCCATATTTATAATTTCCTTATAAATATGGGGGTCTTTAAAACCTATCATTTCTATTATTTCACAACAGTTTCTAACATCAAAACACCTATACTCTACTCTTTTAATGGAGTTTACAACATTTTAATAAAAATGTTAAAATAAAATGTAATTTCATATCAAATTTATATTTTTTTATGTAAATTAATGTGCTAATCCCCCAAAAGATTATATTAATGAAAAGTTGTTATTTACTACTACTATTTTCCTGTTTGTCGTTTTCTCAAACCATTACTGTTGACGACACAAGTTATTCTGCAACAGATTTAACAAACTTATTATTAAACGGTTCATGTATTGATCCAACCAACATATCTTATTCATCTCCACAATCGGTTGCACAATTTGAGAGTAATGGTTCCGCTTTTCCACTTACAGAAGGAATTATTTTACGCACTGGTATAGCTAAGTTTACTGAAGGACCATATACAGATACTAATTTAAGTAGTCAGGTAAATTCTAGTAGTGACCCTACCTTAGAAACAATTAGTGCCAACGCAGGACAGACTGATCCAATTACGGATACTGCTTTTTTGCAATTTGAATTCACCCCTATATCAAGCGACTTTAGTTTTGATTTTATATTCGCTTCAAATGAGTACGGCGCATGGCAATGTGGTTTTTCTGATGTTTTTGCATTTTTATTAACCGACATTAATGCAGGTACAACCACTAATTTAGCGATAGTACCTAGTACTACCGATCCCATAACCGTAATTACTATTCGTGACAATGCCTACAATGGAAGCTGTACTTCTGAAAACCCTAGTTTATTTGACGTATACAATGTTGATGACCCTGCAAGTTCTACTTTAAATATGCGTGGTCATACTACAGTATTAAATGCTTCCTCCATATTAACTCCTGGAGATCCATATAGAATACGTTTGGTTATTGGTGATTATAATAACTCCAATTTTGATTCTGCCGTATTTATTGATACAGGTTCATTTACTACTGAAATAGATTTAGGAGATGACGCCACTATTTGTGACGGAAATGATATCAGTATTACCACTGGTTTAAATGACGCTGAATTTACACATTTATGGACATTAGACGGGAATCCTATAGGTGGCCCAGGCAATACCTTAACAGCTACACAAGCAGGAACCTACACTGTAATTGCCATTAAAAATAGTACCGCATGTAACATTTCCGGTTCCATCACAATTTCTGATTTATCAATTGGTGATCCAGATGACTTATCGGAATGTGATAATGGTTCCGCTACATACGATTATGATTTAAGTTTTAATGATGAAATACTCCTTGGTTTAGACCCTGCCATATACAATGTAATTTATTTTGCCACTCAAGCGGATATCCCTAGCACCCCAATAAGTGTTACTGATGTTACTAGCTATGAAAGTGATGGTAATAACGACACCATCTACATTAAAATTTTAAATATCGCTACCGGTGTGTATTGTAATGCAGTACTAAATTTTGATTTAACAGTAAGCGCTGCTGCTGTAGCTACACAACCTAATGACATTGATATTTGCGAAAGCCCTAATACCACAACGGTTAATTTAACGGTACAGGACATTCAAATTTTAAATGGTTTAAACGCTGCTGATTTTACTATTACTTATTATGCTTCACAAGCTGACTTAGATAATCAAAATTCTTTAGGAGGAAGTATTAACATTCCTACAGGAATTACCAGTCAGGAAATTTGGGTATTAATAGTAAATAATGCTGACCCTAATTGTTTTGATGATACAAAATCATTTAACATAATTATAAATCCACTTCCGGTTGTTGCTACCTTACCAAACATATTGGAATGTAGTGAATATACCCTTATCGATATTCCAGATCTAGATGGGGATGGAATTCCAGATGGTGTATATTATGATGGACCATACGACCCTAATGACCCAGATTCAACAACTCAATTAAATTCGGGTGACTTAATAACTGATGAAGATACTATTTACATTCTTTCAGGACCAGATGCTAATGGATGCTTTAATGAATCTAGCTTTACAATTACTTTCATTGATGAATATGCACCTGAATTACAAAATTGTGGCACATTTGTTATTGAAGAATTCCTCCCAGGTGCCTTCTATACCGCAACAGGTGGTCCTAATGGTAGTGGTAGTATATTAATACCAACTGGTACACTTTACACCGCAGTAGGAACAGACCTTTTCATAACAATTCATTATTATGCAGAAACTATCGATCCTAATACAGGGCTACTAACAGTATGTAGAGATGAGGGATTTGACATTACTATATATGCCCCCCCACCAGTAGATGAGCCAGCTGATGTAGTTACCTGCATAGACTATACCTTACCTGCGCTTACTGACGGAATATATTACGATGCTCCAGGTGGCACTGGAAATATGTTAAGTGTTGGAGGTGTCATTACTACTTCAGGAACCTATTATGTATATAATTCCGAAGAACATGACTTTCTAACTGATGGTGAACCAGATTCCATTCTTTGTGAAAGCGATTGGGATTTTGAAATAGATATTATTAATGAACCAGTCATCACACCGAAATGTGATAGCTACACCTTACCGCTACTTGAAGTGGGGAACTATTTTTTAGAAGCAAATGGACAAGGGATTATCATCCCTCAAGAAACTGTAATAACAATAAATCAAAATGGAGATACATTAACAATTGCAACATCTCCAGAAATAACAATAGAGCAAACAAACTCAGTTGACATATACATATATGCTGAAACCAGTACTACTCCTAATTGTACGGAGAACATGGTTTTTACCCTAACAATTAACCCTAGTCCTGTGGTTGATATTTTTGAAGATGTAAAACACTGTATTAATGATCTCTATATAATAGACACCTCTCTAATTAACCCAGGAGCATCATATTATGTTGATGATCAAACTGAAGACCCTCCTGCTAGTACTACTACATACAGCAATGGAGAGGTAATATCAGAAACCAGTACTATTTATATCTATGAGGAAGACCCCGTAACGGGCTGTAATGATCAATCTAGTTTTGAAGTTGAAATTTTAGAGCTCCCTCCAATTGAAAATTTTACTGATGAGTATGTATGTGATCTATATATATTAGCTCCTTTAACCAATGGAAACTATTACTCTGAACCAAACGGACAAGGTACTATGTATGAAGCTGGAGATGAAATAGGTACTGAAATACTACCTGGAACCATGGCTAATGAAAGCATACCTATATACATTTATAATGAAAGAGAAGACTTATCAAGCTGTACCAATGAAACTACTTTTACCATAAATATATTAGGTATTAATCTTGGTGTATTTGAAGATGACACCGTATGTGATGAATACAGATTACCCGATTTAGCTGTTGGTAAATATTACAGACAAGTAACCGGAGTAGGTTCACTACTAACCGGAGTAGATGAAATTTTTCTTGCGGATTATGATTTTTCATATACTACCGATCCAACTGAATACACCACTGATAACGCAGTAACAAATACACATACCTTTTATGTATATGCCCATAATCAGGTTCCAGAACGTTTCCCAAAAATATGTCCAACAGCGGAATCCTTTACCATCACCATTGTTAAAACTCCAGAATTACCTGATTTTATGCCTATAGCAGTTTGTGGTGAATATCAACTCCCAACATTGGATAATAGCACCTATGATGTGAATTATTATACCGCTCCTGGGGGAAATGCTGTTGACTTGATAGATCCGAACACTCCAAGAACAATTCCTGAAGGAGAAAACTCTCCTTATACCGAAACGATATATGTTCATGCAACAGCAACCGGGAATACAGCCTGTTTTGATTCTAATTCATTTACTATAACCATTCACGAGCGACCAGACTTTTCAGTTAGTGACGCCGTTATTTGTGTAGATCCGATAGATGGTACTCTTATAGGAACTGTAACACTCGAATCTAACTTAAATCCAGATGATTTTACAGTAAACTGGTACTTAAACAATGTTTTAGTACACACAGGAGTTAATTATGAAACAAACCAATCAGGTGAATATACTGTTGAAACAGTTATAATTGCTACTGAGACTCCGCCAAATTGTAATTACAATTCTACTACCGTTGAGGTATTGGTCTCTAGTACCGCAATAGCAACCTATAGTATTACAGATGATTTTGAAGACACTGCAACGGTTACCCTTACGCTTACAAATGGTGAAGGAACGTATCAATATCAATTAGATGATGGCCCTTTTCAAGATAGTAATGTATTTCACGATGTAGTATCAGGTGATCATGTTGTGACAATACTAGACATTTACGGAGATTGTGGTATCTATGAATTGCCAATTTTTGTTTTAAAGTACCCTAAATTTTTCACCCCAAATGGTGATGGTATTAATGACACTTGGAACATCGTAAACCTATTCAACCAACCAGATGCAAAAATTAATGTTTTTGATCGTTTTGGTAAGTTTATTGTTCAAATTGCTCCTTCTGGAAACGGATGGGACGGAACGTATAACAACAGTCAATTACCGTCAACTGATTATTGGTTTGTGATTTATTATAAAGGAAGAGAATCTGAAGGATATCCTAATAAGGAATTTAAAGCGCATTTTTCGCTAAAAAGATAACTGAAATCCGGCAGTTTTATTTTTTTAGTGCTGTAGATTCAATCATTTCTACAGAGTCAGATACAGAACCGACAATAGGTTTTACATTGGTGTGATTCAAGGATATAGATAAGATATCTCCACCCAGTTGAGATGACCTTGAGGCTTTGTGATTCCATTCGCATATATTTTTGTCATTTCGATAGAGTGTGCTACGAACGACGAGAAACCTTACCTATTGTGGTTCGTGCGCACGAGTGGAATTTATTTAGGCAGATAATAAACGTTAATAATGAGCACCTAAATAAGTTCTATTTGATGTACTCGTCTATACTAATTTACTGACAATCAAAAAAGGACATCTATTTATTATACTTTTTTAACGAACCAATAGATTAATATCTAATGGTTATTTGCTATCTTCGAATTATAAGTTCCACTAAACAAGAAACTATACATTGAAGCAAACAATATTCTTACTAATTACTTTACTTTTTTGCATTATACAAACAACAAATGCACAAAATAATTTAACAATTTCAGCTGAGTTTCAACCAGAACTGAATAACGTTAATATCAAACAAAAAATAACAATAACCAATACGACCAATAAACCTTTAGATAGTATTTACCTATACGATTGGAACAACTCCTATTCTTCAAGAGAAACTGAATTAGCAAAACGATTTGCTGAAGAGTACAGTAGTAAGTTACATTTTTCTAATAAAAAAGATAAAGGCTTTACTTACATAAAAATGATTAAAAGTAATTCTAAAGAATTAAAATACGTTAGAGTTAAAGCCGATATTCTCTCCATTGCTTTAGAACAAATTTTACTTCCAAATGATAATATTACAATTAATTTAGAGTATGCATTGCAACTCCCTTCTGATAAGTTTACTCGTTTTGGTATTGATTCAAAACAAAATATAAAACTTAAGGAATGGTTTCTACTGCCAGCTAAACTAACCGATAAATGGGTCTATTATAGTAACAAAGATTTAGACGACTTATACTTCCCAAACAGCAACATTGATTTAAAAATTACTGTACCAAAAAAATACACTATCATAAGTGATTTTGACGAGGTTAATAATAAACAAAACGACAGCCTTAAAACTATAGAACTAACAGGTTTTAACAGGATTAACACTGAAATACATATCACAAAAAACTCTAAGTTCTCTGAAGTTATTACTGACAAAGTCACTATTACATCTAATATTGATGATGAAGGAATTGGTTCCAGAATAAAGGCTATTATTCATGATAAAATCGCTTATTTCTTAAATGATAAACTTGGTAATTACCCCCATAACAAAATACTATTATCAAATACTTCTTACAAAAGAAACCCTGTTTATGGATTAAATCAGTTACCTGATTTTATTCGCCCTTTCCCTGATGGATTTCAATATGAAGTGAAAATATTAAAAGCTACAATAGCTAAATATGTTAAAAATACATTCAACACAAACCCAAGAACAGATTTTTGGCTTAATGACGCTGTAGAAAGCTACCTTATGGCTATGTACATTAAGGACAATTACCCAAATATGAAACTATTGGGTACATTATCTAGAATATGGGGTATTCGCTCTTTTGAAGTGGCAAAAAAAGGGTTTAATGATCAGTATTATTATTTCAGTCAATATACTGCGCGAAAAAACTTAGACCAAAAATTAAGCAACTCAAAAGATTCATTACTTAAATACAATGCAAACATATCAAATAAAAACAGAGCTGGAGTAGGTCTTCTATATCTAGACGACTATTTAGGAAATGATATCATTAATAACTCAATAAAAGAATTTTATGAAGATAAAAACACTAAAACAATTGATTCAAAGTCTTTTATTGCCCTAGTACAATCAAAAACGAATAAAGATATTAGCTGGTTTACAACCGACTATATCAATTCGGATAAAAAAATTGATTACACTATTAAGCATGTAATTGAAGATAATAATGAGCTAATTGTTCACCTTAAAAATAAAGAACATACAAAAACTCCAATATCAATATATCAAATACTGGATAATAAAATAATTAGCAAACAATATATAGAAGGGTTTGAAGGAGAAAAATCAATTAGAATTCAAAACAACAAGCCGGATAGAGTAATACTAAACTACGGGGGAATAGTTCCTGAATTTAATTTAAGGGACAATACTAAAAAAGTTAAACCTCATTTATTTAACAAACCTATTAAATTTGGTTTTGTTAAAGATTCAGAAGCTCCAAATCATAACCAGATATTTTATGTGCCAGAATTGGGATATAATTTATATGACGGCTTTTCTCCTGGTTTAACATTTACCAACAAAACCTTACTTAGAAAAAACTTTACCTATAAAATTAAACCTATTTATGGTTTAAAAAGTAAAGCCCTAGTAGGAAGTGTTTCTACAAATTACACTAAATACTATAAACACAAGGATCTCTTTAGTGTTACATATGGTCTTTCCTATAATCAATATCATTATGAAGAAAGCTTAATGTATCAAAAGTTTAATCCGTACATCGTGTTTAATTTTAGGGATAAGAAGGATTTAAGGAACAATGCAGGGAAATACATTATTGCAAGAAACATAACAGTACAACGTGAAAAAAGCCTAATTACAACTGACAACACACCTAATTACAATGTCTTTAACTTAAAAGCAGGTATGTCTGACGCTAATTTACTGAATTACAAATCCTTGAATACTAATATTCAATTTTCTAAAAATTTTGGTAAAATATCAGCAAATTATGAATATCGAAAAATATTTTCAAATAACCGACAAATTAGCTTTAGAGCTTTTACAGGTGGATTCATATATAACAATACTAACTCGGATTATTTTAGCTTTTCTTTAGACAGACCACAAGATTATCTTTTTGACTACAATTATTACGGAAGATCAGAAAGTACCGGTATTTATAGTCAACAAATAATTATTGCAGAAGGTGGATTTAAATCCAAATTAAATAACTCTTTAGCGAATGAGTGGATGACTACCATCAATACAAGTACCACAATATGGAAATACATTTTAGCCTACGGTGATGCAGGTTTTGTTGGTAATAATGGCAATACTAATTTCGTTTACGATTCAGGAATTCATCTAAATTTAGTTCCAGATTATTTTGAATTATACTTTCCTATATATTCAAATTTAGGATGGGAAGTTGGACAACCAAGTTATTCTGACAAAATTAGGTTTAAAATAACCTTAACCCCTAAGGTTTTAATTAAGCTATTCACAAGAAAATGGCTCTAACTCAAATCAATACCCTAGAGGCAAGCATAAGAGATCTGAACTAAATACACTATTATTTACAAAGCTATCCTAAAAGAGTGAAAATCACTATCAGTGATTAGATAATTAATAATTCATATCTTCGATATTAACACAATTTTAAGAATTATTCAATATAAATTAACCTTCCATAAGAATAACTCAATATCTTGACCAAAATTAGCCTTGTGTAAAATTTTAGTTTTTTGTACTTTTGCAATTCAAGAAAATCCATATATACTTATGAGCAACACAAGCAAAACTACCAAAGACATTACTTTTGACGATTTTAAAAAAGAAGTACTTAGTGATTATACAATTGCTGTTACTAGTCGTGAGTGTAGTTTATTAGGTAGACGTGAAGTATTAACAGGTAAAGCAAAATTCGGAATATTTGGTGACGGTAAAGAAGTACCTCAGCTAGCTATGGCAAAGGCTTTTAAAAATGGTGATTTCCGCTCTGGGTATTATCGTGATCAAACCTTTATGATGGCTATTGGAGCACTTAACATCCAACAATTTTTTGCTGGATTATATGGCCATACAGATATCGCTAAAGAACCAATGTCGGCAGGAAGACAAATGGGAGGGCATTTTGCTACTCATAGTTTAAATGAAGATGGTTCATGGAAAAACTTAACACAACAAAAGAACTCTAGTGCTGATATATCTCCTACTGCTGGTCAAATGCCACGTTTATTAGGACTGGCTCAAGCATCAAAAATATATAGAGAAGTAAAAGGAATTGATGCTGAAAAATTCTCTGTAAACGGTAATGAAATTGCTTGGGGAACTATTGGAAATGCAAGTACCAGTGAAGGATTATTTTTTGAAACAATCAATGCTGCTGGAGTATTACAAGTGCCAATGGTGATGAATGTTTGGGATGATGAATATGGTATTTCTGTTCATGCAAAATACCAAACTACAAAAGAAAACATCTCAGAAGTTTTAAAAGGATTTCAAAGAGAAGAAGGTACAAACGGTTACGAAATATTCAGAGTTAAAGGTTGGGATTACCCAAACTTAATTGATGTATATCAAAGAGCTGCAGCAGTAGCTCGAAAAGAACACTGTCCAGTTTTAATTCACGTAAATGAATTAACGCAACCTCAAGGGCATTCAACTTCTGGATCGCATGAACGTTATAAATCTAAAGAAAGACTAGCTTGGGAAGTTGAATTTGATTGCATGGCTAAAATGCGTCAATGGATGATTGAAAACAACATCTTTACTGATGAAGAAGCAAAAATTATTGAAAAAGACATCCAAAAACAAGTTCGTAAAGGAAAGCAAGCTGCTTGGGCTGCCTTTGTAAAACCACAAAAAGAAGAACAAATTGAAGCAGTTGCTGTATTAAAAGCTGCAGCAGGGAATTCAAGCAATAAAGCGTTTATTCAAAAATTAGCGAAAGAATTAGAAAGCATTAACGAACCTATTCGTAAAGAATTATTAGTAGCTACCAGAAAGGCATTGCGTTATTTAACTACTGAAAAATCAGAAGCAAAAACTGCATTAATCAATTGGATTGCTAGTTACAAAGCTAAAATTCAACCAAAATACAGCGCTAACTTACATTCCCAAAGTAATTTAAGAGCTGACAATATCAACGCTGAAGCGCCTAAATATAACGACGATGCAGAACTAGTAGATGCACGTTTAATTATGCGTGATAACTTTGACGCTATTTTCACTAAATATCCAGAGTCATTAATCTTCGGAGAGGATGCAGGCCATATTGGTGATGTAAACCAAGGCTTAGAAGGAATGCAGGAAAAATATGGAGAGTTAAGAGTTTCTGATACAGGAATTCGTGAAGCTACCATATTAGGTCAAGGAATTGGAATGGCTATGAGAGGGCTACGTCCTATTGCTGAAATTCAGTATTTAGACTACATCTTATACGCTTTACAAATCATGTCTGATGATTTAGCAACATTACAATACAGAACAAACGGAAAACAAAAAGCACCATTAATTATACGTACTCGTGGCCACCGATTAGAAGGGATATGGCATTCAGGATCGCAAATGGGCGGGTTAATTCACTTAATAAGAGGAATACACTTATTAGTACCAAGAAACATGACTAAAGCAGCAGGATTCTACAATACCTTATTAGAAGGTGATGAACCAGCAGTTGTAGTTGAGTGCTTAAATGGATACCGTTTAAAAGAAAAAATGCCATCAAATTTAGGAGAATTTAAAACTCCTATCGGTGTAGTTGAAACAGTAAAAGAAGGGGCTGATATAACTTTAGTTTCTTACGGCTCTACCCTTAGAATTGTCGAAGAAACAGCTAAGGAATTAGCACAAGTTGGTATTGACGCTGAAGTTATTGACATTCAATCATTATTACCATTTGACATCAATCATGATATTGTAAAATCTATTCAAAAAACAAACAGGTTATTAGTCATTGATGAAGATGTACCGGGTGGTGCTTCTGCTTATATTTTACAAGAAATTGTTGAAAAACAAGATGCATATAGATTTTTAGATAGCAAACCACAAACTTTAGCCGCTAAAGAACACAGACCAGCTTATGGTACTGACGGAGATTACTTCTCTAAGCCTTCTGCTGAAGATATTTTTGAAAAGGTTTATGACATGATGAATGAAGTAAATCCAAATAAGTTTCCTTCTTTATTTTAAAAATCAACCATTATTTTAATAAAAAACTCCAATACTTTTTAAAGCATTGGAGTTTTTTATTAATGAATCTTTCTTAAGAAAAATGATTCTTTAAATCTTGTAAAAGTCCGTGGTAAATAGGATTGCAAAAATCAGCAACCCCACTCTCTTTAGCAGAATCCCACTTGGAAGTCCATAACACAAAAGACGTATTATTTTCTGAAACAGGAAACACGGTCACTTCACCTATATACCCAACAACGTTTTCTTTAGAAACTACTGCTGGTCCATCATCTATGCTATAAGTGAATTTTCTACCAACATTATCAACTGTTAGAAGTGTTTCATGAAAAGCATCATTAAGAATTCTCTTTGCGCCAATATTATTTGAAGACACACTCCCTACTACCTCTACTTTAGTTACTACGTTTTTACTCCATGATAAATCGTGAAAGTTTTTTAAAACATCCCAAACTTTATCAGCATCACTATTAATTACAATTGAATTATAACATCCCATATTTCAAATTTTTAATTATTTACTTGTATGAATAACATAAGTTTTAATCGTAAATTTTATGAAGCTACTCAAAGTTAGCTAATTTTTTTGAGGAAATCAAGAAGAAAAAGTAACCAAGTAGTATTTTAAATCATGCTCTTTTTTTGTATCTTTAAGTATTCACTTACTACTAACTTATGCTCACAAACATTAGCTGAAAAAGAACACAGACCAACCATGGTACTGACGGAGATTATTTCTCTAAACCTTCTGCTGAAGATATTTTTGAAAAAATATATGATATGATGAACGAAGCTGTCCCTAATAAATTTCCTCCTTTATTCTAAGAAAAAATAATTAAACTAAAAAAGCTCCAATACATATTGGAGCTTTTTTAGTTTAAAACGATACTTCCTAATTCTTCTTATACCAATTCTGATGTAAAATGACACATTAAAAATAGCTTATTTTATGTTAGAATTGGTATTAATCAATTTTAAAACTTTTCTGTTAAAATTACTCTCAGTAATCCCTACCAAGTCCTTAATTACGTCCATGTAGTTTTTTAATTTATCTTTTCTACCGCAATTAATTAATTCCTGAACTCCCTCCATTCCTTTTACCTTCTCTATTTCATTTGCTATAAGCCCTGAAATTGTTGAGCGAACAGAAATTTCTGGAGCTATGTGATTGAATATTTTTGTATTCTCCTTAAATAATTCCAAAATTGTTTCTTTAGGATTATTAGTAAGGTATTTATTTAACTCATTGACAAGTCGTTTATGAGTGATCATTTCTCGGTCTTCATCCGTATAATATGCATTTCCCCAACTATACGCTATTCCTTCTTCTGTGATCCAGTTTCTGTTTTTTCGCTCGTTTATTTTACCCGAATAATAGTGAAACATATCATGTGAGAAATCTTCATTATTCATCACCGAAAATATCGTTCCTGAGTCTACACCATACCCATCTCTTGTTTTACCATTATACCTAATAGAATACTCAATACCTTGAAGTTTTAATATCTCTTGACGATTATCGCACATATAAAAATGAAGCTTTTCTGGATTCACTCCTAGTTTATTTGCTATCAATATATTTTTTTTAGCAAATAATTCTGCTCTATCCTTATTTATTTCTCCTCTGTAATGGTATGTGATTTTTCCAATCGTAGTGGTCTTCCAATACCTAGTTAAATAATTAATAGGTGTTGAGAAAGTAATCTTACCATTACTATCAGCTGCAATTAAATTCAAGATATAAAGAATTACAGGTGTTTCATCAGTTCTTGATGAGGCATATGCTATTGTTAATGAATACCTATTATCAGAAACAGGATATAAATTAATTACTTGTTTGTCTTTTACCTTTAATCGTACAGAATCTTTTCTTAGCTCATATTCCTGGAAATTTTCAAGTGTTGACATTGTTAAACCAGAATTTTCATCAGTAATCAAATCAGAGTTCAACTCTCCTTTACTTATCTGATTAATAAGCAAATCCAACGATATTAAAATACGTTCTTTAACAATATTTGTAATTTCATAATTCAAATAACTAGGTTTGACTAACTGTTCTTGAGCATGTCCTACAGAGCAGATAAATAAAACATTAAGTAGTAATAGTATTCTTTTTTTCATTTTATCAATTTGGTTAGTTTATATTTTTATAAAAATTCTTTAGCGAACTAAATTAGGAGTTTTATAAAATACTCATGTTAAAAATATCCTAATATTTTTCGTATATTTAATTACTAACTTACTACACCAATATGCTCACAAAACAAGAAAAATCAGAATTTAGAAGTACCCTATTCTGTCATTTAGACGGTCTTGCAACTGCTACCACAGCATATGCATTACACAAAAAAGGAGTTTTAAAATTCCTCTTACAAAATGAACGAGTAAGCTTAAATCAGCTTTCAAAAAAATTCAATGCAAATGAGGGATATTTAAATGTAGGCTTAAGAGTATTATGCTCACAAGGATGGCTAACACAACTGCATGAGGAAGATAAAGTCTATTTTACAACCAACAGCAATAGTAAAAAAGCTTTTGAATTAATTCCGCTATTTGAAGATGCAGTTAACCTCTTAAAACACAGTGTTCAATTCCCTGAAGAACGCATTGGTGCTGATGCATTCACAAGTTTAGATCATATTTTTAAAAAGCTAGTGAACAATTATGGAATTACAGTATTAGGCCCCATAGAAAAACAGGTTTTAAAACATATTGAAGGAGTTGTCCTTGCTCCTATTATTGTTTTATTAGGTGTAAACGGTATGTTTCATAAATATTTTATGGAAGCTTCTTTTAGAGCTCAAGAATATCATAAAGACCCTGAAAGTTTTAAAAAAATATTAGACTTTTTTGTCCATTTAAAGTGGTTTACAAAAAAAAATAGCACCTATCAATTTACAAATAAGGGCTTGTTTTTTGCTAAAAGAGCGAGTGCTTATGGAGTTACAGTATCATATCTTCCTACTTTTATTCAATTAGGTGAATTATTATTTGGGAATCCGTTAGTTTTAAATTCTGCTATAAACGAAACCGAAAAGCATGTACACAGAGAAATGAATGTTTGGGGAAGTGGTGGAGCTCATAGCACTTATTTTAAAGTAGTTGATGAAATCATCATCAATTTATTCAATAAACCTATTGAAGAACAACCAAAAGGAATATTAGACATGGGTTGCGGTAACGGTGCTTTCATTCAACATATATTTGAAGTAATCGAACACCAAACATTGCGAGGAAAATTATTAGAAGATTATCCCTTATTATTAGTAGGGGCCGACTTTAACCAAGCTGCCTTAAAAGTAACTCGTGCCAACTTAATTAAGGCAGATATTTGGGCAAAAGTTATTTGGGGAGATATTGGAAGACCCGATTTGCTCGCAACTGATTTAAAAGAGAACTATAACATCGCACTAAAAGACTTATTAAATGTAAGAACATTTCTTGACCATAATAGAATTTGGGAAACGCCATTAAACACAACCGGAAGAACAAGTACTTCCACTGGAGCATATACCTATAAAGGAAAACACCTTAAAAATAACTTAGTAGAAGATTCGCTTTTAGAGCATTTATTAAAATGGAAACCCTATACAGCAAAATTTGGATTATTGGTTATTGAATTACACACTGTAACTCCAGAATTAGTGTCCAAAAATATTGGAAAAACAGCTGCTACTGCTTATGATGCAACACATGGGTATTCTGATCAGTTTATACTAGAAATCGATGTTTTTCATAAAATTGCCATTGAAGCAGGATTACATCCCGATCCAAAATACGCTACAAAATTTCCAAATAATGAATTAGCAACCGTAAGTATCAATCTACTTCGAGGCAAAAAGTAAAAAACTTTAACAATCACCCTTACTCCCTAAATAATAATAATAATCCTTATTTAGAGAGTCTTTTTATTCAAATCAGTACATTAAATCTTCAGTTAAATGTACTGATTTGAATAAAATATTTCAATGAAAAAAATATTCTTCATTAAACCTTTTTTAAAATACAGCGTCTAAAAGAAAACTTTAAACCCAATTCATATGAAAAAGTTTCTTGTATTATTCGCAATTACGTTAGCTTTTTTCACTTCTTGTAGTGATGACAATTCAAATCAAATAGCATCTACAACTCCTGTTGCTATTGACATTTCCGATTATTTAAATATCGATTTTAATAATCTATCAAATTATGCTTTTCAAACCACACCAGTATACATCACTAAAGATAATACCGTAGCCAACCCTATCACAAATGAAGGCGCTACACTAGGAAGAATTCTTTTCTATGATGAAAATTTATCTTCAGATAATACAGTCTCTTGTAGTACATGTCACCAGCAAGTAAATGCATTTAGTGACATAGATGTAGCTAGTTCTGGAGTAAACGGATTAACTGGTAGACATTCAATGCGATTGATAAACTCTCGTTTCTCAAATGAAACAAAGTTTTTTTGGGATGAGCGTGCAAATACTTTAGAAGAACAAACTACTATGCCTATTCAGGACCATAATGAAATGGGATTCAGCGGCACAAACGGGGATGGTAATTTTAATGATTTAATTATTAAGTTAAATGACGTTGAATATTACCCTGAATTATTTGAGTTTGCATTTGGAGATCAAGTAATTACCGAGCAACGTATACAAAGTGCTTTAGCACAATTTATACGAAGTATACAATCATTTGATTCTAAATATGATGTAGGAAGAACATTTGCGACAAATGACCAAGTTCCATTTACAAATTTTACAGCTGAAGAAAACACCGGTAAACAATTATTTTTAACTCCACCAACTTTTGATGGGTCTGGAATTAGAACCGGAGGTGGTGTTGGCTGTTCTGGTTGTCATGCAGCGCCAGAGTTTGACATTGATCCTAATACTTTAAACAACGGTATTATTGGGGTATTAAACTCCGTTGACACTGACTTAACAATTACAAGAGCCCCATCATTAAGGGATTTATTTAAAACAGATGGAACTTTAAATGGCGGATTAATGCACACTAGTATCACTGACATAAATTCAGTTATTGAGCACTACAACCAAATGCCTCCTGGTTCAGATAATGCGCAATTAGATCCTAGATTAAAACCCGCAGGGAATATTCAAAATTTAAATATGACTACTGATGAAAAAAGTAATTTAATTAGCTTCTTAAAGACATTATCAGGCACCGATGTTTACTCCAATGAAAAATGGGCAGATCCCTTCGTAAATTAATAAATATTAATTTACGAAGCTATTTGTTAATATATTTATTTGAAAAAACTGAAGGAGATACCCCACATTTATTTTTAAAAAGTCTAGAAAAATAGGAGGTATCATCATATCCCAATTCGAAAGCAATTTCTTGTACTGTTAACTCACCATGGGTTAGCATTCTTTTTGCTTCTAACAGAATACGTTGATGAATTAAATCAGTAGTTGTTTTTCCAATTGTATTAACAACTATTTTATTTAAATGTTTAGTACTTACATTTAATTCATTAGCATAATTACTCGCTTTTTTCATAGTTAAAAAATTCTGATCAATTAACTGCTCTAATTTTCTAAACCAAGTAACCTCTTTTTCAATTTTATGAATGTCGTTTTGTTCATTTTTAATATATAAACGAGTAGTTTCTATATATAATAAATCAACTATGAGTGCTAATTTTTGATGCCACATAAATTTATTCAATGTAAATTCTTCAAAAATCGATTTAAAAAAACCAATAAAAATAGCTAACTCTTTAACTTTTAACATTAAAAATGGCAAATTATGTGAAGTATAAAAAAAGGGATAATCATCAATGTTTTTATTCGGAAATGATAAATTATAAAACTCCTTTGAATGAAAAAAAATAAACCCTTTTGCTGCTTCCGTAAATTCCCAATGATGAGTTTGCCCTGGATTCATTAAAAAAAGCGCTCCTCTTTTAATGGGGTAAGAGTCAAAGTCAACTTCATGCACTCCTGCTCCCTCAGTAAATAATACAATTAAATAAAAATCATGCTTATGTGGTTTTGTAATTGTTGCATGATATTTTTCTAAATGAGAGGAAAAGTCATTTGCATAAAAATCACCTTCATTTACATTAAATTCAAATTGTTTTATATTCAATATTGGTAAAAAATTCATATACCAAAGTTATAATTAAAGCGTGATTTATCCTAACATAAACGTGTTTCACCCAATCAATCAAACCATATATTACTGACCTTTGTAAAAAAAACCATGTTATTAAAATCTCTCATTAAATATAAATGTCCTAATTGTAAAAAAGGAAATATTTTTAGTACTAAAAGTGTTTTTAGCTTTGGGAAAATGAATTCTAGTTGCCCAAAATGCAATCTGAAATTTAATATTGAACCTGGTTTTTTTTATGGAGCTATGTACGTTAGTTACGCTCTAGCCGTAGCTGAAAGTATAGCTACATATGTGATATGTCAGTTATTTTTCGAAAAAACATTCAATCTATTAATCATTCCTTATATAATTGGTGTTATACTACTATTGTCCACCACAAACTTTAAACTATCAAGAGTGTTATGGATTTATTTGTTTTTAAGTCCGAAAAAAGAAGCTCTAGAATAAAAGGATTGAGTAACCTAAAAATATTTTTTAAGTATTAAAATTGAATTCAAACTTTTATTCTATTACAAAATTTAGTAACTTTAATTGAATAAGTTATACCATTTCTGATGTAAGATGACAAATAAAAATTAAATTATTTTTTACTTAGGCAATAAAGAAAATTTAAGTGTAGCCTTAGCTATGGTTATATTTTATTTTGAAGTATCAGTGAAAATTAAATCATTTTAAAAAGTTATTTTATGTCAGAAATGGTATTACATCAATTGTAAAAAACAAAATGACTATTACAGAATTCAGCCTACGGCTTTTATCTGCTGCTTTTGCTGGAATGCTCATTGGATTTGAACGCCAATGGAACAACAAATCAGCTGGAATCAGAACCAATACTTTGGTTGCAATAGGCGCTGCACTTTATGTTCTGCTATCTTTTAAACTTAATAACGAGGGTGAAGGCATTACAAGAATTATTGGTCAAGTTGTGACCGGTATAGGTTTCTTAGGAGCGGGAATCATTTTTAAAGAAGGGATAAATGTTCGTGGACTTACTACCGC
The DNA here is from genome assembly GCA_002733415.1 of Kordia sp. GTDB lineage: Bacteria > Bacteroidota > Bacteroidia > Flavobacteriales > Flavobacteriaceae. The sequence continues at coordinate 36,998 of NVVR01000012.1, read as the reverse complement.
AGCAACCGTTTGGTGTAGTGCTGCCATTGGATGTCTTTCGGCTGCGGGTTATTATATAGAAGCCTTTATAGGGACTGTTATAATACTACTTGTAAATTTAGTACTAAAACCAATACACAAATGGTTATTTAATAGGAATAAACCCTAGTTCATTATTTTAAACAACAACTCTTTTAATAAATCACTTTGTGGTAAATTACTCGCCCCTACTCCTTTACTTTTTAAGTCAGCCTCGCGTAATAATGCAATTACCTGACTTACTTTTCGCATTGGATAGTTTTTTCCAGCAGCTTGATATTCCTTTACAAAAAACGGATTCACCTTTAATGCCTTTGCTACGCTAAACTGCGACTTATCAGTTAAGGCATGGTATTGCAATAATTGTGAAAAGAAGTTAAATAATAAGGATACCGTTACAACAGTAGGGTTATCCTTTGGGTTTTGAGCAAAATAATTAATAATTCTATTGGTTTTTAAAACATCGCGCTCTCCAACTGCTTTACGCAACTCAAAATTGTTATAATCCTTACTTATTCCTATATTTTCTTCAATATGTATTGGTGTAATTTCTGCCCCAGCAGGCAATACCAATTGCAACTTATCTAATTCGTTATTTATTTTCCCTAAATCAGTTCCTAAAAACTCAACCAACATTTGAGCAGCTTTTGGTTTAATAGTATATTTTTTTCCTGATAAAACTCTACGTATCCAATCAGGAACTTGATTATCGTATAACTTTTTGCTTTCAAACAACACTCCTGTTTTCTCTATTGTTTTATATAGCTTCTTACGCTTGTCAAGTTTTTTATATTTATAACAAATTACCAAAATCGTAGTCGGCTGTGGATTTGCTGCATATGCTTCCAATTTATCAATTGTTCTGCTTAAATCCTGAGCTTCTTTAACCAATACCACCTGCTTTTCAGCCATCATTGGGTATCGCTTGGCATTAGAAACAATATCATCAATAGTTACATCCCTACCGTATAACACCATTTGATTAAAGCCTTTCTCTTCTTCTGAAAGTACATTTTTCTCTATATAAGTAGCAATAGCATCAATATAATAAGGCTCATCACCCATAAGGAAATAAATAGGCTTGGTATTCCCTTTTTTTATATCAGCTACTATTTGTTTTACTTTATCCATACAGAAATTTAATGATTGAAAGATTTAATGATTGAAAAAATTAAAAGATTCTTTATTTTTGATTGGTGCAACAGTTAAATTTCCCCACATATACTTTTCGCTTCAAAAATAGCGAAAATAAACTCAGTATTTTTGATGATATCAGGAAAAAATTTATCGTACTTACTCCTGAAGAATGGGTACGACAACATTGCGTGAATTTTTTAATGATTGAAAAAAAATATCCTAAATCATTAATTAACGTTGAAAAAGAGCTATTCATAAACGGACGTAAAAAACGTTACGATATTGTTGTTTATAATTCTGACGGAACTATTAACATTTTAATCGAATGTAAAGCTCCAAAAATTCCGATAACTCAAAAAACTTTTGATCAAATAGCACAATACAATCTTACTTTAAAAGCGAATTTATTAATGGTTACCAACGGGCTGGATCATTATTATTGCAAAATGGATTATGCTAATGAACGCTATCGTTTCTTAAAAGAAGTTCCTGAATATTCTTCGTAACATTAAGTATATAAGTAAATTACTAATCATGTTTTTTGACTATTAGCATTAACAAAAAATTATATTATTATTCAAACGGATATACATATCTTTACCTTTTAAAGACACACCAAAATATGACTTCATTATTTATTGACTGGAACCCGAGTGATACATTAATTAACTTAGGACCAATACCTATAAAATATTATAGTTTAATGTTTGTAATTGCCTTTTTAGGAGGTTTACAAATCATGAAGAAGATATTTAAAAACGAAAATGTAGCTGAGGAAAAACTAGACACCTTATTCATCTATACAGTCGTTTCCACATTAATTGGTGCGCGTTTAGGACATGTTTTTTTTTACGACTGGGATTACTATCAAAACCACCTATTAGAAATTATATTACCATTTAGATTCGACCCTTTTAAATATACAGGCATAGCAGGTTTGGCAAGCCACGGAGCTGCTATTGGAATTGTTATTGCAATGTATTTATATCATAAAAAACATCCAGATATTAAATTATCTTGGATATTAGACCGGGTAGTGATACCAGTTGCATTTGGCGCAGCTTTTGTTCGTTTAGGAAACTTAATGAACTCAGAAATTGTAGGAAAAGTTACTAATTCGGATTATGGATTTCGATTCATTCAACAACAATATCGATCATTTGAAGCAATACAATTAACAGGTGCAAAAACTGCCGAAAAAGCATACGATGCAATAGCAAACAATCCTAAATTCGCTACTTTATTAGAAGCTGTTCCTTTGCGTCATCCTGCACAACTATACGAATCGGTTTGTTATATTTTTGTATTTGCTATTTTAATGTATACCTATTGGAAAACTGATAAAAAACAGAAACCATTTTACATATTCGGATTATTCCTAATCTTATTATGGTCAGTTAGATTTGTAGTTGAGTTTTACAAAAAATCACAAGGAGGATTTGAAGATTCTCTTGGCGACGTACTTTCTACAGGGCAATGGCTAAGTATCCCGTTTATTATTATTGGATTCTATTTTATATTTCGTCCAACTAAAAAAGTTGCCTAATGCGTTTTTATAGGGTACTAATTGCAATGTTTTTTATTAGCGTATTAACACTTCTGTCTTGTAAAAAAGAGAAGAAACAAGAAGTTATTCCAACTGAAATAGGATTCAAATACGAAGGGAATTTACAATTATTAGATAGCATCAATACAGTTATAAAAAAAATTAAAATAGAAATAGCTGACAACGATTTTGAACGACAAACAGGATTAATGTACCGCAAACAAATGGACAACAATAAAGGAATGTTGTTTATTTTTGACAAGAGTGAAATAAAGAGTTTTTACATGAAAAACACTTATATCCCACTTGACATTATTTATATTGATGCTAACAATACAATCATCAATATTGTAAAAAACGCAGAACCTTTGAATGAAACTTCATTATTTTCAGATGCTCCAGCAAAATATGTTTTGGAAATTAACGCTGGTTTGAGTGATATTTGGGGAATTAAAAAAGGATACAAAATAAATTATTCAAAATTATAATTTAACGCAATTTAATAAGGAGTATCGCTATTTATCAATAATCTTCAAGATAAGATAAATTGACGAAGTTTAAGAAATGCTGCATCTGGATCATCTCTCCACACACCATGACCACAATCACTAAACTGTTCAAATTGTACAAACTGCTCTGGCAAAGCTGTAACGATATCACGAGAAGCACCTATAGGACATACTGGATCAAGCGTTCCAGCAAGTACAAGTACAGGACATTTCGCATTAGCTAGACCAGGTAGAAGATTCATATTCTGATATTCACCGTTTATCCATCTAAAAAGAATATCACTCTTAAATGTAGTGCGTAAAGAACCATTTTTGTTTAAGAGAGGAATAGCAGAATAAAAGGGGCTACATACTTTTTGATAAATATTATAAGATAATTCACTTGGTTTCGTCCAGAATTGTTTGGCAGCATTATGTGCATCTAACCCACCTAATTGCTCAAACATTTCTAGCTTTCGAGCGAGTCTAAAATTAGGAGCTGTACTTGACAATATTACTTTTAAAGGGTGCTCTGGATGTCTCGCTACATATCGTTGCGCTACAAAACCTCCGAAAGATTGTCCAAGTACAATTGGTTTTTTAACGCCTAGGACATCACAGAGTCTCACTACGTCATCTGCTAAGGTATCAAGAGTCAATTCGTCTATTGGGCGGTGATCACTTCTGCCATGTCCACGATGATCATAATAGATAATTTGAGCGATGTCAGAAAGTTGAGAGAAAGCAGGCTTGAAACTAGCATGATCATAACCTGGCCCACCATGAAGAAGGATTAACGTAGGTTTTTCTCGCATGATTGAAGTATCCGTAACTAAACTTACTCCTTCTATATCTACAAAAAGGTGGACATTTGGTTCAATTAGAATTTTCATTTAAGGTTTATTTTTCAGTTATCATTAAACACTATATTTATAGACATTTACTTCTGTTTCAAAGAATATTTTGTTTTCGCTGAATTTAAAATTAAGCTTTTCTAATATTTTTTTTGATGCTATATTATTCAACTCAAAAACTCCGAATATTTCATTTAATTTTTTAATTTCAGTTCCGTAAGTTAATATTTCTGTTAGTGTTTCAGATGCATATCCTTTCGACCAATTATTTTTTTTAATATGACATCCTATTTGAATCATTGAGGTTGAAGCAAATTGACTTAAATTGGCCGTTCCGATAAATGTATTATCTTCTTTTTTTCGAACTGTCCAAAGCTCAACTTCTTTAGTATCAGAGTTTAGTTTTTTGTTTAAAAAGTCGAAATAAAATTCAGAAGATTTATTTTGAAATGGTTTTACATATTTGAATGCATCTATTTCCAAATACATTTCTAATATTTGAGGAATATCCCTTTTTGATAAAGGGCATATTAAAATTCTACCAGAGCTTAACTTCATAAATTTTTCTTTTTCAGATGTATTACAACGCTAATGCCAGCTTACCAAGCTTCCGAATATAGGAAGAACTCCATAAATTTTGGCAATCAACTTATAAACTCGATATTAGTTTCATCCTTAAGTTTGTTTTTTGAAACATCCAATTTCCTATAGGTAAATCACGTATAATTATTGTTTAAAATTAATCTATTCTTCTACCTATAATTTCACGTCCTCCTTGAAAAAGGGTTACACTTTCTATCTCGCTAGCATCGTTTACATTAAAGACTAATTGTGCATCAACTACTTTTAAATAAAATTCATTTTCAGATTTCGGAAATATATCAAATACCGGTTGCCCTGTGGCTTGCGTTTTTAATTGATTACCTTCTCTGGTAACGGTAAGAACAAACCCTGGTTGGAGTTCGTATTTTCCGATATAAGTTTCTAAAATAGCATTGGATACTTTTACCTCTTTTACCAAATTACTTACATCATCCCCAAGTTTCTTTAAAGAATCGATACCGTTTTGGTTATTGGGATTTAATACCACAGATTTTCTATAATTTTTAATGGCTAGGTCGTTTTTACCTAACTTCATTAAACTTTCTCCAAAACTATCATAGGCATTCGATGATGTAGGAAATTCTTCAATAATAAGTTGAAATACTTTGTTGGCTTCTTCTACTTTATGTACCCCCATTAGTTGATACCCAATAGCATTCATTTCACTTTCCCTTAAGTTATAGATTTCAGAATCTTTAATCCTATTATAATGTGATATTCCTGCATCAATACCTTTATTTTCAATAACAGCTAATACCGCATCGGCAACCGATTTTCTAGGCATATCATATTCTTTGCCATGCATGATGCCTCGAATAGCTTTTGTCATTTCGTTAAGTGGTGCTCCACCTGTATTATTTAGAAGTACAACCAAAGAATTATTAGAAGTTGTTCTAGAAATATTAGTATTAAATCCGTTAATACCGCCTCCATGTCCTATGGCATAAATACTATCTGTAGATTTCCCTATTTTGGCATAACCAACACCCCATCCATAAGCATAATCTGCGTTACCAAAAGCAGATATATAAGGTTTAAAATACTTGGTCATATATTCTTTTGGCAAAATGCTAGTGGTATATAAAGCTTGATCCCATTTATATAAATCTTCAACAGTGGAATACATAGAACCCGCTGCAAAAGGAATAGACATATCTAAATAGCTAGAGTTTACATAAACTCCGCCTTGTTTTTCGTAACCAGATGCTCTATTCTTTAAAATATCACCATGATTATCATACCCAGTATCCTTCATATTTAATGGGGTGTAAATTTTATCTTGGAGCATTTGTTCATAACTTTTCCCAGACAATTTTTCAATAAGAGCACCGAGAAGAAAATACCCCGAATTACTATAACTAAATTTTTCACCTGGTGTAAAATCCAAATCCTTATCAGCAAACGTTTTCACAAACTCTTCTGGGGTATATGGATTACGACTTTCGGCTTCCATAAACTTAGGAAATGCTGTGTAATTAGGTATACCTGAAGTATGTGTCAGTAAATGATGAGTGGTTATTATATCGCCGCTAGCTTTTGGATAATCTGGCAGATAGGTGGTAATAGGCGCTTGTAAATTTAATTTTCCTTCCGCTACTAATTGCAAAATAAGCATTGCTGTAAATTGTTTGGTAATAGAACCCAATCGATGTTTTGTATTGGGTTGATTTGGAATATCCCATTCCATATTTGCCATACCAAATCCTTTCTTATATATAACCTTTCCTTGATCAGATACTAAAACGGAACCATTAAATTTACCATACTCTTCATAGATGCTTAAAAGTTCTTCGAGTTGCTCAACTTTCGTTTGAGCAAAACTCATATTGCTTATTAATGCTAAAAAAAGTATTAATAAGCAATATTTGTAAGTTGAATAATTTGAATTTGATATCATAATTGAATATTTGGTTGGCTAATAGTTGGTCATAATGATGTACATCGTTTATATAAAGTGTCGTGCTGAAAGCACGGTTGATTATCGGCAGGACAATCACATAATAAAGATACATTTACTTTGAATATAAAAGCAAAAACTTAAGCATGCATTTTATATGTTGTTAGAAAATATTTTTTATAAATCGCTACAAAAGTCATTATCATAATTAATTATTTCTTGAAGGTCACTATCCCCAAACTCATTCGATTTAATTTTTTTTAATTAACTCAGGGCAATCAATCAAAAAATCTATTGTACGTTTTTTCCATTTATTAAAAAAACCGCAATTCAAACGTGAAGGGTATTCTTCTCCTTCTCTAATTATGAAATTAGTAACTGTTGTAACTTTATTATTGTTTGGGAAATTAATATTTAGGAAGTTATTATTAGGTGAATTAATATCAAATATCCACTGTGATTTCACCTCTTGATATAATGAAACCTCCCCTTTTGAAATTAGCTGAAGTAGAACTGGTTTACTTTTCTTGTTCAGCCTAATGTATTCGTATGTTTTTATTTCAGCTTCATCATCAAGAGATAATCTAAAACTTTATTTTATTATTCTTTATTGCTCCGTATCCTTCAAAAAATTCTCCGTCATTAAAAAGCATAGTTGCTTCTTGTGATTGAGAAAAGAGGTTAGACTTATAAATAGGAATATAAATATTAATTTCATTTTTTAATGTTTTCCAACTAATATATAAACACAATGGTATTTATATCTAGTAAAAGCTAAAATACAATACTACGCCCAACTTGACTTGACAGTATAAAAAATCCACAGTTTTTCGTGTCAACACAAGCCATTAACTTTTTGTTTTGTTTTTATTTTGTCGTTTTAAAAAAGTTGGTTTTTAAATCATGAACACCTCTAAATTAAATAAGAAAGGAGGTGAGTAAATTAAAAGGTTTGGCGATAATGTAAATATACACAACCCTTCGGTTTAAGAGCAAAAACCTGTATTATTTACAGGTCCTGTTGTGTGTAGTTTTTATATAATTCGTTGACCTTTTTAAATTCAGTAGATTTCCCGATTTCATAAAAATAATTTAATTGCCATTTTTGAGTTCGCTCCGCTTGTTTGTTTTTCACAATATCCCAAGATGGATAAACTCGAAAAGCTCTTTTTCCTTCTTTTTTGTCGGTAGAGATAATCCCTTTTTTAATCAACTCTGATTTTGGGAATACAAATTGTCCACGTTTATTTTCAGTCCGTACGTTCACAGCATAAAAGTCAATTCTGTCGGTTTCAAAAAACGGTTCTATTGGTCCATTTATATTCCTCTTCCAGAATGTCACAAACTGGCCAATCTTTTTCGGTGTTGTTTTAGCGTTCCTACAAATAATATTCAGTCCGTTGAGTTTAAAACTACAAGCTGCATAATCTGTGCTTTCAGATTCGTATTCTAACTCAGAAATTCGTAATTCACATTTGTCGTAAACCTCTTTTTTAATTTCTGATAATTCGTTAGTCATTTTTTTTATTTAATTTTTAAGATTACTCACAACGTTTACCTATGAATAGTACGGGGCAGAAAATCCACGGATTTTCGTATCGACACAATCCTTAAACTTTTAGATTTTGTTTTTAATTTTGTAGTCTTATAAAAGCCAACTTTCAAATTATGAACACCTCTAAATTAAATGAAATTGAGGTGAGTAAGTTAAAATATTTGGCAATTATTGTAAGTATACACAAGTTTTCGTTTTAAACACCAAAACCCGTATTGCTTATAAGTTCTCTTGGTAGTAAGTTATTTTCCATTTCGTTTATTCCTCTAAGTAGGGTTGGCTTATATCATACTTCGAACTTAATCACAAAGAATAAGTTGCCATGAAATACCATATTTATCTTCACACCATCCGAATTTTTTACCAAAGCCATAATCACCCGAATCATAGTTATCAAGAGGAACCATTATCTGCCCTCCATTTGATAAAAGTCTTTCGAATAAAGTTTGTATCTCATTTTCTGAGTTACATTCAACGAAAAGTGATACTCCCGGTGTAAATGACCAAACGTGCTTAAAATTACTTTCAGAAACCATGTACTCTGCACCATTTAAAGTAAATACTCCATATTTGATAAGCTCAGGTGTTCCTCCGGCCTCTCCTTCTAGGTATTTTGTTATGCTTTTAATTTCAGAATTCGGAAAGATAGAAGTGTAGAATTTTATCGCTTCTTCAGCCTTACCGCATTGATTACCTACAAATGTTAGAAATGTTGTTGTTTTCATCTTTTTTTTTAGTTCAAACCAAAAATAGTCGATTAGATCATTAATTTACTTATCCAAAGTTGCTATTATTAATTAAGGGCAGAATTGGCAATTGATAAGCTCTATTTGTAAAAATTAACTCAAGTGTTTTCAGCATTACTGCCAACACTTATATAAACACAATTGTATTTATATATAGTAAAAGCTAAGATACAATACTATGTTCAACTTGACTTGATATCACAAAAAATCCGCAGATTTTCGTGTCGTCATAAGCCATGAGCTTTTGTTATTTTGTTTTTAATTTGTCGCTTTAAAAGTCCAATTTCAAAAGGTTTGGCGATTATGTGTATATACAACCTCTCTCGGGTTAAGTTCCAAAACCCGTGTTATTTTTAAGTATTGATATATTTAATATGTTATGCATGTAGGTTTATAGTTATAGGTTTTGTCGTTTATTTGATTTAACAAAAAATGCGCTACATCGGCATGTGAAATTATTTTTGTCAGAATATAATTTTCACCTTCTGAACCATGCTTATATTTGGTTTTTTTTCTTCCGTTTATAAGTTGTCCTAGACGAACTGTTGTCCAATACAGCTAACTTTTGTTATTCATATCTATCTAAAAACCAAAACATTAAAACTAATTAGATAATGAAAAGCGTATAATCTAAATCAAGATTAAGCATTCATTTTATATGGTATTAATCACTATTTTTTTTATATTTCAATGAGCTTATATGAGGTCAAGAAAAACCTTTTAAACTTAATTTTGCATTTACTGACATCAATTTATGGCCTTTTTCATTTGGGTGTAATCCGTCTATTAAAAATAAATCTGGATTCATATTTAATGTAAAATCAATAAAATTTTGATTATCATCCAAAGCAAACTGTTTTAATGTTTTTTGAAATGAATTAATTCGTTTACTTAGACTAGGAGCATCAATAAATGGGCTCACATCAGTAAAGTCTCCTTGATTAAAGAATGGGGTAGGAATTCCAATTATTGGTATTATGTCATGATGTTTAGCATATCTTGTCATTGCAAGTATGTTACCTATTATTATGTTGTTTGGAAAGTTTAACCATATGTCATTAGTGCCTCCAGTTATGATAATATAATTAGGTTTGTGTTTAATTGCCATTTCATAAAACCGAGCCAGCATTCCAGAAGTTGTATCTCCGGAAATACCACTATTAATAATTTCAATATTTAAATCATTACTTAATAGGTTACTCCATCTATGGCTTGTTTGAATACCATATCCTGCTGTTAAACTATCTCCTATACAAACGATTTTTTTTAGGTTCATTATTCGATATTAATTTTACACGTTTTTTAATAGTAGCTAATGGTTTGGCCAGAAAGCGTTTTAATTCAGTTTAGGTTGTGTTGTATGCTGCTTATTTTTCTTTTAAAAGTGTCATTTTTATATTGTCATTTCCTATTACACCGTCCAAATACATTTGATTTTTATAATCTAATTCCGATAGCTTAGCTTTTAAAATAGATGTTAGTGATTTGGGGTATCTCCAATCTACTTCTAAAATTCTCTTTTCTTTGTCAAAGCTAAAACTTCCAACTTTTCTTTTATTGTATTTGTGAGAATTATGCTCAAAAATACAATCATTATTTTCATCGAAATATATAACCTTGAGAATTGAATCATTTGCAAGATTGACTATTTGGTTATTCAATTTATATTCAATCACATTATATTTTCCTAAAAGTTCAGAATCAATAATCGGTTCATGATTCCAAATAGCAAGGAAAAATGGGATGGTTATAACGCAAAAGGGAGCAGTATATTTAATTAATTTTTTGTTATTCCCATTCGTTACAAAGCTGTCAAAAAAGAATACTCTAACTTTCTCATAGTCTTGAAGTAATAAGTAAATTAATGAAAGTAATAGAACGCAAGCAATTATTGTGATACCTACTCCAATACTATAGAAAATATTTAATGTTATTATATTCAATATTATTGGGATAAGGATAAAAAGAGCAAGAAGTTTGGTTCTATTAAACATTAACAAAAACGCTCCAATAATTTGTAAAAGACCAATCAATACAGTATAAGCATAAGAATATCCGAAAAATGCTGTAGCTATTTCATATCCAGACAAATCGCCCATTGGCATATCATAAATTAGTATGGAAGTGTTTAGATGAAGTTTGAATATTTTCATCCAGCCAAATGATGAAATAATGATAGTAAGAAGGTATCTAATGATTGTTTGAGCTGAATTAAAAACCTGTCTGGATTCAATTTGCTGTTTTTTTTCTTTGTAATGCCAAATGGATATAAGAACTATCGTAAATACAAAAATGATGGCTGACAGAGGTAGTTCCACTCCTTTTGCCGCATGAACAAAATGATTCACAATTACTCGAATGGCAATAATTAACAGCGCAGATATAAATGTACCAATCATTGTTTTTTGTAGAAAACTGTATTCTTTCATGTCTTTCATTCGGATTAGTAAAGTTGCATACAACACTCATATAAACACAATTGTATTTATATCTAGTAAAAGCTAAGATACAATAACTACGTCCAACTTGACTTGATAACACAAAAAATCCACTGATTTTCGTGTCGACACAAGCCATAAGCTTGTAGATTTATAAAAGCCAATTTTTAAATCATGAACACCTCTAAATTAAATAAGAAAGGAGGTGAGTAAATTAAAAGGTTTGACGACTATGTAAATATACATAAGCTTTAGTTTTAAGTACCAAAACCCAAATTAATTATTGTCATTGCTATGTATCTTTTCTCTTTAGACAGCGTCCTCTCGGCTCATCACCTTCATGGAGTACAATTTCGGAATGCAGGAATCGTGCTGCGGCGGCTGAATCGTTCACTTTAGAAGCACTGCGTTCTAACATTTCTGATTCAAACTCAGTTAATACACTTTCCCTCACTCCTGCTTCTCTCCATTGAGATAAAGGCCTACACCCTCTTGCGACTCCCCGAGCCAGTGCCAACGCATCCAGCAACGCTTGATTAGCCCCCTGTCCTTTGAATGGACTCATTGGGTGAGCTGCATCTCCGATTAGCGTCACTTGCCCCCCTTTCTCTAACAATTCTGGTTTGAGTAACTCTCGGTCATACACAGGATATCCAGAAACCTGAGCTTCCGGAGTTGCTGCTAAAATTTGAGGGATGGGATCGTGCCATGGAGTTCTACGACACGCTTCTTCCTTAAGTGCTTTAGCTCCAAGAGCACTCAGTGCCTTAGCCTCTTTTTCTGGCATTGGAAAGCTCAATTGCCACATCACAGAATCTGATGAATAAGGCATCATGTAAATCCGCTCATTCCCATTGGCAGTTTGAAATACCGTGGCCGAATCCAGTAAAGGGCTATCAAGACTTTCGAGTCCCTCCAAAGAACAAATACCCAATATCACAATACAACCAAGGTAATGCAAAGGAGTAATATCAGCACCAATCAGTAAGCTCCGAACAGAACTACGAATGCCATCGGCTCCAACCAAAAGATCAGCCTTAGCGTTCTTGATCTCTCCTTCCACTTCAAAACTCAAATCAACACCTTCATCACCACATTCCTTAAAATCTACTAACTGATATCCCCACTGCACCGCATCATGTCCGCCTAGTTGCTCAAGTAGCGCCAAGCGTAAAGACTGCCTTGCGATATGCACATTTGTACGCTTCGGAGTCATTTTTGAATCTGACTGCATCCACTTTCTCATCCCCCATTCACCAATTATTTTTCCATCTGTTGTATGAACCACATGTCGTGTTGAAATTACCCCTTCTTCTAACGAGAAAATACCGAATCCCTCGATCGCTTTACTAGCTTGTTGCAAAGTGAGCCCATAGCCCTGAGATCGAGTATCGAAACCGCTATCACGCTCATAAATCGTAAAAGGAATCCCGCGGTGCAAACAAGCTACAGCCAGAGCCACTCCACCAATACCACCTCCAATGATAGCAACATTCGGGTAGTTTTCTTTATCCGCTATAGGATACGTATCAGCATAAACCAACCCGGACCCGCTACAGTTCAAGCATGTATAAAGATGACGCGTAGGACGAACTGGAGCCTCTACTTCACAATTCGACTTTTCAAATTGAATCAACGCCCTCTGATAACTGAGTCGCACTTTCTTTCGGAGCCTACGGCTTTTTTTACCGCGTCCCTGACATTCCAAACAGATAGTCCAGCTAGTCTTCTTATTTCCCATCTTCTTATTCATTTAACTTGATCTTGATACTTCTCTGTAAGCAAAAAAAATAGCGGATACAATTAATACTCGGCCTGATAGTAAAGTAGTGATTATGACTTTCATTACTGCTATACAATTTAACATGAGAGATTTATATTTTTATGCAATAGAGGGTTTAGTGTTCGTTCAATTATTTTATAATTGGTTTCAAATATTTATTTGTGAAATAAACAACTCCTTTTGTGTTTAAGTGATGACTATCGTAATATAATATCGGATCTAAAACAGATTCGGAACAATCAATAATTTTTAAATTATATTTTTGCTCCATACTTTCCATAAAATTTAGTGTCTCTTGATGCCCCCTCCATTTCCCGAATAATGCAGGTGGAATTAGTAATATGATTTCAATATTAGCATTTATTGCAAGTTTTATTGTTTGTTCTACTATTTTAGTACTCTTTTTAAATTGATTTAAATATAGATCATCCCCAGCGTAAGCCAAATTTTGTCCTTTTTTTACAGCTTTTCTATCTAAAGAGCTAAGAAAATTATCTTTACTTTCTAAAGTGCCAGGTTTCTTTAATAACCAAGTATGATGAAACTTTGTTTGCAGATATGACATAATACGAGCTTTCTTATTTTCACTTTCAAATTTTAAATACCTCCAAAGAAAGGATAGTTCAAAAATTTCGTTATCAAAAGTGTTTGATGCTATTGGTAAAGTTTGAGAAAAAAGCATTGGTGGGCTTAACACATATATGATTTTTTCGACACAGTTTTTTTTATATAAAAAATAATCAAGATAAAAAAATTGCTCGTTTACACCACACGCTCCTCCTCCTTGACCAATATTTATGATTCTTTTGTCTAGTATTTTTTCTACTCGTAAATGATTTCTATGTCGAGAAAAATTACGTGCATGAGATATCCCCATAAACAAAACATCATAACTGTAGTTTTCTTGTAAGAATAGAAGATTACTTTCACTTGTGTAATTATTAAATTCTTTACTTTTTACAAAAAAAGATGATGCTAACAAAACAAGTGTTGTTAATACTAAAATTACGAATGAAATTACAACTGTTTTTAAAAGAAATTTTTTCATATTAAAATGCAAAATAAATAAATTCAGTTTCATCAAAGTTACCAAAAATGAAAATTAAAAATCCAATTAATATATATAGTCCAAAACGGATTAATATATTCTTTGAATATTTAATGCTTTCTATTGCATATTTACCTTCTCTCCCAAGCCACTCAATAAATACAAAGAAAATTAATAATATAATTGTCATTTTCGGTATAATTTTAGGCAATGTAAATAAAGAACCTGAAAATATTTCGGAAATATAACTTGTTGCATGTCCAATATTTTCGGCCCTAAAAAATATCCAAGCAAATGTAGTAAGCCCAAATGTCAATACCATTAAAGATAACTCTTTAATGCTTGGTAAAAATTTTCCTCGAGCAACGATCTCTAAATTACGTCTGTTGTTATTTGTTAAAAGAATAGGAAGGAAATAAACGGCGTTCAAAGCTCCCCAAATAATAAAAGTCCAGTTTGCTCCATGCCAAAACCCACTAACAATGAAAATAATAAAAGTATTCCTAACTTTTTCCCAAGTTCTTCCACGACTACCACCTAAAGGTATATATAAATAATCCCTAAACCAAGTAGATAATGATATGTGCCAACGTCTCCAAAACTCAGCAATATCTCTTGAAAAATATGGGGAATTAAAATTTTGTTTTAGATTAAACCCAAAAAGTTTAGAAGTTCCTATAGCTATGTCTGAGTAACCTGAGAAGTCCCCGTAAATTTGGAATGTAAAAAAGAGAGCTCCAATAACTAACGTACTACCGTTATACTCAGCTGAATTATTAAATATTTCGTCCACATATTGCGCACAATTATCAGCAATAACTATTTTTTTAAATAAACCCCAAAGTATTTGGCGCATGCCATCAACAGACTTAGAATAGTTAAACTTACGTTTTTTGTAAAACTGAGGCAAAAAATCTGTAGCTCTTTCTATTGGACCAGCTACCAATTGAGGAAAGAAACATACAAATGCAGAAAACGCAATAATATCTTTTGTAGGCTCTAATTTTCTCTTATAAACATCTATTGTATAGCTCAGTGTTTGAAAAGTGTAAAAACTAATTCCCACTGGCAAAATAACATTAAGAGTATTGGCATTGATTTTCATTCCAAAAAATAAAAAAGCCGAAATAAAATTATCTATAAAAAAATTATAATATTTAAAGATCCCGAGAAAACCCAAATTGACACCAATACTTGTCCATAGAAATAGTTTTCTTTTAAATTTATTTTCCTCTTTTGATAAGAAAAGACCAATATAGTAGTCAATTAACGTACTGAAAACAATCAATGATAGAAAACACCAGTCCCACCAACCATAAAATATATAACTGCTAATAACAATTAGAAAATTCTGAAATTTGAGGTTCTTATTTGCAACAAACCAATAGAGCAAAAAAACTACTGGAATAAAAACAGCGAAGTCAAGTGAGTTAAATAGCATTGTTAAAGTTAAATGTCGAAAGTAATTATTTGATTGGTATTCTGATTTTTAATGACACTCAGTATTTTTACTACAGATAGCACGGGCTAAAAAATCATGTTTCTTCATATTGTCAAAAGTCATAAATTTTCTGTTTTGTTTTCTATTTAATAAAAACCCAATTTTAAATAATGAACACCTTTAAATTAAATAGAATCTAGGTGAGTAAATATAAAATTACTACTCGGATTTAACACCAAAACTCATATTATTTAAAGCTATAGTCGGACATGGCATTTATGTTCCGTAATTCTATCTAAAGAACATCCCACTCTTTAGCTTGAGCTACATTATCTACATTCACCTATGAGCGGGGCCACATGAAGCCACAAAGGTATCTTTATCAAGCAGTAAAGGAATTTCTATTCGCCTTTTATAAATAGCATAACCGATTCTAACCATCTTATGGTCAATTGTCAACTCTTCAGGTGGAGTATTACAGTTACAAAAATGCGCTTCATATTGAGGATCCTCTTTAATGTACTCTTTCCTAACTATTACATAGGTACTCAATATCTGAATAGCTATTTCTCCATTTAGTTCTCTACGAATTGATAATAGATCTTTTGTTGGATTAGGAAAAACTTAAAAGTCTGTTATACTTAATTATATTTAACAGATCATCAATAACCGGATTTGCCCAGTATTTTCCTTTGGTGCACGGTGAAGACAAGGAAGGACTTGACTTTCAGGATGATCAACCGCTAACTTCCATAAGTGACCGATTCCTAAACTAATAGGACGAGCCTTAGGTTTGGCTAGATAGTGTAAATCAAAGAAATATTCATTTAAAAATGATTCAAAACCTTCATCTGCTCCACCATATAATTTTTTGAGTTCATCACGTATTTCAGGAACAAGCACTTTTTGTTCAGCTTGTGAATTTGGCAATATTTCACTCGAATCGCCATGGTAAGTACATAAAAAAGTATCAACTGGTAAAGGAGAACGATCTACATGAAAAGAATAAACATCGGTTGGAAAAAACGGATAGGCATCATCTCTCTCATAGCATTTGATCAAATTAAGGATTGGAGATGCACCATGAGCTTTCAATACCTTTAAGTCATTTAAAATAATATCACGAGCTAGCTGTCCCTGATCACTCAACTGGAGCTCACGAAGCTCCTCTTGATCAAGTGTTGCTATATTTCCGTTTAACGCTACCTTTTTAACAATCTCAGAAAAATCACCTATTAGTTTACGAGTCCAACAAATCGCATTAATTTCTTCCTGAAAAGGCATAGAAATAAGGTCTTTGAAATTCGCGACACAGTGAATTTGATTATCAGCATGTGATAAATTTATCATAATGGTTTTCGTTTAGCTATGAATAATACGGGGCAGAAAATCTACAGATTTTAGTATCGCATAAATCATAAGCTTTAAACACCAAAACCCGTATTATTCATAGAGGTCGTTGGTGGTGGTTTTTATTTTTTTTTAGAATTATCAATCAATTTGTATATGAAAAACAAAGGGATTAATGTAAAAAATCCCAAACTGCTTACCCAGATACTGTAAACTATAATTCCAACCAGAAACCCAATTAATATAGCATTAGTCATAGGTGCTGATTTCATGTTTTTTGATTTTTCTAATAACTCTTTATCAGTTAATCCTGACAGCTCTTTTTCCTGCATTTGTATTATTGCTTTATTTGTACAGTTTGTAATAATTACAGCTAACTATTACACAAACAAAATTGTACTTCTATTTAGTAAATATACAACACTACATTCAACTTGAATTAATAATACAAAAAACACTAAAACTTTAATTCCATACAGATGTTATAGAAAACATCATGTGGAAATTAATACAGGTTAAGCAAAAAAAAAAGTCCGAAGCTAAGCTTCGGACTTTTAAATATGAAATATGAATTGAAATTATGCTGCCACAACTTCTTCTTCTGTTTCCTCTTCTTCTTTTTTATCTCTCTTTAATTCTTTGTTTCCTACAGTATCAAACATAACTGGAGTTGCAATGAATAAAGATGAATACGTACCTACTAGTACACCAATAATTAATGCAAAGATAAACCCTCTAATAGATTCACTACCTAAAATAAATATCGTTCCTAATACGATTAAGGTTGTAATAGATGTATTTAAGGTTCTACTTAATGTACTGTTCAACGCTTGGTTTACAGTTTTAGCATATGGCCAATCTTCATGATTATTAAAGTACTCTCTAATCCTATCAAATACAACAACCGTATCATTTAATGAGTACCCAATTACTGTTAAGATTGCTGCAATAAATGCTTGATCAATCTCCATTGTAAATCCTAAATCCATTCCTTTAGTTAAAGAGAAGATTCCTAATACAATAATAACATCATGGAATACAGCTGCAACAGCACCTAAACTAAATTGCCACCATTTAAAACGCATTAAGATATATAAGAACACTACTATTAACGATCCAAATACTGCCAATAAAGAATCCTTTTTAATATCATCAGCAATTGTTGGCCCTACTTTCATAGTTGAAACAATACCTTGAGCATTTTCACCTTTTTTAAATTGCTCTAAAGTCATTCCTGCAGGCAACATACTTTTTAACTGCTTATATAAAAGCTCTTTAATTTCTGTATCAACAGCCAATCCTTTTTCAGCAATCTTATATTTCGTACTAATTTTTAATTGATCGTCACCACCGTATGTTTTCACTCCAACACTTCCTAAAACTTTAGTTAACTTTTCTGAAACCTCAGTAGTATTTACTTTCTTATCAAATTGAATTTGAAAAGTTCTACCTCCAACAAAATCAATACCTTCATTTAATCCATTAGCTAATAATGATGCTAAACTCGCTAAAACTATTACTCCAGAAATGATATACATCAATTTTCTTTTTCCTAAGAAATCGATTGCCATGTTTTTCATTACATTTTTAGTAGCTCCAGTTGAGAATGGTAATACTGCTCCTTTGCTTACGCTCCAGTCTACTAATAATCTTGTAATAAATATTGCAGTAAATAATGACGTTGCAATACCTATAATTAAAGTAGTTGCGAACCCTTGAATTGGTCCTGTACCGAATATAAATAAGATAATTGCAGTTAATAAAGTAGTTACATTCGCATCTAATATAGATGATAATGCATTACTAAATCCATCTTTAATTGCTTCCGCTTGAGATTTCCCTAAAGCCAATTCTTCTTTAATACGTTCAAAGATAAGTACGTTGGCATCAACCGACATACCAATCGTTAATATAATACCAGCTATACCAGGAAGTGTTAATACCGCTCCTAATCCTGCAAGGATACCAAATATTAATAAAATATTTAAGACTAACGCGACGTTTGCATATAAACCTGCTTTACCGTAATAGAATATCATCCATACGAAAACCATTAATAAGGCTAACATAAATGACATTTGACCACTATCAATTGCGTCTTGCCCTAATGATGGCCCAACTTCAGCAGATGCAATAATATCTGCAGAAGCAGGTAATTTACCAGCTCTTAATACGTTTGCCAAATCTTTTGCTTCGTTTAATGTAAAGCTTCCTGAAATTTCAGTTTGTCCTCCAGAAATTGCTTGACTTGCACCTGGTGCAGAATACACTACATCATCCAATACAATAGCAATTGCATTTCCTTGTTTAGCAACATTCCCTGTAAGTTCCTCCCATTGTTTAGCTCCTAAACTATTCATAGATAGTCCAACAGCAGCATCACCTACTTGTGTATATTGTTGTCTTGCATCAGTAAGTACATCTCCTAGCATAGCTGGAGCTCCTTCCCTGTCAGATTTTAATGCATATAATGGCACATATTTACTGATATCATCTTCAGCGATACCAAAACCAGCTTTATCACGTGCAGTAAATAAGACTCCCCATCTGTACTTTGCATTTTTTATCACTCCAGTTCTTAAGTTTTTAGTCCCATTTAAGAATCCATTAATTTTAGCAGTATCACCAACTTTAGCAAAAGCTAATTGTCTCACATTTTGTCCTTGGAATCCGTATGGATTCAATTGCATTACATCAAATAAAGGATTTGGTTCGTTCGCTTTTTTAATAGAATCATTTTCAGCTCCTAATAAATCCTCTGCAGAAGCTTCTTCTTCCTTAGTATCAGTAGTTACATTTTTAGCAGCAAGTTCTTCTTTTAATTTACTATTTACAGCAATTAAATACTGAGCAGCTTCGCTGAAAGTGTGTGTTTCGTAAAATTCTAATTGAGCAGTACCTGATAATAATTTCTTCACACGCTCTACATCTTTAGCTCCTGGTAATTCTACTAAAATACGAGCAGACTTACCTTCACGTTGAATGTTTGGTTGTGTAACTCCGAATTTATCAATACGCTTTCTGATTACTTCAAAAGCAGATTCTATAGACTCATCCAATTTTCTCTCCAAAACAGACTGAACCTCTTTGTTGGTCATTGTTGCACTTACCGTACCGTCTAATGACTTATTTGCAAAAATATCAGTAGCAGCTAAAGGTGTTGGAGTACCTCCGTTTGCATTTACTTCATCAAACGCAGTAAAAAACAATTCTAGATACGTATCGTCTGAATTTGTTTGCATTTTATCAGCTTTAGCTAAAGCTTGATTGAATACTGGATTTTTTGAATTATTAGCTAAACCTCTTAAGATATCTTTAGTAGATATTTGAAGCGTTACGTTTACACCACCTTTTAAATCAAGTCCTTTATTTAAAACTCTCTTCTTAGCATAATCATAAGTTATTCCAGCAATTACTGATTCACCTCCAATTGAGTCAAGATATTTCTTCTCTAATTCGTCAGCATTAGCTACTTCACCTACAAATGCCGCAGCATCATTTTCTACCTTATTTGCTATATACGTAAATGATAGCTGGTAAACACTTACCGCTACAAATAAGAAAGCAAACAATTTAACTATTCCTTTGTTTTGCATTATAATTTATTATTAGTTATCTATTTCAATTTTCAAACGAGCAAATATAATTTTTCTGCGGTTAAATAACAATATATTTAAGTAGTTTTTCACTACCATCCGAAAGTTTTAAGTGAAACTTTATTTATTATCAGATTGAGCTTGTCGAAATACATAAATGATTAGTTTTCATAAGACTTTGACAAGCTCAGCTTGACAACTATTTTTATTAGATAGAAATTAAGTTTTTACTTTTAAAACAAACAGAACACTGATACATAACGAATTCACCTAATATCTACCAATAAAACTAGTGCCCTTTCGGATGGTCATAATAGCTTTTATAAGGTTTATAAATATAAAAAGCCAGCATAAATATGCTGGCTTTTTAATATCCATTAATCAGGTGATTTTTACATCCCTAATTGTTCCGTTTTTTCATAGCCTTCTAACGGTGTCATATCAAATTTTGCTTCGGCAACTTCTTCAGCCTTAATTTCTGTTACTTCTGATTTAATAATGATTTCCGCCCCCATTTGATTCATTTTCAACTCCATAAACATAGGATATCCTTTTATTTTAGCTCCTAATCCAGCTGCTTGTTGAGATTTAGCAGGTACATTTTCAGAAGTATACAATGCTATTTTTACTTCTGTCCCATTCTTCATCATAGTAACGTCGTATTTTTTACATACATAACCCAAAATGGTTTTTGTATCAGTACTTTCTACAATCCTAATGTCTTTTAATTTTTCTTCAGAAGGCGTTAAATCATTTAGCATATATTTCTTTCCTGTCATAGCATTATCAACCATCATCAGCATTTTATTTGCATAACCATCCATAACAACTATTGTATTTCCTGCCATTGGATTAGACATTTCAGATCGAGACTTGTCATTTTTAAACCATGTAGTTGTTATCATTTGCCCCATCATAGCCAATTGCATGTTTACTTGCTCATTCGGACTTGAAATCGTTTGCGTAGCTGTAATTACTCCTTCATTAATTGTTTTTTGAGAAAAACCGAATATACTAATTACCAATGCTGCTAATACTATTATTTTTTTCATAAGAAAACTTGTTTTTCCCCCTTGAAAAAGGGGCTTTTTTTTTAATATATTTTAATTCTATTCATTAGACTCTCATAATTCTGTTTTGTTACACTTAATTCTGACTTTTTTTACCCCAACATCATCAAAACAAATAAATTAAAGTACGCCTTAACGACTCTAAAGCTATGGGTATTATAAAAAACCGCCATTTCGAAATGAAGCGCAGTGGAGTGAGAAATCTCATTATTTTACAACTTATTCCTAGAAACATTGTAGTTGAGTTTCTTGTGTGATTTCTCCTAAGGTCGAAATAACTAAAAATTAATATTAAAGCCCTTATCTCACAAAAACAACAAAAGCCACCTAAACTAGGTGGCTTTTGTTACTATATAAATTCCGTAAACCTTAGTTTGCAGGAACTTCTAATAATTGATTTGTTTTCTTAACTCCTTCAGCAGATTCAACTAATTTAGCTTTTTCAGCGTCTGACAAACTAATTTCAACAATTTTCTCTATTCCGTTAGCACCTAATACACATGGCACACCGATAGATAAATCATTCAAACCATATTCTCCTTCTAATAAAGCAGAACAAGGGAAAATCTTTTTAGTATCACAAGCAATGGCTTGTACCATTGCTGATACAGCTGCTCCTGGCGCATACCACGCAGAAGTACCTAACAATCCTGTTAATGTAGCTCCACCAACTTTAGTATCCTGAACAACTTGCTCCATTCTTTCTGCAGATAAGAATTCAGAAACTTTAACTGAATTTCTAGCTGCTTTATAAATTAATGGAACCATTCCTTTATCAGAATGCCCACCAATTACCATACCGTCAACATCAGAGATAGGTGCTCCTAAAGCCTCTGCCAATCTGTATTTGAAACGTGCAGAATCTAACGCTCCACCCATTCCGATAATTCTATTTTTAGGTAATCCAGTAGTTTTATGTACTAAATACGTCATTGTATCCATAGGATTAGACACTACAATAATAATTGTATTTGGAGAATGCTCAATTAAACTAGCAGAAACCATCTTAACAATACCAGCATTAATCCCGATTAACTCCTCACGAGTCATTCCTGGCTTACGAGGAATACCTGAAGTAATTACACATACATCACTACCAGCAGTTTTTGAATAGTCATTTGTAGTACCTACTATTTTTGTGTCAAAATTATTTAAAGAAGCAGTTTGCATTAAATCCATTGCTTTACCCTCAGCAAACCCCTCTTTAATATCTAAAATTACTACTTCCGACGCAAAATCTTTAATTGCAATATACTCAGCACAACTTGCTCCTACTGCTCCTGCTCCTACTACTGTTACTTTCATTTTTTATGTATTATATTATTATTTAATTGTATTCTCCCCACTTGTGGGTTTATATATTCGAAAATTAACCCGAACAAAACTTTATTTTTCAATTCTCTAGCTTAGCGTATGAGCTAAAGACATTGATGTCATATTTTATAATGTAACGCTAAATTACAGTTGGCAAATTTACCTAAAGAAACCATAGAAGAGATGTAAAATTTCTTAAAATGATAATTTACCCCTATATCTCCTTTAAATCCGATTTTATTTTCTTCATCCAAAGTAGTCAGCGCTTGATTAAATAAATCTAAAAACAATCCTTGATCCCCTCCTAACTCATATTTAAAATCATTTCTAGTCACTCCTAATGACCCTGAAAATTCAAAATCCCTGTATTCTTTAGAAGCTATAAATTGAAATAACCATGAGTTCGCATCAACAATAATTGAATTAACCACTGCTAATGGAGTACTTCCGGGTTGCGGATTTGTAACCTCTAGTTTAAACTCATCAAAATACAAGTCTAAATCAAACTTTGAATATGATACTAAAACCGCTATTTCTAACGATTTTACACTACCTTCTTTCCTTGTATATTGAGTTAAATTATGCTTTATAGCTCCTCCTAAAATTTGATAATCTGATACATCAATTTTTACTTTTGGAGAATACCGAAAAGAAATGTCTGTGGCTGCCCACAAACCAACTGAAGCTTGTACATACGGATGTGCTAAAAACGACTCATCAACACCTTCAAAAGCTTGCATTTCATAATCTTGACCTACAATTTTAAAATCAAAAAAAGTATTAGCATCTCCACCTAAAGCAGTTGGCACTGACACTGATTGGGCACCTCCTCTGATTTCCATACTTTGAAAATCAGCATTACTTACCTCAAAGTTTTTTTGGCTTTTCGGAATTGGCAAAACATTTGCGTGTATGGAAAAATCTACTTTAAATTTCCCTACACTTTTTGCTGAACTATACCATGCCGATGACGACTGATATACCGAAGCATCAGCTGCTGAACTCACAAAACCTTTTGACAACAAAACAACATCAGACAATACTGCTGACGCATCTTGATTAAAACTTTGTGAAAAGCCTAAACTTCCGCATAAAAATACAAAACCGAAACCAACTTTTTTAAAACTGTTTTTAAGCATCAATATTTGCATAAGCGGCATTCTTTTCAATAAACTCTCTACGTGGCGGCACTTCATCCCCCATTAACATAGAAAACACTCTATCTGCCTCAGCATCACTATCGATAACTATTTTACGTAAAGTTCTAAATTCTGGATCCATAGTAGTTTCCCATAACTGAACTGCGTTCATCTCTCCAAGACCCTTGTAACGTTGAATTTTAGCTCCATCGCCATACTTTGCCATTAATACATCACGCTGATCATCATTCCAAGCATACTCTCCTTTTGCCCCTTTCTTTACTAAATATAAAGGTGGTGCTGCAATATAAATATGTCCGTTTTCGATCAATTCTTTCATATATCTATAAAAGAATGTCAAAATTAATGTTGCAATATGACTACCATCGACATCGGCATCACACATAATTACAATTTTATGGTAACGTAATTTCGATAAATTTAACGCTTTACTATCTTCTTCAGTTCCAATAGTTACTCCCAATGCTGTAAACATGTTTCTGATTTCTTCATTCTCAAAAACTTTATGTTGCATTGCTTTTTCAACGTTCAAAATCTTACCTCTTAATGGTAAAATCGCCTGGAACTTACGATCACGACCTTGTTTAGCCGTCCCACCTGCCGAATCTCCCTCTACAAGGAATACTTCACATTTTGCAGGATCTTGCTCTGAACAATCAGACAATTTACCAGGTAAACCTCCAATACTCATTACTGTTTTACGCTGTACCATTTCACGTGCTTTTGCAGCTGCGTGACGTGCTTGTGCAGCAAGAATCACCTTCTGAACTATTACTTTAGCTTCATCTGGATTCTCCTCTAAATAATCAGTTAACATTTCAGATACTGCTTGACTTACCGCCGCAGATACATCCCTATTTCCTAATTTTGTTTTTGTTTGCCCTTCAAATTGTGGCTCTGCAACTTTTACCGAAATAATAGCTGTTAACCCTTCTCTAAAATCATCTCCTGCTACATCAAATTTTAATTTTGACAACATCCCTGATGCTTCCGCATATTTTTTCAAGGTATGTGTTAATCCTCTTCTGAACCCAGATAAATGAGTACCTCCTTCGTGTGTATTGATATTATTTACATATGAGTGTAAATTCTCAGAATAAGAGGTGTTGTATACCATTGCTACTTCAACAGGAATTCCATTTTTCTCTCCTTCCATTGAAATTACATTAGCAGTTAACTGCTCTCTTGTAGCATCCAGATATCTAATAAACTCAGGTAATCCTTCAGTTGAATGAAATATTTCAGAAACATCATTACCTTCTTCATCTTTATGACGTCTATCAGTAAGTGATATTGTCAAGCCTTTATTCAAATACGCCAACTCACGTAAACGAGCAGCCAAAGTATCGTAATTATATACAATTGAATCTCTAAAAATAGTATCATCTGGAAGAAAAGTAACCATTGTACCATTTTTATCGGTCTTACCAATAGGCTTAGCAGGATACATTACTTTCCCTTTTCTGTATTCTTGTTCCCAAATTTCACCGTTTATATAAACAGTAGCTGTTAAGAGATTAGAAAGTGCATTTACACAAGAAACCCCAACACCGTGAAGTCCTCCAGAAACTTTATATGAATCTTTATCAAACTTTCCTCCGGCACCAATCTTAGTCATTACTACTTCTAATGCAGAAACACCTTCTTTTTTATGAATTCCAACAGGAATACCACGACCATTATCTAATACAGAAATTGAATTATCTTCATTCATCCATACATCAATAGTATCACAATGACCAGCCATTGCCTCATCAATAGAATTATCTACAACTTCATATACTAAATGATGTAATCCCCTTGTACCAACATCTCCAATATACATTGATGGACGCATACGTACATGCTCCATTCCTTCCAATGCCTGGATACTATCTGCTGAATATTCGTTTTTTTTATTTTCTTCGCTCATAAATGATTGCTATTACTCCTTCATGTTTTATGAAGACAGCCAAATATAATAATTACCCATGAGATATAACAGCTTCTACAGAAGAGATATAGTGGCATTTATTAACAATATCCGTTTTAATAAAAAGTCGCTTAAAACAACTAAAACCAATCTAAATTAAGGTTTATCACTTAAGAATACCGTTTATATAAAAAATTAAATTAAAAAAGCGCTTAAAACAGTCTATTTAAAGAAACCCTTATTTACTTTTCTCTTTTTCAGCTATCCATTTTGACAAATACTTGGTACTTTTAAGTGTATGATGCATTAACATCGCCCCAATAAAATTAAAAGTCCGATGTTGATCTAAAGATTTTGATAATGATTTAACCTTTGTAATAAAACTTTCCTGATACTTTACATTAGCATAGATTGCATTTATAATTTTTCCCCCATTATGTTGAGATTCCAACCATAAAGACTCATTTTCATACAATTGCACTGCAGAAGCAGCTATTTCTTCTGGCGTATTAACAACGCTTCCACCCCAAGGTAAATCACCGCGCATTCCTTCCGCACCTATTTTCGTAGTAACACTTGGCAATCCGTTTTGCATTGCATCGGTAAACTTCCCTTTTATTCCTGCTCCAAAACGAATAGGCGCTAAACAAACTCGTGATTCTTGCATCACTTCACTTACATCATCTACCCATCCTTTTACTATGAAACCTTCCGCTTTTTTAGTTAACTGTGTTACTTTTTCCGACGGATACGAACCATACACGTGTAATTCTGCTTTTGGTAGTAGCTTTCGTATCATTGGCCAAATGGTTTGCTTTAAATACAATACCATATTCCAATTTGGCTCATGCCTAAAATTACCTATACACATAAAATGCTGTCGATCACTAAAACCAGAGAACTTAGTAAAAGTATTCACTGATATATTCTCCATCAAAAATGGCAAATAACATAATAATGATTTATCTACTTTAAAAACATCTTGCAATAAGCCCATTTCATAAGTAGAAATGATAAGCGTCAAATCACACCTATATATACTTGCTAATTCACGTTTTGCGATTTCTGAATTCAATAGCATATCAGCAGTAAATTCTATACCTTTCTTAAATGCCTCTTGACGAGTTTTACGTAAACTATGTAAATCTTCTGTATCCAAAACCCGTATTGCACCAGGACATTGCTCTGCTACACGCCAACCAAATTGCTCTTCAATCATAAACCGATCAAACAACACCACATTTGGTTGTAATTGTTTTACATAGACATCAAAGCTATTATGATTTAACCGAATTTGTTTAGTTGCAACCTCAAATTCATTTAAATCAACCATATGATTCGTTTCAGTAGCTGTTGTAGCAAAATGAACTTCCCAGTTTTGCTTTTGAAACAATTCAATTAATTGCATCATTCTACTTCCAGCCGCAGATGAATTAGGTTCTGGCCATACGAAACCAATGATTAGTATTTTAGAAATTGAATTCAATTTGTTTTAATTTATTTATGATTCGTGTAAAAAACACCTCATCCTAACCTTCTTCCAATGTAATCCTGAGTTTATCGAAGACTAATAAGGCATTAAACTTCGACAAGCTCAGCTTTACATGTTCATTTTATTTATGACAAACCTAACATCATTGTGCTTTTTCATTCCAAAAAAATTTTACCCATTATAATCTTTACGATACAATTCAAAAATAATATTCTTTGGAAAACCTTCATCCACACGAGTTGGATGTAGTTGAAATTTATTTTTAACCAATAGCAACTTAGAGCTTTCATTTTCTATCTGCGTATAAGCCTCTATCATAAATAACCCCAACTCTTTAAAACCATAAGAAACCACCGTTTTTAATGCTTCTGACATTATTCCTTTTTTCTGAAACTCTGGATTCAAGTCATAACCAATTTCTGCTACTGAATTATCTTCAGAAAAATTATGCAACGATAATGTTCCTATTAGAGCATCATTATCTTTAAAAGTAATCGCCCAAGGAATAGCTTTATTATCAATTAAATTTCTTTTAGTTCTCTCAATAAACGCTATTGTCTCATCAATACTTTTCTGAGGATCTCTAGCTATATATTTCCCTACCTCTAGACTTGAACGAAGGAAAAATACTTCGTTTGCATCCGTCTTGTTTACTTGACGTAAGATTAATCGTTCCGTTTCTAAAACTGGAAAAGTAGTTATATTTAATGTTCTCATTTTATAAATTTTCAATTGCTGCTTCTGCACATCGCTCTCCATCCATGGCTGCTGATATAATCCCTCCAGCATAACCACCTCCTTCGCCACAAGGATACAACCCTTCAACTTCAGGATGTGCTAAATTTTCCTTTCTAGGTATATTAACTGGTGATGAAGTTCTAGACTCTACTCCAATAACATTTGCTTGCTCGGTATAAAAGCCATTCATTTTTCCGCCGAAAGCAGCAAAACCTTTTCTTAATCGCCCTCCAATAGATTTTGGCAATAAAGAATGTAATGGTGCCGACTTCAACCCTGGCTGATATGAAGTTGAGTTTAAAGTATTCGATAATTTCCCTTCAACAAAATCAGTCAATCGTTGCGCAGGCGCCACCTGACTTTTTCCTCCAGCGTTAAAAGCCATTTTTTCTAAATCTTTTTGAAACTCTAACCCTTTCAATACTCCAAAATCATCGTATTTAGGGATGTCTTTTTCAATATCAATTTCTACAACAATTCCTGAATTCGCAAATTCGTTATTTCGTTTTGATGGCGACATTCCATTCACTACTACTTCTCCATTAGCTGTAGCTGCAGGTACAATAAATCCTCCTGGACACATACAAAA
Organism: Kordia sp.; assembly: GCA_002733415.1. GTDB lineage: Bacteria > Bacteroidota > Bacteroidia > Flavobacteriales > Flavobacteriaceae. The sequence continues at coordinate 8,223 of NVVR01000012.1, read as the reverse complement.
TGAGTACACCCCTCTATCACGTACCTGATGCACTAAACTATATGCAGCCGCTGGCAGTAATTCATTACGTTCATCACTACAATGGTACTGGATAGAATCAATTATTTGTTGCGGATGCTCTACACGAACTCCCATCGCAAAAGATTTTGCCTTTAATGCAATGTTTTTTCTATGTAACAATTCATAAATATCTCTTGCTGAATGCCCTGTTGCTAAAATAACAGCATCAACAATCATTTCTTTTCCGTTACTTAAATGAATTGCTTTTAATTTATTATTAGTAATAATAAAATCAACTACTTTTGTTTCAAAATGAACTTCACCTCCATATTTCAAAATGGTTTCTCGAATATTAGTAACTACTTTTGGTAATTTATTTGTTCCAATATGCGGATGAGCATCTACTAAAATTTGCTCAGTAGCACCATGATATACTAAATTTTCAAAAACTCGACGTACATCACCTCTTTTTAAACTTCTGGTATATAATTTCCCATCAGAGTAGGTCCCCGCACCACCTTCACCAAAACAATAGTTTGAATCTTCATTTACAAAATGATCCTGGTTGATTGCCTTTAAATCACGTCTTCTATTTTGGACATCTTTACCGCGCTCTAGAACCACTGGCTTAAATCCTAGTTCTATACAACGTAAAGCCGCGTACATCCCCGCTGGACCAAAGCCAACTATATGAATTTCTTTAGCCGAAGAAACATCCTTATAATCAAAAGTATAGTCAGGAGATTCTGACGGAAACTCTTTAACATAAACAGCTACCTTATAATTAAACACAATTAACTTTTTTCTTGCATCAATTGATTTACGAAGAATTTTAACCGTATTGATATCCTTTCTATCAATTTTCATAAAGCTTGCTGCCTTAATTTTCAGGATATTTTCAATTCTTTCTTCTTTAATTGAAACTCGTAACTGTAGCTCTTTTATCATACTACAAAATTACTTAAAATTTAAGCCAAAAAAAAAGGTCTTCCTTACGGAAGACCTTTTAATATTAATTTACTTAAAAAAACTTACAATTTTATTCTTAATAAAAATTCTGGACCTCCACTTGTTTGACTCTTGATATCAGATGTCGCAAAATCATATGCAAATCCTAAGTCTAAGGGGGCGGTCATGGCATTACGGCACAGAAAAGCAGACCTTGAGACTCTTGAGCTTGCCCGTGATCTCGTTCGCCATCAGGCGCGGGGCGGCATTGTCGAGTTGATGACAGGCGTATCCAAGCAAGTTGTCCAGGAAATCTACGAGCGCACACACGGCGCCCGTCCCCCGGGTGGACCTCTCCCCAACCGGATCGGCGGCTGGCTCCAGCGCAAAACCGCTTACCGGGTACCGGCCCAGCACTTTATCAACTGCCTTTATCGTGAAATGGGCGAGGATATGTATAACAACCTCGACATGCGCAAGTTGGTAAAAGCCTACGAGGCGTACCTGGCCACCAACACCAATGAGAATGTAATCGGCATTTCACATTGTTGGTGCCTTGCCCGAGACATTCAGCATCAGATCGAGATCCGTGTACGCCCATGCGGGTGCTGTGGATCCCTCTATCCATGGACGATCACCCCAAGAAATGAAGTTTGTTGGTCCTGCGACGAGATCAAAGAGCGCACCGGATTGAAGCTGACAGTGGCGCGTAATCCCGCAACCCGATCAAGGCCACAGGCTGCAGCAACTGCGACGGCCTAACCCTCCGCAAGAACTCAACAAAAACCGCCATTTTATGGCGGTTTTTTTGTAAGTCAGGCTCGAAAAACCCGTGGACAATAGAGGTAACTGACAAGAGGTCCACTCATGCGAGCAATTTCCAGATCACTCCTACTCATCATCCTGGCGCTGTCCGCCAGTGTGGTGCTTGCGGAGGGAAATGAATTTTACAAGCGAGGCGCTGAGGGCTGGTTCTGGTACCACGACCCTGAGCCAGAACCGGAACCGGAGAAGCCGAAAAAGAAAGAGCTTCCTCCGATGCCAGCTCCGAAGCCATCCGAAGCGGAGAGCAAAGAGGTTCCAAAGGGGCCGCCGTCGTTTTCCGTTCAGTGGTATCAGGAGAACATGGAGCAGGTTCTTAACCGCGCCATTGACAATCCCACCGAAGAAAATGTCGCTGCTTACTTCTTTATCCATCGGGTGATGATGGATAAGGCGAATCAGTTTGCCGTCTCTGCTCGGAAAGTTTCCATGGAGCATCCGCAGCTCGATGAGATGACACGAAAAGCGGCCGGTGGTGCTGCCAACCGACTGACAGAGAAGCAGCAGCTGACCATCTTGAGTGATCTGGCCGATCGAATTGCCCGGCAAGATGGCGCGATCTGGTACTGGTACAGCAACGATGTCTACAGCAAAAAGATGTCCCGCATCGTGAAGAACCTCCGCAATCAAACCGGAATCCCTGTCATTGCATTCTCAGTCACAGGGGAACCCCCAGCCGGCGAGGCCGCTGACTGGTTCCCTGATTATGTGATTGGAAACGGCAATGCAGCCCGCCGCGTTGGCGTCACCCACACCCCGGCTCTGGCACTTGCCTTAACGTCAGGCAAGGTCGAGCTGATTTCTCACGGGATGATGGGCCTTTCCAGAATAAAGGATCGACTGGTGATCGCGGCCGATAAGTTGAACCTGTTGGAAGAAGATGAATTGAACATATACCAGGGGCGCCTTCCGGGCTCGGATCTGATTGATCCTGACGCTCTCCCGGAGTTTGAAGGCAATGACACAGACAAAATTTTGGAGGTGATGGGTGAGACTTTTAACTACTAAGGCCCTTCGCGCTGGACTCGTATCAGCGCTTTTTGCCGTTATGCCGTTCAACCAAGCCTTCGCGTTCGACATGGACGACATGGTGAACGAGTACACGAGTTCTTCGGTAGCGCCAAACTCAAATCTCTCGCTGGATGGTCGTCGCGGCTTCATGACTGGCGGCTCCCTGCGAGTTCGGTTCCAGAACAAAGAGAATCCTGAGCTATACAACGTCACGTTGCCGTCCTTCAAAGCAGACTGCAACGGAATGGACATGAATCTCGGTAGTCTGAGCTGGATTTCGGCAGATGAGTTCGTGGATGCCGCCCGGCAGATGGCCTCTCCGCAGGTTTTGATTTACGCCCTGCAGCTTGCTCTCAACCAAATGTGCGGCCCTTGCGCACAAATGATGTCCGATCTTCAGGAAAAGCTGAATGAGTATTCTGGCCTGCTGAAACAGAGCTGCGAAGAACTGGGCACAGCCCTTTATGAAAAAGCAGACAAAAAATTCAAGATCGCTGAGAAGAGCGCAGAGTTCTGGGATGAGGCTCAAGACGAAACCGGGGATGATGCCGCGGCAACTGAGGGGAACACCGTCAAAGCCATGCTGGACGCCGGCCGGCAGGATGAACTTAACGAGAACATCATCTGGGATCACATGCTTGACGTTACCGTAGGTGGCTGGCTTGCCGAGGTTGCCGGTGAAGAGGTAGCCAAACAGATGATCATGTCGATGTCTGGCACGACCATCGTGAATGCCACCGGCGCGAGCGTCGAAACGGACATTCAATACGACAAAGTGGCACCTGTTGAAATCAGCCTCACAGATATCGTGAATGGTGGCGAGATCGATGGATTGATTTGTTTGGACAACCCTAACGACTGCCTCCAGGTTGGCCCGGGAGTCATAATCGATGAAGACCCGCTGGCGGATCAGTTTTACGAAATGCTTGATCCGAGCAATCCCACAAGTATCCCCAGCAAGTTTGCCATCCATGAAGATGGAATCAGCTTAACTAACGAGGAGTTAGCGTTTTTGAGGGCTGCTCAACGGCACTTCGACATTCAGAAGTTCATGCACGCACTGGCAATGAAAGGGAACAACCTGCCTGCGCGAAGCGCGGAAGTTATTGCTGAAACAATGGCTATCGAAATCGCGCTCGAATTCATGCTCGATTACTTGGAGCAGGCAACGACCATCGTTGGCGCCGTAGATAATCAAAGTGAGATTCAAGAGATTAACCCGTTCATCATGAGCGCAAAATTCCGGGACGAGGCAGCAGTGCTCCGCGAAGAACTGTCCAAGAAGTTGGAAGATGATGCGAACCTCTTGTCCGCACTTGTAAACGCCGTAGAGATGTAAGGGCTGAATCATGGAATATGAAATTTTCTCAATCGGTGACCCTGCATTTCTGGCGGAAACACTCAGGGCGACCGTGACCATCCTCAACAGAGATGACCTGTCGGGTATCGTCGCGATCGGGTTCCTGTTTACCTTCATCTGGACCATCGTTCAGGGCGTCTTGACTGGCGGTAAAGAGATCAAGATCCAGAACATTGTTATGGCTGGGCTTATCTATGCCGCTTTCTTCGGCGTGAAGGTGGATCGGGTCAACGTCTGGTCGCTCTATGGGATGGAGTTGCACCAGGTTGAAGACGTTCCGTTGGGTCTCGCATTCAGTGGAACCGTTATCAGCAAGGTTGGTAACAACATCACCGAATGGTTTGAGCAGGAATATACGGTTATCGGAATGACCACTTCCGAACTGGGAACCGGCTTTGCATTGAAGGCACTCTACGAAATGCGCGGGCTGGGCTTCGCGGATGGATCGTTAAGGTGGGATCCGAATGGTCATCTGACAAAAACACTGGATAACTATGTTAACGACTGCGTTGTACCTGGAACCACGCTGGCAACCATCGATGCAAATGGAGAGCCCAACGGGCTTCCTGCGATCAACCTGGCGAAAGTTTCTCAGGAGGACAGCGCCTGGGAGCACCTTGAATGGAATAACGAAGTATATGCAACCAAGGTTTACCCCTATCTCACATCAGACCCAACGCCGGCGGATAAATCACAAGTTAAGACTTGCGCTGAAGCCTACGAATACATATCAGAGCACTACTTCTCAAATCCTGCTGTCGTGGACACATGGGTAGGCCAGATTGGAGAAACCGTCTGCAACGAGGCCGGGTATTCATGTGAGTCGTTCAAGCTGGCCAGTGGTGACTTCGATACAGCGTCCTTTTCAAACCAGTTCGGCATCATTCGTGACTCGATCATGACTACCGATGTCAATCTGGATAAGTTTATGCTCAACAGAGCTCTCGGCCTTGCGCTTGGGAGGCTGGACGCTCATGAAATCGGGCAAGGGGATGCGCTTGTAGCGGGTGTTACTCAAAAGGCTAGCGCGAACATCACTGCCAATCAGGCTTTGCAGCAAACGATGTTTGAAAAAATGATGCTGCCTTTGATGACATTCTTCGAGGCGCTCATGTACGTGGCAGCCCCATTCGCAGCAATCCTGGTGGCGTTTGGTATGGGCGGCATCCAGATGATCGGCAAATACCTGGTATTCGCCCTATGGATTCAGCTCTGGAAGCCGGTTGCAGCCGTGGGCAACATGTTCATCCAGATGAGTGTGGCTGGTGAGATGTCGAACCTGAGCCAATTTGCGCAAGCAAAGGGCCATTCCATTACATCGCTTGCGTCTCAACCAGAAGTCTTCGATGCACTACAGCACTGGATCGGCGTTGGGGGCATGCTTGTCGCGTCAACACCGATGATTACGCTCATGCTGATGTATGGCTCAGCCGTTACCGCAAGCAGTCTCGCCGGCCGGATCGATATGGGCAAAGGCGCAGAAGTTGGCATGGATAACTTCTCTGGCAAGTCACAAATCGGTGACGCAAAAGCATCGCTCACGAAGAATGGCGGCGAAGTTGCTATGGGCAACGACCAGACTGCTGATGCGACTCAGGGTACCATCTCGATGGGTGCTGCGATGAACACGCAAGCCCAGCAAGCCGAAGCGCTTGCGAGTACCGCGTCCCAACAAGCGCAAACGTCGCAGACACAAGCAATCGAGCAAACTCAGGCGGCTGGTACCACAGTTACGTCAAGAAACTCTACTGCGACCACCAGCTCCGGCGAGGAAATCAGCGCACAAGAGTATGGCCAACAACAGTCTGAGAAGCTGGTTGAGCAAGGTGCGATCAAGCAGTCAGACCAGAGCACAGTTGCAGCGGGCATCTCTGCACGGGCTACAGGTGGGGCTGATCTTGGCAAGCTGATGGGCCGCCTCAAAAGCTCCGGCGTTGATACCAGCAAAGTGAAGAACAACAGTCATCTCGGCATGATCATGAGCGCTTTAGGCGGCAAGATCGAAGGCGGCGCTGAATACCAAGACAAATTCAACCAGGCTGCTGAAGAGACCAAATCGCTGGCGGACGTTGCTGAGAAATCGTGGAACGAGGGTGAGAGCGAACGGAAACAATGGAAAACTGGCTTCCAGCATGCGGATGAGGATTCGCTGGCCCAAAGCCAGGAATGGAAAGACAGCGCAAAGAGCGCAGAGCAATATCAAACCAGCCAGTCACGGGCGGAAACTGCTGAGCAGAAAGCTAGTACGCTGAGAAGCATGGCGGGAACGGCTGGATACAGCCAGCAATACCAGATCGCCACGCTGTCTGCCGACGCTGGTACCGAACAGGGAATGAAGGAATTTGGCCAGTTCTTGCAGGCTAAACAAAACCAAGGCGACCCCAACTATGCCGGGATGCAGGCCAACGTGGGTGACTACCGTAAGGCACTCAGGACAGCCGCTAGGGAAGGCGAAACAGGCGACCTGTCCGAGTTGATGAGCATTGCCGGCCACAATGTCGAAGATCCTACTCAGCAGCTCTCTGTGGAATCACTGAAGCAGGAGATGATGGATAATAATGGCGCACCAACGGTTGGCGGCAACGGCCCAGCCAAACCGGGCTCACTAACTGATGCTGCAACCTCAATGTCTCAGGGCGCACAAAACGCGCTCAAGAGCACGGGTGGTGCTACCGACAAGCAGATGTCTCAAATTGAGCAAAAGGGAGGTGGCAACCTTTCAGCTCAGGAGCGCCAGTTGGCCGGTCAAGCCGCAGCTCTGACTGCAAACGGTGGAATGAAAAACGAGGATGCGGTGCGAAACACACTCAGCCAGGCCGGCGTCAGCACTACTGCTGCGACATCCGGGGCCCAGCTTGCTCTGGCGACCGCAGGGATGAAAGACAAGATCGACGAGGGCATGAGTCCTCAGCAAGCCTTTGATGAGTCACTGTCGGAGACAAGTGCCATGGCCGACTTGGGTGAGTCCGTTGGAGAAGAAACCAGCCAAGGGGCTGCGTCTCTGGTTGAGGGTGATTCTACTGGTTCCGGATCTGGAGAAGGTGACGGGAGCGGGACTACATCGACTGGAAGCGAATCTACCAGCACAGGCTCTACATCAGGAAGTTCCACTGCAAACGGCTCTACCTCTGGAAGTTCTTCTGGCTCTAGTTCCGGGTCTGCTTCTGGTGCATCTACTAGCTCGGGCGGTAATGGCCAGAAAAGTGGAGGTTCTACAGGAAGTAAAGGTGGCTCCGGCAATAAGAAAGGCACGGAGAAACCTCAAGGATCGGGGAGTGCCGTCGTTGCCGGTAGCGGATCAGGTAAAACCGGAGGCGTGGACTTCATGGGTACAGATGGGGCTAAGCATGCTCAGTCCCTGTTGAATAGCGAGCAAGAACCTTTGTCGAAGGACGGCGAACTCAATCTCGATTCCATGGATTCTTCCGCTCGACAAAATGCTGCGCAGCAGTGGCTCGCAGATAACCCCGAGGTTGATCCGGAAAACATGACCCAAGAGCAGGGTCGGCAGTTCATGCAAGACATGGGGCTCTTGGACGAAGGCGAATTCCAAGGTGTTGAGAAAGACGGGGACGCTATTCAGGGTGAAAAAGATAAAGCCATGGAGAACTCCGATATCCGTGAAGTCGGCGGTAAAGGTAAGGCGATGATGGACATCCTGGATACCGGAATCATTCAAAAGGCTTCTGAAAGATCGGGTGACGGCAGCGCTGTTGGCATGGCAGTAGGCGGCGGTATTGGCGCGGGGATGGCCGCCAGAGCCGCAATGGCAGCTGGTGAGTCCGTCGTTAAAGGCATGCTCCGGGGTGCGGCAACGGGCACCTTCCGTGGCGGCGCATGGGGCGCAGCCGTTGGCGCAGCCGCGGGTGCAGTCGAAGGCTATATGGACCACAAAGAGAGCCTGAATCAGGAACAAGCAGGTAAAGAGCTGAAAAATGTGGTTCAAGGCAATGGTGATTTTTCACAGATCACGGAAGCCAGTCAGGAGACCATCAACTCCACGCTCGAAGGTGTTATAGCCAAGCAGGTTGTCGCAATGGATCAGGCGGCGGCACAAGGCGAGGAGTTCGACGAGCAGGACT
>NVVR01000062.1 GCA_002733415.1 Kordia sp. | reverse complement strand
AACGTCAATATTTACAGTACACTAACTATATTTATTAAGTATTTTACTAACTTGTGCATATAATAGATATAAACGTAATTACGTTTATATAATTGTTGTAAAACATTCCAAAGAAACTTATGAAAAGACTTTTTTTAATTTTAACAATAGGACTTTTAGCATCTTGTAATGATGCTCTTGTAACTGATATAGAAAAACAAGCAGTCGATAGTGTTCTTGAGTATTATGGAGGTATTTGTCATAGATCAAAAGGGTTTAATTCTAAAAATGGAAAAACAACGACCTATTTCGAATTAAAAATGAGCAAAAGTGAAGCTATTGAAGGGCAAATGAATAAAGTACATTTACCTTCTTCAAATGTAGCTTACATATTTTATAAAAACTTAAAGGAAGAGAAGAAAAATTATAATTCAATTCATGTTATTCTTACTTCAAAAGATAATACTGAACAAGAATTCATTTTCCCAATAACTTTATTAGAAAGGGTAGAAAAAAGAATGAGTTTAGCAAATAAAACGATAACCCTTCTAAAAGAAAAACAATACGAACAACTTAACTCAATGATGAATAATGAAATAATACCTTTTGATAAAGAGCAACTTATTCCACGATTAAAAAAAATTGAGCCCGAATTCGGGAATATCAAGGAATTTCTATTTTTTGGATTTAAAGTAGTTCCTTATAAAAGCAAAAATTTATTACATCTTTCTGGAGTTATTATTCGTGATAAAAAAGACCATCAATTTAGTATTGATATAGATTTTGATTCAGATAAAAATGAAATATATCAATTACAATATAAATTATAATTAAAAAACGTTTTACAACAACACCTATAAATAATACGGCTTTAAGTGTATAACTCGAGGCTTAAATGTATATTTACATTTATCGCCAAATCTTTTAATTTGGCTTTTTAAAACGACAAAATTAAAAACAAAACCGAAAAGTTTATGGCTTGTGCCGATACGAAAATCCGCGGATTTTCTGCACCGTACTATTCATAGCTAAACGTTAGCAAACATATAAAACGCAAATGAAATACCTAATAATATTAATCGTTTCAATTTCATTTTTAGGTTGTTCAAATAATGAGCAAATTGCTGAGTTTGAAAAAGTCTTAGGTTATGAAAACAGTGAAACGTTGACCTTAATGGTTTTTGATTTTGAAAATGGTTTTTTAAAAAATAAATATCCTAATCTTACTCCAGAAAGAGCTTATAAAAAACTTTTGATTGAGATGCGTGACAATAAAGATTTTAGCTGGGGAAAGTTGCCAAAATTTAACAAAACTAGATTTGAGAAAAGTAGGTTGAAATATGAAATCTATAGCTATGTGGATTCGGTATGGACAGAAACTGGTGAAAACCCAAAAATGGTTTTACAATATAAAGTTCTAAATGGTGATGGAAACTTTATAACAAGGGTTACTGAATTATCACATAACCCACAAGTAGATAAAGTCAATGATTCAATAATAAAAAATTATTATACTTGGACGGATTTGAATTATGAAGGTCGCTATTGGAAAGCTTTAAAGAAAGTACACAAGAGTAACCAATTCATTTCTAATTATTTAGAGGTTGCTGTTACTGGAGGACCAGTACAGCCTGAATTATTGATAGACGAATTATTAAATTCAAACCCGAATTACTCTGACTATTTTATAAAAAGAATAATTGTTACGAACATTAGTTATTAAATAAAAACGTTTGCTAACAACACCTATAAAATAATACGGGTTTTGGTGTGTAATCCCAGAGCTTGCGTATATTTACATAGTCTCCAAACCTTTTAGTTTGGCTTTTATAAAACGACAAAATTAAAAACAAAACCTAAAAGCTTATGGCTTGTGACGACACGAAAATCCGCGGATTTTCTGCCCCGTACTATTCATAGCTAAACGTTAGGAAGCATTAACCAGTGTACAAAATAAGCTATATTCCTTACCACAATCTTCCCTCTTTTTTTTCCATAATAAAAACAAATCTGACCGATAAATCGTGAAATAGAAATTGGATAATCAGACCTGATTAACTGAACAAGTTAGCCTGAATAACAGACTTGACAAGCAAAGCGGAATCGTTATGTATAATCAGATAACAAAGCAGAACGGAGTAATACGTAGAATGAAACCCTGAGCGCTGTAGCTTAGATTGAAAAGCACAACGGAGCAACACTGAAAATTTAAAAAGTCTAGCTACTTAGCGGAATCATTATGGGATTATCTGACTCTCAAAGCAGGGTAATACGTGATAATTAGTATTTAAGTAAAAACGCTTCCTAACAACACCTAAACTCCATGCTTTCTTGGTGCTCTTTCAGAAGTTCGTTACATTTACAATTGAACGCTAAATATTTAATTTAGCTTTTGAACTAAACAATATAAAAACGAACCAAAATATTTAGCTAAGTGCATAAACCAAAGGTTGTTTTACTTTTGCGCGCACAGTGTTTAGCTAAACGTTATGTGTAAGCGCAAAACAAACAACTTGAAGAAAAAACTAACCTTCGTATTACTTTTCATAATTATAACAATTGGTGTTTGTGGATATATTGCGGGAAATAGCATTTTACCTTATTCCATAATTAAACCACATAGAATAAGTGAAAACTTATCTCCAGACAGCTTAAATTTAAAAAGCTCAAACATAGATATTAAAGTTGATGAAAATATTAACTTAAAAGGATATTGGATTCAATCAACCCAAGACGAAACAAAAGCAATAATGATTCTACTTCATGGAATTGGAGGTTGTAAAGAACATTTTCTTGGATTAGCAAAAAAACTTGCAAATAAAGGCATAGCTACTATTGTTTTTGATAGTAGAGCTCATGGCAAAAGCGGTGGAGAATATTGTACTTATGGGTACAAGGAAAAAAAAGATATCTCAAAAATAATAAATTACATTAAATCAAAAGCACCTGTCTTACCAATTGGAATATGGGGAAACTCAATGGGCGGTGCAATTGCAATTCAAGCGTTAGAAGAAGATAAACGATTAGATTTTGGTATTATAGAAAGTACATTTACTGCATTAGATCAGATTGTATATGATTACCAAAAAAGACATCTAAAAGGTATTGGTGTAAAGATTTTAACGGATTTTGCATTAAAAAGAGCTGGAGAAATTGGCGACTTTGACCCAGATATGGTTAAACCAATAAATTCAGTAAAAAACATTGAGCAACCAGTATTAATCTCTCACGGAGATTCTGATGAAAATATTTCATTTCATTATGGCAAAGCACTATTTGATGAATTAAAATCCAAGCATAAAAAGTTCATAAAAGTAAAAGGAGGAGGACATTACGACTTATCCTCAAAGGGAGGTTTAAATTACAATCAGACAATATTTGACTTCATAGAAAACTCAATAGAGAAAAGCCTACACATAACAACACCTATAAATAATACGGGTTTTGGTGCTTTATCTCAAGTGTAAGTGTATCTTTACTTTTTCGCCAAACCTTTCAATTTGGCCTTTATAAAAATAACAAACTAAAAACAAAACCGAGAAGCTTATGGCTCGTGTCGACACGAAAATCCGCGGATTTTCTGCCCCGTACTATTCATAGGTACTGTGTCAAAAAACAAGCTTTTTATATAAAAATTTTAGGAAGTCACTAATTCATTTTTATGACTATCCTGTGCGGTAAG
>NVVR01000061.1 GCA_002733415.1 Kordia sp. | reverse complement strand
ATCAGTTACTCCTTTGTTAATTAAAGCAATGTATAACTGGCAATACCCATCAGTAAACAACTCATCTTTTATAGTATTTAATAAGTTTGTTTTTGCTTCTGAATAGTTTTCCTGTGGTTGTGGTGCTGGAGCATTTAACCCTACTGCTTTTTTAGCTGAAAGAACATCTAACAACTGCCCTAAAATTGGTATACCCATTTTACCTACTTCATCAGAAATAAGTTTTTTAGGTTTTGATACTTCTAACTTTAAATCGTTTTCTAAACCTAAAACTTTAAAGCGATAATCGACATTCTCTTTCCTTAATCGTTCGATTTCTGATTTTTGATCCTGATTTTCTGTCTGAAACTGAGTTGTTTGCTGACTTTTAGAATACATATCTAAAACATTAGCATCATAACCCATTAACCCTGTTGATAGTTGTTGGTTTGGAATACTCATTGTTGGTTGTTTTGTTGGTAGTTGTTGGTGTAATGTAGGAGCAGTAACGCTATTAACTGCCACTGCTTCAGCTACATTTTCACTAACTTCCATATTAGTATGATCAGGTGTTTTTAAATCTTCCTTTATCTGCTTTTTATTTTTATTAACTACATAACAATTTGACGAACCGTTGGTGCGTTTTAAATACACCGTAATATTTTTATAACCTTTGTCATTAATGCTATTTAACGCATCGCTAACAGTTTCAAAACCACTGCTCTGAAGTGTTGCTAATGTTGAAAAACCGATTAACCAACTGTTACTATTATTATCTTTAACTGCAATACCATATTTGGGTTTTATAGTTACTTCGTCTATTATATAATTTATCATTTTTAGTATTGTTAGCAGTTTGTTTCTTGATTGTCCAACGAATTTGTTTCTGCTGATAATCGTTGATGAAAAATTAGCGCCTTATTTTCAGTAGGTGTAGTTCCTGTAAAGGTTACCTCCTCCCAATCAAACTCAGTTACTGTATTACTTGGAGGTAAACTCCAAGAATCACTTGTTGATACGTTTTGCCCATAAACAATCATATCTTTTGTACCCAGGTTATAAATAGTTAACGAAAGTACCTTGTCCAGTATTCCTTTTTTTTCTTTTGAAAATGGAACTGATTTTAATACCGATTTTCGCATACTTCGTGAATTAATACCATTTGCATAACAACATTTACTGTCGGTGCTGTTTTAGTTGAAATAGTAAGTTTTATTTTTCGTGCGCTATCTTCAATACTCAAAGGAATCATACTAGAAATAAAGTCACCTCCTGATCTACGGAACCATTCTCTTACATCGTATGCGTAAAGTGGTTTTCCGTCTTGATTTTCAATAGTAGCGGTAACAATATCTTTTGGTAATAATGATGCGTCTGCAATAGTTATAAATCCAGCAACTATTTTACCTGATTGTTGAGGAAAATCACTCTCTTCATACTTCTCGGTTGCAAGTAGTGTTATATCTGCTTTTGATGTTTTCATATTAACTTGTGGGTTAAAAAAAAGCCTACCTATTTTTTAGGTAGGCTTTTTTTATTGTAAAATCACTTTATAATTACTTTGATCTTGGTGCATAACCACCCATAGTAATTTTTACATAATGGTCTACTCCAGCAGGTAATGCTACTGGTAATTTAATAACTGCTTCTATTTTTGATTGCGCTTTTAACACCTCCATTTTTTCCAACACATGAAACTGGTCATCGTTGTTAGGTGTTACACTATTGTTAATTAAACTATCCATTAGCATATCCACAATAGTACCTCTATCACCTTGCGATAATTTAAACTCGCCATTCATTAAAATAGCTGGGGCAGTAGCTGAATAATCAGAACGCTCAATATCCAAAGCATTAGTTACAGAAGTTGCATATTCCGCTTTCATTTTTGATAATACAAATGGCTTATTTGCATCTAACATATTAGCAGTAAAGGATTGTACTCCTGTTAATGTTTTTCCGTTTACATCTACAAATTCGATTGTTGTTCCTGATAATTTAGCAGTAATAATATGTTTCTTTTCAATTAAATCAGGTTGCGAACCATTTACTTTATCTCCTTCTTCATTAAGGAAATGTGCTAATACTACTTTTGCTTGATCTCTTTTACTTGGTTTGTACATTGTACTATATATTTTTATATTAATTAATTGATTATGCGAATGATGCTGCTGTGTATTTACCAGGAGCGACTTCATTCATATTGATTATTTCTCTTTGCGCACTTGCAAAGTTTAAAGCTGGGTAAATTGTAGGTATTGGTGCTGCTCCTCCGCTAGTTGGTACTGCTGTACATCCGCAAGTTGATACTGGACATCGTAACCCTAATGACTCCTGTGCAAACTGGAGTAAAGGTTTATCGGTGGAATCTTCTGTTGCTAAAGATGTTGTTGCAGCATAGTCTTGAATTGCTCCAATTGCTTTTTCTGCTCCCACTCCTAATAAGCCACCTTTTAAGGCTGTACTTCCTAAGTCATCAGAACTAATTGCTGCTACTGCTATAAAAGCTACTGCTGCAACACCTAATTTGGAAAGCATTTTAGCGTTTCCGTCTGCTGGTAAATAGCTGTTCATTCCCTTAGACAATGAACCGCCAACTACTGCGCCACCACCTAATGCTAAGGCATTGGTTGCGGTTTTTGTGTTTGGTTTTTTGAACTTCATTTATTTATTATTAATTGTTAAAATTGATACGTGTTTAATTACTTTTTTACTGGTTTTGTTAGGAGTTTTTTTAGTAGTAAAGCAAGTGTAGTCACACCTATTGCCGTATACAACAACGATGTTTTATTGGTTTTTGTTGGTGTTGTGTTGGTAACTGTTGGTGTTGTTGGTAAAGTTGTATCCGTTTGAATGGTTGCTAAATCTTCTGCTGTTACTACCGTTTGTATTGGAGCGGTTCCTAAATCAATAATCGTTGCCGACAATACTGGGTTGTCATGTGTAGGTGTAATCACAACAGGTTCTGTGCTGTTTTGGGTAACTTCTAAAGATTCATATCGTTTAAACACTTGATTATCACCCCAGCTTAACGACATTCCGTTAACAACCTTTATATCACTAGCAACAACCGAAGCAGTTACTTTTTTAATCTGCGACTGTAAATCATGCATATTTATAGTGTCCGTTACCAGTGTATTCAATTTTGCCAAGTAAGGTTCAATAGCACTTAACGACATAATTAAAGTTCTATTTCCTGTGCTTTTTACATACGAAACATAGGCTTGTAAAATAGCAACGTCCTTTAGTATATTATTTAAGGTTTCCAAAACACTATATACATTAATGTGTGCCATACGTGACGTGGCTGTAGTTGTATTCAATAAAGGTTCTAGTTTTTCCGCCAAACTATTTAAAGCAGGTATCATTGAACTCTGTAACGTGTTTGATGCTATTGAAACATCAGCATCCGTAATATCCTCATCATTTATATTTGTATTTGATAAAACCGAGGTTTCTACATCATCCGAATCAGAAGTAGTTATTCCACCCCTATTACCTATATATTGATCAACAAGACCTCCTAAAATAGGATTAATCATTCCGGCAGCTATTACTATTAACACTTTCCACCATCTCCTACGTTTTCTATTCAACCCTGCGTTTAATCCTCTATTTCTCATCTTTTTTGTTTTTTTTAGTTACTGGTTTCTTTTTTAATACTTCTTTTACTATTAATCCTCCAGCTACCGTTAATAAC
>NVVR01000040.1 GCA_002733415.1 Kordia sp. | reverse complement strand
CCATCATTAAGTACACCTACATAAATTGTTTGTGGATTTGAAATGTTATTATACGTTGCTGGATTTTGAATTGCATTTATTCCAGCTGCAGCATCATCTTCAGTAGTGTAATATGCTACAGATACCCCAAGTTCATTGTTAATAATTGAAGTTTCCCATTGAGTGATGTCAAATGTTGCAATTTGCTCAGAAATATCTCCTGATCCATCAACGTTTCCGTCGCATTCTTCCATCACTCCATTGTTCCCTAAAGTAGCAATGATTTCAGTATTACTCAAAGGTGTTGGGTTTGGACTTACTGTTAATTTTAATATCTTAACTACTGAACAACCTACCTCGTTTACAAACTCAACAAATACATCTTGTGGATTAGCTATATTTTCATAGGTTTCTAAATTGGAATCTTGTATTGGATTACTTAAAATTCCCGTAACTAAATCCAGCTCTTGGTAATACGTAATCACCAATCCGTCTGTACTAGCGATCATATGTGCCAATTGACTTGGTAAATCAAATGTTTGAGTCTGATCCATGTCATCAAAATAGTCATCATCACATAAAACATACTCTAAATAATGATCCGCAGCTGGAAGACTATCTACATGTAACGTAATTGCTACAACTGATGTACACGCATCTCCGTTACTATCCATGTTTGAATTTGACACAGCCATATAAATTACCTGATCTGGTGTATTGGTATAACTACCAGGGTTGATTATATAACCAGTTGGGTTACCTAAAGCATCTATACCTGTATAAAAATTAATTCCAAATACTGTTGGATCTAAACCTAATTCATTCTCAGCATAATCTAATAAATTAAATACTACTATACCATCAGTACTTCCTACATCCTCACATAAAGCATATGTTAATGGCCCTTCTGGTATTACAGGACTCGCTAACACATTCAATACAATAGTCTCCACTGTATAGCTACACCCTGTATTGTTGTCCGTAATATTTAAATATAAAGTTTGTTGACCAGCAATAGGAGTTTGTACATTTTGATACAATACATTTGTTGCTATCTCATCTATTCCTTGCGCTGCTTCTAGTAATGTTTCATGGAAAGTAACTACTAAATTAGTAGCGCCACCTGTCATTTGAGCAGTTGCTAAGCTTAAATCAAAATACCCAAAGGTATCATTATCATCATCACATGTATATAAGTCTACTGCTGGTGTGAAGCTTACTACATTTACATTTAAAGTTAATGTAGTGATTGTAAAACAACCTGTTACTCCATTTTCTAACCTTACATGAATAACTTGTGGGTTTGCGATGTTTGAATAATTTGTTTCGTTTGTAATTGGATTACTCGAAGCAATAGCTTCGGCAGATGTTAAGTAATAACTAACATTTATTCCTGTTTGTCCATTTAATAAAGCTGCATTATCGCCTGTTAAATCAAACTCAACATTAATTCCATCTAAATCAACATCACATAATGCTGCTATTGAAAAAGGACTTGCTGTTGGCACAGGGTTGATTGTTACTGTAGCAATACTAGTAGCATCTATACATGGTGCAGTTCCTATTAAGGTATACGTAAAAGTACTTGTTGTTGCGCCTATTACTGAAATATATGTTCCTGCTCCTGCGTTAAATGTCCCAGCAGTTCCTGTTGTTTGTGTCCAAGTTCCTCCTGTTTGCTCTCCAGTTATTAAACTGAATAAGTCAATTACTGTAGTATCGTCATCACAAATTACAGTTCCTCCATCAGTTCCTGCTACTGGTTGTGGATTGATATTAATAGTAGCTATACTAGTAGCATCAATACATGGTGCTGTTCCTGTTAAAGTATAGGTAAAAGTACTTGTTGTTGCTCCTATTGCAGGTGTAAAAGTTCCTGCTCCTGCATTAAAGGTACCGCCAGTTCCTGTGGTTTGTGTCCAAGTTCCTCCTACTTGCTCTCCAGTTATTAAACTGAATAAGTCAATTACAGCTACACTACTATCACAAACAGTTGTATTACCATCAGTTCCAGTTACTGGTTGTGGATTGATATTTATCGTAGCTATGCTTGAATCATCTATACATGGCACTGTTCCGGTTAAGGTATAGGTAAAAGTACTTGTTGTTGCTCCTGTTACTGGAGTATAAGTTCCTGCTCCTACATTAAACGTACCACCAGTTCCTGATGTTTGTGTCCAAGTCCCTCCTGTTTGCTCTCCTGTAATTAAACTGAATAAGTCAATTGCAGTTATACTACTATCACAAACTGTTGTATTGCCATCAGTTCCAGCTACTGGTGTTGTATTTATATTTATCGTAGCTATACTTGAATCATCTATACATGGTGTTGTTCCTGTTAAAGTATACGTAAAAGTACTTATTGTTGCTCCTGTTGCTGGAGTATAAGTTCCTACTCCTGCATTAAACGTACCACCAGTTCCTGATGTTTGTGTCCAAGTTCCTCCTGTATCTTCCCCATTAATCAAACTATTTAAATCTATTGCAGTAGTACTATTATCACAAATAGTAATTGCACTTCCAGTACCTGCATTTACGGGGTTAACTATCGATAATACAACAGGTGTTCTTAAACTAACACACCCAGTTACAGTTTCTAATGCTTCTGCATAATAAGTATATGTTCCTACGGCTGTATCTCCTGGGTTATAAGTTAACCCTGTTGCTAATGAAACCCCTCCTATTGCAGCAGTATACCAATTAACAGCATCTCCTAATGCTGGTGCTACTGGCAAAGCTACACTTAAATCTGGGGTAACTGTACCGAAACAAATACTTGGATTGTTTGGTGTAATTGGTGTATCTATAAATAAACAACTACAATCAGGAGCTATAATATCTAAAGTTCCTACACATGCGCTATTTATAGCATTTGTGGCTGAAATTGTAATATCTGTTCCTGTCGCTATACCTGTAATAGTGTTTCCTGCTACGGTTCCTGAAGTTGTTGTTATTATAGCTCCTGCTGGTGTTACTGAAAAGGCAACATCATAAGCCAATAAATCTGCAGAACAAATTGTTGATGTAAATGTTATTACTGGACTTTCATTTATTGTTAAGTTAAATGTATTTTCTGCAAAACAATTTGGAGTACCTCCTGTTTCTGCATAAACATATAGTGTTGCTGGATAGCTAACAAAATCTGCAAAATTTAACGTCGTTCCAGCAGAATATGCTGCTCCCGAACCATTTGTTCCTGTAAAATAGCTTCCTGTTGTTAAAGCTGGTAGTGTATAACTATCACATATCGTTACATCAGCTGGTGCATCTGGAACCGGGATACCTATTATAGTCAACACAACTGGAGTCCTATTACTCAAACATCCTGTTGGTGTTTCTAAAGCTTCTGCGTAATATGTATAAGTCCCTACAGCTGTATCTCCAGAATTATATGTTAATCCTGTGGCTATTGCTGCTGCTCCTGTGGCAGTAGTATACCAATTTACTGCATCACCTAAAGCTGGTGCTGCCGGTAAAACTACACTTAAACCTGGAGTTACTGTTCCAAAACAAATGCTAGGATTGTTTGGTGTTATAGGAGGATCAATAAATAAACAGTTACAATCAGGCGCAATAATATCTAATGTTCCTACACATGTACCATTTACCGTATTTGTAGCTGTAATTGTAATATTTGTCCCTGCTGTAATACCTGTTATAGTATTTCCTACTACGGTTCCTGAAGTTGTTGTAATTGTGACTCCTACAGGTGTTACTGTAAATGCAACATCGTATGATAATAAATCTATTGAACAAGTTGTAGATGTAAATATTAGAACAGGTGTTTCATTTATAGTTACTGTTGCTACACTACTATTATCAATACAAGGTGCTGTTCCTGTTAACGTATACGTAAAAGTACTTGTTGTTGCTCCTATTACTGGAGTATATGTTCCTGCTCCAGAATTAAAGGTACCACCAGATCCTGTAGTTTGTGTCCATATTCCTCCTATTTGCTCTCCAGTTATTAAACTGAATAAGTCAATTGAAGTAGTACTGTTATCACAAACTGTTGTGTTTCCATCAGTTCCAGCTACAGGTTGTAGATTGATATTTATAGTAGCTATACTTGAATCATCTATACATGGTGCCGTTCCTGTTAAGGTATAGGTAAATGTACTCGTTGTAGCTCCTGTTGCTGGAGTATATGTTCCTGCTCCAGAATTAAAAGTTCCACCTGTCCCCGTTGTTTGTGTCCAAGTTCCTCCTGTTTGCTCTCCAGTTATTAAACTGAATAAGTCAATTGCAGAGGTACTGCTATCACAAACTGTTGTGTTTCCTTCAGTTCCAGCCACTGGTTGTGGATTGATATTAACGGTAGCTATGCTTGAATCATCTATACATGGTGCTGTTCCTGTTAAGGTATAGGTAAAAGTACTTGTTGTGGCTCCTGTTGCTGGAGTATATGTTCCTGCTCCTGCATTAAAAGTACCACCTGATCCTGTTGTTTGAGTCCATGTACCTCCTGTTTGCTCTCCAGTTATTAAACTGAATAAGTCAATTGCAGTGGTACTACTATCACAAACTGTTGTGTTTCCATCAGTTCCAGCTACAGGTTGTGGATTGATATTTATAGTAGCTATGCTTGAATCATCTATACAAGGTACTGTTCCTGTTAAGGTATATGTAAAAGTACCTGTTGTGGCTCCTGTTGCCGGAGTATATGTTCCTGCTCCTGCATTAAAAGTACCACCTGACCCTGTTGTTTGAGTCCAAGTTCCTCCTGTTTGCTCTCCAGTTATTAAACTGAATAAGTCAATTGCAGTGGTACTGCTATCACAAACTGTTGTGTTTCCATCAGTTCCAGCTACAGGTTGTGGATTGATATTAACGGTAGCAATACTAGTAGCATCAATACAAGGTGCTGTTCCTGTTAAGGTATATGTAAAAGTACTCGTTGTAGCTCCTGTTGCCGGAGTATATGTTCCTGCTCCTGCATTAAAAGCACCACCTGACCCTGTTGTTTGAGTCCATGCACCTCCTGTTTGCTCTCCAGTTATTAAACTGAATAAGTCAATTGCAGTGGTACTGCTATCACAAACTGTTGTATTGCCATCAGTTCCAGCTACAGGTTGTGGATTGATATTTACAGTAGCAATACTTGAATCGTCAATACATGGCGCTGTTCCTGTTAAAGTATACGTAAAAGTACTTGTTGTGGCTCCTGTTGCTGGAGTATATGTTCCTGCTCCTGCATTAAAAACACCACCTGATCCTGTTGTTTGTGTCCATGTTCCTCCTGTTTGCTCTCCAGTTATTAAACTGAATAAGTCAATTGCGGTAGTACTGCTATCACAAACTGTTGTATTTCCATCAGTTCCAGCCACTGGTTGTGGATTGATATTAACAGTAGCAATACTAGTTGCATCAATACATGGTGCTATTCCTGTTAACGTATATGTAAAAGTACTTGTTGTGGCTCCTGTTACAGGAATATATGTTCCTGCTCCAGAATTAAAGGTACCACCAGCTCCTGTTGTTTGTGTCCAAGTTCCTCCAGTTTGCTCTCCAGTTATTAAACTGAATAAGTCAATTGAGGTAGTACTGCTATCACAAACTGTTGTATTTCCATCAGTTCCAGCTACTGGTTGTGGATTAACCACTACTGTTTCGGTAAGAGTTAAGTTTTGATTACAAGCAGGAAGTGGATAGTTATAAGAAACTCCATCCAACCAAACACCTCCGCCATTCCTAACAAAAGTAAGCGTGTTAGTTGCTACTGCGGTTGTGAATGTAATATATTGTAACAAATCATTCGCACCAGTATTAAAATTTTGAGAATTAGCTCCGTCAGAAATAGTAATATCCCCTCCGTTATTATCTTTAGAAATACAAATTGTTATGATTGTTCCTGCAGGAACCGTATGCGCTAGAGTTAATATTAAATTAGTATTAGCAGCATTTATTAAAGACGAATTCGTATTATTTGGAACTGTACCAACAGTTAAAATTGCCCCAGTCGCATTAACTGGATTCGCCCCTCCAACGGCACTTAATCCATTACCATTTATAGTTGTCGCAAAAGTTTCTATATAGGTCGCATTTAAAACTACATTTGCCGTAGCTCCGGTCTCAGTAACTGTCGCAGTTCCTGTAGCATTTAGAGTAACTGTTTGACTAGCCCCTCCTCCTATATTATAAGTTACCTGTGCATTTGGCGTACCAGTTAAAGTGAAAATAGCATCACTACCTTCACATAACGGACCGTTTTTAGTAATTGCAACAGTAGGCAATGGTGTATTTGCAATAAAAACCGAATCTGTAGTACATTGAGAGCCATCATTTACTTCAACAGAGTATGATCCAACTGCAGCAGCATTATAAGTAGCACTAGTCGCCCCACCAATCACTGTACCATTAAAACTCCATGAATAAATTTCAGAACCACTAAAAGTTCCTGATGCTGTTAAAGTTTGAGGGAAGTCTCCTACACATACATTTCTATCTGGTCCTAGATCTACATTAATTGTTACGACAATACTAGCCTGTAAGAATACGGCTGAATCATAAGCATTATCTCCTCTATCAGCGATTACCATTTTCATATGATATGTACCACCAGACACTACAGCATGTGAGGCAGTAAACATTACAGTTCTACCATTATATTGTATTGGTGCAGTTGCAGCAACACCACCACCACCAGCTGTATAATAATTCACATATAAACCTGGATTCTGTGCTGGAGCGCACATTGCTGTATTATTATGAATAGTCCCTACACTAACTGGGGTTACACCATCCGCTAACAAAGCAATATTCTTTCCTGTTATACCTGGATCATTTACCACTCCTGGCCCAGTTAAAATAAATGCAAAACCATCTTGTACTGTCCCACATTCATAATTTGCTTCCATATATTCGTCTGAAGCGAACAAATAATCAAAACTAAAATTTGTATCTAACGGTATAAAATCAAACTCAACTATAGTAGCATTTTGTGTAACCTGATTATCTCCAAACCTATTATCTAAAATAGTTTTTATATCAGCATCACCAGCCCAAGATGGCCCAGCACCTTCACTTCCCGTAAAGCCAAAAATAGTATTGGCTCCTTGTGATGCAGTTGCAGCCCCACTAGATAAAATAAGCCCTCTATTTAAAGGGAAATTAGCCCCAGTATTAGTAAAATAAGCATAACTTCTTTCTCCAGTTACAGTATTAAAAGCAGCATCAAAATATTCTACATTTGAATAAGATATACTCGTTATATTAGAAACTGTAGCGCAAGAGGTTCCTAAAAACACATTTTCTATTAATTGATCCAATGTCATTGAAGATTCTGGATCTCCACCTGGATTAACACTTATAGTTTGAGCATAAGCTCCAAGTGCACCTAAAAAATAAATTAGTAATAGTAAAATTTTCTTTTTCATGATAAAAACATAATTTGCAGTTCATTAAACAACTTTTATTGTATTATTTACAAAACAGTTGTTTTTATAGTGCCTGAAATTAGTTTTAAACAAATATCACCCTACAAAACTACACTCACATATATCTCATACAGACCTCACAAGTATCTTACTATCACGACTAATGGTGTTTTTCATCGACAAACAACTTACCTAGAGAGGCTGAAAAAATGAATTTTAATTATAATCCACTAAACATGAAGTGAAACTCTAACAATCTGAATATAAAAACGGGTGATTTACATATGAACCATAAGTACTTAACTCCCAAAAGTGATTAAAGTTAATAAATAATTCTTTTTTTTAATCCTTTAAAACACCCATTCATTTCAATATTGATTAAACTGATATAAAGAATCTAATGACAACAACGAAAAATATCTATTGAAGTAATATTATTTATGATAGCACAACTACATAAATTGTAAGATTTAGTATCTTTGTCGTCTTAATTCAGACTCAAACCTTGAGTTTTTAATTAAACCAACATAATGAATCTTATTACTGTGAAAGAAATAGACGAAATTGGAGACAATCATATAGGTACATCCTTTGATACACCTTTACGAAAAGACGCTTTTGAGTTAGATAATGACTCCAAAATTGAAGCGATTAAAAAGGATGTGGCCAGCATTATGCAAACATTAGGACTAGATCTTACTGATGATAGTTTAAAAGGAACCCCTAACAGGGTAGCAAAAATGTTTGTTACTGAACTTTTTGGAGGATTAAACCCTGACAATAAGCCAAACGCTTCTACTTTTGATAATAAGTATAAGTATGGTGAAATGTTAGTAGAAAAAAACATTACCCTATATTCTACTTGCGAACATCACTTATTACCAATAGTTGGAAGAGCACATGTTGCTTATATTTCTAAAGGAAAAGTAATTGGGCTTTCTAAAATGAATAGAATTGTTGATTATTTTGCTAAAAGACCACAAGTTCAAGAACGCTTAACAATTCAGGTAGTACGTGAATTACAAAAAGCATTAGGGACTGACGATGTTGCCTGTATTATAGACGCAAAACATTTATGCGTAAATTCTAGAGGAATAAGAGATATTGAAAGCAGTACCGTAACCTCTGAGTTTGGTGGCGCTTTTAAAGAAGATAAAGTAAAAAGAGAATTTTTAGATTACATTAAACTAGATACACAATTCTAATACACCAGTGTTCCTCATTAATACATCATTTTTTTATTACATTACTTTTAGTAAGTAATCACAGAGTATAAAACAAACCATAATGAATACATATCAAAATCAACAAATAAGAATCCAAAATTCCTTAACAGGAAAAAAAGAACTATTTAAACCCATCGTTGCTGGATTTGTTGGTATGTATGTTTGTGGACCTACAGTATATAGTAATGTACATTTAGGAAACGTAAGAACTTTTATGAGTTTTGACATGATATATCGCTATTTCTTACATTTAGGATATAAAGTACGTTATGTTAGAAATATTACTGATGCTGGTCATTTAACGGATGATGATTCAGAAGATAAAATTTCAACTAAAGCACGATTAGAAAAATTAGAACCAATGGAAATTGTACAGAAGTACACGGTTGATTTCCATGAAATTTTAAGACGTTATAACTTCTTAGCTCCAAGTATAGAACCTACTGCTACAGGACATATAGTAGAACAAATTGAAGCAGTTCAAAAAATTATTGATAACGGTTTAGCTTATATTGCTAACGGATCAGTTTATTTTGATGTATTAAAATACAACGAAACAAATAACTACGGAATTCTTTCCAAACGTGTTATAGAAGATGCTATTGAAAATACTAGAGCATTAGACGGACAATCGGATAAAAAGAATCCACAAGATTTTGCACTTTGGAAACGTGCAGAAGCAGAACACATACAACGTTGGAACTCTCCATGGTCAGAAGGTTTTCCTGGGTGGCATTTAGAATGTACTGTAATGAGCACTAAATATCTTGGAGATCAATTTGATATTCACGGAGGTGGAATGGATTTAAAATTTCCTCATCATGAATGTGAAATTGCACAAGCTGAAGCATGCAACCATAAAGCTCCTGTAAATTACTGGATGCATACAAATATGCTAAACTTGAATGGGAAAAAGATGTCGAAGTCTACAGGAAATCATCTTTTACCACAAGAGATTTATTCAGGCGACAACAACATATTATCGAAAGCATTTTCACCAAGTGTTACTCGTTTTTTCAACATGCAAGCGCACTACTCAAGCATTTTAGATTTATCTAATGATGCACTTTTGGCTTCTGAAAAAGGACACAAACGATTAATAGATGCTATTGATTCATTAAAAAACATTAAAATAGGAGAAACTTCTAGTTTTAATGTAGATGCATGGAAACAGAAATGTTATGACGCTATGAATGATGATTTCAATACCCCTATATTAATTGCTAATTTATTTGATGCTGTAAAATTTATCAATCAGATAAAAGATAATAAAGCAACAATAACAAGTGACGATTTTGAGTTATTAAAAACTTCACTAAACGCATTTGTATTTGACATCCTAGGCTTAATGAATGAAGCTACTGCTGATGCTAATTCTGATACATTATCAGGAACTATTGAACTACTAATTAAACTAAGGGCAGAAGCAAAAGCTAACAAAGAATATGCTATATCTGATCAAATTAGAAATGAACTAGTTGCATTAGGAGTACAATTAAAAGACGGAAGAGAAGGTACTACCTTTTCTTTGAATTAATTATTTAAAAGTCAGCTGTTAAGCTGACTTTTCTTTTTATGCTAAAAAAAATAGCTACATATCCATTCATACTGCTAATTCGGTTTTATCAAGCTGCTATTTCTCCGTATACGCCAGCCGCATGTCGCTTCTCTCCTACTTGTTCGAGCTATTCATTAGAAGCATTACAAGTTCACGGATTATTTAAAGGAAGCTGGCTAGCGATAAAACGTATCGGAAAATGTCATCCTTGGGGTGGCTCAGGATATGATCCAGTACCTTGATTTTTTAAAACTCACAAACTTTTAACCTCTATATTTGTTGTCTATGAAAATCGCTATTGTCATTTTAAATTGGAACGGTAAAAAGTTGTTAGAACAATTTTTACCTGCTGCTGTTTCATATTCAAAAGAAGCAACCATTTACATTGCTGACAATGCTTCTACTGATGATTCAATTAATTTCTTAAAAGAAAACTATCCAGGAATTACAATTATTCAAAATAACCAAAATGGTGGTTATGCTAAAGGATATAATCATGCCTTACAACATATTAAAGCTGATGTATACTGTTTATTAAATTCTGATATTGAAGTTACTGAAAATTGGCTACAACCAGTTATAACACAATTTAAAAGTGATCCTAACATAGCTGCTATTCAACCTAAAATTTTAGATTATAAAAACAAGTCTAAATTTGAGTATGCTGGTGCAGCTGGCGGTTTTATAGACAAATACGGCTATCCCTTTTGTAGAGGAAGAGTTTTTGACTCTATAGAAACGGATATAGGTCAATATAATGATAGCATAGATATTTTCTGGGCTTCAGGAGCTTGCTTTTTTATAAAAAGTGACATCTTCCAAAAATTAAACGGATTTGACACAGCTTATTTTGCTCATCAAGAAGAAATAGATTTGTGCTGGCGAATTCAAAATACTGGTCATACTATAAAATACGTAGGAACCTCAACTGTTTATCATGTAGGTGGCGCTACTTTAACTACTCAAAATCCAAAAAAAACCTTTTTAAACTTTAGAAACTCGTTGTTTAACTTAGCTAAGAACGCTCCAAAAAATAAAGGTTTTGAACTTATATTCACACGCTTGTGTTTAGATGGATTGACTGGTGTTAAATATGTATTTGAATTGAAACCTTTACATACATTAGCTATTATAAAGGCTCATTTTAGCTTTTATGGCCAACTACCAAAAATGTTGAAAAAGCGAAATCACACTCCTCAAAAAGCAAATTATTATCAAACTAAAAGTATCGTTTGGAATTATTTTGTAAAAGGAATTAAAAAATAAATTTTCACAAAACTGCAACATCCCAACTAGTCAAAAGTCTTTAAGGAAACTAATTAACCTATCATCTTAAATGACTAAATCATTCCTTGTTTTTCTAAGCCTATTTACCTGTATAACATTTTCTCAAAACTTCAATCCAAAAACTTTAGTATTACCTGATAATCCAATCCAAGAAGATTTCTCTTTCCTTAAAGAGGAATTAAAGGGTATACAAGTGATCATGCTAGGAGAATTAACACACGATGACGGGAATGTTTTTGAAATGAAAACCCAAATAGTTAAATACCTTCATCAGGAAATGGGTTTTAATACTATTGCTTTTGAATCTGGCACTTATGAATTATACAAAGCCGAAGAAGATATAAAATCTCATAACAAGGATGTCAAAACAGCTTTTCAAAATTCTATTTTCGGAATATGGAGTCAAACAAAAGAATTTGAATCTTTTACTGACTTCTATAAACAGCACAAAAACAATATAAAACTGTTCGGTTTTGATCATCAAAATACTGGTAGCTATAGTGATGAAACATTAGTTTCAGATCTATACCAATATTGTAAAAGACATACATTTAAATTTCCCCTAGATCAAGAAGACGTTTCTCTATTAATAGAATCTATATACACTTCTAGAATATATGATACGCATGATATACCCTATAAAAAATTTATCTCAACACTTAAAAATCTAATAAAACAAATCAATACAACACAGGTAAACGAAGAACATTTTCATTGGAAAATCATCATTCAAAACTTATTAAAAAACGCTTCAGACTTAAATCCAAAATACAATACACTAAAAGCTATAAAAGCCAGTGAAGATGAATATATAAAAGAACATCTAGAAGTATTTAAAAGAAATAGAAATGAAATAAAAGAACTGGCTCAAGAAAAATTCACCACTGATTACGGAGATAACCCAAGAGATGAAATCATGGGAAAAAACTTATTAGCTTACATTAAAAAACATCCTAATGAAAAAATTATCTGCTGGGGAGCTAATGCCCACTTTGTAAATAATATGACTTCTGTTGATTTCCCGATTATCAAAGGATTTAAACCTATGGGTAGCTACATAAAAAACAGCCTAAAAGAAAAAGTATATAGTTTAGCTTTAGTTACTGCTGAAGTAAAAATTAACAAGAAAAATTTCAAATTTGACACCCCTATAAAAGAGAATTCTTTTGAAGAGTTTCTAAAACAACAAAATCAAAAACATCTGTTCATTTCTTCTAATCAACCTGAAATGAGTAAACCAATTTTTAGTAGGTTTTTCAGTTATAAAACTTTTATAGAAACACGATTAAATCAACTACACGATGGATACATATACTTAAACAAAGTTGTTCCATCAACATGGATTCAAAAAACCTATCATGATAATTTTGATACCGGATCCCTAACAGTAAGTAAAAACAATAACCTTTTTACAAATGATGATATTAATCTAGAAGACAAAAACACATTAGATGAAGTTGTATTAAATGTAAGAGCATCTCCAAAAACAATCATAAAAAATGTGATCACACAATTTAAAAAAAACTACCCTATCTCCCCTTTCAAAGTAAATAGGTATTCTAACATTGTAGTTAAAATCCAAGACAGCACAAAAATAGATTTTGATTTTATTGATTACGAAAATGATCATGGCTACTACTCTATCTTTTATTCAATTGGTCACTTAAAAGCAGTAAAGATTAACAAGTCAACAAATTACAAACCAAAATCTACTTGGGAATTTAATCATTATGGAGGAGTTATAAACCCCTTTTTTAAACGCGCTAGTTTAATTTCAAAAAGAAAAATAAAGAAATTTAAATTAACCCTACAAGAAACCATCAAATTAAACGGAAACACAACATATGTAATTGATTTTACTACCAACAGAGATGGTTTTCATTTTACTTCAAAAAGATATTTAAGTAATTACTCAGGTACACTTTATATCAATAAAAAAGATAATGCCATCGTTAAAGTAGAAGAAAACTGGCATGTAGTTCATACTGATGATTGGGCAAGACTTAAAATGGGAAATGGATGGAAAAAAGAGTTTATAAATAATCAATTAACACACGAATCATCAGTTACTACTTATTTAAAACATACTGATAACAAATATTATAGAGATACTAATATTAACACAAAACAAGGTGAATTAGCCCATCAAAACGGAACAACACACGCATATACAATTCATAATTACTCCAAATGGTATAGTATAAAAACAAATGTTGAGATGAAATATTACAACATTTTTGATCCTAAAAAAGGCAAACTAAAGAAAATAGAAAACAATCCAGACTTTTGGAAAAAATTCAAACACCTAAAGACAACCAGCTAAGCTATGAAAAATATAATTTACTATTTATTTATATTGTTTTTTGGAATTACATTTTCTCAAAACTTCAATCCAAAAACCTTAATCTTACCTGATAATCCAACCCAAGAAGATTTTCATTTCCTTAAGGATGAGCTAAAAGACGTACAAATAGTCATGTTAGGAGAAAGAACACATTATGATGCCAATGTGTTTTAAATGAAAGTGAAAATAGCACAGTATCTAAACCAAGAAATGAGCTTTAATACCATTGCTTTTGAATCAGGTGTTTTTGATGTATACAAAGCTACTCAAGAAATTAAAAAAGGCACCAGTACAGCTGAAGCTTTAAAAAAAGCAATTTTCTTTTTTTAGAGTAAAACTGAGGAAGCTAAATTATTGTCTGATTTCATAGAAAAAAACAATATAAACATCTATGGTTTTGACGATCAAACAACTGGTGAATATGGAAGCACTTACTTAGTAAGTGACTTATATAAATATTGCACTAAAAACAAGCTCAAATTAAATTTAAATAAAGCTGATTTTGAATTATTAATGGAGTCCATTAGTCGTAGTTATACTTTTGACGAAGGCGATATATCATACCCGAAATTTGAAAGTCAGCTTCAAAAATTACTGAATCAAATTTCTTTATTAAAAGTAAACGACACACATTTTTATTGGACTCAAAGCATCAAAAGCATTATAGCTTATGGTAAAGATGCGTCGCTAAAACACGATTTTATCAGTAGCTATAACTGTACTAAAGATGATAATATTAGAGATAAACAAATGGCTGACAACCTACTCGCCTATTTACAACAGCATTCAAATGAAAAAATTATTTGCTGGGGAGCAAATGCACATTTTGTAAATGATATGAGTTCTATAAATACTGCTGTTTTAACAGCGTTTAAACCTATGGGAAGCTACTTAAAAAAAGAGCTGAAAAGCAAAATGTATAGCTTAGCTACAGTTACTGCAGAAGATTCAATTTATTTAGGAGGGAAATGGGAAAAAACTCCTATTGAAAAGGGTTCTTTTGAAGCTTATTTAAAAAAGAAACAAAATCCTTTAGTGTTCATTTCCTCTAAACAGGATGAAATGAAAAAAGTCCAACAGAATAGATTATTTAGCCCAATTACATTTGTGCCATCACGACTTGATAAAATACATGATGGTTACCTTTATTTAAACAAAGTAACTCCTCTTACATATTTAGATGAAAGAGATCAGGATGAAGAAAATGAAACAGAAGTAAAACAAATAACAAAAACCATTACTGGTAAATTTATTGACCAAGATACAAGAGAACCAATCCCATTTGTACAAATACTACTTGAA
Source organism: Kordia sp. (assembly GCA_002733415.1). Classification (GTDB taxonomy): domain Bacteria; phylum Bacteroidota; class Bacteroidia; order Flavobacteriales; family Flavobacteriaceae. The sequence continues at coordinate 8,057 of NVVR01000040.1, read as the reverse complement.
GAAACTACAAAAGGAAAAATGGCTGACACTAAAGGTAAATATGAATTAGAATATACCTCATCAAAACAAAAGGTAATTATTTCCACTATGGGATATGCAGAAAAAATATTCACTATTTCAGAAATACCAAAAAACATTTATCTAAAAGAAGATAGTACCACTTTATATGAAGTTATTTTATTTGGGAAGCTATCCCCTTACACAGTAATAAAAAAATGCATTAAGAATCGTAAAAAAACTACTCAACAAAAAGATATAATTCTACCCATTATTCAGATATTAATTTTAAAATCAATGACACTTCTTTATTTCACTTTGAATTTGTCAGTAAACAATTTGATAGGTCTATGACCAAAACGAATAGAGAAACTCAAAGCATTCAAGAAATCATATGGAATATTGACAGTAAAAATCATCCAAAAAAAATACATCAATTTATGTTTTATGAATTTAATGTAGTCAAAAAAGGAAAGTTTTTATCTAAATCTAAATACAAAAAATACTCATTCATTATTGATAAGATTATCAATAATGAATGAGTATATGTAATTAATTTTAGCATCAACAGAAATCATAGCAATTACACGTCGAAGCATTATTTAACAAAGTATTCAGGTCAACTATATATTTCAAAAGAAAATTATACTGTTGTTAAAACTATAGAAAATTGGAATATTCACTATTTGTCAGAATATTTTAAATTAGATTTATCTGGTTGGCCTAAGTACTATATTGAAAAGAATTTAAAAAGTGAATATAGAGAAACTTATTACTCAAAAGGAAAAGATGGTTTATATTATCAAAACAAGTCTATTATAACCAAAACAGGTAGTATTATTGATCAAAATAAAATAAGTAAACCATTTACTGAAACAATCACTTCTTATTGGTATGACTTTAAAACTACAAATGTGACTCCTATTAGCTTTGAAGAAGAAGTAGATAACGAAAAATTTAAAAACGCTACTTATCATAAAGTGTTTTGGGACAATTACAACAGGCCAAAACCTTTTTTACCTTAATCCCACCAGTGGGTTTAATTTTCCGAGGGATGTCTCGAAGGAAAAACGGTATTAGCTAATTCACACTTCGTTTGCTTGTACCGAGCAAATGATTTATATACAAAAAGCAGTCTTTCATAAGCGAAGACTGCTTTTTAAAACAACACGAGTAAGTTAATTTGGGGACAAATATTTTATCGGGTTACCGTTCCTGTTAATTGAGTAACAGGTCCTGTTCCCATTATTATAGTAGTATGATTCATTGCGTCAGCAGGAACCATGTGCGCTAAAGGCTTTAATGTAAATGGCGCTGGACTATTATCTGGATCAGGCTCCACAGAAATTACAATAGTTTTTCCTTTTAAATCGGTAGGAAAAGTTTCTCCTGCAGCCGTTCCCATAACATAATCTTCTCCTGGATATCCAGGTCCATTTCCTGCGGTTCCTTTATATGGTGACGTTGCAGCGTTATCATCAGCCATTCCTCCACTCAAAAATGTACCTGTACTTACTGCTCCTCCAGCAAAAACGGCCCATCCTTCATATTTCCATCCAGCTGCTAAAGTTGGTAAATTCAATCCTGCAATATTACTTCCTGAGGAGTTATCTAAAAACCAAATACCACTGGCTTCATTTGTTGAATTAGCATCGGTAGGAGTTGCTAAAATATATTTACCTGTTGCAGTAGAAAAATCTGCGACAAGATTTGAATTTACACTTGCAGAATTTCCGGAAAAATCACCAGCAAGTATTTTTGTATTAGACGGTGCTGGATCAGGATCAACAGTTGGCTCAATACTCAACACAAATTTTGTAGCTGCAGCTAACTGAACTGTATTTACACTAAAAGCTGTTTGAGAAACAACTCCTGAATCATTAACAGTAAATACTCCTGTTGAAACTGGGGCACCATCAACAACTATCCAACCTTCATACTTATAATCAGCTCCTAAATTTTCTAAGCCTGTTAAGTTTACACTTAAAGTAGAATTAACTGGTACAATTGGGGGGGCCAAAGCATCGTCATCATTTGCGCAAGAGGCTGCTAATAATCCGATAGCCAATACTCCTAATAGTTTTATATTTTTCATCTTTATAATTGTATTTAGTTATTACTATTACAAAGATATATACTATCGTAATTTTAAAATGTTAGCTAGCTAACACTAACTAGCATTTTTAAAAATTGTGATTGTTTTACGGTCAAAGTCTACTATTTTCTCTTCCTTCAATTCATTCAATATGGTGTTTAATGTTGGACGTGATGTCCCTATTAATGAAGCAATGTCTTTTTGAGTATACGGATGCACTATAATATGATTTCCTGTCTTTTCACAATCATACCCATATTCTTCACATAATTCCATTAAAAACTCTATTAAGCGCGTTCTGGCGTCTTTAAATAGTAATATTTGTAAACGACGTTCTAATTTTTTAAAACGAAAGCCTAAGAACTTATAAATTTTCAAACTGAAGGTTTTATTATCACGCATTAAATCATGCATGGTATCTACTCCTACTGGACAAATACTTGTTTTATTATCTACAGACTGTGCAAACTCATTTCTAGTAACTTCACCAAGAATAGCCTTCTCACCAAATAGCTCGCCTTTAGATAAAATTGTTTTCACGATTTCTTTTCCATCCTCAGCATAGTAGCCAATTTTTACTTTTCCTTTTTCTATTAAATATATTTTATTTGCGGCATCATCTTCAAAATAGATGTAGTCATTTTTTTTATAGTCATCAAAAACATGACAATTTTTATATTTCTTAAACTTATGTGGACAGAGAAGATTGAATAGATTTACATCATCAAAAAACCATAGCGTATTCATAAAATGTTGTGTTTAGAATAGTTAGTACATCATGTGTCGGTTTCTATTCTAATTTCTTACAATTTCAAGCATAAAAAAACAGCTGAAAATACATCTAGCTGTTTTTTGAATAATTTAAGTTTAGGCTTTATGAGATTCCCACCTACACGGGAATGACAATGACATATTAAGCGTTTTGTTTTTTAATTAAGTTTAATGCTGAACCTTCTTTATACCAGTCAATTTGTCCTTGGTTATACGTATGATTAGCTACAATAGTATCTTTACTACCATCGGCATGAACTGCTTCAATAGTTAAAGGTTTACCAGGAGTAAATTCATTTAAACCTATAAAGTTGAATGTATCATCTTCTTGAATTAAATCATAATCTGATTCGGTAGCAAACGTCAACCCTAACATCCCTTGCTTTTTCAAGTTTGTTTCGTGAATACGAGCAAATGACTTTACAATAACCGCAGCTACTCCTAAATGACGTGGCTCCATTGCAGCGTGTTCTCTTGAAGAACCTTCACCGTAATTATGATCACCAACTACAATTGTGTGTATTCCAGCAGCCTTATATTTACGAGCTACATCTGGCACTCCACCAAACTCACCATCTAATTGATTTTTAATAAAGTTTGTCTTTTTACCAAAAGCATTTACAGCTCCAATTAAACAGTTGTTAGAAATATTATCTAAATGTCCTCTGTAACGCAACCATGGTCCAGCCATAGAAATGTGATCCGTAGTACATTTACCGTATGCTTTTATTAATAATTTAGCACCGTTAATTTTGTTTCCTAAAGGTGTAAATGGTGTTAATAATTGTAAACGTTCAGAATCATCTGCAACTACAATTTTAACTCCACTACCATCTGCCGTTGGGGCTAAATAACCATCTTCTTTTACTTCAAAACCTTTTGGCGGCAATTCCCATCCTGTTGGCTCATCTAACATTACCTCTTGTCCATCTTTATTAATTAGAGTATCCTTCATCGGATTAAAGTCTAACCTTCCAGATAATGCAATTGCCGCAACCATTTCTGGTGATGCTACAAAGGCATGTGTATTTGGATTCCCATCAGCACGTTTTGCAAAGTTTCTGTTAAACGAATGAATAATAGAGTTTTTAGGTGCGTTTTTAGGATCCTTATAACGAGCCCATTGTCCGATACATGGTCCACAAGCATTGGTGAAAATCTTAGCATCTAATTTCTCAAATACTTCTAAAATACCATCTCTATCCGCTGTATAGCGCACTTTTTCTGAACCTGGATTAATTCCTAATTCAGATTTCATCGTAATACCTTTATCAATTGCTTGTTGTGCTATAGAAGCTGCACGAGATAAATCTTCATAAGAAGAGTTGGTACAAGACCCTATTAATCCCCACTCCACTTTTAATGGCCATTCGTTTTCATTTGCCTTAGCAGTCATATCACTACCAACCGCTGTAGATAAATCTGGAGTGAAAGGTCCATTTAATAACGGACTTAATTCTGATAAGTTAATTTCAATAACTTGATCGAAATATTGTTCTGGATTTGCGTACACTTCAGGATCCCCTGTTAAGTGTTCTTTAATTTCATTGGCAGCATCAGCAACATCACTTCTGTCAGTAGCACGTAAATAACGTTCCATTGACTCATCATAACCAAACGTAGAAGTTGTAGCTCCTATTTCAGCCCCCATGTTACAAATAGTTCCTTTACCTGTACAAGACATTCCTGTAGCTCCTTCCCCGAAATATTCAACGATAGCTCCTGTTCCTCCTTTTGCAGTAACAATACCAGCTACCTTTAAAATAACATCTTTTGGCGCAGTCCATCCAGATAATTTACCGGTTAACTTTACTCCAATTAATTTAGGAAACTTCAATTCCCAAGCCATTCCTGCCATTACATCTACCGCATCAGCTCCTCCAACACCAATTGCTACCATTCCTAAACCACCTGCGTTTACAGTGTGCGAATCGGTACCAATCATCATCCCTCCAGGGAATGCATAATTTTCTAGTACTACTTGGTGAATAATTCCTGCTCCTGGTTTCCAGAATCCAATTCCGTATTTGTTAGATACAGATTCTAAAAAGTTAAAAACTTCATTAGAATTATTTAAAGCATACTGTAAATCTTTACTAGCACCTTCTCTTGCTTGAATTAAGTGATCACAATGTACAGTTGTTGGCACTGCAACACGCTTTTTTCCTGCTTGCATAAATTGCAATAAAGCCATTTGTGCAGTTGCATCTTGACATGCTATTCTATCCGGAGCGAAATCAACATAATCTTTTCCTCTAGTATAAGCAGTTGTTGCTTTTCCATCCCAAAGGTGTGTATATAAAATTTTTTCCGCTAGTGTTAAAGGCTTACCTGTTATTTCTCTAGCCGCTGTTACACGGGCTTCGAATTTACCGTAAATACCTTTAATCATATCAATATCAAAAGCCATAGTATATTGTTTTTTACTCAAGTTACGAATTTAACAAAAAACAAAAGATAAAAACACACTACTATTTAATTATTATGATGATAATCATCTTTTAAATAGTAGCTAAAAACATAAAATCCCGAGTTTAAAAACTCGGGATTTTATATTCTAACAATCGCAGGGCGATAGCCAAGGATTTAATTCTACAAAGCTTACTTAGAAACTTAAAAAGAAATATTCTTATAAGTAGTTACTTCGATATTAATCATTAATTACATTACTAATTGCTTTTGAGATGGCTTAAACCTAGTTAAAACAATACCTTCAACTGCAGCTTCATACTCTTTCATAGTAGGAGTTCTACCTAAAATTGTAGATAATACTACAACTGGGGTAGATGATAATAAAGATTCTCCTTTTTTCTCTCCAGAATCTTTAACAACTCTTCCTTGGAACAAACGTGTAGAAGTAGCCATTACTGTATCTCCAGGTGCTGCTTTTTCTTGATTACCCATACATAAGTTACATCCAGGACGTTCTAAATACAACATGTTCTCATATTTAGTACGCGCTAAACCTTTTGGTGCATTATCATCAAATACAAAACCAGAGTATTTCTCTAACACATCCCAATCACCTTCAGCTTTTAACTCATCAACAATATTATATGTTGGAGGGGCTACAACTAAAGGGGCTTTAAATTCAACCTTACCCTGTTGTTTTTCAATGTTTTTAAGCATTTGAGCTAAGATTTGCATATCTCCCTTGTGAACCATACAAGACCCTATAAAACCTAAGTCTACTTTTTTAGTACCACTATAATAAGATAATGGTCTAATATTATCGTGTGTATAACGTTTAGAAACATCATTATTATTTACATCAGGATCAGCAATCATTGGCTCATAAATCTCATCTAAATCAATAACAACCTCTGCGTAATAATTAGCATTAACATCAGGTTTTAATGCTGTTTTTTCTCCAGATTTAATCTCTTTAATTCTTGTATTTGCTTTATCCAATAAACCTTTCAGTACTTGCTTTTCATTATCCATTCCTTTATCAATCATGATCTGGATACGGGATTTAGCAATATCTAATGATTCGATTAAAGTTTCATTTTCTGAAATACAAATAGAAGCTTTCGCTTTCATCTCAGCAGTCCAATCCGTAAATGTAAAAGACTGGTCAGATGTTAAAGTACCAATATGCACCTCAATAATTTTCCCTTGGAATACATTCTCTCCTCCAAACTGCTTCAACATTTGCTGTTGTGTAGCATGAACGACATCACGGAAATCCATGTAAGACTTCATTTCTCCTTTAAAAGTTACTTTTACAGATTCAGGAATAGGCATAGAAGCCTCTCCTGTAGCCAAGGCTAAAGCAACTGTCCCAGAATCTGCTCCAAAAGCAACCCCTTTCGACATTCTTGTATGAGAATCACCACCAATAGTGATTGCCCAATCATCTACAACTAAATCGTTAAGTACTTTATGGATTACATCAGTCATGGCATGATACTTTCCTTTAGGATCACGAGCTGTAATAAGACCGAAATCGTTCATAAAGTTCATTAACCTAGGGATGTTAGCCTTAGATTTATCATCCCAAACTGAAGCAGTATGACACCCTGATTGATAAGCACCATCAACAATTGGAGAAATAACTGTAGCCGCCATCATCTCTAATTCTTGAGAAGTCATTAATCCAGTAGTATCCTGAGAACCTATAATATTTACTTCAACACGAACATCTGAACCAGCATGCAATATTACTCCTGGTGTTGTACCAACTGCATTTTTATTAAATATTTTTTCTACTGCTGTTAAGCCTTGCCCTTCAATAGAAATTTCTTTTGAAGTAGCATAAACTTGAGGAGCATCGATTCCTAATGTTTTAGCAGCAAATGCTTGTAATTTTTTACCAAAAACAACAGCATACGAACCTCCTGCTTTCATAAATTCCATTTTCTGAGGCGTAAACGCTGTAGAAATGTCTTTTAATTCTTTATCTCCATTATAAAGTTTCTTTTCCTTAGTATTTATGGTAAGAACAGTTCCAGTTTCTACAGAATACATTTCTTTTAAAATTGGATCTCCATCTTTATCACGTACTATATTTCCTTCAGCATCTTTTTGCTTTACCCAGTTTTGGAGATCTAAACCAATACCTCCTGTTACACTTACAGTTGTTAAAAAAATTGGAGAAATTCCGTTTGTTCCTGCAATTACTGGGGCAATATTAATGAATGGCACATACGGACTAGATTGCGAACGAGGATCTCAGTTTGAATGTTGCGGACGCCATTTTCATTCTCGGCTATCTGTTCGTACAGGGGCCGAGCGGGTCCTGTCTCGATGCCATGGATGTGAACGACTCCGGTTCCGTCAATATCGCCGATGCCATCAGGATCCTCGGGTATCTCTTCAGTGCAGGAGAGCCCCCCGAATTGCCCTGGCCGACCCCGGGTGAGGATCCGACCCCCGATTCTTTGCCCTGTACCTGAGCCGCAAATCCCACCGAGAGTCTGTCCTGTGGGCGGGATCCATCCTTGTGCTGACTGGCGGTGACCCCGAAGATGGAGCGGAGCCTCAGCGGGGCTCGCCTATCCGAGGAGGTACAGAATGGGATCCCAGGGCAATGTGGGTTGCTATCGATGGATTCTGATCCTGTATCTGCTGGCAACCACGGTTTTGCTCTGGAGTACCAGTTCTCTGGCGGCTCAGGTGGGCGCTCAGGTCTATTACGTCGATCGAGCAGTCAACGGTGTTGCCGGTCTCAGCTGGGCAGATGCCTTCAGTG
>NVVR01000003.1 GCA_002733415.1 Kordia sp. | reverse complement strand
TGCCTCGATTTACAACCATTTCAACCATGATCGCCACTTAAACCGCCGTGATATTTTCAAACAGAACTGAGAACGCCGGAGCAATAATCCCTCACTGAAGCGGCCGGAGAGCCTGGTTGCGCCGGCGTAAAAATCCGTCAGCGATAGCCCTTTGCAGATTACGGCGAAGGGCGGGGGATGAAGCGAGTGGAACTGTATGCGCGGGTGCGCCACGCGGTGATGATAGAGGGTCTGAGCCAGCGCGAAGCGGCTCGCCGCTTTGGGATCGATCCGCGTACGGTCAAGAAGATGCTGCGCTATTCGGTCCCACCGGGTTATGTCCGAAGACGGCGGCCGGTCCGGCCAAAGCTCGATCCCTTCATCGGTGTCATCGACCGCATCCTGGACGAGGATAAGGAGCGTCCGAAGAAGCAACGGCACACATCGAAGCGGATCTTCGAGCGGCTGCGCGATGAGTATGGCTTCACGGGCACGCAAACAACGAGAATCACTGATATTGCCAGTGCGCCTGTAGGTTCAAATCCCGGGCAGGATTGCCGGCCGCTTCCAGTCCGACCTGTACTTCTCCTGATTAACGTGACAACGCCCTGCGCGGGGTCTTGCGCGGAGGCGGCAATCTCTTCGTCTTCCAGCCTCAACGCCAGTTGATCCAGAGCCTCGGAGCGAGACCCAAACTGATGCTGACGCATTCCGGCCAATTGATGCCTGAGCTTCTCGATCAACAACGCCTGAGACTTCACTTCCGAGGCAAGCGAGGTCACCAAACCCCTTAAGGCGGCAGGTTCATTGGGGAGGTTCTTGGCGTTGTCGAGCATACCTGTAATCTATCATGTGCGGTCTCGTATTGGAATCCCAAGGCACTGATAATCCCTTGCAGTGACACATGTATAACGTGCCGTTAGATGAATTTGAACAAATAATGGTAAATGCATTAAAAAACGGGTATTCTATTGAGTTGGATATTGATGTTTCTGAAAAAACATTTTCTTCAAAAAATGGAATTGCTGTTATTCCTGAAAATAAAGAAACTCAATTAGAAGCGTTACTAGGAATCCAAAAAGAAAAAGAAATCACACAAGAATACAGGCAACAGGAGTTTGAAAACTACAATACAACTGATGATCATTTAATGCACATCACAGGTATAGCTAAAGATCAGAATGGAACCCTTTATTTTAAAACTAAAAATTCATGGGGAAGTAATGGTAAAAGAATTAAATATGGCGGATATGTTTATATCAGTGCTGCTTTTATACGTCTTAAAGCTATATCCATTACTGTACATAAAGATGCTTTAACAAAGAGTCTGAATAAAAAAATTAGTTAATTTCTTTATTCAAACTGACTATTTAAAACAAAGCCACTTACCTATTATCATAGCGTAAGTGGCTTTGTTTATTAATTATACAAAACATCAATTTCACAACTATTTGCCCTTAAAAAAGATAATGCACTAACAAAAATATAGCAAACAACATCAATTTCACAACATTTAAACACAGATAAACAACATTTTACAAATACATCTCTTCTTTTTGTTAATTTTAACTGCTCCTCAAATACCCAATCTACTATGAAGAAGTCAATCTTACTACTAACATTCTTACTAACATCAATTTTAACATTTTCACAAGATGAAGTACAAATAGATGGTAGAATTCAACCAATACTTAACGATTTTTTCAAATATTGTAAAAAATATGATATTGATTATAATGAGAAATTGTTTCAACTAGAGAGCATACAGATAGTAGATACACTTCCATTAGATAAGCATAGTACTGTTTTAGGAAAAGTGTTACGAGATGAAAATGGCGACATTAATAAAATTGTTATCAACTGGGCTACTTTATTTGATATAGAGATATTAAGGGTTGTTGCTTTTCATGAATTTGCGCATCACTTTTTAGATTATAAGCACACATGTCACGATTGCAATGAAATTATGGCTGAAGTAAATACGAGTTATTTTGATATCGCAAGAGATTGGGATAATCAGGTTGAACACATGTTTACTACCTCTCCTGTTTACCTTAACAAACAACACGAGCCAAATAATAGTTTAGTATCAAATTAATATTACCTAAACCCTAGGTATTACATCGTCCGTTAAACATTTCTTAATGTTTAGCGGACTTTTTATATATATAGGGTCAATTTTTAAGTTTTTATTATAATAATTACTTTTTAAATGCGTTATTTTTGCATACATATTCATTAATTATGACAATTAAATTAATCCAAAACTATTTTGTAGTACTTCTGTTAGCTACAACCACTCTAGGGCTATCACAAGGATTGAGTTCTAAATCGTTTAAATCAAGCGAACATTTAAGTTATCAAGCATCATATAACATGTCTGGTGTGTTAACCACATTTGCAGAGGTTAACATGAAGGTGGCTACAGTAAAAACAAGTAAAAACAGTTATTTACATCTAAAATGTACCGCTAATACCTATAAAAAATGGGATAGTTTTTTTAAAATTCGTGATTTATATGAAGCCTATGTAAGTCCTTACTCTTTAAAGCCATCGTTATATAAAAGAGACAATAATGAAAATGGTACTATAAGAAAGGAAAAGTATATTTATAAAGGCAATAGTATTCAGTCAACTTATGTTAGAGGAAGATCTGGAGTAATAAAAGCAAATTTTACAATCCCTTCAAATACAAGAGATATTGTTTCTACCATATATTATATTAGAAATTTACCTATAGAAAAGGCAAGTACCGGCGATCAAAAAGATTTTAATATTGTTTTTGACAGGAAATCTAAAACTGCTACTTTAACTTTTATGGGAACTGAAACAATTTCTACTGTATTAGGATATAAAAAATGTTATAAGATTGGAATTTCTGTAAAAAAGGAAAAACTTTTAAAAGGAAAAGCTAATAACATTATCTATATCACAGCGGATAGAAATAAAGTTCCTGTTTTAATTAAATTCAGTATTCCTGTAGGTAGTGGGCAATTAAAGTTAATAAAAGCTAGTAACCTAAAATATTAAAAACAAAAGATAAATATGAAATTATTAACATCAATCATTGCCATTTTAGGCATCATCATAACTATTGCATTTACTATTTTTCCGATTGGAAATTTAACGGTATTTCCAGCTATAATAACAATTGTTTGTGGAATAGTCCTTTATAAAATTTATCAAAACGAAAATAGTAACCTCCTGTTTCCAAAAATTATTATTGGTTTAGCAATACTTGGGGCGCTTGTTTCTTCTGGTAGAGCATTATTAATTACTGATAAAATTGCCGAAGACATTAATTTTGAACAACGTCAGGAAAAATCTAATCAAGAATCAGTACAAGATTTGGAAGGTTTAGAATAATATTTCTTTAACACAAAATTCATCCTCTATAAAGTGTATTCATATACTTTATAGAGGATTTTTTCTTTACTCACATATTTCAATAAAACACAAATAGTTACAAGTCATCATTTTATGTTTTTATTTTAATTTATTCTAAATAAAGCTTGCTTAATGAATTTATAGGTGGTTATATTTGCTTAATTAAATTTATTCTAAATAAACATAAGTTAACAATGAAACAAACAATTTTAAAAGGGGCTCTTTTAGCATCAATATTTGGTGTGATTTTAAGTTGTTCAGATGATGACTCCAACCCTGTTGTCGAGCAAGTATCAGTATCAAAAGAAGCTGTTATTACTAATTACGCTAAAATGGTAGCTCAAAATTATACTGATAGTTACAATAAAGCTGTTATACTACAAACTAAAGTGAATGAGTTTGTAGCAACACCTACTGCAGCTGGATTAACACAAGTGAAGCAAGCTTGGTTAGATGCTCGTGAACCTTACGGTCAATCTGAAGTTGTACGTGAAACTAACAGTCCAATTGATGTAGCTCAATCTGCTTCTAACCCTTGGGGTATTGAAAACGAAGGGCAATTAAATGCTTGGCCTTGTGATGAAGGATATATTGACTACGTACTAACAGGTACTGAAGCTTATGCCGGTAATCATAGTGGTGGAATTATTGCCGGAGCAGATGCGATTACTCAAGCTTTAATTACTGGAGCAAATACCGATGGAAATAGTATTGGTTCTCCTGAAAAAAATGTTAGCACTGGTTGGCACGCTATTGAGTTCTTATTATGGGGGCAAGACAATACCATTCCTTCTGCTAATACACCAGGTCAAAGACCACTGACAGATTATACCACAGATGCTAATACTGCAAGAAGAAAAACATATTTACAAACTGCAACTGATTTACTTGTCACTGACCTATTAGCTTTAAAAAATACTTGGGCTGTTGGAGGTGCTTACAGAGTTGTTTTTGAAGCTTTAAATGAAGATATAGCAATTAAGCAATTTGTTCACGGAGCCTTTTTTATGGCTGGAGATGAGTTATCATCTGAGCGTATGATTGCGCCTGTAAACTCAACTGGAGGTATTAACGGTTTAGGCCAAGAAGATGAACATTCTTGTTTTTCTGATAATACTCACCGTGATGTTTATGCAAACGCGAGAGGTGTATTTAACGTTGTTGAAGGTACCTATGACAACATAAGCGGAGCCTCTTTTTATCAGTTAGTAAATCAAGTTGATGCTACTCAAGGGCAAAAGTTATTAGATGCTCTTAATGAAGCAAAAACCAAAGTTAATGTTATAGCCAATCATAGTAAACCTTTTGATGAATTAATCACTATAGAAAGCTCTTCAGATAGCTCATTTGGTCCTGTAATGCAAGGTGTACAGGCCTTAGAAAATTTAGCTAACGAGATTAGTGCTTCTGCATTAGTATTAGGAATTAATTTGAATTCATAGCCTAAATAAATCCTAATAATTTGCACTGAGTGAGTCTAAAAACTTACTCAGTGCTTTTTGCATTTTATAAACCCTGATATCCATTATGAAGAAATACCTAAAACTCACATGCTTATTTGTACTTTATTTAATTTGTTCTTGCTCTGACAAAAATGAAGATTTCTACATCTCAATTTATGAAGATGGAGAAGAATTTTTAACTGGAGATTTAAGCGTTTATTCTACCAGTAACAATGCTTTCGGAAAAGAAATACCTGGCTTAAGTTTTCAGGAAAGCGCCACTTTTGCAACTGGTAACTCTCTTTTTAATCAAGCCTGGGTTTCAGCTCCTGCTTCCACAACTGCTAGAGATGGATTGGGACCAACTTTTAACGCTCGTTCTTGCTCTGCTTGTCATTTTAAAGATGGTAGAGGAAAACCACATACTAACGGACAAAATAGCGAAGGTTTTTTAGTAAGAGTTAGTATCAATGGGCAGGATGCACATGGTGGACCACTAGGACACCCAATTTATGGTGGGCAAATACAAGATCAAGCCAATCTTAATATACCACACGAAGCTAAAGTTATTATGACTCAAAATGTTATTAATGGAACGTATCCAGATGGTACTTCTTATCAACTTTTAAAACCCACTTATAGTTTTACTGACGAACAATTTGGTCCTATAGAGAACTTCAATTTTTCTCCAAGAGTTGGTCAGCAAGTAATAGGATTAGGTTTAATAGACGCCTTAGACGAAGCTAGTATTATAACCAATGTTGATGTAAACGATGTTGACAAAGATGAGATATCAGGTAAAGCAAATTATGTTTGGGATGCCATTAACCAAACCTTAAACATTGGCAAATTCGGATGGAAAGCTAATCAACCAAGTTTACGCCAACAAGTAGCTGGTGCTTTAAATGGTGATTTAGGGTTAACCACTACTATTTTTTCTGAACAAAACTGCCCATCACCTCAAAACGATTGCCAAAATTCGGCTAATGGAGGAACACCAGAAGTTACAGATTCACAACTAGATCAAATCACTTTTTACCAAAGTGCTTTAGCAGTACCTACAAGACGTAATTATATGGATAATGATGTCCTTCAAGGAAAGTTATTATTTAAACAAGTCGACTGTAAGAAATGTCATGCTACTAATTTCACTACCAGCAATAACTACCCTACAAATTCATATTTAGAAAATATAACCTTTCACCCTTATTCTGATTTTTTATTACATGATATGGGAGATGATTTAGCCGATAATAGGGATGACTTTTTAGCCAACGGTAACGAATGGCGCACACAACCGTTATGGGGAATTGGATTAATAGAAACTGTTAATAACCACACCAATTTACTTCATGATGGTAGAGCACAAAATATTGAAGAAGCCATTCTTTGGCATGGAGGTGAAGCAGAAACCTCTAAACAAAAATTTATGAATTTAGCAACTAAAGAAAGACAACAAGTAATCGCTTTTATTAATTCACTATAAATATTTCATTATGAAAAACTATATCATTAGTAACGTATTATTTATTTTTATTATAGTAAGTTGTAATAATAAAAATATTAATGATGACGCCTATTCGTTTGACAATACAGCTATGTTAAATGACATAGGAAGTCAAGTTGTTTTACCTAAAATTACTCAGTTTAAAACTGCATGTGAAAATCTAAACAATACTGTACAAAACTATGTTAATACACCTAGCGAAAACGGAGTAATCCTTATGCAAACCAATTGGAAAGAAGCTGCAAAAGCTTATGCCCATATTTACGCTTTTAATATAGGAGAAGCTAAAAGTCGTTATTTTCATCAAGCCTTATACAATTGGCCTACTTATGCGATTGCTATCGATAACTTTATTGCTAATAGTCCTGAAATTACCGCAGAAAATGTATCGCAATTAAGCCCTCAAGCAAAAACTTTATCTGGCATAGAATACCTTCTTTTTCACAGTGATATAACTACCATCCATAATAGCTTTATTAACGAAAATAAGCGCCTTTTATATTTAAAGTTTATTTCAGAAAATCAACAAGAAAAAGCTGCCGATTTATACAATTTATGGCAAGCTAATGGTGATAATTATTTAACCACTTTTATTAATAATACAGAAACTGGCTTGAGTAACTCTATAAACATGCTTTTTAATGGTTGCTACAATGTGGTAGATACCGCTAAAGTAACCAAAATTGGCAAATCTGCTGGCTTAGAAAATTCCAACAATGTAAATCTTGATGAATTACAAGCAAGATATAGTGGTTACTCCAAAGAGTTAATTATTGAAAATTTAAAAAGTGTTAAAGAAGTATTTTTTAACAGTCAAGGGCTTGGTTTATCAAATAATATTAGTGCTATTACTGGAAATGAACTATTAAATAATTCATTACAGAACAAAATAGATACCATAATAGCGTCCTTGACAAATTTAAACGGAACAATAGCTTATAGCATTAATAATTCCCCTAATAAGGTCCGCGAAATTCATGAACAATTACAAGAAATATTAGTTGTTTTAGCAGTAGATATTAGAAGTGCTTTATCTATTATTATTACTTCTACTGATAATGATGGTGATTAATTAAACCTCTTATTTTAGTACTATGCAAAAAAGGTTGTCTGAATAGACAACCTTTTTTGCATAGTACTAAGTAGCCTATTTAAGAATAAGTTTTTTAGTAACTGTATTATTATTCTGATCAGTTACATTTACAAAATACATCCCTGATATTAAACTAGATAAGTTAAGATTTGCTGTTTTACCTCTGTATGTTGCAGTATAAACTTGTCTACCTTTTAAATCAAATACTGATACTTTATTTAGTGTACTAGAATTCATTTGTACAATAACTTGCTTATTCTCTGATGGATTTGGATACATTCCAAACTCGTCAGAAATAAAAGTATTCGTTGATAACACAGAAGGGACATTCCATTTAAATTCATCTATTCTTACTGAAGTATGCGGTTGATTAGTTGTTATTTTTATAACAAAATACTCATTAGCACTTGCAGCAATATCTCCTGTATTTACTTGTACAAAGCTATTTATAATTGCAGTACTAGAACCTAAAGATGTAAATGTATTCATATTGATATTATCACTCATAGTTCCAACTTGGTAAGTGGCAGTTGAATTATTTGCTTTAATTTTAAAATCTGCCTGATAATTACCGTTTATAGTATTTAATTTAGGTGCTACAATGTACATATCTCCTACGGTAGAATCATAGGTCATTATACAATTAGAATCTGAAACACCACCAGTTCTAATACCAGCAGCAACCGCTCCGATAGCATTCCAACATCTAGGCATAGGATTACCAGTACCTGCAGTATATGCAGCAAAATCATCGTCTAATGTAGCTACAGGAGTTTCACAAACACTTTGCCATTTAAAATCATCAAATTTTATTGAGGTATGATTTGAAGGTGCTGAGATTTTCACTACAAAATATTCGTCTGAAGTACTTGCAACTATTCCTGAACTAAACTTTGTATAAGTTGTTGGAATATTACTTACACCCGATACTGAAGTAAATGTACTTATATCATTAGGATCGCTCATAGTGCCCATTTCTAAAGTTGCAGCATTTGATGCGTTTACATAAAAATCAGCCAAATGAGTTCCATTAATAGAATTTAGTTTAGGACTTACATAATAAAGAACAGAGTCCTCTCCAAAAAAAGTATACGCAGAAATACACTTAGAACCCGTATTTGCTCCAGTATCTCTTATACCAATATAAGTGCTTAATGAATTATTATCTAAAGCTGTCCAGCAAGTATTAGCATTAGCTAAAGAACCACCACTTGTGTATGATTCAAATCCTTCATCTACTATTGCAACCGCTGTATCACATTGCGCGTAGCTAGAGTTTAGGCAGTATAATAGTACCAATACTATTAAAATGTATTGTTTTTTCATAATATAAAAGGTTAAATTTGATTACATGGTTTTTTAAATAATCGAGCGTATAAGCGTTAGCTGCTTACAACACTCAATTATAATAACAGAACTATTCAATTACGCCCCATAAAAAAATTGAGATTCTGTATTTTAGTTATTTCTATAAAAGACACTTATTCTTATCTACTTTTTTAAACAACCGAGGATATAACAATTAGAGAATTATACCACTCGATTGTTTTACAGACACAACATATTACTTCAAATAACAACTTGCACCTCTGTTTTGGCAATTCAAATAAGTGATGATAATTAGTTATTTAAAAAGAGTTTATTCCATTATTCGGCTGATATACATAATCAAAGGTGAAATATCTAGCGTATGCAGAATTTGATGAATCTAAATCTTTATAATAACTTATTATTTTAATTTTCACATATTTCCCATCTCTAGTTTTTACAACTATTATTTTATTATTTGTAGGGTTGATTAAATGTGTTGTAGGATCATAAGTATACCATCCATTTCCTGACCCGGTAGGTATTGCTAAACTACCTGTACTATCTTGAACAAAATTAGCTTCAATAACATTTGCTACGCTAGCAAAAGTACCATCTGCTATATAAACTGCTGCCACACCGTTTCTTATTGGCTCATCTGTACTTCCTGTTTCCTCTCCTCCATTAAAAATAATTGTAGTTCCTCTAAAGCCAATATCCCAATCGGTATCATTAGTTGTTGTTTGTCCAGATGTAAAATTGAATTTTATGAATTCTCCCCCTATCGGACCTTGCCCCTGCCCACCAGTTTGTGGGGCATACAAATTAGTTATTTGAGCAGTAATAATAGGATCTAAATTAAGAGGATCTGTATCATCAATATCATCACTATTCCCCACATAACCATCAGGCTGATTACAAGATTCTAATGTAACAAGCAAGTTTCCTAAAGTATCACCATCAGCGTCTTGGTACCAAGTTAGCTCTTTACAAGTTGGGGCATCATCATCACTACACGAAAAAAGACTTATAGCTAAAACAAAAAGTAAAACGTATTTTATAGTATTCATAATTATTAAATATTTGAGTAATTAAAAATTGATATTTAGTTTTCCGTATACAATTCTTCCTGCTATATTATTGATAGCAATAAAATCGTTAGATGATGTTGGAGGGTCTTTAAAGTCGAATATGTTTTCAAGTCCAAACCCTAGTTGATAATTCTTTAAAAAGTCTTTATTAATAGCTAAATCCCAAATAGAATACCCCGTTACAAATTCATCAAAATTATCAATGTATCCTTGACTATTATTAGTATCTACTAGGCCATACTTACTTCTGTAAGTCCCTCTAATATTAGCATTTGCTTTCCATTGTATATTTTTATAAAACACTTTTATGTTTACCATATGCCTGGAACGATTTACCAACCCGAAATAATGACTCTTTTGTAGTGGAGCCCCAGGAAATTGACTAGAAGTTACCTCCCCGTTTTCAAATTTCTCTTCAACATCTTTATCTTTAGCATACAACAACTGATATCCTCCAGAAATCTGTAATTGACTCCTTGGTTTATAGGTAGTATTAAATTCTATCCCTTGAGTATAAACTGCATTAGCATTATAATAACTAAATAAGTTTTGACCATTAGTTTTGTTGGCTACAACTCTTGTATCAATAAGATTCTTAATGTTATTTCTAAAAACATTAATAGTAAATTTTAACTGATTATTGACTTTATAATCTACTCCTAAATTATAGTTAATTGAACTTTCTGGTTTTAAATCATCTGTATATTGATTAAGCGGAACAGTAATATTGGATATAATTCCTTGGCTTTCCAAAAAAGGTATTTCTGTAGCAACAAGATTATATCCTAATACAGTGTAACCTACAGACGGATTGGTGAAATTAAAATAAAGTTGCCTAAAATCTGGGGCTTTGTAACCATACCCTACAGAAGATTTTACTGATAACCTCCTTGTTATTTCATAACGACCTGCTAATTTCGGGCTAAATTGTGCTGCATATTTATTGTGTGCATCATAACGAGCACCCACTATTATATTTATTTTTTTAGTAGGATTTAAATCATATTGTACATATACGTATGGTGCATTAAACGTTGGCTTATTATCAAAATAAGTTCTATCTAAACTTTCATGTGTCAATCCTAAACCTAAAATAACACTATGTTTCTTACTAGCCTTAAAATGAGTTCTAATCTCAGGTCTTAATAGAAATTGATCAAAATATGATTCACTAAAAATAGTTCTATCTAAATTATTCGTTTTAGATTTTGTCTGATATTGAGTACTGTATAATTCTCCATAAAAATTCCATTTTTCAGAAAGTTCGTGCTGCAATTTTAAATGCGAATTCCACTCTGTTAATTTACCTTTTCCAGAAAGTAAATCACCTTGATTGTTTACTAAACTGCTTTCTTGGTCTTGAGTAAATAGTCTTGATGATATTAATAAGCTTGTTTTTTTAGTAAAACTATAATTTACATTAGCTTGTACCGTATAATTCGCAAACGGATTTACTGTATTTGTAGGCGTAAAATCAGTTAAATCATACCCTTCAGAAGAATATCTATTAACAAACCCAGTAACGCCTATTTTTTTATCTTTATAATTTAAATTGACACTGGTATCATGTGTAAAAAAAGTACCAGACCTATGGTTTAAAGAACCACTAAAATCTTCTGTAGGTTTTTCAGTTATAATATTCAATACACCTCCCATAGCCTCACTACCATATAAACAAGATGAAGCTCCTTTAATCACCTCGATTTGTTTAATGTTCCCAATCGTTATGCGCTCTAAATCTAATGTTCCTGCAGAACGACCAATAAGCGGTACACCATCAATCATTACTAAAGTATAAGCTGAATCCATTCCTTGCAATTGCAAACCTTCTCCTCCTCCAAAATCTGAAACCGTAATTAATCCCGTCTGCTCATTTATTACATCACTTAAACGCAATGAATTACTTGCTTTAATTTGTTCTTTAGTAATTATTTGAGCAGGTAAAGGCAAAGAAGACAGTTGTCTTTTTGTTCTAGTAGCTGTAACTAATACCTCTTCTAAATTTTCAGATTTAATAGAATCTTTTATTACAGAGTTATCTTGTGAAAAAGCAATTCCGGAAAGTAGTAAAAATAATAGAAAATTGTTTTTATTTAGACTCATTCTTTATAGATTTGCCACAAATATAGAATCTTATTTTAAATCAATCTAAATAAACTTAACAAAAAACAATCATGAAAAAAACACTTTTATTTACACTGCTAACAATGAGTTATTTAGTTAATTCTCAAACAAAAAAAGAAAAAGATATTAAGGCTATTAAAAATATGTGTGGATGCTATGAAGTAACTTTTAACTTCGTAGAAACCTTTAACTATAGTACCGACTCACTATATAAGCCATCCAAACCAAAATCTGAAACAGCTATAGAATGGGTACAACTAGTAGAAGAAAATGATAATAAAGTCTCTTTGCAGCACTTATTACAAGTAGGTACAACAGAAAGACCTTATATCGTAAAGCATTGGAGACAAGAATGGTTATTTGAAAACACTGATTTCTTAATATTTAATGGAAGAAACAACTGGTTATACAAAAAAGAAAATGACGATATCGTAAAAGGTCAATGGACACAAAAAGTCTTTCAGGTAGATGATAGTCCGCGTTACGAAGGTACGGCTACTTGGGTTCATGTGGATGGAAAAAGTTTTTGGGAAAACTCTACTCCTGCCCCATTACCTCGTAGAGAATATACAAAACGAAGTGACTACAACTTAACCATACGCGGTAACCGTCATGAAATTGTAGCCAATGGCTGGATACATGATCAAGACAATAATAAAGTCATTAGAGAAGTGGGGAAAGAAGATGTTGTTTTAGCCAAAGAAAAAGGATACAATACCTATGTGCAAATTCCAACCGATAAATGTAAAGCTTCACAAGATTGGTGGATAAAAAATGAAAGTCAATGGCAACTAGTTCGTAACAAATGGAGTGAAGTTTACGGAAGAAATAAAGATTTGAGCTTAGAAAATAAAATAGATAACAAACTACTTTATAAGTACTTGTTCTCTGAAGATTATAAGTCTAAGCGTAAAATTGCCAAAATCATTGAAGCTTTTGTAGTAGATGATATTACTAACGATAAAGCTGAAAACAAATAATCTATCATGAATAAAATACTTGCTTTTACACTATTTTTTGGGTTACAGGTAACTGTAGCCCAAAAAAACATTTTTCAAGAAAGAGATTTCTGGAAAGAACAGCCTTCTATAGAAACTATTGATTTAAAGATTAAAGAAGGAAATAACCCTACAAAACTTAATAGATTTGGATTTGACGCCGTTGCTTGGGCTATATTAGAAAAAGTAGATAACAAAACCATTAAGCATCTTTTAAATATTGAAGGAAACGGTATTAACAAACTTACTCATGATGGTAGGACTTATATTTTCTGGGCTGCCTATAAAGACAATGTTAAGTTAGTAAAATACCTTATAAAAAATGGAGCTAAAATGGACGTTATTGATGATAAAGGTTATTCTATTTTAAATTTTGCTGCAGTAACTGGTCAACAAAACCCAAAACTTTATGATCTATTACTTAAAAATGGAGCATCTATAGATCAAAAGACCCCAAAAGGAGTCAACGCTCTTTTACTTATAGCAGCTAGTTTAAAAGACTTAAAGTTCACTCAATATTTTACAGATAAAGGTTTAAAACTTACCGATGTAGATCATGAAGGAAACGGAATTTTTAATTATGCTGCAGTTAAAGAAAACAAAGACATATTAAATGCTATTGTTAACAAAGGACTACCTTATAAAAACCTAAACAAAAATGATGGTAACGCCATGCTATTTGCTACCAAAAGGAGTAGAAATGGGTATAACTCATTAGATTACTTTAAATATTTAGATAGTTTAGGTATTAATCCAAATGTAACTACTAAAAACGGAAAAACTCCTTTACATAATTTGGCATATAGCTGTAAGGATATTGCAAGTTATGAATACTTTATTGCAAAAGGTAATAAAGTTAATTCACAAAATAAAGATGGGAATACTGCTTTAATAACAGCAAGTTATAGTAATGATTTAAACGTTATTAATCTATTATTAAAACATACTAAAAACATTAACCTGATTAATAAAAAAGGTAACTCTGCTTTAACTTATGCTGTTGAAGGTAATACAGCTAAAACTGTAGAGTTATTACTTAAAAAAGGAGCAGATATAAATATAATAGATAACAAAGGAAACAATCTTATGTATTATTTATTACAATCATATTCATCTAAAAGTGAAGATGTATTTAACCATAAACTAGAATTATTAGGTTCTAATGGTTTAGACATGACTTCGGCTCAAGAAAATGGTAATACTTTATACCATATTGCTTTAGATAAAAACAGTATTCCTTTATTAAAATTAATTAAGCCCTTCAAACAAAATATTAATGCTAAAAATAAAGAAGGATATACTGCTTTACAAAAAGCAGTAATGACAGCTAAAAACATGGATATTATTAAACATTTAATTAGTGAAGGAGCCAGTAAAGTAGTTAGTACTGATTTTAACGAAAGTATTCTTGACTTAGCCAAAGAAAACGAAGCGATTAATCATCAAAATTTAAACTTTTTAAAATTATAAATTCATGATTCGTAAAATAAATATATTAGTTACAATAGTTGTTGCATTTATTACATTATCATTTACTATTAATCCAAGTAGTAAGTATAAATGTATGATACAAATGACCAACTATTCTGGAGAAGGAGCCTATATTGTAGTTTCCTTATTAGACAAAGATGGCAACTATCTTGAAACTTTAAATGTAAAAGGTAACGATGAAGATTGGTATCATGATATTACGCAATGGTGGGAAAATTTATATGGAAAAAAAAGGCCAAATATAGACGCAATTACCGGTGAAACTTTAACAGGTGGGGAACGCGCTATTAGTATTATAGAAATAGAAAATGATAAGATTGATACTGGTTATACAATTCGCTTTGAAACAGCTGTAGAAGACCAAGAATACTTTGCAAAAGATGTTGAGTTTGAATTAACCGCCGAAACCGTAAAAAGTAAAGTAAACGGAAAAGGTTTTATACGCTACATACGCTTAATACCTCAATAAACATTTAAAAGAATACTGGTTATATTGAGCCTGTCGAAGTATGATTTTTCGATTTATACCAATTAAATTTCAACAAGCTCAGTCTAACATTTTAAAAAACTTTTCATGCTATTCTTTACCTTTTTGTAAAACTTTTAATCTTTTTTATTTATTAATGAAACTATCTATTTGGAGATATAGCCACTTAGGCTTCGCCCTATCATTTTCAGTTTTTATTTTATTAGCTGCACTAACCGGAATTGTATTGGCTTTTGAGCCCGTAAGTAAACAATTAGATTCTTATTCTTTATCACTAGAAGCCAAAGAACAATCAGTTGCCAAAACTATTTCTATTCTAAAGAAAGAATACCTTGAAGTAGTTTCCTTTGGTATTAACACCCATAACCAAGCTATTGCAAATGTTATCAACCAGAAAGGACAAAGCGAACGTATTTATTTAAACCCATTAAACGGAAAAAAATTAGGTAACATTAAAGAAAGACACCATATTTTTAAATGGACAACTAATTTACATCGTTCCTTATTTCTAAAAAACACTGGTAGAATTATAGTTGGAGTTTGCTCCTTCTTTTTATGTCTAATTGCACTAACAGGAATTATATTAATATCGAAAAGACAAGGTGGATTTCTTCAGTTCTTTTCCAAAATAGTGAAAGAAAACTCGAATCAATACTTTCATATTATATTAGGTAGATGGAGTCTTATCCCTATTATAATACTAACAGTAACGGGGGGATATTTGTCCCTTAAAAAATTATCTCTACTACCAAAAACTCCTATAAATCATGTCATAAATTTCGATGAGTTAAAAACCTCCCCAAGAAATAATTTAAATAATTTTGAAGTTTTTAATAGCATCACTCTAAATGATATAAGGCAAATAGAATTTCCGTTTTCTAATGATATAGAAGATTATTATACCCTTTATTTAACTAATAAAGAACTAGTTGTTAACCAAGTTACGGGAGATATAATAAGTGAACAATTTTATCCGTTCAGCAAAATACTATCCTATTATAGTTTAATTCTACATACTGGTCATGGTAGTATTCTTTGGTCAGTTATTTTATTGTTAGCATGCTTAGGAATTATTTATTTTATGTATTCTGGTTTCACTATGACTTTATCCCGAAAAAGCACTAAAATTAGAAATGTCATAAAAAAACAAGAAGCAGAAATTGTAATTTTATTTGGTTCAGAAGGTGGGAGTACACTCAATTATGTTAATGCCTTACATGAACAATTATTACAACAAAATAAGAAAAGTTATTTAACCGAACTAAATAAGTTTAGTAAGTTTAGAGCACTTAAAAAACTATTAATTATTACAGCTACTTATGGTGATGGAGAGGCCCCAAATAATGCTAAAAATTTTATAAGTAAACTAAAAAAGAATCCTGAAAATCATGTATTTGAATATGCAATACTTGGGTTTGGGTCAAGTACTTATAGCCATTTCTGTCAGTTTGCTTATGATATAGAAAAAGAACTTTCTTTTTTACCAAACACCACAGAAATAATTAATACAACAACCATTAATAATAGATCCTTTGAGACCTTTACTCAATGGATTAATAAACTATCGCATTATTTAAACGTTGAAATCAATATCAAAAAGAATGATTTAAGTTTTAAAAAACTGACAACTAAACCCTTTAAAGTAAAAGAAATTACTTCATTAGAAAAACAAGTAGATGATACATTTTTACTAGAATTAAATCCACTTAAAAAAACAGGTTTCAACTCAGGTGATTTACTTGCTATTTACCCTAAAAACGACAATAGAGAACGATTATATTCTATTGCTAAAACCAAAGAAAACTCTATTTTAATCAGCATTAAAAAACATAAAAAAGGGATTGTCTCAAATTATTTACATCAGCTAAAACTCGAAGAAAATATTAATGCTACCATTATAAAAAACAACTCTTTTCATTTTCCAAAAAAAGCTTCAAAAGTCATCCTAATTGCTACAGGAACAGGTATTGGTCCGTTTTTAGGAATGTTAGCTAATAATACTAAGAATACTACCGTTAATTTGTATTGGGGTGGGAGAAATGAGAACTCTTTTAATTTATATAAAAATTGTATTGATAAACAATTAGAAAGTGGTCAATTACAATCTTTTTATCCCGCTTATTCTAGAAGTAATACACCTAAAACTTATGTTCAAGATATCATTAAAAAACAAAGTGCTTATTTTGCTAACTCTTTAGCAAATAAAACAGTAATTATGATATGTGGCTCTGTAATAATGCAAAAGGATGTACTAGGAGTATTAGACACAATTTGTTCTGAAAAAGACATAAAACCATTGAGTTATTATCAAAATAAAGGTCAATTACTCATGGATTGTTACTAACAACCACAACCATTATTCCCACAAGATTTATCTGAAGAGTTTTCTTTTCTTAAGAACTTCACATATAAAAATCGTAGTGAAAGAAACACCGCTATTATTACTAATATATTTTGAAAAATTTCCATTTAAATATTTATTTGAAAACTTGATAAGACACTAAAGCTACAATATACGCAAAAATGGTCATTCCAAACATTTGTATCATAGGCCATTTCCATCCATTAGTTTCCTTTTTCACAATTGCAACCGTACTCATACACTGCATTGCAAAAGCATAAAATAGCAATAATGAAATTCCTGTTGGGAAATCAAAAACAGGCTTCATTGTATCCGAATGCACTTCTTTTTTCATCTTTTCCATTAATGTAGCCTCATCCTCAGAACCTACACTATAAATGGTTGCTAAAGTTCCTATAAACACTTCTCTTGCAGCAAATGAAGTTATCAATGCAATCCCTATTTTCCAATCATATCCTAATGGCTTAATACTTGGTTCAATAAACTTACCAAAAGTACCAATATAGGAATGTTCTAATTTGTAAGATGCTATTTTAGTATTCAGCTCCTCTCCTTCTAAATTAGTAAATTCAGTTTTTACTAATTCCTCAGCATTATCAAAATCAGCACCTGGACCGTAAGAGGCCAATACCCATAATAAAATAGATACTGCCAATATTATTTTACCTGCACCTAAAACAAATGCTTTGGTTTTATCCAATACATTGTAAAATACATTTTTAAATAATGGCATTTTATAATTTGGCATTTCAATTACGAAATATGATTTCGAATGAATTTTTAATACTTTATTTAAAATATAACCTGATAATATAGCAGCTCCAAAACCAAGCATGTACAAACTCATTAACACCAAAGCATGATTACTCATTCCTAAAAATGAATTCCCTTTAGGAATAACCAAACTTATAATTATTGCATAAACAGGGAGTCTTGCAGCACAGGTAGTAAATGGAGTTACTAGAATAGTTATTAATCGTTCTTTCCAATTTTCAATATTTCTTGCAGCCATAATTGCTGGTATCGCACAAGCAGTTCCCGAAATTAATGGTACTACACTCTTCCCACTTAGTCCGAATTTTCGCATAATTTTATCCATCAAAAAAACGACCCTACTCATGTAGCCACTTTCTTCTAAAATGGATAGAAATAAAAATAAAAATGCTATTTGCGGAATAAAGATGACCACCCCTCCTATTCCGGGTATAATTCCTTCGGATAACAATCGAGTAAATACCCCTTCAGGTAAATTATTTTTTGTCCAATCACTTAAAAAAGCAAATGCACTATCAATTAACTCCATCGGATATTCCGACCATGAAAACAAGGCTTGAAAAATACTAAACAATATGGTAAAGAAAATAATGTACCCAAATACTTTATGTGTAATTACTCCATCTAATTTAGCTCTAAAACCCTCTGCTCTTGTAATTTTCACAGTATAATGTTTATCTAGTTTACTTTTTATAAACTGATATCTTTTAACTGTATCCTTATGTTGCTTTTGCTTCTCATTTAAATCAGTATCCCTCAGAATACTATTTAATTCAATTACACAAGGAGCCAATGATATATCCTTATAATTTAATATAGCTTCTTTTAATTGAGTAATTCCTGTATTTTTCTTAGCACTTAATACTACAATTTTAGTATTTAATTCATGTTCTAATGCAATAAGATCTATTGTGATTCCTTTAGTCTGCATTATGTCCTGCATATTTATTGCTAAAACTGTCGGCAAACCTAAATCTTTAACCTGTGTAAAAATTAATAAGTTTCGCTTTAGGTTTTCTACTTCAGCAACTACTATTACAACATCAGGATAATATGTGTTTTGTTTTTCTGACAATACTTTTACTGCAATACTCTCATCTTCCGAACTTGCATTTAAACTGTACGTTCCAGGCAAATCAATAATGTTTGCTGTAATCGAATCATGTAATTTACAGATACCTGTTTTTTTTTCTACCGTAATACCTGGATAGTTCCCAACTTTCTGTTTTAAACCAGTTAGCGTATTAAATAAGCTTGTTTTTCCGGTGTTTGGATTTCCTATTAAGGCAACTTTTAATGGGATGCTCATACTTTTTCTACTAAAATTTGAGAAGCAGTTTCTTTTCTTATTGATAAATAAGTTCCGTTTACATTTAAGTACAATGGATCTTTTAAAGGTGCTTTTTGGATAAGTTCAACAAAACTTCCTTCTATACAGCCCATCTCTATTAATTTTAAAGGGATATCATCAACTATAAAACTGGTTATAATTGCTTTGTCTCCTTTTTTTAATGTGTCTAATGTCTGCATTATTTTATATTATTCTTTATTAAAAGAAAAGACTACTGATTTATCAAAACCTAATTTACAGTTATTTTCTTTTATATCGGTTGGGTGTGCTACTACTATTTTCTGCTTTCCTACTTGCAATCTAATGGCATAGTAAGTCCCCATAAACTTTCGTTGTAATATTTTCGCTCCTGTAAGATAATGGGTTTTACTATTTAGTTGCAAATGCTCCTGTCTAACACAAAACTCCATGGGATCATTTATTCCAAATTCACTTTTGGTAACATCATCAAAAGTATATACTTTACCAAACAAACTAGCAATATATTTATTTTTAGGTTTTCGATATATCATCTCAGTAGATTCTTTTTGTACTAAGACCCCATTGTGCAAAACTAAAATTTCATCAGAAACCGCTAAAGCATCATTTGTATCATGTGTCACAAAGATTACTGTTGTATTCGTTTCTTTGATTATTTCAAAAATTTCATTCCGCAGCTGTGCTTTCAATGATGTATCAAGATTACTAAAAGGTTCATCTAAAATAAGTACTTCTGGAGCTGGAGCCAAAGCTCTAGCCAGTGCTACACGTTGTTGTTGTCCTCCAGACAATTCATGAGGATATCTTTTTTCAAAACCGTTTAAACCTACCAAATTTAGTACTTCTGTTACTCTATTTTTTTTACTACTAGTAGTTGATATTCCGTACACTACATTTTCATATACCGATAAATGCGGAAATAAGGCATAGTCTTGAAAAACTAATCCTATCTTTCTTTTTTCTGGAGTTATAAAAATAGTATCAGAAGTTACTATTTGTTCTTGTAAAGAAATCACACCTTCATCTGGTGTTTCCAAGCCACATAATAAACGTATTAACGTTGTTTTCCCGCTTCCACTCTCTCCTACTAAACTGTAACTCTTTCCTTTTTCTAAAGTAAACGAAATGTTATTTAGCGCATAACTTTTACCTTTATCAAACGATTTTGAAACATTCTTAACTGTAAGCATTATCTGTTTATTAGTTTATTTAAAAGAATTACTGGTAAAACTCCTGTAGCTATTATTAATAATGATGGCAATGCGGCTTCCATTATTTGTTCATCACTTGCATACTCATAGGCCTTTACAGCTAAAGTTTGTACTTGATATGGTTTGAGAATTAAAGTTAATGGTAACTCTTTCATTACATCAACAAATACTAAAACCAAGCCTCCAAATACACCTGTTTTAATTAAAGGTAGCTCTATTTTAAAGAATGTTTTTAATGCACTTTGTCCTAATATTTTAGAAGATTCTGACATAGATTTATTCACCTTTAAACATACTGCTTCAATTGGATTATGTGCTACCGCCATAAACCTAACCGTATATGCATATACCAGCACAAGTATAGTTCCATTTATAAAAAAACCGATTTTTGTTTGAAAATGTTCTGATACATATGATATCAACCATTTATCAAATCCTAAAGTTGGTATTAAAACACCTATAGCTATTACTGCTCCAGGTATGGCATAGCCCAAAGTTCCAATTTTTGTTATATAATCTAACAAACGTAATCTATTCCATTTAGTGAAATATATTAAAGCCAATGCAAATATTACTGTAAAAATTGCAGCTAATACCGCTATCAGAAAACTCTGAATTGCTGTACTTAAAAAACCATCATTTAATACTGTTTCATAAGTTAATAAAGCCCAATAAATGAGTTGAATTAACGGAATTAAAAATCCAAAAAAAACAGGAATACCAACAATTAAGTAAATAATTATTTTATTTTTCCTACCTGGTATTAGCCTTATTAACGGAACTTGTGTTTTACTATTTATAGCGTAACCAATTTTGTTACGTTGCCATCGTTCTAACCCCAATAATATAAAAATCACAGCTACTAATAATGCTGATAAATAAATAGCCGTTTCTGGCTCTTCTAAAGAAAACCACGCCCTGAATATTCCTGTGGTAAAAGTACTTACACCATAGTATTTGGCAGCTCCATAATCATTTAACACCTCCATTAGCACTAATACCAATCCACCAATAATTGCTGGTCTTGCTAAAGGAATAATTAACTTTTTTAAAGCTTTTAATTCCCCCACACCTAAAACTTTAGAAGCTTCGAATAATCGTCCTGATTGATTTAAAAAGAATGTTCTAGCCGCTACGTATACATATGGATATAGTGATATACTTAATACCCAAATAAGTCCGGTAATATTCATTACATCAAACTTTGGAAACACTCCGAATGTTACTTTTTCAATAGTTCCTCCATAATCAAACATTCCTGCATAGGCATATGCTATAATATAGGATGGTATTGCCAATGGTAGAATAAGCAACCATTCTAGCTGTTTACGAAACCTAAAATCATAACGAGAAACTACCCATGCACTACTTACTCCAAACAGCAATGTAAGTATAGTTGTTCCAATAATTAATAATAATGAATTTGAAATATAATCCGATAAAACCGTATCAACTAAATGTTTCCATGATTCGCCTGGTCCATTATATAATTTAACGGCTATAGTTAAAATAGGTAAAGCTATCAAACCAACAATGGTCAGCGTTAACGCTGACCACATATTGGTATCTCTTTTTATATGCTTTAAATATGTTTGCAAACGTTCTTCTTTTTAGAAAACTCAATGGAACTTACAACATTTTCTTTCAAATTCAACAATTTTTAATCGGCTAATAAAATCATAAATACGACCTTATTTCCAACCAACAATATCAAAAATGATAACCGCTTTTTTATTGTTTTTGCCTAGTTGTTGTAATGATAAAGTATCTTCTTTAAAAGTTCCCCATGATTGTAATAATGCTGATGGGGCAACTTTTGTATTTACTGGATATTCATAATTAGCTTCGGCAAATACTTTTTGAGATGCTTCAGATATCAAAAACTCTATAAATTTTACTGCATTTTCTTTATTAGGCGCATACTTTGCAACTCCTGCTCCACTAACATTTATATGTGTTCCAGTAGCTTCTTGGTTAGGAAAAAATACTCCTACACCTTCTCCTGCTTTTACTTCTTCAGGGTTCTTAGAGTTTACTAATTTTCCAATATAGTACGTGTTTACTACAGCAATATCCCCTTCTCCAGCAACAACAGCTTTTACTTGATCTCTATCATTCCCTTTAGGAGTACGTGCCATATTAGCAACCATTCCCTTTGCCCATACTGTTGCTTTTTCTTCTCCTTCATTAGCAATAATTGACGCTAATAATGATTGATTGTAGATGTTACTTGACGAACGAATTAATATTTTTTTATTCCACTCACTAGCAGTTAATTCATCGTATGATGACAAACTTTCTGGCTTAACTCTATCTTTTGCATATACAACCACACGAGCTCTTTTAGTTAAAGAAAACCATTGATTATCTATATCCCGTAAATGCGATGGAATAGTTGTATTTAATATTTCTGAATTAACTGATTGTAACAAATTTTTATTTTTTGCTCGTACTAATCTACCTGCATCAACAGTAATCAATACATCAGCTGGAGAATGCTCCCCTTCAGTAGTCATTTTTTGTATTAACTCATCAGCTTTTGCGTTTACAACATTTACTTTAATTCCAGTTTCTTTTTCAAACTGAGCAAACAATTGTTTGTCTGCAGGGTAATGACGATGTGTATAAACTGTTACTACTTCTTCCTTTTTTGTAACTTCTATTATTTCTTTTGATTCTTGTTTTTCTTTTTTACAAGAAAACAATAGGGTTATTATTACTAAACTATAAATTATTTTTTTCATCTGTATGATAGATCTATAAATTTCAAAATTAATTTGGACAAATATAAGTCCTAAATTGTATTATTTTTAGTCTTTTATCCATTTATTTAGACTCATTATTAAAAAGCCACTAGCGATCACCATTAATAACAAAATTAATATTTCTGAAATATTAGAGCTTTCATAAATAATTGCTGTTACAACGTGATATATATTAAACATACCCAATAGTATTGCCCAAACAAATGAACTCACTCTAAACCATTTTTTTGATATTTCAATTGTCAATAATGCAAATAGTAAAGCTGCACCTTCAAACAGTATTCTGTACATATGATGTTCTAAAGGCACATCACCCGTAGCTCCCTCCATCATAACAGTTTCATAATAATACACTCCGAATAAACCATAAATATGATGTACTACGAATCCGATTGCTATAAACAACCATAATAAAGAAATTTTGATTTTAATATTCATTTTAATTTGATTTTTAATGTTTAATTTTTGATCTGTTTTTATATTGTCATTCACTTTATGTATTTGTGGACTCTTTTTTAATTTC
The DNA here is from genome assembly GCA_002733415.1 of Kordia sp. Lineage (GTDB taxonomy): Bacteria > Bacteroidota > Bacteroidia > Flavobacteriales > Flavobacteriaceae. Next base: position 140,230 of record NVVR01000003.1, on the reverse strand, counting down.
AATGTTATAAATAGTGTTGCTATCCCGAATACTATCCAAAATAAGTCGATAAAAAGGATATCATATTGCTTTTTTAATACAGTACTCCATATCCAATTACCTGAAACAATTCCGTTTATTAATGGAATACAAAAAGCTAATACACTTCCTATTTTCAAACAAGTTTTATTAGTATAATTGTTGTCTTTTTTTAAAGTAAAGAGTATTGACATTACTAACCATAACCCGAAAAAAACTGTATATAAAATTGACTGTCGAGATGCATCTAAACTTCTAGGTAATAACTTTGCTATTATAAATGTAAATGCTGTTATAGGATACATACTTAAACAAATAGCTAAATAAATATATCCCACTTTTTGATTGAATATTTTTTGAGCTTCTGGAACATTTTTCTTATTCCTTGCCTCAAGCCACATAAGTACACCAGTAATAATTACAAAGCAAGTAATTAATGCCAGAATAAAATAAATCACTTTTAATAGCAATCCTCCGTAATCTGCAAAATGCAATCGCCTCATGGTAAACTCTACCCCTTCTAAGTAATTAGCTTTATAAGGATTTTTAATGGCCTCTACTATTCCTGTTTGAACATTATAAATAATTCTTCCATTACCAATAAATTCATCATCAACAACACCATCAACCTGAAACTTCATATTAGTAGCTCCATAATTACGCACATAAACTTGCTTTATTGATAAATGTTCCCATTTAACAAGTGTTTGATCTCTAAACTGATTTAAGGTAAATTCTTGATTACTTTTTGTTCCAATAGGATATGATATACTCATAGGGCGTAAATCCTCCATTAGTTGTTGCTGGTTATTATCGTACAGAAAATTAGCTGGCAGCAACACCAAAACAGATAAACAAAAGAAACAGCTCGTTAACGCATATATAAATTGGAAAGGCAAACCAATTACTCCCAAAACAGTATGTGCATCCGTCCACATTGTTTTTAATTTGGCTGTGGGCCTAAATACATAAAAATTAGAAATCATTTTTTTCCAATGAACAATTACACCTGTAACTATTGCAAATAGAAAAAAGAAAGCTACAAAACCAGCTATATAAATTCCTATTATTGGTATTTGGTTAAAAAAATGTAATCGATACAACAATTCGCCAAAACTATAAAACTCATAATAGTCTGAAATTCTATATGTATTTTTATTTATATTAAAATAATCATATTTTCTAGATGATTCAGGAGCTAAACTGTCTTGTGAGGCACTAAGTGAAATAAAAATTTCTGGTGAAACTTCATCAATAACAATTCTTATATCTCTACCATAAAGCTCATGTTTTTCTGCTTTAATCTTTTCCACAAGAAGGTCATAGTCTATAAAATTCTCTTCAACATTTCGAGTATAGTTTATTCCTTTTTCCCAAACAGTAATTTCATCTTTAATTAAAGCGAATGCACCTGCAAAAAAAATAATATATAGCGCTACACTAATTACGATGCCACTTACTGTATGGGTATGAAGAAAGACATTATAACTTCTTTTACTCATAATTAAACTACTGGATGATATAATTTACTGTAATAAACAGCCAAACAATTTACTGTTATAATTCCCAAATAAACCGCCCAAATTTTCCATGGACTCTTGAATAAAAAGGCTAGTATAAAAAACAACATCCAAACTAAAAACAGACTAAAAACCGAGGTGATTAACACTAGTTTATGGTATGGCGACCATAAAGCTATTAGCAAATGTAAACTTGCCGATATAGCATATCCTCCAAATACACCAGCTGTTATTTTAGCAAATCGTTTCCATTTAGATGTTGTTAAGTATTTTTGATTAGCCGGCATTAATGAATGGTATTAAATATTCTAACCCTAAAAATAACATGAATAGAAAGGCTAGTGTTTTAGTTTTTATTATTCCTAGTGGCGTAAGTGCTATAAGCATACAATTTACAAGTATCAATATGCTCATAAATACAAGAAAACCTTTACCTAAACCATATAAAACTTGAAGATTCATATAGGAAACTCCTAAAACAATAATACTCGTAAATTGAGTTTTCTTTACACGTTTAACAACCCAAGTATTAAAAGATGGGTTTACATGTAAAGCCCTTTTAGAACAATTGTAAAGCGCGTAACTACTTGAAAAAATTAAAAAAAATGCTAGTGTGAACATAATAATATATAATTACACCACTCTAAATAACATTCAGAGTGGTGATTAAACTAATTACTTAAAAGATATACTTAATACTGGCTAATAGTGTTCTTGGTTTTTGTGGGTTTATTGTAGTCCAACCCTTGTAATAGGATTCATTTGTAGCATTATTTAATTTTAATCCTATTCGATATTTTTTAGCTTGGTAAAAAATTGAACTATTAAATATTGCATAACTAGGTAAGTTAAATACTCCTACATTAGGGTAACCAGCCATTATATTTTGTTCACTAGCTCCGTTAAAACCAAACCCTATTCCAAAGTTTTTTAAAAAAGTAGTGTGGAACTTATACGTAGCCCAGAAGTTGTATGTTTTTTCAGGACCTGCTTCTTCATAACGTTTTCCTATTAATATCGTATTTGATGGAGCTTTTGTTACCTCAGCATCATTTTTACTATATCCTGCTCTTAAATTTAAGCCTTTTATTGGGTTTGCATTAATTTCAATTTCATACCCTTTACTTTCTACTTCTCCATCTTGAGTTTTAGATGCGCCATAACCAATTACCTTATCCTTAACAGTAATATTATAATAGCTTACAGTTGCATTTAATTTGTTTTTAAAGAGGTTCGTTTTTATTCCAAACTCCCATTGATTAGCTTGTTCAAGATCATAACTTTGTAACACTTGAGGAGAAGCTGGATTTGAAGGGTCAGAAGACACAAACTCAGGGTTTACATTTGAAAAACCATTTTGGTAATTTCCAAATACTGATAACTGATCTTTTATTGGTTGAAAAACAATTCCTAATTTAGGCGAAAAAGTTCCTTTAGTATATTCTTTTTCATCGTCTGTTTTGGTATTTACATCTCCTCTATAGTCAAATAAATCATATCGAATCCCTGTCATCACTGATAAAGTAGGTGAAATATTCAATACATTATTTATATATGTACTAAATACATTTTGCTTTACTTTACTGTTATTATTAGCACTATTTACTAATAAATTATCAATACTAGAGGTCGTTAAATATACTGGTGTAATTTCTATATCTGTTATAGTACCCGGATTAAAATCATCTGTATATGGATTATCATAATCTACAACATCACCTTGTGGATTTACATTATGTACAAAAGCAAATCCTGAGCTGTTATCTGAAATAGTTTTAGCAAAATAATCTACCCCTAAAACAGTTCTGTTACGCATAGTCCCTATTTTAACATCAGCTATAAAGTTTTGTTGAATATCAAAAGTTGTTGTTTTAGCATTTACTTTTTGAATATTTAAACTGAATGTTTGAGTATTTGGACTAAGCCCCCCTGTTAAAGGTCCGTATTCATCATTCCATAAATAAGAATAATATCCGTTTGAACTAGTATTTCCTGTAGCTACTATTGTTTGTGATCTTATTTTATCACTAAAAGCATATTCCATTTCTGCTTTAATATTTGCTGATGGATTTTTTATAGTTAAATCATTACTTGTAAATGACTTTTTAGTATCATAATTTAAAGCATCCAAGTTTTCCCACTGAACTGGTACAGTCCTATTTAAAAATAAAAACGCTGGGTTTGTTTGTTCTATTTGTGAAATTTCTGAATATAATGATAATGCAAGTTTCTCAGAGACTTTATAAGTGATAGATGGTGCTACAAATAGCGATTTTTTAAATCCTACATCCTGAAAACTATCCTCTGTATAATACGCAGAGTTTAATCTGAAATAAATGTCTTCATTTTTATTAATAGCAGTATTTACATCAAAAACAACATTATTTACCCCATATGAACCTGTTATAAATGAAGCAGATCCTCCAAACCCTTGATAAGGCTTTTTGGTTACAATATTAATTAACCCTCCATAAGAAGTAACTGTACTTCCAAAAAGGGTAGCTGATGGGCCTTTTATCACTTCTATACGCTCTACATTAGCTGCATTTATAGTCCCATTGGTAATCCCTGGTAATCCATTTACTAATTGTGGTTGAATTGCAAATCCTCTCATATTAAAGTATCCTGCACCATCACCTCCTCGACCAGTAGAAGCCCATAACTTATCTACTCCGGTTGCATTTTTTAATGCGTCTTCAAATGTAGTAACTGTTTGAGAAACCAATAACTCATTTGTTACTGTACTATATACTTGTGCATTTTCCATGTTTTTCAATGGTAATTTTGATACATATGCACTTTGCTTTCTTGAAAAAGGATTACTTCGTTCTTTAACGATAAGCACTTCTTCTAGTAATTCATTACCTTGATATAAAATCAATTGCCCAACTGCTGTTTCTCCTGAAACATTAATACTTACTATTTTACTTTTATAACCTACATAGCTAAACTTTATTGTTTGTTCTCCTTCATTTACATTTTCAATATGAAACTGACCTTGAGCATCAGTCTGCCCTCCAATACTTGTTCCTTCAATTTTTACAGAAACAAATTCTAACGGTGTTCCATCATTAGTAATAATACTTCCTTTTAAACTTCCTTGTTGTGCTTGTAAGGATAAGCCAAAGACAACACATGTTAATAACAATAATAATTTCTTCATTTTATTTCTTATTTTTAATTAGTCTTAATAAATTGGGTGTATTTTCGGCAAATGTAATATACACTCACTCATATAAAATGACGTGATAAGGAAAAAAAAAGACGCGATATGAATAATCAAAAATATTGGGACTGTACAGTGACAAAAGGAATTATGCCATTGTTAAAAAAATCAGGTAAAATCACATCCAAAAACACGTATACCATCAGAGAATTTGAGTTTTTGAAAGAATACGCTGATGGTAATTATAAGGATTTTTGTTCAGAAGGTGTACATATGTCATACATAGATGCTAAATTAAAAAAAGACATACATATTGAGGGTAAAAAAATATTCAACTCATTAATATTATCATTTCTTATTAATGGAGAGTTATTGATACAGCTTGATGAAAATAGTAGTAAGATAATATGTGAAAAACAAGAAAGTTGCATGGCTTACTTAACTGAAGCTAATGGTTATTGCACTTATAATAAATGCAAACAATTAAAAGAATTGAAAATTAGACTCTCCCCTGAATTCTTAAAGAAACATTTATTACTTAACGAAAATGAAGATATAAAAGATGTTCTTGGAATAGCGACAATACAGGAAAAAGGATCTATTCCCTTTTCTATTAAAACAGAAGAAATCATAACTGAAATACTATCTGCAAAATTTACTGATAACTCTAAACGCTTGTTTATAGAATCCAAAATATTAGAATTGTTAGCTATTCAAATAAACGAAAACATAACAACTCATAAAGAGTTAATTTCTAATGATATGATTACAAAAAAAATATATGAAGTAGAACGTATTATAGGGGCTGATTTAACTGCACTATATTCTATACAACAATTAACCAAACTGGTTTCCTTAAATGAATTTGTATTAAAAAAAGAATTTAAACGAATTTTTAAAAAAACCATCTTTGATTACACCCTTTCACTTAAAATGAAAAAAGCGATGAAATTATTAATTCATACAAACAAACCAATTTATGAAATTTCTGATTCTGTTGGTTATAAGAACCCAACTCACTTCACAGCTGCATTCAAAAAGTTAAACGATTGTACCCCTAAAAAATACAGAACAAATGAAAAAACTGTTTTACCAATTTTATAAAATAAATGAAACTATTTTGTAATTAAACTCACCAGTGGGTTTAATTACAAAAGGTTTACCTGATCGAAATTATTATTACTATTATTCTTAATTCATAGCTCATGTGATTTCAACGAGAATGTTTATTTTATCATGATGTTGACACAACTACTTTTCGTGATTGCGCTTTACCAAACGCATCCATTTTTCTTAAATCAAAATTATTCAAACCTTTGGTAGCTTCAACCCAAATATCTGTTATCTTCAATAATTCCTTTTTAGTTATTAAAGCAATTTCTTTCTTACACCTAGTATCGTAATAATTAAAATTGTAATTTCTAGATAGTTTATTCACGAAATCATTTAAAGGCTCTTCGCTCTCCTTAAAGGTTTTATGTATTAACCCAATTTTTTTAAATTCAATAGCACTAAATCTACTATCCCCTTTAAGGATGATACTTGCTTCTTTTTTATTTAACACTCTTAATAAAAAACTATATGCCCCCATCCCCGGGAATAAATTAAATTTACTTTCAGGAAAACAAAACTTTGCTGTTTCCTTAGCGAGTATATAATCATGTGCTAAGGCACACTCAAAACCTCCTCCATAGGCATTTCCTTCTACCAAAGCTATGGTTATTACAGGTAAACTAAATGAGGTGTAAATAGTATAAATTGCATCAATACATAAGTAAGCGTACTTGCGTAATTGACTTGTTTTTTCTTCCCTTATCTGATTCAAGAAAAAAGGCAAATCCCCACCTAGATTATAAATATCTTTATGATGTGATCCAGAAACAATAAATTTTAATGGTCTTAGCGGACTAGAAAAATATTCTTTAACCCAACTTGCAAACTCCTTAAACTCCTCTAGCCCTTTAATACAAAAATTAGGCATTCCTGTATTTTTAATTTTCCATATTAACAACTCTTGTTCTGGAAAATAATCTACGGTTACACTATTAAAAGTTCTCATTAGTATTTATACTTTATGCCTTACATATTTAAGGCGTTAGTTTTTATTATTTAAGCTGGTTATTTTTGTCTATTCATCCAGGCTTCAGAACGAAAATATTCCGATCTTTTCCCACCATCAATATGATTCCATCCTGGAGGCTTTAGTAAGTATTTTATTTTATCTGATACCTTAGGAGCGTTTTTCACATCAAACCATAAGTCCTTCCATAATTGGAATTGTACTTGCCAAATATTTTTACTATTCAATTTATCATGCATAATTCCATATAGAATTTTTTCATCGTGTAACTGCGTTTGAAATGTTTTAAAAAATCGGTCCCAAATACAGAACGTTTCCCCAAAGTTTCTATCCAAATAAATATGATTTTTTGCATGATGTACTCTATGTACAGATGGTGTTACAAATATTTTTTCTAACATATAATGCTTCCCTACAAATTTTTCACTCAAATGAGTATAGGTAGCATAAAGGCGACCTACTGGTTCTATTATAAAAAGCATGAGCGGATGAAACCCAATAACAGGTAACCATATAAAATTTTGTGGTGTCAGAAAAAAATCAAAGATAGACCCCCTTGCTACTACACTTAAATTCATTTCTTCTGCAGTATGATGTACACCATGAATACACCATAGAAATCTTACCTTATGTCCTAAAAAATGAACGAAAAACACGATAAAATCATACAATAAATATGCAATTACCCATACATACCATTGAAAACCAAATGTAAAAATCCGATGTTCATATAACCAGAACATAGTACCCACTATCATAATTCTTGATAATAATACATATGGTATGCTTTCTACTAAATAGGAAACCACACTTACAAGACTTTCTTTATTACTTTCTATCTGATTGGTTATGAAAAGAAATCCCCATTCAACAACTATCAAAAAGAGTACAACTATACTTGAATAATCAGCAAGTTGTTGCGCTAAAAACTCAATTGATTTCTCCATTTATTTTCTTTTTATAATAAAATAAATTACGAATAGCATTTGTTGCTTCATCTATTGCTTTTTTAGATATTTCTGTATCAGCCAAATAATTTAGCATTACAAAATCATGTATTGTTCCCATATATCTTGTTGTTTTTACAACAACCCCAGCAGCTTTCATTTTTTTAGCATAAGCCTCTCCTTGATTTCTTAACACATCATATTCAGCTGTAATTACTAAGGCTGGTGGCAAACCAGATAATTGTTTTTTACTTGCTTTTAAAGGTGCAATTTTATAAGAATTCCCATCTTGACTTTTTGGTAAATATGCTTCCCAAAACCATTTCATTGCAGATTTAGTTAGATAATACCTACTTCCGTATTTTTGAAAGGATTCATCGTTTAAAGAAGTATTTGTAACCGGGTAAAAAAGTAATTGAAAACCTATTTTAGGGCCTTTTCTTTCCTTAGCCAATATACTTATTACTGTAGCCATATTCCCCCCTACACTATCTCCTCCAATTGCTATTTTTTTAGAATCAACTCCTACTTCCTTTCCATTCATGGCTAGCCAATCTGTTACTGCATAGCCTTCTTCTAATGCAATTGGATATTTTACTTCAGGAGAAAGTGAATAATGTACAAATACAACAGCCACTTGAGCTTTTACTGCTATAATTTTAATTAATCGTTCATGAGTATCTAACCCTCCTAAAACCCAACCTCCTCCATGAAAATATATCAAAGCTGGTAACAGCGCTATACTATTTTTAGGCTTTACAATTGTAACTTTAACTTTTTGCCCCAAATGTGTTATCTGATGAATCTCCATTAAACAATCAGGTTTTAGTATTTCTCCAGCCTGCAAGTCAATATAACTTTGTCTAGCATCCTTTAAAGACAATGTTTCTATAGGTGGGCCTGTGTACTCGTTTATTGCTTCAAGAAAAACCTCCACTTCTTTATCTATTTGATCATTTGATATATTAATACTCTTTATTTGACTTAGGCTAATACCACTATACAATAGCAATAACAACTGAATAATAATTCTTTTAAATTTCATACTATTTAGTTTAATGAGCTTTGAATCTTTATTTCTTTATACCTTTTCAAATAACTTATTACAACACTTTTTAGATATAGCAGTAAAAATGTCGTTAACGTTATAATAATTATTATGCATAAAGCACTCAGTTCGTTTTGGATAGAATAACCGAAAATAGCCATTCCCCAATTAACCAAAACCCATTGAATAATGTAAAAGCTTGTAACATTTTTACTCGAAAAATAACACAACTCGAAAAATTTATTATGTCTAACATAACTAACTAACACTTGCCCTAACCAAACCAATAATAAATTTATACCAATTAATAAAAGAAAACCTCCAGGTCCTAAATGATAATAATCTCCAAAATGATAGGTATAATCTAATGTGCATAAACCTATTCCAATCCCCAGGAATAACAGTCCCATACGCCACATCCATGTGTACATTATTGAAGCATTATTATCCAGTTCTTTATACCATTTTCCAAAAAACAGGCCAATTAAAATAAATGAAGTCCAAGGAAAGACTGAGAAGTACACATTAAATTGATTCCCCCAAAGTAAGTCACATATATAATCTAGCAAGGGTATTCCTGGTCTATACCCACTAAGCTCTTTGGTGAAAAACACTATTAATAAAGCTATGCTTAGTATTACATATTTGTTTTTTGAGAACTTATTAATGAACGCCAGTAATAATAAAGAGATCCCTGCCAATTGAAGAATATCTCCTAGCAACAAGAAAAACATGAAATTATATGAATCACCTACTGTTAATCCATTTATTGTTATGAATGAATCTGGTATTCCTCCTAATAATAATGGAATAATAAATCTCGTTATATTTAATAAATAACCAAAACTAGCTATTTTCAATCCTCTTCTTATGGTTGTAGAAAATGTATTCCTAGAAGAAAAAGCAAATGAAATCCCCATTACTACTAAAAACATGGGGGTTCCTTTTTCAACTACCTGAATAATCTTACCTAAAATAGATGTTTCCCAAGTATCCATTGATGCGTAAATTAGCATACAATGAACTGGAATCATTAAAAGTACACTCATTCCTCGTACTAGATCTAATCCTAAAATTCTATTTTTATTTTCTGAAATCATTTCGCTAATTTTTAATTAATATCACCGAGGTAATTACCCCACTAACTATTAAATACTGTGTATACTTATTTTTGTATGAATTGGTTTTCTTTTAGATTTTGGCTTGTCTACTGTAGGGTCAGGATACCCCATATAAAAGAGCCCCAAACAACGTTCGTTATCAAGCAAATCTAATTTACTTCCATATGTAATAGCAGCTTCACTCGTATCCCAATAGCCACCAATTTCATTTGCTGTACAGGAAAGCCACATATTTTGTACAGCACAGGAAACAGCTGCTATTTCTTCCCATTCTGGTATTTTAATTCTTTTACTACGTTGTAATATAACAGCTACTAACGTTGCATTTTTAGGGTAATTTAATGTGTGCTCGTATTGTGATACAGGAAAATTTTCTTCTGACAAATGCTCTTTATAATACCCTAACATATATTCTCCCAACTTTTCTTGATGTTTACCTTCTAACACAATAAATCGCCAAGGCTCAGTACGTTTATGCGTAGGTGCCCATGTTGCATTGGCAATAATTTCAACTAATAACTCTTCAGAAATAGGTTTGTTTATATAGTTATTTGCATAAATTGTTCTTCTTGACCTGATGATTGAATTTAAGGTTTCGTGATCAGTTTTAATTGTTTTATTCTCTATAAGTGTATTCATTTAAATAATTTTATAATATTAATTAGTGGCATATATTGCAATTGGATTTTTCAATACTCCCTCTAATTTTAAACTCTCAATAGGATTGCTTAAGTCCAGCATTTGCTTAGAGTTACTTAGTTGTAATCTATTTAAACAGCAACGTTTAAACTCAGGTTGAAATAAATCGAATTGTTTAAACAGGAGTTTGAACTCAGGAAATTCCTGTTGATAATTATGAATACTATCAGCTACTAACTTCCAGAATAAATGCTCTTCAAAGTTGCACTCTACAGTTAATATTTCAGAAAGAAAGCGAAAAAAGCAATCAAATACATCTGTAAAAATGGACAGCAATTGCATTTCATCTGTAGTATTAGTATACAAACGCTTTACTGTTTCTGAGTCAAGTATGTCCTCATTAAAAACGATTACTTCCTCTGTAATATCTTTTATTATAGCTTTTACAGGAATATTATTTTCCAGAACCAATATTAAGTTCTCTCCATGAGGCATGAAAACAAATCGGTATTTATAAAAACAATGCAATAATGGTTTCAAATAACAACTAAGGTATTTTACTAACCATTTTTCAGTACTCAGGTTAGCGCTTTTAATCAATTCATGTAGCAATGAATTCCCTTTACTATCCCTATGCAATAAGGCAGCCATAGTTACTACCTTTTGATTAGATTTAATATATTGAAAAGGTGTTTCTCTCCATAAAGTAGCTAACATTTTATTATGCACTATTGATTTCCCTAAAGCTTCATAATATGTGTTTCTAAATCCTACTGTTGCCACTTCACCCAACATTGTGAACTCTAAGTTGTTTAAGTATATATCATCTTTTAAAAGCGCCGTAATCCATTCTGTTATTATCGGAGTACTTTCCATATAATAAGGAGACATACCACGCATAAACCCCATATTGATTATCGATAAGGATGTTTTGGTGTAAAACTTATTAGGGTCACTTGTATTAAATAAAGTTCTAATAGACTGTTGTGCTAAAAATACATCTTCACTATTACCAAGTAAAACAAGGTTATTAGCCTCTATTTCTTGAGTAAAAATTTGAGCAATTTTATTTTCCCATTGCCAAGGATGTACTGGTATAAAAACATAATCATTTGGATTTAATTCTTTTGAGATTAACACATTGTCAAACTTTAAAAGCAAATCATTTCCTAACTCTTGTTCTAATAAAACCTTATAGGGCAATTGTTTTATAGCTTGGTATGATGTTTTGTTTTTATGACCTGCCAACCAAATCAACTTAAATGATGCTGCTGTTTCAGGAGCGTATTTAAAATATTCTTGAGTATTAAAGCCTATCCTACCGCTATTCGCTATAAAACACGGATGTCCTTCTAACATACTTTGTTCTACTTCTTGAAAAGAAGCATTTGCAAGCTGTTTGGCATTCAAAAATTCATTTTTAATTTTATAAGAATAACTATATAAAGTACTTGTAATTTCCTCCATATAAGTAGGTAACATATTTAAAGGAATATTTAGTTGTTCTTTAAATTCTAGTATAAATGCTAATAAATCTAAAGTCTCTTGAGTATTATTATTATATTTTTTTATTGATAATTCTTTAATATACCAATGATCTAAGCTCATTATTTTAGCTTCAAAATAATAGGTTATATTTGATGTATCTGACTTTATAGTATACTTATCCCAACCCTTATTATTCGCTTTTTTTTTAGGAATAATAATTTTTTCATGAGCAAACTCACTAATTGCTTTTTTTAATAATGCTGAATTAGCAATATTCCACGAGCTATTTACAGTAGCCTTAGCTACTGCTTTTTTATTTGTAATAGTAATTTCCATTTGATATAACTTTTATAAAGTTGCTATGGCTTTTAAATAACTTTCTTTTGTATTAAGTGCTATGTGTGCTTTTTTATTAGCCAATTGCACTACTCTTAAATAATTGAACCCTGCTTTTTTATTCAACACATGAATTTTATCATTATTAACATCTGGTTCAACTACTACCCGTTCTGCATTTAGATAATCAAAGAAGAAATCCATTACAAAACAGAATATATTCCATGTGAAATTTGGTATTCTTTTTTGTGCAAGACCTACCAAAATATGCATTCCTAAATCAGTATCTTTTGCATCATAAAAATCAGCTATATCATCATGTAAAGCTGAATAACTTTCACATAGAAAAATTGGCTGATTATTTAAAACCCCTAAGTAGGCATTATGATGTTTATCCTCTATAATTTTTTGATAAGCATCAAAAACCTTATTTAATTTTGTGTTTTCCATATCCCAAAACTTTGCATATGGCTGGTTAACCCATTCATGGATTGTAACAGCATCTTCAGGAAGCTTTATGGGGTATATAAATAAAGTTCCTATTTCTGTTTCCTTTTGAAACAGATGCAAAACGGTAGATTCTTGGTTATTATATAACATTAGTACAATAGATTAAACAGTAAATATTTGCTTTTTAAAAACAGCTATAGGGTTTACTAATCTACCTGCAAATTGTAACAATGCTACAGGATCATCCAAATCAATCATTTGCTTATTGTTATTGAGTTGCAACCTATTTAAGCAGGATAATTGAAAATCTGATGCAAATAGATCGTATGTTACATACTTATCTTTATGTTGTGGATACGCACTTTGGTAGGCTAAAATATTTTCGGCAACTAATTTCCAAAAGCGCTGTTCAGGATAGTGCATATGCTCTTCTAGTATATGCACCATAAATCGAAAGAAGCCATCAAATATGTCCGTGAAAATGGACAATAACTTCACGTCTTCTGGAACAGAGGCATACATACGCTTTAGATGTTCAGGTAACTTCACATCCGGACTAAGTATAACAGCCTCCTCTGTTATATCTTTTAATAAAATACTTTTAGGAATATGATTCTCCAATACCATGATGATATTTTCTCCATGAGGCATAAAAACTAAATCATAATGATAAAAACAATGTAATAAAGGACTTAAGTAAGCATCGAAATAATACTGCAACCATATGTCAATCGTTAATCCAGAAGCTTTAATAATTTCTGGTAACAATGCATTATTATGCTGATCAATATGCAAAAAAGCGGCCATAGTCATAGGTTCTTGTTTCTCATTTACAAAAGCATAAGGACTTTCTCTCCATAATGACGCCAACATTTTATTGTAATCATTGTGCACTCCAAACTCTTCGTAATAAGAGTTTACATAACTTACCGACGCTATTTCACCTAACATTTTAAAGCCTGTTTTCTTTATAAATGGATCTTTGTACAATAACTCTTCTAGCCAAACTGCCATCTTAGGAGCTGTTCCTAAATAATATAGAGGAAGCCCTCTCATAAAGCCCATATTTAAAATAGATAATGAAGACTTTACATAGTGCTTTTTAGGATTAGATATATTAAATAATGTTCGAATAGACTGTTGCGCTAAATATTGATCTTGGCCATACCCTAAACAAACTAATCGTCCTTGTGCTATTTCTGGAATAAAAATTGTCGCTAATTTATTATACCATTGCCAAGGGTGTACGGGTATAAAATAGTAATCATCTATATTTAGTCCTTTATCTTCTAAAATCGCATTAAATGAATCTATAGTAGCTTTATCTAGCTCTTGATTAATAAGTACTTCATAGCTTAATTCTGCTATCCCTGAATAAACTGTTACACTTTTATGGCCTGCTAGCCACATTATTGAAAACGAATTCCCTACCTCTGGAGCATATGATCTGTATTCACTACTATTAAATCCAATTCGACCATTATTAGCTACAAACCCAGGATGTCCTTCAGTCATGGATTGCTCTATTATTTGAAAATTTGCCTGTGCTAATTCTTTTGAAATTAAATTCCCTTTTGTTAATTTATATGCACTTCCATACAATGTACTTATAATTTCTTCTAAGTACATTGGCATCATTTCTGAACTAATACCAAGTTGATCCTTAAATTCTTTAATAAAATTAATTGCATCTAATTCGATTAAATCATCATTCCTCTTTTTCTGAATAGATGCTGTTTTAATATATAAATGATTTAATGCTAATAGTTTTGCTTCAAACTGATAATATTCCTCATTATCAGTTGTTTTTAACACATACACATTCCATCCATTTTCATTACTTTTAATACTTTCTATCTCTATTAATAATTCATGATAAAATTCACATATTGATTTTTTAATAAGTAATACATTTACTTTCTTCCATACTTCTGGTGTTATATGCGCAATTGATTGTTGCGGTGTTACTGTATTATCTATAGTATTCATGACTGATCTTTTTTGAATTTTTAAATCGTGTTTTTGTTCTAAATAAGTTGTTCTATTTAAGAATGCTAACTGAGCTGTTTTATGAGGAAGTTCTATTACTTTGTCTAAAACAAAACCTATACGTTGGCATATGGAAAACATTTTTTTATTTCTAATATCTGGTTCTACCAAAATGCGTTCTATATCAATATTTTTAAATACAAAGTCTGTTATTGCTTTAAAAATATACCACGTAAAATTATGAACCACTTTACCACTTGGAGGTGCCACAATTATATGCACACCATAATCAGATGCCTTAGCATTATAATGATTCGCTATTTCGTCTTTTAAAGGGTGATAACACTCTAATAAAAAAATAGGTTCATCATTAAAAACCCCAATAAAAATATCATAAGCTTCTCTGTTTAATAGTTCTTTATATTCCTTTTGAACATCTTCAATATTACTCTCTTGCATACCCCAGAAATAAGCATACTCTTTGGTTACCCAATTATGAATAATAGTACTATCCGTCAATACCTCTAAAGGTTTAAATAGTATAGCACCAAATCCCTTATAGCTAACTGTAAAAAGAGACTCGTTATTCTTTATCCTTTCTAATTGCATAGTCTATATATTTTATACATTAGTTAGTAGCTACTTTAAATATGCTTGAGGGCTTTACTTTAAAAAGAAAAACATAACAAATAAGTGTTATAAAGAAACCTATACCGGCAATAGTAAATGGTATATACAACCCTTGATAGTCTACCAATATCCCTACAGAAAAAGAAGCCAGTAATACTCCTAGATTTTGAAAAAAGTGAACTTTACTATAATCCGTTGCATAGGATTCAGGAGTACTTAATTCAAAAAGTAAAGTATCAAACAAAACAACTCCTTTAAATACTGCCCATCCGTATATTATTCTTCCTCCAATTACAACACTATCTAATTGCGAACCTTGTAACAATAAACCTACAATACCTATTAGTAAACAAGGAATTACACCATTAAAAGATTGACTTTTTCCTTTATTACTAAACCATAATGCTAGTAAAGCAACTACTGCAGGTATTGCATACACTAAGCCTGTTATAAATTTGCTATTATAAATAGAGATGACTTCCCAATACTTTGAAAAGAATGGTCTGATTAAAAAATCACTAAAATATAAGATGAGCGTAATCAGTCCTATTTTAACAATAAATAGCTTAGATGCCCTATGATTTTTTACTACTGAATGATTTTCTACAACATGGGGCGTTTTATATTTCTTACCTTTTAGCAAGTACATACTCATAAACATTTGAATAAAATCACCTGCTGCCATAATTAAAAATATATAACTAGTATGGATAAAATCAATAACGAGCCCTCCTAAAACAGCTCCTAATACACCTCCTAAATGCACCACTACTGATAACACCCCTATTGTTTGTGTATGCTCCTCTTTTTTTACAATTTTTAAGATATACGGATACACTAGTAAATAACTTGCTTTAAAAAGCACCATTACTAAGGATAATATCCAAAAATTAAGATAAGAGTTTGTCCAAAAACAGCATAAGGCTAATATTCCTGCAATTAATTGGGTGCCTATTAAAATTTTCAATTCGGATACTTTTTTAGAAACATAGGCCCAAAATGGGAATGATATCATTACCATGAAGCATATAGCAGCAAAATAATACCCAACTATTTTAGGATCTGACACTCCAAACCGTGCTTTAAAAAACTGAGGGTAAAAAGGATGCAACAAATAATCACTTACTACTGCAACTAATGTCATTAAAATTAAATAAAAACGTATCCCCATTATAAAAGTTCTAAAAATTGTTTTTGCTCCATTAACTCTTCCTCTTTACACACTTCAAACTGTTGGAAAGCAATATTTTTTTCAATAGGATAGTATTCTTTTCCAGTTAAGTATTTTACTATTTGAGCATTTTTATAACACACCATACCTAAATCAGGGCTCACAAATCCGTGTGTGTGCAATTCGGCATTTTGAATGAATATTTCTGATTCGTTATGATCTATCGTATAATTTCTGTTTACATTATAACGTCCTTTATTATCCCATTTTATTCGCTCCTTAATTCCTTCAATAAAATTTGGTGCTTGGTAGCAATATCCAGTAGATAAGATTAACCCATTAGTCTTTTTTAAATAATATTTGTCTTGTTCTTGTTGGTAGAATGTTAATTGAAACTCCTTAGTAGCTTTATCAACGCTTACTTTTTCTAAAGCAGAATTAGTTCGCAAATTCACCTTCATATCTGGGTGAGTTATTTTCTTCGTATACAATAAATCATAGATATCATTAATCAAGCTCTCATTTATTCCTTTATATAAATGTTTTTGCTTTTTTATTAAAATATCACGCTTATACTGAGGTAAATTATAAAAATAATCAACATACTCTGGTGAAGTCATTTCCAAAGTTAACTTAGTATATTCAAGAGGGAAATAACGAGGTGATCGAGTTATCCAATTTAGTTCATAATCAAAAGTATCAATATCTTGTAACAGGTCGTAAAAAATTTCTGCTGCGCTCTGTCCACTCCCAACAATCGTAATACTTTCTTTTCTTTGTAAAGTTTTCTTGTTGTTTATGTAGTTTGAAGAGTGTGTTATATCATTTTTTAAGTGTTTACAATTATCTGGAATATATGGGACTGTACCTGTTCCTAAAATTAATTTTCGAGCTTGATACGTTATTACTTCATCGGTAATTGCAGAAATTGTTGTTACATGATAACAACTTTCATCTGCATTATAATAGACTTGAAGTACTTCGATATTAAATTGTATATTATCCAATTGCTTAATAGCCCATTGGCAGTATTGATTATACTCATTTCTTAATACATAAAAATTTTCTCGAATATAAAATGAATATATTTTTCCATTTTGTTTTAAGTAATTTAAAAAACTCAATGGACTTGTTGGATCTGCTAAACTCACTAAATCTGCCATAAAAGGGACTTGTAAAGTCGCGTCTTGCAACAACATTCCAGGGTGCCAATTAAACTTTTCTTTTTTATCAAAGAAAATACCATTTAACTCATTTAAAGGCTTCGTTAAACATGCCAAACTCAAATTAAATGGACCTACACCTACTCCTATAAAATCTAATATTTCACTCATCGTTTAATTGTTTTTATTGTAATTAGCTGCTTTTTCTTTTATCATATTCACTACATTCTCCATATCACTTAAAGTAACATTAGGATTTAATAAAGTGAATTTCAAATATGTTTTGTTATTATGTTTTGTTGATGCAACAGAAGCCTTCCCTTCTTTAAACAAACTATTTTTAACATATATGTTAACCATATTATTAATACTATCTACTTCTATACCTTTTGCCTTATACCTAAAAACAACTGTACTCAATGTAGGAGAATGGAGGGTTTCAAAATTTGAATCATCATTTAATAATTCATATGTATCAACGGCTAGTTTATGTACCGTTTCTAAATAACCTGCTAGATTTTTCTCTCCAGTTACTTTTAGAGTAAACCATAATTTGAGCGCATCAAACCGTCTCGTGGTTTGAATTGATTTTGTAATTAAATTTACCTGTTCACTATCTTTTGTTTCTATTGGGTTTAAATAATCCGCATAATGAGAAACATACCTAAAATTTAACTTATCGGCTACCAAAAAGGCACTTGAACATACTGGTTGAAATAATGATTTATGAAAATCTATTGTAATAGAATCTGCATATTGAACTCCGTTAAATAACGCCTTATGTAATTCAGATAATACAAAGCAACCACCATAAGCCCCATCTACATGCAACCACATATTATCTTGCTTAGCAATTTTACTTATTGATAAAACTGGATCAAAACTTCCATAATCAGTAGTTCCAGTTGTTGCCACTACTCCTATTGGAATATTTCCATTTTGTTTTTCCTTTTCAATCGCTAAAACCAATTCATTGGAATCCATTTCAAACTTATCATTTGTAGCAACTGATACTACAGCATCATAGCCCATTCCTAGTAATGCCGCATTTTTTTTTATACTAAAATGTGCTTTCTCAGAGCAAAAAAACCGGAACTTACTAATTACAGGATCCCAACCTTTTTCTTTAATATTTATACCAAAATACTTAAAAGCATAATGATCACGCGCTAACAGTAACCCCATGAAATTGGATTGTGTACCACCACTTGTAAATACCCCATCAGCATTTGATGGCAATTTCATGCGCTCAGTAATCCAATCAATTATATATTGTTCTATTAAAGTTGCTGAGGTACTTTGATCCCATGTTTCAACAGCGGTATTTACAGCACTTGCAATGAGGTCTCCAACTAAAGAAGAAATTGTAACAGGGCAATTTAAATGCGCTACATATGATGGATTATTAAATGCGATTGCATGATCAAGAAAAATTTCTTTAAGCTCTATTAAAGCCTCATCCATACTCATCACATTTGATACAGTTTTATTTTTAGATGAAAATTTTTCTTTTAATTCTGATACGGATATTCCACTATAGAAATTATCATTATTTAAAAAATCTAAAATATATTCTACTGTACTTGATATGTTCTCTTTATATAACTCCTTATTTTTATTGTTAAGTAATTGGTTGACATTTGTTTCTTTCTCTAATAAATGGGATTCTAAATTCATTTCTTATTTTTATTCATTCTAAATAAATATTAAAACAAAAATAGAATACAATGGAGCTATAAAATGACGAGTTTAGGAATAAAAAAGACGCAAGAATTTATCAAACCAATATATACCACATTACTAAATCATTAAAAATTAAACATTAGTAATAAGAAAAATAATTGATTGATAGAGCAAGTATAAAATACTAGTCGAAAAGGATAATGAATGTAATATATTAATTCAATTAAAATTAATTGGTGAATCCATCAAACATGTATTAATTAACGAGAAAGAACTATTAGGTATTACCCCCAAGTAGCAATAAAAAAAGCCGTCCTTTCAGACAGCCTTCATAAAAATAATATTTTCGTTTATTACAACTTCACCTGTATTGTCGCATACCAGTTTCTAGGTGATGATGGAATAATTCCTGGTCCAGGATAGCCTGTAGCTCTCCGTGTGAAATAACTATTATCCAATACATTATTTAATCCAGTTTCCAACTTAAAACGTTTGTAGGTATACGATAATGAAATATCCAACACATCATAACTTGGTATAGGACCTAATAAACCGCTAACAGGATCAGTTTCAGGTTCATTTGAAGCATCCGTAAACTGACTAGATAAATACGAATATTGTATTGCTCCTATTAGGTTTTGATACCCAAATTTCACCCCTGTTTTAAAATTAAATTCAGGGGTAAACTCTACTTTTTTATCTGGGTTGTCAATATATTTTGAATTAACAACAGAAGTATTAGCAAAAATATTAAAGTTGATATCATTATTATTCTTAATCAAAATACGCTTCAAATCAACATCAATTAATGATTCAAAACCATATATAAGTGCATCTCCAATATTGGTTCTGAAGTTTTTTATTTGGAAATTTTCAACTTCACGTTGTTCTAAACCAATTCTATCATTATAAAATAAGCCAAAAACACCTATATCATAGGACACATATTTTTTAAGATTTCCTCGAAATCCTAAATCAAGCGTATATCCTTTCTCATCAGTAATGTCAGGATCTACAGCATATGAAGGGTTGTTTATTCGTATATCAGAAAAAGTCACCGATCTATAATTTTGAGATGCATTTGCATAAACTTCTAAAATTTTATTTGGCTTATAACTTAGTCCTAAACCTAACAACACAAAATTTCTTTCCAAAACTCTATTATCCTCTTCAGTCTCTATAAAGGAAACACCACCAGCCCCATTAAGTCCTATCTTCTGGTAAATTCCCTCAGTTTCAGTTTTTATATACTCAAAACGAAACCCTGGGGTAATGGACAATCTATCATTTACATAAAATATATTTTCACCAAATACTGATATATTTTGATTTGGAAATGTAAAATCAGATTGTGAATGATAGGTATCCAATTGAGTAGAATCAAATTCAAAATTCGGGTCAGAATCTATAGTCCCAGGTCCTTGACAATCAGTGTTTCTAGCCTTATAATATTTCGTGCCTATTAAAAATACATTCTTTTTATTAAACAATTTATATTTATGTAGCAAACGAGC
Organism: Kordia sp.; assembly: GCA_002733415.1. GTDB lineage: Bacteria > Bacteroidota > Bacteroidia > Flavobacteriales > Flavobacteriaceae. Next base: position 119,267 of record NVVR01000003.1, on the reverse strand, counting down.
TTCAAAACCAAAGTTTTTAAAATGTCCTTTTATTAAATCTCTTGGTGCAGTAAGTACATCTGGTTCTTTTACCCTATTTGTTCTGTATCCTAAAGCATTACGCTGGGCATTCAAACCAAAAAAGTTAAGCGTGAAATTAGTTTTATCAGAAAATTGATGCGCTAATTTTAAATTGTATAACAACCAATTCACCTCAAACCAATTACGTGATCGATTACTTTGTAATGGATTTTCAGCAAACATACTATCAGATAATCCTCCTGCTTGTTGTGCTAAATAACTCATGTAAGTAATATCCGCAGTTAGTTTTGTTTTTGGTGTAAATTGGTAGCCAAAATGTCCGAATGCATTTTTGGCCTCAAATTTTGAATTTGGTCTAAATCCATCTCCTTGTTTATAATTGTAATAGGTATAGTAACTAAACTTATTTACTGTACCACTTAAGCTTGTAAAGTTAGTAGCTAGGTTATTACTTCCAGTAGTAAAACGAGAAACTACAGCTATTTTTTTATCAACAGTAGGTTGTTTCATTTTAAAATTAATCAATCCTCCAAACTGAGTCCCGTATTGTAATGATGCTGCACCACGAATTATTTGAATTTCTTCCAATCCAGCTGCCGCAGGTGTATAATAACTTTCTGGATATCCTAATACATCCGCACTGATATCATATCCATTTTGACGGGTGTTAAAATTTGCTGTTCGGTTAGGATCCAACCCTCTACCTCCGATACTCAATTGCAATCCTGCATCATCAGTTTCATATATATTTAAACCCGCAACTTGACTGTACAATTGGCGCGCATTGTTAGTTGCAATGGCCGCCATAGAAGCTGACACCAATACTACTTCTGTTTTTTTACCTGCATAAATAGCGGTTTCCTCAACATCATTTAAATGCTTTAATGCAAACACTTCTTTTTTTCGGTTCTTAATTTCGACTTCGGATAACCGTCCGCCAATTGGCTGTAAAGTTTTATTAAAAATTGTTGAAGAAACAACCTCTACTACATCTTCAGTCATCGCATAAGTTTCTGAAAAGAAAACTAATGTGATAGTATTTTTACTAGTTTCAAACTCATATAGCCCTTTAGCATCTGTTTTCGAAAGCAGGCCACCTGCTTTATCATAAATACTTACATCAGCAACAATATTTTTTTTATGATTCGTTACTTTTCCTGACACCTTATTTTGTGCCATTATCGAAAATGACAAAAACAAAAACAATATGCTTAATTTAAAATCCTTTAATTTCATCTTTAAATGGTAAAATCCAATTTTTATGTTGCAATGATTCTTTCTCTTTATATAAATCTACTTTCGGATCAATAAATAGCTTACTTAACCTTCCGTTTAATCCTACATAACTATCAACAAATACTTGTATATTTTTATGCCCATCTTTTTTAAAATGATCTCCTAAAAAATGAGCATATTCCAATATAAAATCGGGTTGTGTACTCATTTGTTTTTCTTGCCTTGCTGTAAGGAAATCGTTATTTTCTACATAAAAAAACTTACCTGTTTCACTATTTACAATTTTAAAACTAGCATATCCTGCTTTTTCAATTAACATAACACGCCAAGAAAACCGGTAGCCTTCCTCGGTCCAAAACAATTCTCCAGGATAGCATATATAGCGAAATGGAAAAAGTAATTGCACAGAAAAAAACACTATTAAAAGCGGCAAAATTACTCTTTTTGATTGATATGAATAGCTATTTTGTACTGCTATTTTTTTTGCTGTGAATAATCGAGTAATTGGAGTTATTATATTACTTAAAAAACCAATAATTTTCTGGTGAAAAGACGCCTCAAAAAATATTAATGTACTCATAATCATTATAAAGGGAAACATTCCAATGGGAAATAAAATTCGTGTAAATACATGAAAAAATACTACTGCAACGAAAGCCAATATACGAGTACGTTTATATAATAATAAAAAAGGGATACACAAATCATATAGCATACCACTCCAACTCATTACATAATGAAACCATTCTTGCTGCATTAGTGTATTACCGATTATTGGTAAGTCATACTTTGAAGGGAGCCAAATTTTTAATGGCATAGCTCTAAATAACCAATCAGAATTTATTTTTGCTAAACCGGCATAAAAGTAAACAACTCCTAATAATAATTTTATACTATCAATACACCATTTAGGAATTTGAACATATTCTTTTTTATTCAAATATGCATCTACAGAAAATTGTGCTTGAGCTGGAAGAAAAATCAGTACAAGACTCAACAAGCTAATACAATAATAATGATTAAGATAAGTAGTTTTATCCATCAATTCTATATACGTAAAACTCAAAAAGAATACTACAATTGCTATTCTATACTTTAAGCCGATGGCTACAAAAAAAGCTGCTAAACCGCAAAGTAGAAATAAAAGGTACGTAAAATCTCCTAAAGGTTTTATCCATTCAAAACCTGTATATGAAAAGAAAAATTTAGGCTGTATATATTGGGTTTCTATCCAACCATTATACCAAAATCGTATAATACTTGCTAACATCATTAACCCAAAACCTATCCTAAATACTATTAAAGGAGCTGCAGAGGTTGCTTTTGAAAAATATGAATGTTTGAGTATATTCATTGCGCAAAGAAAAAGCTATTCAATTTCTTAAATAGCTTTTATTAAATTAAGGTTTAAGGCTAATCACCATCATTATCTAGATAATCTAAGTTAATATTAAATGCTTGCATCATATCGATTTTCAACATCGGTACTAAACGTTGTATTTCTGTATATGCTGTATTAGCAGGAGTAATATCAGTGTTTAATTGTGCTGAAAAATCAGAATTCAGTAAATTCAATTTTGTTCTAGCTGATTGCATCTGTACGAGCATCACTGGCGCAAGTGCTTGTCCATCATTTTTAGCATCTAGATACGTCAAGTAACTTTTAAAACTATCTCCTTCTGTTGTACTTAAATAATGTTTTCCTGAAAAGAAATTTTCAATTGCATCTAAAGCTGTTAAGCACAATTCCCTAGATTGCTTTCCATAATACACTTCCAACTCTTCTGGACGTACTGATCCTCCAAAAATAGCTAACGGACCTCCTAGTTTGTATACTCTAAAATACTTTTCATAATTAAAAATGTAATCATTCACCATAACATTTACTGAACTTCCAACAGTATTTCCTGATGAAGCAATAAAAGTATTTCTATATGCTCCATTCCAATCATTTAAAACAGGTGTATTTAACGCTATTAAACGATCAACTACTGCTATTAGATAAGTGCTGTAGTTAGCTGTACTATATTTAGCAACTATTGCTGTATCATCTACTCCTACACCATATAATAAATAATCTAATGCAGGAAAACCTTGTTGTGTATTAGTTGAAGATAAACTCAAATCTGTACTAGCATTTGTTATGTTAGTCTCAATAGTGGCTGCGTTTGTAGGATACACATTCACCCAACGCGTTACATCTAATTCAGCAGCTTTTCCTATACTACTGAATAATACTACATATTGCCATGTTTTATATGCAGCTATATATTCAGTACGCAATGCTGTTAGATTTGCTTGATTTTGAGTTGTTGTAAACGTTGTTGTGGCTGTTTTTAATGATGCTAATTTCGATTCATAATCGGTATACGCAGGAATAATACTATTATCCGCCCAATTGGTTAACATTGCAGTTCTGTTAAAATTATCAGTATTTGATGCAACAGGATCATCCTCACCACATGAAATAAATAAAAGAATAGTTACCGCTATTAATATATTTTTCATTTGTTTTATTTTAATTTATTCTAATTAAGGTGCAAATATAAAAAAAGCGGTTAACTAACACTAGTTAACCGCTTTAAAATTAGTTTTTAAAAACTTATAAAGCAGCTTGCGCCATTGTAAAATCAAACTTTGCAGCTATATCATTACAAATTCCATCTAAAGTTGCAGAGGTAACATCCCATAAACCGTTACCTGCTTCCATATCTGCTAAGAAACCATCAACTTCTGCCTTTGTAAAATAAGTATCTGTAACATCCGATTTTCTTAAAAAACGTAAGCTATACACAAACCCCATTCCTTCAGATAAGTCATGAAAAGCCCCCCCCATAGTTGATGGAGCAATTTGTGCCTTACCTGCTTGTAAATAATGTATTGTTCTAACAGCTACTGCTTTTGACACTTGGTAACGTAATACTTCAATTGCTTGATCACGAACTGCATATTTTTGATCAACAATAGCTTGACGAGCAATTCTAAATGCCTGACCTATCTCAGATTCTATCCCCGTAAAGTTTGGATTACTATCTACTTTAGTTAAATATTTAGAGAAAAAAGCATCATCTTCCGAATTCATTAAATACCCATATGCCTCATCAAAATGGTGCTCCATTGTAGTATGGTTATCACTTACTGTAGCATTATCATCATTGACAACTTTAGACATATAACCGTTTAAAGCCTGATCTAATTGTAAAGCACCTATTAATCCTTTTGCAAATACTTGGTTATTTTCAATTCCTTTAGCATTTACATAACGAGTAGAACTTCCATCAGTAATTTGACCAGCTATACCTGAAGCAGCAGTTGTAGTCCAATTAACAAATACATTATCTACTTGCCCTTTAATTAAATTATCAAAATATGTTTTAATAGCTACTCCTTCCACTTCTCCGTCAAAAAAGTCTAAAGAAGCACCTGATTTATTTCTTAATTTCTTACCAGAAGTGTCTAATCCAGCTTCATCAAAACCAGTTCCATCAGCATACATATTGTCTAACTGAACTTCTGTATTAGTGCTCACTTTTAACGCAGAAGATAACTCTTTAGCCATTTTAATACGTGTCGTTTGACCACCAAAACTAACTGATGAATTACCACTTCTATCAAAAGTATAACTTACCGGAGCAATTACTCCATCAAGGTTTATATCAGAAACTGTCTTTGCATGTGTTGACACAACTGGTATAATAACATTATCATCATCACTACAAGATGTTATTGCAATTGTAGATAAAGCTAAAAAACTTAAGATTACTTTTTTCATTTTATTCTTATTTAGATTAATTACTAATAGTTTGAGTTCAGATGCAAATATACACTCTCTTTTGAAACAAAAAAGACTTATTTGTAATTAGTTTAAATAAGAATTATAACTACCTGAATATAAAACTAATGGTAGTAATTAAAAATATCAGAAGCTTTATTATAAGACGCTTCAAATGCCATAGGATTAACATTTGTTATCGCTTTTTCAGTAGTGAAATATGACAATACTTTCTCAGTAGGCATATTTCCTGTTAACACATCTTTAGCCATAGGGCAACCACCAAAACCTTGTATAGCACCATCATAACGAATACAACCAGCTTTATAAGCAGCGTCTATTTTTTCATGCCATGATGTTGGAGTAGTATGTAAATGAGCTCCAAACTCAATATTAGTATACTTCGGTATTAAATTAGAGAATATATAACTAATATCTTCTGGTGTTGACGAACCAATAGTATCAGAAAGCGACAATATTTTCACTCCCATGTTTGAAAGTTTCTCAGTCCACTCTCCTACTATTTCAACATTCCAAGGATCACCGTAAGGGTTTCCAAATCCCATAGATAAATAAGCCACTACTTCTTTATCTGTAGCATTAGCAATGTCTAAAATTTCTTTTAAACTTTCAATAGACTGTGCAATGGTTTTATGCGTATTCCGCATTTGAAAATTCTCTGATATTGAAAAAGGATATCCTAAATACTGAATTAGTTTGTGCTCCGCTGCAGCTTGAGCACCGCGAACATTTGCAACTATAGCTAATAACTTTGTTTTAGTTTTTGATAAATCTAATTGTGACAATACTTCAGCAGTGTCAACCATTTGCGGTATTGCCTTTGGCGATACAAAACTACCGAAGTCTAAGGAATCAAAACCACAGTTTAATAAAGATTGTAAATAGGCAACTTTCTTTTCCGTAGGAATAAACATCTTAATCCCTTGCATTGCATCGCGAGGACATTCAATTATTTTTATATGTTTATTCATTAGATTTGAAAGTTTGTGTAAAAATATGATTTTTACACAAACTTTCAATAAAATCATTACATAGAATTATAAACAACCTATTTTCTTTCAATAAATAATTGACCATAGTATATCTAAGCTTATAAAAAGCGATTCTTACTATCAAACTGCTTGTTTAAAAAAGTCTTCAAATAATTAAGTTACATATCTCCTCATTGGAAATATTGTTGCTGCTTTATAATTTATTTTCCCAAACTATATTCTATAAATATCATTTAAAACAATTTTCTGAATAGCCATTGCTAGCCACTATAAATCTGTAGCATCAAAAAAACTCACACTAATAAGACTCTTCTTTAACAAGCTCTTTTAGAGTTTCAATAAATGACAGTTGCACTAAAATTTGATAAATTAATAGTGGGTAGCTCATGGTTGTAAACCAATATACAATTTATAAGACCATGTTTTCTACCAATTATTGACATAATGCTATGCAAAAAATATATGTGTTAGCACATCGTAACTTTATTCCAAAGTAAAAAACATAGCACTTCCATGAAATAGTAAAGCAATTCCTATTGCAGATACTAGATATTTATTAAAACTACTTTTCATAATAATTTAGTTTACCTTATTATCATAAAGGAAAAACAGACTCTCTATAAACTAATCTACAGATATTGTCATTTCACCTACAGTAACAATAGTTTCAATCGAAATGAATAAAAAACTACACCTTTCATACCTAATTTAGAGGTATCTCGGTAAAAAACAGATGTTAATGTTGGTATCATAAATCTATACTACAATGAAGCAAACAGGCAAATATAAAAGTATTTAAAAACATATTAGAATTTTGATAATGACGAAAATACAGATGGTACTTTACATATACTATCCTCTTTTCAAAAAAATTCAAAGAGCGAATTACTATTATTGATATAAAAAAACAAAGAAAAAACTGCAGCAATTAAAGCTAGATTTTTATATACTCTGAAAAATAAAACATGTTAGTATTATAGACACCGATTTATCAACAAAACTTGAGGAGTTTAACGACTTAGTGGGAAATTTAAAAATGAAAAAAACTATTTATGGTATTTGGTTCTCGTTATTCTCAAAAGAGTAACATAAATAGAAATACTTTCAGGGGTTTTTCTCTAAAGTTGTTAACCTTTTCATAAAAATAATTTTAAAACGGCCTATTGAAGACAGCCTATGCAGGACTAAATAATTCCTCGCTAAATACATACCTATAATGTATAAGTAAATAGTTATTTGATATCGAAATATTTTTAAAGTTAAAAAATCACTTCAGTAATAAAAATATAATGGAATATATTAAAGAGCACCCCTTAAAGAATTAGAATCATGTTGAAAATTCAATGTTAGGTATTAAAAACAGTATTCAAATACCATACAAGTTAGCGAAAATTTGGTTTGCATATAATTTTTAAACCCTTATATACAATCCTGAGAAATCTCGAAACATTTATACTTTCGGGGTATCCTTTTTTAATTCAAAAAAGAACGTTGTCCCAGCTCCAAATTTACTTTCTAACCATATCTTACCATCAAACAGGGTGATTATTTTTTTAACAATAGATAGTCCAATACCCGTAGAGTTCTCATCAGACTCTTCAAGAGTTTCAAAAACTTCAAATATTTTTTTGTGGTATTTTGGATCAATCCCAATTCCATTATCTTTAATAGAAAAAAGATAAGATTTAGGCTTCTCTACACAGTCAATTATAACCTCTGCTTTTTTGTTGTTATTGTATTTAATAGCATTACTAATTAAGTTTTGAAACAATTGTTGCAGTTTGAACTTGTTAGATTTAAAAGTTGGTAGTTTTGTTTTAATTTTAATTGAAAAATGATTAGGGATATAAATAAGGTCAATCATATCAGTAACAAGTTCATGCAAATCAACATTTTGAGAAGTAAAATTGGTTTTATCTATGCTAGAATACTTAAGAATCCCATTAATTAAATGATCCATTTTATCTACTTTTTTTAATAATTTCTCGAAATTATCGTTAGTTTCATGGTTAAAAAGGTAGTGGTTGTCTTCATGAATCCAAGAAATTAAAGCAGACATACTTCTCAAAGGAGATTTTAAATCATGAGAAACTACTTGGGCAAAATTATTTAATTCAATATTACTTTTTTCTAATTTTATAAGCAATTTATTTTTTTCAGTTTTACTAGCTTCCTCTTTTAACAGACTTATGGCATTATTAAATTGTGCTGCAGCTAAATTCGCAATGTTTGTAAAGGTATCAAGGTGTACTTTATTAAAATAATTTTTCTCACTATGTTCAGAATCTATAACACCAATAACTTTATTATTAACAATAATAGGTACCGCTAATTCAGAACACCGTACATTACAGTCTACTATATACCGTTCGTCTAATGTGGTGTCATTTATTAACTCTGCTTTTCCTGTTAATGCTACTGTTCCTACAATACCCTTTCCAATAGGAATCGTTAGAATATTTTTTATTGTATACCCTTCAGAGTTTTTATCACCATAAGCCGCAACTTGTGTCATCATTTTTTTCTTAATGTCAACAGTGTAAATAACACAATCTTCTAAGCCTAAATGATTAGCCGTATTTTTAGCTATTTCCCAACTGATATCAAACAAATCATTTTTACCTAAAATGGATACAGATAATAAATTTATAGCTTTTAGCATATTAACATGCTGTTCCGAAACAGTAACATCCTCAATTAAAGCTACTTGATACTTAAGCCTCCCTTTGGCGTCTCTAATAGCAGTTACGTTAGTCTTACAGATAATATAATTGCCATCTTTTCTACGATATCGTTTTTTCATTAAAAAATCGTTGATGGTACCATTTTCTAGTTTTTTAATATATTTTAATGAATTAAATAAATCATCTTTATGAGTTATATCTTTTATGGTCAATTTTTTTAATTCAATTTCCGAATATCCTAATATCTTTTTAAAAGCATTATTTGCTTTAATTAAATTACCTTTTTCGGTTAAAACAATTCCTAATGAGGAATTGTTTACAATAGCATTTAATTGAGTAGATTGATCATTTAATAGAGCTTCCATCATTTTATTGGTAGAGGCTAACTTTTGATTGGTTTTATGTAGTTCAAAATTTTTATCCCCAAGTATTTGTTCAGCTTTTTTTCTAGCTAGTTCAGCTTTTCGCAGAGCGCTTTTCAAATCTTCAATTTCATTCTTTTGCATTTGTGTTTGCATAAATAATTTTCAATTTATCGCTTTACAAGTTCATTAATACACCAGTATTCTATTACTTTTTTAATTTGAGCAACATAGGCATCATATCGTAATGGTTTTACAATATAACCAGCAATGCCTATTTTATAAGCATTATTAATATCATTATGGTTATTAGAAGTTGTAAGTATCATTGCAGGAATGGACTTTAATTCTTCATTATTTTTTAATAAAGATAAAAATTCTAAGCCATTCATTTTAGGCATTTTTAAATCTAAAAAAATTAAATTAGGTAAAGAAGTTTCACATAATTGTATCGCCTCTTCACCATTTTTTGCACTAAGTATTTTAATAGGAGAATTAATTTTATTAAGTGCTTTTTTAAATTTTAACAACTCAATTTCATCATCTTCTACAAGTAAAATAGTTAACCTCATTTTTTTTTATTTATTAAAAAGTTAAGGTATAAAGTTTAATTTTCCTGTATAATGTCGTTTAATGTATTCTAACTGTAGATGAATGGGCTTTTTATATAGATGAATAGACTTTTTATTTAATCATTAATTTTAGAAGTTTATAATTCATTTAGTCACATTTAATAGTCACGAAATATATCCCAGTATTTAAATTATTCCATTCAAGAGGAATGTGGGTTGTAAGTTGAAACTTAAAAGGTCTCAGGTAATAATAAACTAATATTTTCTAATAAATTTATACTAACATTATCGCCTGGGCTTTCTAGATAATTTGGAGTACCGTTAGATGCATAGCTTCCTACAATACTGATAATCCAGTGAAAAGGTTGAAATGAAAATTAATTGAATAAGGAAAATAAAAGTTTTTTATGTCTGTATATTTTATATATGGGCCTTAAGCCTACCTTTTTTTAAGATCCTAAAATTATTGATTAAATAAACAGTTTTGTTATTATTATTATTATTATTATTAAAATGAAACAAAATGATAGTTAGATTATGGCTTAGTTTAGATGAAATGTAACATAGTAGAAGTATGAATAAGGGAAAATTGCATATCTTAAAGAAAAAATAATGATGCAGGTATATTTATAGTTATATTAAACATATTTAACCCTTTTTATTAAACAATTAAACTAAACATGAAACCGAATCTCGATTATATAAATGAAATTTCTGATAATGACACCGTTTTTAAAAACAAGTTAATTTCAATAATTAAAAGAGAATTTCCGCTAGAGAAGGAGGAGTTTTTGTCAAATTATAACACTAATCAATATATTCTTGCTGCACAGAATGTACATAAACTGAAACATAAAATAAATATGTTTGGCTTAAAAAAAGGCTACGAAATAGCTATTAAATTTGAAAATGAATTGAATGACGAAAAATTTGACTCGTATGAAGATTTTATTGTAATTTTAGATTTAATAGATAATTATTTAAATAAGATTTAATATGCTGAAATGTATTATTATAGACGACGAAGAAATGTCTAGAGCAATTATTGAACAATATTGCTCAAAACTTAATCACATACAAATTGTAAATCAATTTAATAATGCCTTAGACGCTATTCAATTTATAAATAACAATAAAATTGATTTAGTTTTTTTAGACATACATATGCCTGAACTAAATGGTTTTGATTTTATTGATAGTTTAAATAATCCTCCAAATATTATATTAACTACATCAGATTCAGAATTTGCTTTAAACGCATTTGAATATAAATGTATTGTGGACTATTTAGTTAAGCCCATTAAACTTCCGAGGTTTATTAAGGCAGTTACAAAAATAGACACTCCAAAAATAACTCCGCAATCAGTAAATAATAGAGAGGCACATGAAATGTACGTAAATATTGATAGACGTTTGGTAAAAATTCATATCCCTGATATTTATTTAATTGAAGCTAAGGGTGATTATATTAATATAAAAACTGAAACAAAAAATCATATTGTTCATACAACAATGAAAAAAATTGAAGATAAATTACCTGATAATTTATTCTTAAAAATTCACCGGTCATTTATCATTAATATAAAAAAAATTGTAGACATTGAGGATAATAGTGTCTTGATAAAAAAAGAGGTAATCCCTGTAAGTCGATCAAACAGATCTGAATTAATGAGTAGATTAAATCTATTGAAATAGGTAATTAAACTTAATACCCAACTCATTAAATTCAAAACCTGCTGCAGTTCTTGAGGATAACTTACTGTATTTGCCGTAAATTTTGAAGTTATTTTGTGCCCTAATTATAACTCTCCTCTAAAACTGTTTTGTCCTACCCTATTAACGTACTGGTATCCAAAAGTTAAATTTCCATTTACTATATAATTACTTTTAGTTTTTGAAAGCTTAACATTTACAAATCCCTCGAAAGCTAAAAATTGCTTTGGACTAAAATAAATTTCCGGAGATTCTTCCTTAAAGTTTATTATTTAAGTGTTCAATCCAAATTTAAAAACACGCTCTTTTTTTAAGACATAATATAATGAGTTAAATCACAAATTTCTTATATTATCATCTGATTGTTGAGTGAAATAGTATTGCACAAACCATCCAATATTCCATTTTGTTAAAATATGATAATTTGCAAAAAAAAATGGTTTTGAGTGATTTTTTAATCAAGAAATTTCGCATTAAATTATGAAACTCTTTTTGATAATTAACACTAAATGATAGATTAAAAGTAGGCCTCATTTCTACTTTCACCTTATAAAATTATATTATCGTTTTTAATCATCTCTTTAGATAGTAGATAACTTAAATTACCTGCAAACTCAATTTGATTAGTTAAATCTTTTTTAAATGTTAATCCGAAAATATTTTGAATCGCTCTATCTTCAATAATTCTGTTCTCTTATTTCTGTATTGATAAACTACTGCAAATGAATTTTTGTATCGATAGGAATATTAATCTATGTTGTTACATTTTTCGATGTATTTTTATCACTATCGTTAGTAACACGGTTTTTTTGATGTATATAAATTTTATAGGCATTAATAACTATCTTTTTCAACTCACTCAATTCTAGTGTTATTGACATCAATAATTAATCAATTTGCAATTACCCCTAGTGCTTCTCTATCTTGATTATTTGCACGATGAATATGCGCTAACCAATATATTATTATCAATTGCTGTACCCTTATTATAATGATTTATTTCGCTTTTATATTTTTTAATATTACTATAAGTATTTGCTAAACCTAATTGTACAATTGGATTATTAGCATAATCATTCTCAAGCTAAAGATTATTCAACAAGGCAATAGTATATTCTTTATTCCATAACAGTGCTTCAGAATAATTAATAAGGAATTCTAGATTATTAGAATCATCATATAACAGCTTACCGAAAATCTCTTTCGCTTTTTGTAAATCACCATTAAAGCCAACTGCTCTACCAAAACATAATATGGCAGTTTTATTTAATAATTTGTTTTCATAAAACTTTCAAAAAAAGACCTCATCCTTACTGAATTTTCCGTTTTCAAAAAGCAAAAGACCTTTATTAATAGGGTCCTGAGAGTAACTTCGTTGAACTACTAATAATGCGAAACCCAAACTGTATATAATTATTTTATTTCCCATAACACATGTGTTTAATGTTACAAGCAATAATAAGCTCATTAATCTATAACAAGTGCTATTCTATCGAATATGGAAAACGTAAAACAAATAAAAAAATGACCTTGGCGTATATTAACGACTAAAAAATAATATGTTATACTCAAGAAATATTTGAAATTGAAGGGAATTTAGCTTCAAGCAATTCTAAAAAATTAAAATCTATTTTGAATTCCTTTTTAACAATAAATCAAAAGTAGTCCTAAGTTTAGAGAAGTTAAATAGTATTGATACGTCAGGTATAAATTGTATTGTTAATTTATATAAAAAGCTACCAAAAGTAATGTCATATTTTATGTTATAGGAAAAACCAACAAGAAAATTTCTAATGCTATTAAAAAATTAAATTATGTAATTAAATCAGATTTCTTATAAAAAGAAAAATAATTGCTCTTTAAAATATAAAATAAAACTCAGTACTTCGCAACAGTTCATGATATGTATATTATTAGTGAACGCCGGAAACTATTTATAAAATTTAGTTTTAGGTAGATGGCTAGGCCTCGAAGTCTTTTCAAATGTAGCGTTATTGGATACCCTACTATTAATGTTATCATTTTTAGCAATGACACTACAGTTGCTAAGTGCTAAGTTTATTATTGAACTACCTATAGAAAAAATAAACTAAACACTGCTGAATATGACTCTGAATTTTGGAATTCATTTTACAAACAACACCCTGATTTTTTAATTGATTAAATATATTTTAAAGTCCTTTCAATATCGCTTTATTAATATCCTTAACCAATTTTGGTCCTTCATAAATAAAACCTGTGAACACTTGTACTAAGGTTGCTCCGGCATTTATTTTATCTAGGGCATCTTGAGCAGAATGTATTCCTCCAACTCCTATTATCGGAAATGCTTTGTTGGAATGATCTGATAAATATTTAATTACCGCTGTACTTTTGTCAGCAACTGGTTTACCGCTTACTCCACCGTTTCCTATAGCATTTAGTTGCTCGTTAGTTGCTTTAAGACCTTCTCTGTCCATTGAAGTATTTGATGCTATTACACCATCTATTTTTGTTTCAGCAACAACTTCAATAATTTCATCTAATTGCTTATTATTTAAGTCTGGAGCGATCTTTAAAACTATCGGCTTTTGAACAGTTTCTTTATTGTTCAACTCTTTTAAAGCACCTAATAATTCTAACAAGTATCCTTTGTCTTGTAGTTTTGCATGACTTCCTACATTCGGGCAACTTACATTAACCACAAAATAATCTACATACGGATGCAATGCTTTAAAACACACTGCATAATCTGCTGTGTAATCTTCAGGTTGAGTGTCGGTATTTTTACCAATATTCCCTCCTACTATCAAGTTAGAACGTTTATTTTTTAAGTTTTTAATTGCCGCTTCAACTCCCTGATTGTTGAATCCCATCCGATTGATAATAGCATTGTCTTCTTTTAAACGAAATAAACGCTTTTTAGGATTTCCCACTTGAGCCTTTGGAGTAATGGTTCCTATTTCAATAAATCCAAATCCAAAATTTGATAATTCGTTGTATAGTTTTGCTTCTTTGTCAAATCCTGCAGCCAATCCTACTGGATTAGGAAATGTTAATCCAAAAACTGTTCGCTCTAACCTTGAATCTTTTACTTGGTATAAGCTTTTAAAAATACTTGAAACCCCAGGTATTTTACTTGCTATTTTTATTAAACTAAAGGTGAAATGATGAATTTTTTCAGGATCGAAAGCGAAAAAAATTGGGCGAATAAGGCTTTTATACATGCTTATTTTTTGATTTATGCAAAAGTACGCATTGTTATTGGAAGAAAAAAAGACATTATAACCGCAGCTATAATGTCTTTTTTTTATAATCTGAATTCGATTTTAGTATTTAGCAACTCAAATACTATTCTCGATACAATTTTCTATCGAAAATCACTCGAACTGACGTATTCTCTCTAAATCACAGTTGGTAAAGTTATTCTTTAATTATTTTATCTATTAATACCCCTTTACTTGAAGTTACTTTAATTAGATAAATACCACTAGCTAATTGATGTAACCCTATTTCTTTTTCTATTTGGTTTCCTAAAACCTTTACTTCTTGCAACAACCTTCCATTAATATCATATAATGCAATACTTTTTAAATTGTTTTTTCCTGAAATTTTAATAAAATCATTTGTTGGCTTAGGATAAATCTTAAGGCTCGAATCTAAAATATAATTAGAAACTCCTAAAGGGTTTACAATCGTAGTAATTTCTTTATCAGTTATAATAGGAAAATTATAATCAAAATATATCTCTGCTTCATTTTCAAAAGTATCATTTACTACTAAAGTAGGTAGCGTTTTTATTTTAAAGGCAACAAAACCATCATTATTAGCATTATCAAATGGCAGGTTAATGTTTTCAAATATAAACTCTACTTCATTTGTGTTTTTAATTCTCGTAGTATACTCATGACTTCCATGTAATGGTATTAATGTACTTACATCATACATGTTAGTATCAATAACATCCCTAACTACAATATTTATAGCATTTGACGATCCTGTATTTTCAAATCGTATTACATAATGTACATACTCCCCTACTTCAGATGGAGCTATTGTTTTACCTTCCAAACAAGTTTTGTCATTTGGATCATAAAAATTTACTACTGTTTGGTGTAATTCAGAAACATTATCGATTGGTGTTTCATCTCCAGCAACTGGGTTAATAGTTGTAGTATAATCTAGCACATCATCTTCGTTTACTGGGAAACTTGGGTCCGTTGGTGTATTGATATTCATAATGAATTCAATAGTTCTTGTTTCAAACGGCTGTAAGCTGGTATAATTCCAAGTTAAACCTCCAGTTGTTTGCACATCTACTATTGGCAAAGCTGAAACAAAATCCATTAAATCATCATTAAACGAAAAATCAACACTTCCTGACAATGTTGTATTCCCTTTGTTTTTATATACTAATTGGTATTCTGCTTCAAAACCAGCACTAGCTTGATTTATTGGTAATAAAACAATTTCTAAATCATTAAATGCCCCATTTGGAGTTACACAAAAATCTTGTGTATAAGGGCTCATATTAGTTGGGAAGTTTACCACCAAACTTGTTGGTGAAACATTAAAATAGGTTGGGTTTTCAACTTGAGGAGTAATTGTATAACTACCCGCTTCTACAGGAAAGTAATATTCACCTAATGTATTTGTTATAAAAGTTGCGGATGTAGTACCGTCTGTAATATTATATTGCAAGTAAGGGTAATAGCTATCTCCCGCATCACATCCGTTTATGTTAGTATCAAATCTAGCTTCTCCAGTAACCTCATAAAAATCACCTCCTGGTGTAAAGGTACAATAGGTATTTACAGCACAATTGCTATAACCATAACTATCAACTAAGTTTTGTACTTGACTTAACTCTTCTTCATCTATACAGATATAAGCTAAATTTGGATTATTAGGAAAATATAAATCATTAGTTCCCTGAATAGTACTTCCATTTTTTAAATTTAAAGTATTTAGATTATTAGATTGACAAGCTAAATAAGTTAAATTAATATTTGAACTTAAATCTAAGTCAGTAAAGTTATTTGATTCACAAATTAAAGCATCTAAATTAACGTTTGTACTAACGTCTAAATTAATTAAGTTATTATTTGAATACCAAAGTTCAAATAAAGAAGTACAACCATTCACATTTATAATATTTAAGTTGTTATCCTTACACCAAACCTTATACAGAGATGTATTAGCGCTTAAATCTAAACTAACTAAATTATTGTTAGTACAAGCTAAAATTTCTAAACTAGTAAAGTACTCTATCCCTTCTAATGAGTTAATATTATTCCCCCAAAAAACAGTCCCTTAACAGATATAGCCTCACTTTCTTGTATTTCTCCATCATCATTAGCATCTACAAATTCACCGAAATTCCCGTCCCCGTCTAAATCTGCAATATTCGTATTAACAAGTAGTGCTTTAAAATTAGCGTCTGGAATAGTTACAATTTGAGCTTGAGTAAAACTTACCATAAAAATAGTAAGTAGTAAAAAGTAGTATTTTTTCATAAAGAATTAGTTAGTTAGATTGCTAATAAACAATTAAATTATCACACAGACAAAAAACATGTTTTATAGTAAAAACATATAAAACCCTGATAAACAATTACTACTTCTTCCTCATCGGTCGCATCAAGCCTTCTTGAGTAACGGAAGCCCCTGATTTTCCTTCATGAGTATATCTAATACCTTTATAAAATCTAATTTGTTGCTTTCAGTATGTGATTTCTCTCTTCTCTACGTTTCGCTTCGAAATAACAGTAGAATTAGAAAACTGTTATATATTAAAACCCCTAGTCATTTCGACTTTAGGAGAAATCGCACAAGAAACTAATCTTTCTTCCTCATAGGCCGCATCAATCCTTCTTGAGTAACGGAAGCCACTAGTTTCCCTTCTCGAGTGTAAATATTCCCTCTTGAAAAACCTCGTGCTCCGTGCGTACTTGGTACATCTATTGAAAACAACAACCAGTCGTCTATATCAAAATCTCTAAAAAACCACATGGAATGATCTAGACTAGCCATTTGTGTATTTCCAAAGTGCGCTTTACTCGCATGGATATTTAATGCTGTTGTTAAAATATTATAATCAGAAACATAGGTTAGCATTTGTTGTTTTTCTGCTAAAGACAATTCTTCATTTGCACATTTAAACTTAAACCATACATCAGAATACGGAAGTAAATCTTTTTTCTCTAACGGATTTACAATCTTGGTAGGTTTAAAAGAAATTGGTCTAGGTACATTTAAAAAATTCTTTACAGTCTGTGGTAAAAAATCACCAAACTGATTAAGCATATCATTCCAACTCAATAATTCTTCTGGTTGTTTGATATCTGATTTCATTTCAACCTGGTGCTCGTACCCTTCTTCTATTTTATGAAACGAAGCTGCTAAAATAAAAATAACCGATTCACCTTGTTTAGCTGTAACTCTACGGGTAGAAAAACTTCCTCCATCACGCATTATAGCAACATCAAATGTTATAGGTAGGTTTAAATCACCTGGTTCTAAAAAATAGGAATGCAGCGAATGTAAAACTCTACCATTAGTTATGGTATTATATGCTGCGTTTATGGATTGTGCTAAAACTTGTCCTCCAAACACCGTTGGTGTTCCTACAGTTTCATTCACTCCTTTAAAACTAAGTTCTGAAAGCTTATCAAGCCTTAATATGTTTAATAATTCCGAAACTGTTTTCATAGGTTCTTAGCTATTGTTTTCTGAAAATTACTACAAAAAAAGCTCATGACAATTAAATTAACATATAATTTAGAGTTTAAAATAACGCTTTTACCACTAGCAAATTATGTTATTTAAATAAATACAATTATTTTCGTGAAAAAAATATAGCATGCAACACATTATAGACCGTTTTATCAGTTATGTAACTATTGATACCGAATCAGATCCAAATTCAGACACTTGCCCGAGTACTGAAAAACAATGGGATTTAGCCAATAAATTGGTTGATGAATTAAAAGCTATGGGAATGGAAGATGTTACCATAGATAAACATGCTTACATTATGGCAACTTTACCTAGTAATGTTAACCATGAAGTACCAACAATTGGTTTTGTATCGCATTTTGATACCACTCCTGATTACACTGGTGCTAATGTAAAACCTCAAATTATCCCTAATTATGACGGTGGTGATATTCTTTTAAATAAAGAAAAAAACATTGTATTGTCTCCTGATTATTTTGAAGATTTATTGATGTACAAAGGGCAAACTTTAATCACTACTGATGGAACTACCCTTCTAGGAGCTGATGACAAAGCTGGTATTACGGAAATTATGTGTGCCATGGAACACCTAATTAATAATCCGGAAATCAAACACGGTAAAGTTCGTATAGGGTTTACTCCTGATGAAGAAATTGGTAGAGGCGCTCATAAATTTGATGTAGATAAATTCGCTGCTGACTGGGCATACACAATGGATGGTAGTCAAGTTGGTGAATTAGAATACGAAAACTTTAATGCAGCTGGTGCTAAAATTAAAGTAAACGGTAAAATTGTTCACCCTGGTTATGCAAAAGGAAAACTAATTAACGCTATGTTAATTGCAAACGAATTTATTGCTGCTTTACCAGAACAAGAAGTTCCTGAAAAGACTTCAGGGTATGAAGGGTTTTTTCACTTATACGGAATTGAAGGAAAAGTAGAAGAAACTAACATCGGCTTAATTGTTAGGGATCATGACATGGATAAATTTCAAAAACGTAAAGCGCTACTTGAAAAGATTACTGCTGATTTAAATGCAAAACATGGTGTAGGAACTGTTGAAACTGTAATTAGTGACCAGTACTTTAACATGAAGGAAAAAGTAGTACCTGTAATGCATATTGTTGATATTGCTGAAGAAGCTATGAAAAACCTAGGGATCATTCCATTAATTAAACCAATTAGAGGTGGTACTGACGGTTCTCAATTGTCATACATGGGATTACCTTGCCCGAATATTTTTGCAGGAGGACATAACTTCCACGGACGTTATGAATATGTACCAGTAGAAAGTATTAAAAAAGCTATTGACGTTATTGTAGAAATTGTACAATTAACTGCGAAAAAATAAGGTTAAAAAACAAGGTAATCACCAATAAATTAACTGAAATAATAAAATTACACTATTCAAAACATAACTAAAAACCTCTATGTAAAATTTTCACATAGAGGTTTTTAAAACATTATTATCAATAAAACTATCTCAATAGCTTATCAATAAACTCAAAATGGTAGCTCGTATCCCTACCAGAATTATAGCTTTTAATCTTATCGAGTATGTTCCCTTTATAATTTACAGCGATCAATGTTGGAAGCGATCTTACTCCGTATTTAGAATTCAATACTTTATTTGCTGCCTCTTGAGCAGGAGTAATCAACTCCTTATTTCTTGGGAAGTCGACTAATAGCAAAACAAAATGGTTTGATTTTTCTATAAACTTATCTGAATAGAAAAAATCTTTTTTTAACATTTTACACGGAGCACACCAATCACTACCAGTAAATAACATTAAAATAGGCTTTTTACTTTTTTTAGATTTAGTTTTTGCTATTTCAAAATCAGTTTCCCAATTTAACCTTGTATCATGCTCTTGGGCATAAAACAACGTACTAATAAACAACAACACTATCATTAAAACACTATTCATCTTGAACTTTTTATTAATTCATTATTTAATATATACTACAATAACCTTACCAAAATTATATTGTAATCACATTCGTTTCAATAGACTTTCTAACCTTCTTAAATTTTGAAAACATATCCTTATCAGCCCTATAACCAATTGGCAATACTAATACCGAAGAAAGCCCCATATTTTTCAAATTTAATAATTCATCATACTTCACTGGCACAAAACCTTCCATTGGACAGGAGTCAATTTTCTCTAAAGCACAAACTGTCAACAAATTACCTAAAGTTATATACGCCTGCTTTGTTGCCCATTCTTTTATTTCAGTATCTTTTTTACTTGAAAAATCAGCTATTAAAAATGATCTAAAAGAATCTATTATCTTATCAGAAACTCCTCTAATACTCTTTTCATTTTCAAAATGCGTTCTAATATACGCTTCATCAACGGTATTCTCAATACAAATAATCAATACATGAGATGCCTGAGCAACTTGTTCCTGATTAAATGAATAGGGTACTAACTCTTTTTGCAACTCCTTATTACTAACGACTACTAACTTAACAGGTTGCAATCCGTATGAAGTTGCAGTAAGTGTAAACGCTTCTTTTAATATTGCTAACTTATCATCCGACACATGCTTTTTTGTATCAAATTTTTTAGTAGCATAACGCCATTTAAGGCTATCTATTATATTCATATTACTATCTTTACCACAAAAATAAGTAAGTAATAACTTTTTACCTCCTTATTTAATATAACTTTAATCCCAACAGTGGATTTATTTTCTGAACGATTTACGCTAACGTAAATAATACTGTTAATTGTTAGTTTACACGTTTAGTCCAAAAGTATTGCTTTATAAAACAAACTTAATCACTAATAGATGGTTAATGATAATACTAAACACAATTCACATGACAATTGATGAACGAATAAAACTTTCGGAAACAAGAATTTTTAAAGCCGTATTTCCAAACACCACAAATCACTACGGAACATTATTTGGAGGAACTGCTTTACAACTTATGGATGAGGCTTCATTTATATGTGCGACTAGATTTAGCCGTAAAAGAATGGTAACCATATCATCAGACAAAATAGATTTTGAAAAATCAATTCCTGAAGGAAGTATTATTGAATTAGTTGCTAAAGTTATTAAAGTTGGAACTACTAGTTGTAAAATTAAAGTAGACATTTATACTGAAAGAATGTATTCTAACCAAAGAGAGTTGGCTGTAACAGGTCATTTTACTTTTGTTGCTGTAAATGAATACAAAACTCCCATACCAGTTATATAATGGAGAGCCTCCAAATTACAGTTCATGGAAAAGTACAAGGTGTATGGTTTAGAAAATACACTCATAAAAAAGCAAATGAATTCGGATTACATGGCTATGTAACTAATCAAAATAACGGAACTGTTTTCATTGAAGCTACAGGAGAAAAAAAAGAACTCGATATTTTTATACATTGGCTCAAAAATGAAGGGTCTCCTTTATCCAAAGTTACAAGTGTTGCTATTATCAAATTGAATACTGAAAAGCAATTCAATTCATTTGAAATTAAACGATAAAAAAAACAGCTACTTAATATTAATAGTAGCTGTTTTTTTATCGTTTAATTATTTTATACTTTATCCAAATAATACTTCTTTATCCAATACAAAGTTCTGGATAAAAGCAATTGATTTTTGAATATCGTTATGTAATAATCTATCTACCTCTACAAAAGGAACTTCTTTACGATACGCTTCCACCATACTCTCAATAAATGGTGACGATTTTAACGGTCGTCTAAACTCTATTGCCTGAGTAGCATTTAATAATTCGATCGCTAAAATACGCTCTACATTATCTATTACTGTTTTACATTTTACAGCACCATTTGCACCCATACTTACATGATCTTCTTGTCCGTTACTTGATACTATAGAATCAATACTAGATGGAGTACACAACTGCTTATTCGCACTTGCAATACTAGCTGCTGTGTATTGCGGAATCATAAACCCTGAATTCAATCCTGGTTCATTTACCAAAAATGCTGGTAAACCTCTTAATCCTGATATAAGCTGGTAAGTTCTACGCTCAGAAATACTTCCTAACTCAGCCATTGCAATTGCTAAATAATCTGCTCCTAGCGCCAATGGTTGTCCATGGAAGTTTCCTGCAGAAATAATCATATCCTCTTCAATAAAAATATTTGGATTATCAGTTACCGAGTTAATTTCAGTTTCAAAAGTTTTCTTGACAAATGCAAAAGTATCTTTTGATGCTCCATGAACTTGTGGCATACATCTGAATGAATACGGATCTTGCACTGCTTTTCCTTCTTGCTCAATCAATTCACTGTCTTCTAAAAACGAAAGAATACGCGCTGCCGTTTGCAACTGACCGTTATGTGGACGAATGATATGAGAATATGCTAAAAATGGTGACTTATTACCATTAAACCCTTCTAAAGATATTGTTCCTATCGCATCAGCAAAGTATGATAGTTTATATGCTTTTAATAAATTATATACCCCATAAGCACTCATAAACTGAGTTCCGTTTAACAATGCTAAGCCTTCTTTAGATTGCAATATAATTTTTGTCCAACCAAATTTTTCAAATAAAACTGAAGATGATATTTCTTCTCCTTTATATACAACAGTCCCCTCACCTATTAATGGTAAAGCTAAATGAGCCAAGGGAGCTAAATCTCCTGAAGCACCTAATGAACCTTGCGTATAAATTACTGGGTAAATTCCTTCGTTAAACATTGTTATCAAACGTTCGGCAGTAACTAACTGTACTCCTGAGTGACCATAACTTAAACTTTGTATTTTAAGCAACAACATTAATTTCACTATTTCCTGAGGAACTCTATCGCCGGTACCACAAGAATGTGACATTACCAAATTCTCTTGCAATAGTGTTAAGTTTTCTTTATCAATTTTCACATCACATAAAGAACCGAAACCAGTATTGATACCATAAATCGGGGCAGATTCACGCTCCATTTTATCATCTAAATAAGCTCTACATTTCTGAATATTTTCAATCGCCTCTTCTGATAAAGCGATTTTTTTTCCTTCTAATAGTATTGTTTGTATGTCAGATAAACTCAAATGACTTGTACCAATGTAATGTATCATATTCTCAGTTCTTTGATTTGGACATCAAAAATCGGATTTGCTTCACTGATTTCCAAACATTATTATACGTAATTCTAAAAACTTAATAGATTTTCTCGTATTTTTAAGTTTTAGAAAAATAAACTGTAATATTTTGACAACTATAACGTCAAACAAATTATTAATAACCAAAATAAAATAAAAATGAAAAAAGTTGTTTTTGCCTTAGCTACCCTAGCTATTGTTTCTTGTAAAAAAGAAGACGTAAAACCAGTAGACTATGCATTATTCTCTGGTAAAATCACGAATAATAATACTGATAGTGTTTTTGTTAAAGGAAAGGATTTTTCAAAAGCTATAGTTGTAAAAGAAGATGGTACATTTAGTGATACACTAAAAATTTCAAACGGTAAATTTATTGTTAAAATAGGCCCAGAAACTTCTGGCTTCCATTTAAAGCAAGGTGATAACTTAAATTTAACTATTAATACAAAAGAGTTTGACGAAACAATTTCATATACTGGAGAAGGAGCTGTAGTTAACAATTACTTAGCAAAAGCATACATGTTAGAGGAGGTAACAAATGCAAAAATGAATCCTCGCGAATTATTTGCATCTGCACCTGAAGTCTTCACTTCTAAAGTAAAAGCGGTTCTAACTAGTGCTGATTCATTATTAACTTCTTTTGACATAAAAGATGTTGATTTTGTTGCTTCTGCAAAAAAGAATAATAACTTTACTTATTTAGCTGCTCTAAAAAACTATCCAAACTATTACAAAATGGTTACAGGAGGTAAAGAAGTTGTTCTACCTGAAGGGTTTAGTAAAGAACTAGAAGGTTTAGACCTAGATAATGCTTTAGATTTTGACAGCTCTGATGCTTATAAAGGATTGGTGATGGGAGATATTCAAGGTAAAGCTACAGAAGCTACAGAGAAAGATAGCACACTATCATTCGCAATGTCATTCATTAATCAAATTAAAGGATTAAAAAGTGACAACATCAAACAAGCTCTTCTTCCTAATGTTGCAAGAGAAATTAAAGCTGGTAATGATGAATCAGACGCTATTTATAAAGAAATTATTGCAATAGCAACTGACAAAAAATTTAAAGAATCTTTAACTAAGCAATTAGCAGATTCTAAAAAATTAGCTAAAGGAAACCCTTCCCCTATATTTGAAAACTATGAGAATCATGCTGGAGGAACTACTTCATTAGCTGATTTAAAAGGAAAATTTGTTTATATCGATATGTGGGCAACATGGTGTGGACCTTGTAAAAGAGAAATCCCTTTCTTAAAAGAAGTAGAAAAAGAATTTCATGGTAAAAACATTGAGTTTGTAAGTATTTCTGTAGATAGAAAAAACGCTCATGAAACATGGGTTAACATGATTAAAGAAAAAGAAATGACTGGAGTTCAATTATTTGCAGACAATAATTTTAAATCGAAATTTGCAGTTGAGTATGGTGTAAATAGTATCCCAAGATTTATTTTATTAGATCCTAATGGAAATATTGTTTCTGCTGATGCTCCAAGACCATCGAGTCCTGAGTTAAAAACTTTATTGACTGAACAAGGTATTTAATACCAACATCAAGCTAAATTTGCTTGGTCACAGATAAAAAAAAAGCGATTCTTAACCGAATCGCTTTTTTTGTTCACAACTTAGTTGATAACTAGCGTGATACGTTTTATTTATCAATTGTAATAATTTGTAATTTAGGGTAAACCAATACTTTATAAATTATGAATAACAGAACAAATGATTTATTAAAGATTAGATTAGGTGTAAAAACTACTACACTTAACAACAATATGTCGGCAGGTGAATATTTTCAAAACGCTACTTTACGACCGTCTATTCAATTTCAAAAAGAGTTGCTTATTGACAGTTTTAAGAATTACGTTAAAAAACACAAAAACGTATTTTACAGTCTTTCTACTGATAAGAAACTGCATTATATTGAAAATGCAATTCAACGAGACATTAAGTTTCGAAATTCATTAAAAGGGATGATTCTTGGTGTATTTTCCCTAGAAGAATACAAACAATACATTCAAAATTCCTCTGGTTTAAATAAGCGCATGATGAACTTAGTTATTGAACGATTGAAAGACAATATTTTATTATTAGAATACCCGGAAGATTTATCAAAAGCTGGTTAATACCAGTTAAATTTTAAAATATTCGTGAGTAAATTGAATTGTTTTGAGTTTTAATTGGTGTTACCTTCCAAAATTGATTCCCCATTTAAATTTGTAGTTAATACTTCGCTCATATAATCAAAAAATGGGCGAAGTGTTACAAATACACTAACCACTTCATCTACAAATTTTTCAGAAGTCATTTCTGAATCTGTAAATGATTTCATTACATAGAATTGTTTTTTTCTAATAAGAACTATCGCTTCATTATTTTTATCAAATCCTTTTGGAGCTGTTTTCACTCCTTCTCCCTGAATACCGTTAGGAAATATTTTTTTAAACGCTTTATCTGATAAAATTTCATTTATTTCTAAAGCATCCAATTCAAATTCTTTTCGTATTCGCAATAAATCTGCTGGATTTGGCCCGTAGAACCCTCCACCAACGACACAATTACCTGGCTCTAAATTTAAAAAATACCCACCTCTTAATCTTTCTGAAGATCTTTTAAAACTACCTGCAAAACGAGCTTTATATGGTGTTTTATCTTTCGAAAAACGAACATCCCTATAAATACGCATCATTTTATATGCTTCAATATCATCCGTAGCACTTAGTTTTTCAAATACGGATTGAAAAAATAACTTTACAGTTGCCTCATGCTCCTTAAATTCTTTCTTATGTTCGGAGAACCATTCCCTATTATTGTTTTCTGAAAGTTCTTTTAAAAAAGATACTGTTTCTTTTGATATCAAAGTCATTTATTTTCATTTTTTATAAAACTACATAAAAAAAGGTCGATTTATAAATAAATCGACCTTTTCAACAAAAATAAAGAAAACTACTTCCTAACCAACTGTTTTACAGAAACGGTTTTATTTCCCGAAAGAATCTTCACAAAATAAACTCCTTTCGCTATTTCTAAATTTGAAATAGTAATTGTTTTATCAAAACCTGAATAATTGTTTCCAAAAACTTGTTGACCTAAACTATTAAATATAACTACACTAATTTTAGCATTACCAGTACTATTGTTAACAATTTTAAATTCATTATAAAATGGATTTGGGTACACTGAAAATTCATTAACATTATACATATCATCACCTACTGATAAGTTTGAAGGAGTATAAATTGTTGCAGTAGGTTCTGTATTGTAAGCATAATCTAATAAACTATACTCACTTCCGTCAGCACTTACTACAATATGGAACCATCCGTAACATGTTCTACCATTTATTGCATACTCAAAACCAATATAACCTTCTTGCCCATCCCAAACGGTATACGATGCATCTCTTAAATTATGTAAATCAGGATAAGCTGCTCCAGCTACAAAATTTCTTGTTCCATCAACTGGCTCATTATATCCTAAATAAGTAATATTACGAGTTGCTCCTTCTGAAATAATTGCCTTTGTATACGTTTCTAATTTTAAATCACCTCCATCAACAAAAACACCAAAAGATGAATCATCAGCATCCGGCTCAATCGCAAACCATTGCCATATAGCTCCCGAATTAACAGTCATATCAGCATTATCGACATAAAAAATGCCATAAGCATCATAAAACTTAACATCATAAGCAATAGTAGCAGCACTTAATGTTGCAACTCCTCCTGTTATTGCACTATCTAAAAAAGTTATATTTCCAGTAGTATTATTAGCTACTTCATGGGCAGCTGCTGTTCCTGTTAAAGATAATTGAGCTTCTGTAGTACTCGTTAGTGTTACCACTGCATTTAATCCAGTTGGAAAGGACACCGTGTAATCAACACTACTAGTTAGTATACCTGAAGAAGCTGTAAAAGTAGTCCCTAATAATGAAATTGTAGAAACGGTTGTAAAACTACCATCATTGATGTCAGCTTCATAAAACTCAGAAATATCACTGAAAGCACTACCTGTATTAATAGTTGGAGTATATATTGTAGCATTTGGCTCCGTATTATACGCATAATCTGTAATTGTATATTCACTTCCATCTGCCGTTACAGCAATATGAAACCAACCATAACATGTTCTTCCATTAATTGCATACTCAAACCCAATATAACCTGTTTGACCATCCCAAGTAGTATAAGAAGCATCTCTTAAGTTATGTAAATCTGGATATGCTCCACCTGCTACAAAATTTCTTGTTCCATCAACAGGTTCATTTGTACCTAAATATGTAATATTACGAGTTGCTCCTTCAGAAATAATTGCTTTAGTGTATGTTTCTAATTTCAAATCTCCACCATCAACAAAAGCTCCAAATGAATAATCATCAGCATCCGCCTCAATTGCAAACCATTGCCATGTAGCTCCCGAATTAACAGTGATATCAGCATTATCAACATAAAAAATACCATATGCATCATAATACTTAAAATTCCAATATACCCCAGTACAATTTAGGGTTCCTGTTCCTCCTGTAATCGCTGGATTTAAAAATGTAATTCCTCCTGCTGCATTATTTACAACTTCATGGTTGGTTGCATTTCCTGTAAAAGAAATCTGCGCTTCTGTATTACTCAACAATGTAACAGTAGCCGACAAACCTGCTGGTAAAGATAAATTATAGTCTACTCCATTTACTAAACTCCCTGAACTATTCACAAAAGTTGTTCCTGAAACTGTTACGGTAGCCGTTGTTGTAAAACTTCCATCATTAGCATCTTCTTCTTGTAAACCTGAAATATTACTTGTTACAGCGCTTGAACTAGCCGCATCATCAACACCTGTAGCTATTAAATTAGCAGCTTGCCATAATGGCTGACGTGTAGCATGAGTTAAAGCTGCAGTCATTCTTGTTATTTGTCCTTGAGTAAACATTTTATAACAACCTGAAGCTCCATTATACCCCATGTAATTTTCATAATTTACATAGTCACCAGTACAGTTTGTACCTGCAGAACACCCTAAAGTGTGGTTTCCATCTTCACTAGGAGTATCTGCTACTTCATCAGTACCTGAACATCCGCCATCAAAAGTGTGTTTTAAGTTTAACCAATGCCCAAATTCATGTGATAAGATAGATGCAAATTCATCATTTGTATTTCCATGAATATAAGCTCCATTATATACAACTCTTGACAAATTATTATCTGACATCCATGTATTAGGATACCAAGCAACTCCTGAATTATACAGATTTGCATCATCATATAAATCATTTTGAATGTATACATTCATATATTTGTAATTATCCCAAGCATCAGACTGAATAAGAGCATCATATCCTCCACCATTTCCAAATCCACTCATTACATCATGAAATATCACTCCTGTAGAACATCCACCATTTGGATCTATTTTTGCCAATTTAAATTCAATATCCAATGTACTTCTAATT
The DNA here is from genome assembly GCA_002733415.1 of Kordia sp. Lineage (GTDB taxonomy): Bacteria > Bacteroidota > Bacteroidia > Flavobacteriales > Flavobacteriaceae. The sequence continues at coordinate 90,659 of NVVR01000003.1, read as the reverse complement.
GATGTAAACATTGGATCAACAGTATTATAATCCGCATTTAGACCTTGAAAATCATCATTTAATTTTGCTAATGCAGTTTCTATTTTAGCATATGATACTGATTGTCCAGAGTGTGATGTACCATAAACATGAAAAACAACTGGTATAACATACGCAGCAGCAGCGCTTTTATTACTCGAATTTACTTTATATTCTTTAGAAAATTCATTAAAAAGTCGGTACTCCTCTAATGATTCAGGATGTGCTTCAAAAATTGTATTATTTTGTAATGTTACATTACAATTAGGACTTGAATTCTGGGCTTTAATAGTTGCATAACAACAGATTAAAATACATAGTAATTTTAATTTCATAATTAATAGTTTTGATTTATTACAAATCTATAACCAACTATTAATAAATCACCAATATTATTTACCAACAATATATACTATATTACCATATGTACCACTAAGTCAGTAGAATACACATCTGTTAACCTTAAACCTACACTATCATTGGCTATTTGAACAATAAATGATTTAATTACTCAATAACTCTTTTGCATGATTTAGAGCAGTTTCAGTAAGCTCCTTACCTCCTATCATTTCGGCAATTTCATTTACTCTTTCATCGTGAGATAAATGTTTTAAGTTAGATCTTGTTTTTCCATCAACATCTTCCTTATACACTTTATAATGACTCGAACCTTTACTCGCTATTTGAGATAAATGTGTAATACTGAACACTTGCATATTTTCACTCATATACTGCATTAGCATTCCCATTTTATGAGCAACATCTCCAGATACTCCAGTATCTATCTCATCAAACATGATTGTTGGTAAATGTTTATACTTAGATAAAATAGCCTTAATACCTAGCATTATTCTAGATAACTCTCCACCGGAAGCGGCTTTTTTAAGTTCATTAAAATTACCTCCTTTATTGGCAGTAAATAAAAATGACAACACATCATTACCATTCGTTAAAAAATCAGCTTCTTGAGATACAGATATTTCAAATTTGGCATTTTCCATCCCTAAGTTGGTCAATATTTTCTCTAACTGTTTGATTAATTTTGGTATTGCGATGCTTCGCTTTTCATGCAATTGATTTGCCGATGAAACCACAATAGTTTCCTTATCTGCAACCAACTCTTTTTTAACTGCTATTGTTTCATCCAAATTAGCAACAACACCAACTTTATCGTCTAATTCATTTTGAATCACCAACAGCTCCTCAACTAAAGCAACCTTATGTTTCTGAAATAAACTCTGCAATTTGTTTAAAATTCCTGCAACTACTATCAGTCGTTCAGGATTAGCTTCAACATTCTGTTGCCCATTTTCTATTTCACCAAAAATATCTTCCAACTCAATTTGAACAGATTCTACTCGTTCAAATATAATTTTATAATTAGTTGAAAAATTAGCAATACTACGCAATACAGATTTTAATTCTGTTAACGAATTTAATGCTCCAACTTCCTCATTAGAGCACAGTTGATTTGCGTGCGATAATTGTTGCACAATAGTATCAACATTACTCAATTGCTCTAACTCTTCCTCTAAGGCTTCCTGATCAAGCTTTTCTAATTGTACATCTAATAATTCATTTAGTAAAAACGAATTGTAATCATGTGATTCATTAGATGTTTTTTGCAATTCATATAAATCCTCTAATTCACGATATTCCTTTTTATATGCGTCTAAAGCTATTTTATATTTTGATAAATTAGTTTCATTATTAGCCAAGGCATCGATCACTTCAAATTGAAATGAATTATCTGTTAATAGCCCTGTTTGATGCTGTGAATGAATATCAATTAATTGCTCACTAATATTTTTTAAAACCTGTAAGGATACCGGAGAATCATTTATAAAGGCTCGTGATTTACCCGAAGGAAGTATCTCCCTCCTGATAATTGTATTAGTCTCATAATCTAGTTCTGATTTTTTAAATAGCTTTTCAAGTTTATAATTAGCAATATCAAACTCAGCTTCAACAATACATTTTTTATCCGTATCATTTATTACAGATAAATCGGCTCTTTTCCCTAAAATCAATCCTAAACCACCTAATAAAATAGATTTTCCCGCACCAGTTTCTCCAGTGATAATTGAAAATTTATCTGTAAAAGAAACCTCTAAGGAATCTATTAGAGCAAAGTTTTTTATAGATAGGTTAGTTAACACTCTTTATTATTTTTTGAGCCTATTTTTATTTCAATAAATTTTTATAAAAACAGATTAATAATAAGGTCTCGACTGCGCTCGACCAGACAAAAAAATAAAAACAATGTCTCCTCGAGCGCAGTCGAGAGGTCATTTAAATAGCTATTTCTATTAAGTTTTCTTTATATAAAACCTAATACTTAATATTACTCCATTTAGAAGAGTTGTTTGGTGAAACTCGATTTAATAAATCTACCAAATCAGTAATTTTTACATTTTGTCCTCCACTAAATATTTGTTCAATTTCATCCGATTTTGCATCAAAAAACGTACGTTGGAGAAAAGAATTTGCACGACGTGCATGCATTTTTTTAAATTGATTTAGGGCCAATATAATACGTTCTTTTGCTTTTCTCTGATTGGAATTCATTTCATCTAATGCAGTTCTATGATACGCATATAATACGTTTCTATACTCTACATAAGAAGGTGATAATAACTGATCCATCAACTGATATCTTGTTTGATTTCCGTCTACTGGAGCCCATCCTTTATATCCACTTGACTGCGCAACGCTTAATATGTTTTTTGCTTGACTATAATATTCTGTCCCTCCTTTTTTTACAAAGGTATCTGCATCCATACCTAACATTACATAAATATAATAAGATATTACGGAGATTAAGTTTGACTGAAACTGATTAGGGTTTAATGTTAAATTTTGAAATTCAACATAATTAAAATTAAAGTCCTTGTCATTAAAATTAAATATTGGCGTACTATAAGTTGAATTATATACTGGTCTAGAAGACTGTACTTGTAAACTAGCTTTAAAGGTATCTACACTAAATTCAGTTACAGTAATTACCATACCACAATTTATACGTTCCTGTGGAGAAATTATTTTATTCGTCCAAGTAGTTTTGTTTATAAAATCATTTAATGAACGTTCTAAAGTTTTAAATATTTGTTGGTTTTGTTTACCCGTTTGCTCTGCATTAATAACCAAAGTACAGTTTAACTCCTGTGCACTGATAGTGTAACTACAAAACAATAAACATAAAACTCCTACTAACTTATTCATGTTATTTTATATTTTATTCAAAAGATACTTAATTATATCATTTGCGACTTCTTTTTTAGATTTTAATTCAAAAGAAGTTAACGATTCATCTTTATCAATAATAGTTATTTTATTGGTTGACTTACCAAATCCGGCACCTTTATCTTGTAACGAATTTAACACAATAAAATCTAAATTTTTCCTTTTTAGCTTTCCTTTTGCATTTTCAATTTCATTATTAGTTTCTAATGCAAAACCAATTAAAAACTGTGATTTTTTAATCGCTCCTAAGGATGCTAAAATATCTTTTGTTTTTTCTAACTCAATTGTAAACGTAGCTTCTTTCTTTTTTATTTTCTGAGCAGCTACATTTTTTGGTTTATAATCAGCAACTGCTGCAGCACAAATAGCTACATCAACTGCTTGATAATAGTCGTGAGCAGCTTTATACATCTCTTCTGCAGAAGTAACAGCTATCACTTTTACTAATGAATTTGAAGCAGCCTCTTTTGTAGGTCCGGTAATTAAAATAACGTCAGCACCTAAACTAGCAGCTACATTAGCTAATTCAAATCCCATTTTACCAGAAGAGTGATTTCCTATAAAACGAACAGGATCTATTGCTTCATAGGTCGGGCCAGCAGTAATTAACACTTTTTTATTTCGCAATGGTAATTTACTTAAAATATCAGCTTCTATAAAAGCTACAATATCTTCAGGTTCAGCCATACGTCCTTCACCTACTAAACCACTTGCTAATTCACCAGAACCAGCAGGTATTATAATATTCCCGAATGATTTTAGTGCTTTAAAAGATGCTTCTGTAGATGGATGCTTGTACATATCCAAGTCCATTGCTGGCGCAAAATACACAGGACATTTTGCGGATAAATAGGTCGCTAATAAAAAATTATCTGAGTTACCAGTTGCCATTTTTGACATGGTGTTTGCTGTAGCGGGCGCTATAACAAAAATATCAGCCCATAATCCTAAGTCAACATGATTATTCCATAAATCATTGTCGTCATCCTCATTTGTAAATGAAGATAATACTGGATTTTTTGATAAGGTTGATAAAGTAAGAGGAGTTACAAAATCAATAGAAGCAGGTGTCATGATAACTTTAACATGTGCACCTGCTTTTATAAAATGTCTGACTAAATATGTAGTTTTGTAAGCGGCAATACCTCCAGTAATACCGAGTAATATATTTTTACCGCTTAAAATTGACATATATTATTCTTCTGTTTTTGTAGTATCTCTATAATAAACTTTCTCTGCTAACCATTCTTCAACAGCAATAGCATGAGGTTTAGGTAATTTTTCGTAAAACTTAGAAACTTCAATTTGTTCTTTATTTTCAAACACTTCTTCTAAACTATCATTAAATGTAGCAAACTCTTCAAGTTTCTCCACCAATTCATCTTTCATTTCAGTATTAATTTGTGTTGCTCTTTTTGCTATTGCAGAAATCGCTTCATAAATATTACCTGTTTGCTCGTCAATTTTATTCTTATCGTAAGTGATAGTAGTTACTGGAGCATCTGTATTTTTAATATCCATAATGATTATTTATTGAATTGTTCTAATTGTTTGTTTATGTCTGCAAGAGTTACTTCAGCGGCGTCAGATAATTCTGATTCTGCAGCTAATTTTTTCCATTTATTATAAAACGTAATTGCAGTTTCTAAACGTTTTTTCTTTTTTCTTTCAGTACTATTCTTTGCTAATAAGTACGCCGTATCATATTTATAATATAATGCTTTCTCTTTATACTTCGTTCCTGGATAATCATTTAAAAAATTATCAAAAACTGTTATAGCCGCATAATAATCATCTCTATATTGAGTACCACTACTTATTCTATGATGATATCCTTTAGCTATGTTATATGCTTTCTCTTCTAATTTAGAATTCATTTCTAAAGCTAAATCACTTGCTTCTTTTAAGTATTCTGATTTAGGATAGCTATTCATAAAGTTTTGCAACTTTAAAATCGCTTTATTAGTGTCTTCTTGATCTAAGCTTGATCTTGGAGAAAGGTAGTAATTACTTTTTGCTGCTTTAAAAGCCATTTCTTCTAACTTCTCGCTACGTGGGTACGCTTTTGTAAAACGTTCTAACTGATATGCTGCAGTATTCCAATCTTCTTCTAAATAGAACGTGTTTCCATACAAATACATTAATTTCTCAGCACCTGGTTTCCCTCTGTAGTTTGGTACTATTTGAGCAAATAAGTTTTGAGCTTTTTTAACTTTACCTTCATTGTATAGTTTTTCACCCAAAGCAAACTTTGGTGCTATATCGTCTTTTCTAAATACTTTTTGGTATTCTGAACAAGAACTTAATCCTATTGCAATGGTAATAATGTATACTAGGTGCTTCATATATAATCAAAAGATTTTGCAAAATTAATCAATTTTAATCGAACTAAAAACAATTTCTTTACGAAGATAGCCTACATTTTTATATTGAGAAGTTTATTTACTTAAATTTAACTTTTTCTACACTATTTTAATGAGCAAAGAACTATATTGACTCAGTTATACTTAATTTACCATGATCTAAAACTGCCTGACCATTTTCATCAAAATAATAAGCAGCAACAAATTTACTTCCTCCTTTTAAGTCCTTAAAACTATAGGAATGCATTTGATATACATTTTGCGCGAAAGCATCTTCATAGTATTCAATTAAAATCAGCAACTCCGCATTTAATGCTAAAATTTGTGCATCAGTATAAGCAAATAACGGACTATCTTCATCTATCAGGTGTACGATAGTCCAAGTAGTTGGTAAGTACATTATCTTGTCTCGCTCTAGTGATAGTTTAAAAAACGTTCTTGTTAAATCTCCATTTTCATCTAGTGCATTAATTGCCAAAGTAACGGTAATTTCAGGTTCTATCATCACATTAGTTCGCTTGTTCATTAAACGAAACATAATAGCACGTTTCTCTTTAAACGTCCTTAATACCATCACTTCGCTAAACCTAATAGCAGCTTTAGGTTTCGAAAACCTACCATATAACAAGCCTGTCATAAAAGCAAAACCAATTATTCCTATAAGTGCTTCTACAGAAGAAACAAAAGCAGTAGCATTTCCCTGAGGAGAAATCAATCCATACCCCAAAGTTGTTAGTGTTTGTGCACTAAAAAAATACGCATTTAAAAAATCTTGAAAAGGAGTGGTTTTAGCTATAGTTAAATGTTCTATACCAATTCCGTAATAAATACTCGCAAAAAACAGATTTAAAATACCATACCACACAAAAATTAGTGTCATGAATTTGGTCCAAGACATATTAATCAGTCTTGAATAAATTTCTGATACCGAAAATTTTTTATTTAAATGTTTAAGATTAAAACTACCATCAGCATTTACTATCCTTTTAGCTGATGATGCTGTTTTATACCCAAATCCAGGATCTTGTATTTTTGCCATTCTGTATGTTTATAACTCAAAAATAAGAAAAGCCATCTTTACAGACAGCTTTAAGGTATTGTTATTTATGTTTCTTAAAAATTATCAACAAAATTATTAATTTCTTTCTGCAATTCTTCACTAGCTTCAATCAAAGGTAAGCGTACATCTAATCCGCATAACCCTAGTTTACAAAACAATGCTTTAATCCCTACCGGATTTCCTTCTTCGAAAATAAAATCAATTGAATCGGCTATTTTATAATGCAATTCATATGCTGCTTTAGTATCGCCATTTAATCCTAAACGGATCATCTCTGAAAACTCTTTAGGTAATCCTTGCCCTATTACAGAAACTACTCCTGAACCACCTGCTAAAGTCATTGGCAAAGCAAGCATATCATCACCCGATATCACTAAGAAATCTTTTGGCTTATGCTGAATAATTTTCATTGCTTGAACTAAATCACCAGCAGCTTCTTTTACCGCTATAATATTATCAAAATCATTTGCCAAACGAACAATAGTTTCTGGCAACATATTAGAAGCTGTTCTTCCAGGAACGTTATATAAAATTACTGGTTTGGATGAAGCTTCTGAAACTGCTTTAAAATGCTCATATATTCCTTCCTGACTCGGTTTATTATAATATGGAGATACCGATAAAACTGCATCAAAGTCAGCTAAATTAGTAGTTTTTAATTCAGCAACTACAGCTGCGGTATTATTTCCTCCTACACCTAACACCATTGGCAAACGTTTATTGTTTACTTCAATAATTTTAGTAATTACTTGCTGTTTCTCTTCCTCAGTAAGTACAACACTTTCTCCTGTAGTCCCAAGCACTACTAAATACTCTACTCCGCCATCTATTACATAATTAACAATACGCTCCAACGCGATAAAATCAATACTTTTATCACTATTAAACGGTGTAACTAACGCTACTCCTGTACCTAAAAACTTGTTCATTATATTTTATTTAAAATCGATAAATATTTTTTTAACTCAAATGAAAATACTTCAATATTGTTTAACCCAGTGGTTACAGAAAAATCATTAACCCCTGCATACCCCCCTGCAAAACCCATTTTAAATTTTGCTTTGGATTGTACAGCAACCAAATTTAATAATAAGATATCCTCATTATAGTAATTCAGCAAACCATCATATGACTTGTTTATAAAATGAGTGACTCCCTCATTTTGTATCCTTCCTCTAAACCCCAGTTCCGAATCGGTATATACCAACTCAGACATTAGTGCTGCTTCCTTTTTATTTGGATGATAATACACAATCTCAATTGCGTTTTTTTCAATACCAAAAACCTCAGCTATTTCATTTACAAATGGGAAATCAGCGAATACCGTAGCATCAACCAAAACCCCTAAGGTTCTGATCTTCCCTTCAGTAGTATTAGAAGCGTTATTAAGTGCTTTATCGATACTCTTTTGGGCCAATTTTTTTTTGATTCCTTTAAAAAACATTAGCTTTACATTTGTAGTACAAAAATACATTCCTAAATTCCATTACGCAAGTTATAATCAAACATTAAAAATATGAAAATACAACATTTTGTTATATTTACAACTTTTGTTTTTACGATTTCCTGTAAAAAAAGCAATATGATACTGTACAAAATTGAAGGAAAGCAATTAGTTACTGATAGTACATTAATAGATAATCAAAAAATAGCTGACATTATTGCTCCATATAAAAAACACTTGAATGAACAATTAGATTCAGTAATATGCATCACTCCTATTAACTTAACGAGAATAGATGGAAGACTAGAAAGCAGCTTAGGAAATTTAATGGCTGATATATGTTTTGAGCTAGGGAACCCAATTTTCGAAAAGCAAACCAATAAAACCATTGACTTTGTATTATTTAATTATGGAGGAATAAGAGCTCCTATTCCAAAGGGAAGTATCACTGCAAGAAATGCTTTTGAGGTAATGCCTTTTGAAAACGAACTAGTCATAGCTGAATTATCAGGTGAGAAAGTAAAAGAACTACTTCATTACCTATTTATTAATAAAAGAGCACACCCAATTGCTAAATTGAGTTTGAAATTGAATACCGAAACATATCAGGATGTTACCATAAATGACCTCTCATTTGATGAAACAAAAAACTACTTTGTACTAACTTCCGATTATTTACAAGAAGGTGGAGATAAAATGAATTTCTTTAAAAACCCTGTTTCATTACACAAAACAGGTTATAAAATAAGAACTGCTATAATTGATTATTTCAAAAAAGTAGATAGTATTATTCCTAACCTTGACAAACGTTTTACTTATGCAAACTAGACGATCATTCATACAAAAAACTGCTGCTAGTACAGCTTTATTAGGTTTAGGAGGCTTTTCATTAAGTTCATTTAGCAAACCAAAAGACACACATATTACCATATTGCATACAAATGATGTACATAGCCAAATAGAACCTTTACCTAACAACCATTATAAATACCCAGGACTTGGAGGATTTTCAAGACGTGCAACTTTAATTGACACTATTAGAAAGAACAACCCTAACACCCTATTGTTAGATGCTGGAGATATTTTTCAAGGCACTCCGTATTTTAATTATTTTGGGGGAGAATTAGAATTCAAACTTATGTCCATGCTTGGTTATGATGTAGCTACATTAGGGAACCATGATTTTGATAATGGAATTGACGGCTTTCTTTCACAATTACCCAATGCAAAATTTGACTTTGTTTCTGCTAATTATGATTTTAGCAATACCGTTTTAGACGGATTAGTTAAGCCTTATAAAACTTTTATAAAAGACGGTATAAAAATTGGCGTATTTGGTTTAGGAGTTGAACTAGATGGCTTAGTAAGTAAGCGCTTGTATAAAGAAACAACATATTTAAATCCTATTGAGCTTGCTCAGGATACTGTTCGTGATTTAAAAGAAAAAGAACAATGCGATTTAGTTATTTGCTTGTCACATATAGGGTACTACTACAAAAACAACCCTAAAAAAGTGTGTGATTTACAATTAGCTCGAAATACTAAGGATATCGATTTAATTATTGGTGGGCATACGCATACATTACTCCCAAAACCAACTATAGAAAAAAATAGTGCTGGGGAAAATGTTTTAATAAACCAATGCGGAAAAAGTGGTGTATATATGGGACAAATTGATTTCTACTTTTCTGCTGATGGAAGTAAAACAGCAAACGGAAAATCAATACTAGTATAATTACTTTATTGACACCTATACTAATAAGTACTCTTTTCTCGTTACTCTATAAACCTACTTAATAATGAGAGACTTACTACTATGTATTCCGTTTATATTCTTACAAGGGAATTTCAAAAAAAAGCAACTACAACATAAAAGAGTTCAAAACGCCTATGAACTAAAATACAATGGTGTAAAAAACAACCTACAAAAACACAACCTCAACCCAAAAACCTATAGCTTATACATCAGAGTTTTTAAATATGATGGAATTGTAGAGCTCTGGGGGAAAAATACTACTAGTACAACCTATAAATTATTCAGAGAATACAATATTTGCATGTCCTCAGGCGAATTAGGACCTAAAAGAAAACAAGGCGACTATCAAGTGCCAGAAGGATACTATCATATTGATCGTTTTAATCCGAATAGTAATTTTCATTTATCACTTGGTATTAACTACCCAAATACTTCTGACAAAATACTTGGACATAAAAATAAACTAGGAGGTGATATTTTTATCCATGGTGATTGCATTACTATAGGCTGTGTTCCGCTAACTGACAATGAAATAAGAAGTTTCTATGTGTATTGTGTTGAAGCAATTAATAACGGGCAATCAAGTATTTCGGTAACCATATTCCCTGCTAAAATGGAAGGTGAAAACAGTCGTTTTTTAAATAACCTCATAAAAAATAGTGACACAAATAACTTATGGACCGACTTACAAAAAGGATACACTTATTTTAATACCCATAAAAAACTGCCAAATATTTCTTTTCTTAAAAATGGCAGACATCATATTAGCACACCATAGCACAACCTATTAATAAACATTTAACATCCTAAAATAAAAAAAGGAGTATCTTTACGCTCCTAACTTAAAAATACACAATGGAAAATATTCAACAACCACAAGCAATACCAGTAGCGGCATTATCTGATGAAGCAAAAGTAGCTTTTTACAAAAAAACATACAGCCATGTAGCTGGAGGGGTTTTAGCATTTTTCTTTGCTGAATATTTTTTACTACAATCAAGCGCTTTAGTAGATTTTATGCTTTCAATGACCCAAGGATGGCGTTGGCTAATCATGCTAGGTGCTTTTATGTTTATGACCAACTATGCGGAAAGTACAGCAATGAAAACTACTGATAAAAACAAACAGTATATGGCTTATGGTTTATACGTTATAGCTGAAGCAATTATTTTTATTCCGATTATTTATATCGCTATTATGTACTCTGGCGGAATGGATTTATTAAACCAAGCCGCAATAGTTACCTTATCATTATTTGGAGGATTAACCGCTGTTGTTTTTGTTACAAAAAAAGACTTCTCTTTTTTAAAGTCAGCACTTACAGTTGGGTTCTTTATTGCCATGGGATTGATCATCGCAGGAGCATTATTCGGTTTTGATATGGGCTTATGGTTTTCAGTAGGTATGTGTGTATTAGCAGCAGGGGCTATTTTATATCAAACTTCTAACTTAGTACATAAATACACTAACGAACAATATATCCCAGCTGCAATTGGTTTATTTGCTTCATTAATGTTATTATTCTGGTATGTAATACAAATATTTTTATCAAGAGACTAAGTCAACACCGTTGACTTTACATTATTTTTCTTTTACAAAAGCACTCTAAACAGGGTGCTTTTGTAATTTCAATATAGTACTACCTCCCATTTCTTTTTATTATTTATAACAGAGGAACCTTGATACTTCCAAGGCTATTTTTTTTCGTGAACACTATTGTATACTTCATACCCATAATCCCCCCTCTTATTACATATTCTCCCAAACTCACGCTTGTTTATTGTCTTTTTACATAGAATTACTAGTATTAACAAATGGTTCTGACTTACTGATATCATTGACTTTTTGCCCAGAAACTCAATTAATATTAATGATGAAGCATTACTAAAAAAAGTAACACTATGAAGAACAAAAAAACAACTTATTATGTAGCCTTCCTGTTTAGTATAGGTATGCTCGCAACAAATGCGCAAGAAAACACCGTGAGTTCGGGCGCAAATGCAACAAGTGCTGGGGGAAGCGTCTCCTATACTGTTGGTCAAGCCTTTTACGTTACCAGTACTGACTCATCGGGTTCTGTTTCGCAAGGAGTACAACAACCTATAGAGATACAAGTTCTATTAGGTATCGAAGAACATGAAATTAACCTGTATGCTAAAGTCTATCCAAACCCAACAACTGACTTGATACACTTATCTATTGGAAACACTGATACTTCAAGATTATCCTACCAATTATTTGACTATTCAGGTAGAGTACTTACAAATGGAAAAATAGAAAATGAAGATACTTCTATTTCAATGTTAAGACACCCGAAAGCAATTTACTTGCTAAGCGTAACCAAAGACAACAAAACAATAAAGACATTTAAAATCCTAAAAAACTAAGAAGATGAAAAAATTATACACACTTATAGCAATACTATTACTAAACATGGCTGCTTTTGCACAAGCACCACAAAAAATGAGTTACCAAGCAGTTGTTAGAGATGCAGCTAACGGCTTAATTGCAAACCAAATGGTGGGAATGCAAATTTCAGTACTACAAGGAAGTGATACTGGAACTCCTGTATATATCGAAACACAAACTCCTACAACAAATGCAAACGGATTAGCTAGTTTAGAAATAGGAACTGGAAACATAGTTTCTGGTACATTTGCTAGTATTGACTGGTCAACAGGAACTTATTATATTAAAACAGAAACAGACTTAGCTGGTGGTAACACATATACTATTAGTGGTGCTAGCCAGTTATTAAGTGTTCCTTATGCTTTATATGCAGGAGGTTCTAACGGTGGTTTAAGTGATGGTGCTGCTGCTGGTAACACTCCGTATTGGAATGGTACTAGCTGGGTAACCAATAGTAGTAATATATTTAATAATGGTGCCAATGTTGGAATCAACACCCCTACTCCAGAAAGAATATTAGAAGTACATAGTAATGTAACGTATTCAGCAGGACAAACAGCATCATTAATGTTAAGTGATAATTTTCAAAAATGGAACTTAGGATTAGGATACCAACCTGCCAAACGATTTTCAATTAGTACCCAAGATCAAACAGAACGTTTTGTGATAACAGAAACAGGAAATATAGGTATCGGAATCATTACTCCTTTAGCAAAATTAGATGTTGCTGGACAAATTAAAATTACTGATGGTACTCATGGTGCTGGAAAAGTATTAACTTCAGACGCTAATGGATTAGCAACTTGGACTACTCCTGGTGCAGCAAGCGCACCTTATCATCATTTTACAGGAACTGCTTTCGGACAAACCATGAGTTTTCCTGTAGGAAATTCGGGAGCTATCATTACTCTTGCTTTACTAGAAAACTGCCTAGGATCAAGAACTGTTGGAGGAATGATTTTCTATGATCCTATTTCAAATGAAGTTATGATTATGAATAGCAGTGGTGGTAATACAGGTGGAGCAGGGCTAAATAGTATTACAGCGGCAGCAAATGTATTAACACTTAATAATGGGTGTGTACCAATGACATTTACTTTTACTGTTACCAGTGATGTCGTTACCATTACTGTTGGTGGTGACCCTAATGGGATAATGGAATCAAAATGGACAGTATTAGGAATATAATATCCCCCAACTAAGAGAGATTAAATTCTCTCTTAGTTCTCTTTTTTAAACTAATGTATTTGTATACATTGCAGTTAACTAATTTTAACCAAACAATATTTTATTATGAGTGAAACTATAACAAATATGACTAGAATTAATCAAAACCCACCAACTCCGGGAACTACTATTCCTAATACATTACCATTAGAACCAGCATTATTTAGTATAACAAAATCAGATAATTCTAATACTTATAATATTGTAGTAAAAGTATTAATCGATGCTACTCTTAATCCTGATAATATCAAATTAGAAACAGATGGTGTAAACTTCTATGTAAAATCACCAGAACCAACTATTAACCCTCCTGCAAATTTTATAGAATATACTTTTAACATTTATAATTACCCAAGTAAAAGTTTTAATTTAAAAGAAAAAGTTAATGCATATAATACATATACGCTTCCTAATAATATGGCAGAAAGAACAGAACCCGAAACTGTTTCTCCACCATTTGAAGGTACAGTATTAACTTCTGGAGATGGGGAGGTTTTATAAATTAAAATTATAACTCCTATTATAACACACAAAAGTTCTACAAGTAATTCCTTGTAGAACTTTTTAATTTCCCTTTATATCCAAGTTTTAATATTAATTCATTTTATTTGTTTAACTGAAATGAATTAATATGATAAAATTAAACTTCCTTATATTCTTTATCTCTTTATTGCTATCTGTTAAAATATACCCTCAACAAAAAGTTACAGATAATTTGTTTCAAGCAGAAATATTAAAAAAAACACAAGAATTCAAAAAAGAGACTCAATTTAAAAAAGCGCATTTATTTTATTTAGAGCAAGAATGGGATTCCACCTTGGTCTATACCATGAAACAAATAAGCACTACTAACTATAAAGAACTTATTGATTATTGTCATTTCTTCAGAGGACATAGTTTTATTGGAAAAAAACTATCAAACAAGGCACTAAATGAATTCAAATCTATTTCCCCTACATTTAAGTTTTATCATAAAGTAAATATTAATTTAGGAGATATTTTATTAAAACAAGGTGAATTTTCAAAAGCCTTAAAACACTATCAAGAAGTAGAAAGTCTAATTATTGACAATAAACCTGTTTTTAAAAAAAGTCATGTCATTCATAATTTAGGAATGTGTTACACCAACCTCAAACAATATAATAAAGCAGAAAGGTATTTATTAAAAAGTGAACGCCTTCTAGAAAGAGAGCGAGATACAGTTTCATTAATTGGAAACACTATGGATCTTGCTATTTTATCATATGGGATGAGTAAAAAAAAACATGCTGAAGCTTATTTTAAAAAAGCCTATGATTTATCTAAAAAAATAAAAGACTTTGATACCAAAAGAAGAACTGCTTTAAATATGTCAATAGTAGAAGAGTATAATAAAAATTTCTCTGAAGCTTTAAAATATCGAAAAGAAGTTGGTAAATGGAAAGATTCTTTAAATGACCAGAATAAAGTTTGGGAAGTTGCTGAACTTGAAAAGAAATTTGCAGTGAAGCAAAAACAAAAAGAAGTAACTGTATTAGAAGCTGAAAACAAATTAAAAGCAGCAGAAATAAATAAATTGCTCTACTCTGCAATAAGCTTATTAGTATTGTTGGCAGCAGGAGGATATTTTTATCGAGAAAAAATAAAAACCAATAAAATTATAATTGCTCAAAAAGCAACTTTGGACGAATTAAACGCTACCAAAGATAAATTGTTTTCTATTGTAAGTCACGATTTACGATCCTCAGTAAATGCATTAAAAACGAGTAATACCAAACTACAAGAAAGCCTAGAAACTAAAAACTTTACGGAATTAGATACACAACTAAATACCAACTCTGCTATTACTAATGGCGCCTACAACTTGTTGGACAACTTGCTAAATTGGGCCTTATTACAAACTCAACAAGGCTATTTTGAAATTACATCCATGCGTTTGTTTTTTATTGTTGAGCATGTTGCCTACAATTACAAACCTTTACTACTAGACAAGAACATTTCCTTCGAAAACACAATTGTAAAAAAAGAGTTCATTGATGCCGATCAGGAATCCTTAAAAATTATTCTTCGGAATTTATTAGACAATGCTATTAAGTTTTCTACCGAAAATGGGAGTATTAAAGTCTATTCCAGAAATACAAACGACAATTATTGTGAGCTTGTTATTGAAGATACTGGATTGGGGATGAGTGAAAATACGCGCTTAGAATTATTAAAAGACACGGCACTACTCTCTAAAAAAGAAAATGAAGATATTATCGGTACTGGATTAGGGGTGCAGTTGGTGAAACAGATGATTCAAAAAAACAAAGGGAAATTTAACATTGAAAGTGAATTAGGTAAAGGGACTAAAATGATTGTGTCTTTGCCCAAAACTGCTGGGTAATGTATGTGTCCATTTTAAAACCTACCGTGATCATACAGTAAATTAGATGAGATCTCTCTATTAACTGAAGTAACCCCGTCACTTCGAGTGAAATTTTTGGAATGAAATGGAAAAATGTTTTGTATCGAAAAGTACTTAGTTCTCGATACAATTTCCCTACGTTACTCTCCGAAAAATCACTCGAACTGACGATAAAAATATAAAGATATTTGATTCCAACCATAGGAGGAGGAATTCTTTTAATTTAGCTACGGATAATACTTTAAAAGACTATATATTTATCTAAAGTCAAATTATAGTGTCACACTGCCCTAATAGCTATTGGGATGTAGAAAATATCTTCTAATGGAAAATAGAAGTATTATTAGTGCCAAATATGATGTACAGATACTTCAAAAAAAAACCAAAAACCCAACATTGAAAGTGAATTAGGAAAAGGACCAAAAATGATTGTATCTTTACCCAAAACAGCTCGCTAATGGATAATGTAAACGTACTTATTATAGAAGACACTAAAGCAGAAAGTGATGCTTTAGTAAAAGTACTGGAAGCAAATAACTATAACATTGTTGGTGTTGCTACTTCTTATAAAGATGCCTTAGACCTGTTTTATAATAACAAAGTTGATGTAGTTGTTATTGATATTTTTCTAAACGGGAATCCTGATGGAATTACGTTTGCCGAAACTATTAATGTAGTACCCGATGCGGCAAGACCTTTCGTATTTTTAACCAGTTCTACCGATCGTAAAATATTTGAACGCGCAAAACTCACCCAACCTTTCAGTTTTTTAATGAAACCTTTTAATGAGTTGGAAATTTTATATGCCATAGAAATGGCTGTAGAAAAATTTTACGCTCAAAATGATGTGTTTTTAAGTGATGAGGAAGATACGGTTATCAGTAAAGAATACTTATTCATCAAAAAAGGCAAGTCCTTAAAAAAAGTACATCTCAAAGAGATTATATTTATTGAGGTTGAAGAAAAATACTGCAATATCATTACCGAAAAAGAAAAGTTTGTGATTCTGATATCACTAACAAAAATTCTGGACTTATTAGATAATGTAATGTTTTGCAGGACTCATAGAAACTTTATTGTAAACACTGAAAAAATACTCGAAATTGTTCCTTCGGATAACCTTATACTATTATCAGGAGGTCATAAAGCAACCTTAAGTGATACCTACAAAACAATTATTAAAAAAATACGGACGTTAAAATAGGATGGGGTTCTTCCTTATTCAAATACGTACTTAGTTTTTCTTTTCTATAGAAAATTAGTCCAAAAAAAATACATACTATTTATTTCCTTTCTCATGGGTAGGAAACAATCACTTATGCCTTTTTCTTAAAATTAATTACTCTTTTACAATAGTTTTATATAAAATCAATTTATAAAAACTTAAAAAAGTAATCATATGGCAACATTAAAAATTAAATTCAAAAATCAAAGTGGTTTATCTGATAAACTAGTATCAATAGGTTTTGTTTCAGGAATCGGAACCCCTTTTAATATAAGTTATCCAGCACCTAACCAAATCGAACCTCTCGAATTAAGTATTAAACAGCTTAATGAATCAAAAGGTAATGGGAATTGGTATTCTTTAAGTGATTTGAGTAATGGAGTAAATATTCAAAATTTTAGTGGTCGAATTTATATCAGCTACGGGAAACCATGGACAGTTCAAAATGCTAATTATGAGCCTGCTCAGAATATAACTGATCCTAATTTTTTTCTTCGATATGACAAGATGGAATTAACATTTAACGGAAATGTAGCTGATGTTGCGGATTTAACAAGCATTGATTATTGGGGTATACCAATGCAATTAGAAACATTTCTAAATGAAACATCAGTTCAAACAGATCAAGGACTTAAAACAGATACAACTGCTCAAATGGTATACGATCAATTGAATAATCTTACTTCTACTCCACAATCTGGTTTAGCCAATGCATTACCTGCCAATGTTCCTGGTAAGTTTACACAACAACCAACCCAACCAGGAAGTGGATTTGCTCGTATTATTGGTCCTTCTTCTTACCCACCAGTTGGAGGTGTCCCTGTTACGCCTTATAATCTTTTTGAAGATTATCTTACTTTTTTAAGTACCAAACAAGAAGAAGTAAAAACTACTATAGCTACAATTTCAGGTACGTTTAGTGGAGTTGGTCCCAATGTACCCGCTTCGGGATCACAAAGTGCACAAGGGTATAATTTAACGGCCACTATTGATAGTTCAAATGACATTACCTTAACTGGAACAGTAGCTAGTGGAACAGAAACAACTACAATGGTTTATAAAAAAGAAGCCCTTATCAATCCAAGTGGTATCTATGGTGCTAATGCCCCTTTTTCACTTAATGGTGCAGCTTCTCAAACTCCAGCAAACGATGTGTATGGATGGATCACCGGTGATTTATTAGCTGGATTAAATATTGGGGCTATTGGCTCTGAAACAGTAATCAATGGGAAAACGGTAGGTGAAATGACAAGTAGTGAATGGTTTACAATACCAAATACTTCCTTATTTGGTAATTTACAGCGCAACACTTCCAATTACAATCAGTATGCTGCTACTTTACAAAAACTTTCTGATGCATATAACTTTGCTTATTCTGACCGTTTTTCTCCAGTATTAGTTTCATTAAACCCAGTTAAAGTAAACACATTACAAATTTCGCTTCTTAACGCTAATGTAAATTAGTTAAAATCAATATTGTATTTTCAACGCAATGAGCCAGATAATAATCTGGCTCATTGCATTATTATTACATACCATTGCAATAAACTGACCAGTACTCCAGATGTTATTCTCTATAAAAAAATTACAACATATTTATTAAAAGTATTAATCTGTAAAAAGATACTCTTATAAAACCTGTAAAACACTTCTATACTATTTTTTTACTCTCTCATGGATAAGAATTACTCACTTGTGACTATTTTTTAAGTTAAACCCCTCTTTTACAGTAGCTTTATATTATAAATAAAATAGCTAGCACAATTTATTTTCAAGATTTATTTAAAGTGAAGTTCAGTAATCACTATAAAAAACGAGGCGGAATCCAAAAAGCCTTATGAGTAGGAAACCAACCATTAAAATTTAAAAATTATGGAAAACGCTACAAATTACACATTAACTGCAGAGAATAAAGCATTAATAGACACTTATAATGTAATAGGAACTTTAGGCAATGTAGGGATGCCAGGAGCTCCAATTATGCATTTCAACCTCGCTGTTGTTCCTAGTGAAAATACAGTATCAGGAAGTGTGAAAATTATTCAGGCAATTGCACCACCATACGGACAAATTTCTATCCAAAATGTAAAAGGTCAAATTCGCGCTACTGGATATGGAGATGTCGAACAAATTGTTGCTTTAGAAGGAAATTATACAATTGGAGCAAGTGATGTTTTATATTCATTTAAAGCGTCTATGAACTTGAAAATGAATTGGGAAGGAACAGGAACATTTACTTATGGAGATCAAACTGTAGAAAATGTACATGTAGATGTAGAAAAAAAAGGTGACGTAGTTCCAAAAAAGGAAAATAAAACTTTGACTACAAATTCAGTATTTGAATTAAATGTCCGAAGTCAAAATGATGCTGGTACAGCAGATGGTGACAAACTCTTTTGTAAAATAACTAATATCTCTAATGGTAGTTTACGCTCAGGATCCTTCCCTATTAAGGAAGAAGTACTTTTAACAATACCTCCTGTACAAACAAAATCAAATCCTATACCACCAGTATGGTTTTTAATACCTAATGATAATATTTTAGATACTGAGTATACTATAGAAATATCTTGTCCTACAGATACTAGTTACCCTACAAAAAACATCACTGTTAAAGCATCTGATGTAGAAAAATGGGGAGCAGTCCCATATAACAAAAGAGATAACCAAATTTATCAAAAAGGAGATTATGGAATTTTTGGTTTTGCTCAAGAGGGACCAAAAGGTTTAATTTATACTGTTACAGCAGGTGTATTAAATCCTAAACTACAAGGATAATAAGTTAATCTACCCTTTAATAAAAAAACACTTAAAGCACTCTATTTTCAGGGTGCTTTTTTAATTTCATACTAGGACTAGCCCCTTTTTCAACCCTTATAATTCCGGCATTTCCGAGAATCGTTCAGATATTTGTAGTAACAATTAATCTAAACAATTTTAATTATGAAAAAGTTATTATGCATCGCAAGTCTGTTTATTTGTTCAATAGTATTTGCACAAGAAACAGCAAGTGCCAATTCTGGCGTATTCGATTTTAAAACCGAAACTATTGATTACGGAGCTGTAAACAAAAACACCGACGGAAACAGAACCTTTACTTTTAAAAACACAGGTGATTCTCCAATTATCATTACAAGTGTAAAAGGAAGTTGTGGCTGTACAGTTGCTACAAAACCTAGCAAACCAATTATGCCTAATGAAACTGCAGTGATTGGAGTAAAATACGACACTAAAAGAGTTGGTCCGTTTTCAAAAACGATAACAGTTGTATCAAATGCTTCTGAAAAAAGTAAGGTGTTACGTATTAAGGGTTCTATAACTGACACTTCACAATTGGCTTCGAATTAAAATCAGTAATACTATAATTAAATAACAATTCAAGACACGTCAATTCGAGTGATTTTCAACAGAAAATCGTATCGAAAATAGTGTCTTGAATTATTTAATCCCACCAGTGGGTTTAATTTCTCGAGAATTGCCTCGAACGAAAAATGGTGTTAGTTAATTCATTTCTAGTGTGCTTGCATCAAGGATATTGATTTATTATTCTTAAGAAAGCTTATATTTGTTATACAACATAACTACCAATATGCAGAAACTATTATCCTATTGCATTCTTTTATTAAACATATTCACAGCAAGTGCACAGTTTCAGTTTTCTGGAGAAGTGACTGATAATTTTAAAGATGCAACTGCATATTTGACTATTGTTGATGAATATCAAAAAAGTGACTTACTACTTACCGAAAAAATCATACAGGAATGTAAAATTGATTCTTTACAGCAGTTTCTTTTTAAAGGTGATTTTTTAGCCTCTAAAAACATGTTGTATAAAATACATGTTGACACCTGTAATGATAAAATTTCTGACTCTAAACACCTTTTAAATCATTGTGAAACGAGTCATTTCATATTATTTATCGCTAATAATACCGATACTGTATTTTTTCCTTTAAATGATTTGTCACAATTGTTCTGTGAAATCAAACAGTCAAGCACACATAATACTGCAATTTTAGAAATAAATGCATTACAGGAAACCTTACTAACCAATTTGCAAAGCTCAAAGAGTGATGCACAACGTACTATAATTTATAAAAACTGTTTTCAAAAGTTAAAAGAATTTAGTAAATCCTTTAATGATCCATTGGTAGAATTATATACCTATCACTTGTATGCCAATGAAAAATCATTCAGCAGGAGTTCTTATCTAGCTGATTTAAAATCCTCTAATTATTATGCTGATCTATTGGAACGTCTCACACACAACTATCCTAAATCCAACTATGTCAAGCAGTTTACGAACGACTTAAAAAAGGATCAATATACATTCTTAGAACCTAGAAACGCAGATACTAGCATTACACTCTATATCATTGGTGCATTATTACTTATTTCCATACTTGTAAACATTGTTCTGTTTCAAAAAACCAAAGTAAAAAAAGAACCTAAAGTAAATTATAAAACCATACTTACTCCTCAGGAGCAAAATGTGTTTGAATTAATGCATGAAAAGAGTAGTAATAAAATTATAGCGGACTCGCTATTCATAAGTGTGAGTACTGTAAAAACTCATATCAATAATATCTACTCAAAATTGAATATTTCTTCAAGAAAAGAGGTTGATGTCTTTTTTGATTAAAAGGAACAACTTAATTTTTATATATAAACTAACTCTAAATTATTTCTGAAAATTAAAACATTGTGAAAAGAACTTTCAAGACTATGGAACACAATTTTTTCAGTGTATATTTCTAAATACTTGACATTATTAATTACTTTCGCCATTCAAATTTAAAATGGATGGTATTATGTGGGTTAAATTCAAATTTCACATCCTAAACTAGCAATCCCCCCCATTATTTTTAATGATTAAATTATAAATGAAGAAATTAAGTTACTTGAATCATATTGATGCGTTAAGAGCAATTGCTGTATTATTAGTAATTCTATTTCACCTTGACATACACCTATTTAAAGGAGGGTTTATTGGTGTTGATGTATTCTTTGTAATTAGTGGTTTTTTGATAACCCGCATATTAAAAAATGAATTTTCAGAAACAGGAAAAGTTGATTTTAAAAACTTCTATTTAAAAAGAATCAGGCGACTAATCCCTACGCTTTACTTAGTTATCTTTTTGACATTTATTTTAACCTTTCTAGCTTTTTCTCCCTCTGATTTTATGAATGCAACAAACTCTATGTTTAAGAGTTCTATTGCTATATCAAATTTTTATTTTTTAGGAGAATCGGATTATTTTGATACTGCTTCTAATTTCAAACCTCTACTTCATACTTGGTCGCTTGCTATTGAAGAACAGTTTTATTTATTATACCCCTTTACTTTATTTTTGTTAATGCGGTTATTCTCTAAGAAAAAAAATGGGGTAATCATTAGTTTAATAGTGCTCTTTTTTTTAAGCCTTTTTTACACCTTTTACACTTCAAAATTTGGTGTTTCAGTAAGGTTTCATGATTTGTTTTTACCTAAATACGATTCCTCTATAGGACTATCATCAATGCAGTTTTACCTCCTGCCTTTTAGGATGTTTGAATTTTTAACCGGAGGTATTATTGCTCTTATTGTAGTCAATAAATTAAAATCAGAATATTTAAAGTTGATCTTAAATATCATAGGATTATCTCTAATCATTGCATCAGCAATAGTCCTTAGTAAGAATACTCTTTATTTGAGCACTCTTAACCTACTACCTTGTATAGGAGCTGGTATATTATTATACTTCCCCCCTTCAAAATACTTATCACTCCTTTTTGAGAATAAATTTTTAAAGCATATAGGAAAAATCAGTTATACACTTTACTTAATACATTGGTTAATTATAGTAATTTATCGGTATATTTTTGATGGAGAATTTAATTCCTTTGAACAAATTGGATTATTTATCCTGATGATTTTACTTTCTTCTGTCATATATAAATATTACGAAACACCTTTAAGATATACGAGCGCTAAGTATAGTATAAAAACGAATACCTCATTGATTATTTATCTTATTGCAGGTATTCTATCAATATATGCCATAAAACTAATAGTAAATAATAACGATGGTTGGCTATGGAGATTAGATGATAAAAACATCGAACTTATTGAGAGGTTTGGAAATACAAAAGATTATAACAAAAACAATTGGGGTGCTGCAGGTTATAGACCTGGTTGGGTTGGAAAAACTCCTGAAAAAGGAACAGAGCCGGATATGATTTGGATAGGAGACAGTCATGCCGCACATTACTTGTATGGTTTAGACAATGTTTTAGTTAAAGAGCATAATAAAAAAATTTATATTTCCGATTGGATTACTACTTTGAAACTACCTGATATTATTCGTAATGATGAAGATGGTTATGCAAAGAAAAGTAAAGAGCATTTTGCCGCAAATTTAAAACTTATCCAGAAACATAAAAAGAGTGTTATCGCTATGAGTCATTCTTGGATGGGAGGATTAGATAGAGGGGAAATACTGAATCAAAAAACCGGTAAGTATGAGAAATTCCCAAAGGATAGTACCAAATTTCTGCTTTTGGTTCAGAAAATAGAAAAATTCCATAAAATGATAGGAGAAGATAGAAAGTTACTGATTTTTGGTTCTTGCTCTCCAAGGACAGGTACTAATAAACTTAACTTCGTAGAAAAGTTATTACGCCCAAAATATATTACAAAAAATGCTACATCATTAATTCCTACATCTTCTACTTACAAAATAAATAAATTTGAATCTGAACTCAATTCTTATTTCTTAAAATATTTTTCTAAATCAAAGAATATTATATTTATAAATCCTGCAGATGCTTTTTGTGAAAACGGACTATGTTTAGAATTTAATGGAAGTGAAATATATTTTAGTGATGCTAGTCATTTATCAAAGGATGGATCATTAAGAGCTGTAAAATATATGAAAAACCAATTGTTGGAAATTATTGAAGAAAAGTAAAAAAGAACCAAAGTTGATTATAAAACCATACTTACCCATAAAGAACAAAAAGTTTTTGAATTAATGCACCAGAAAACCAGTAACAAAAATATTGCTGACACACTATTTATAAGTACCGTAAAAACTCATATCAATAATATATATTCTAAGCTTGGAATTTCTTCAAGAAAAGAAGTTCATATCTTTTTTGAAAAATAAACAACTTGACTTTCTCACAAAATTCAACTAACTTCGTTAAACCTCAAACAAGAGAAATAAAACACAGTTTATCATTAACTTGTTAGACACAATCACTTATATTCTCTAGAAAATTAATTTAGAATTCCTGGAGGTAATATTATTCCCATTCTTTCAAGTTTGACTATTATATATTTATTATCGAATCTTGCACAAAATGAATTTATAGTAATTCTAAGTGCAATCGTTATTTTAACTATTATATATTTTATAAGAAAAAAAAACTCGTTAAAGAATAACTGCACCTAACTTCAACCTCTCAATAATGTGGTGCAGGAATTTAATCTTAAAGTTAGTGTGTATTTACATAATCGCCAAACCTTTTAATTTAGAGGTGTTCATGGTTTGAAAATTGGCTTTTATAAAAATAAAAAAAGGCACTCTGTTAGTCCTAAAAACTAGCGTCTTTTTGAATACGATGTTTCCATTAATAACAAATTACTTCTCCCGATAACTATCGGGACTACCTCCTTAGTAATGACTTTTTAAATTAAAAATTACATATCGATAATCTAAGATTACTTCCCTATCAACTCCAAAAACTCTGTTTCTGTTAAAATCGTTACTGTTCCTAAAGCTTCTGCTTTTTTAAGTTTGGAACCTGCTTTTTCACCTACTACCAAATAATCCAGCTTCTTACTGACACCGCTAATTGTTTTTCCTGCATTTTGCTCCACCATTTCTTTGGCATCATCACGAGTAAACTGTGTTAACTTTCCTGTAAACAAAAAAGACTTTCCTTCCAAAACAGTACTTGATAACTGTTGATCATCTTCATTTATTACTAACTGTATTCCAGCTACTTCTAAACGTTCTAAAGCTTGTAAATTTTTAACATCAATAAAAAAGGCAACCACACTTTCGGCTATACGTACTCCTATTTCATCTACCTGCTCCAATTCTTCTTGAGTAGCATTTGCTAAAGCCCATACATTTTTATAATGCTTGGCTAATTTTTTTGCAACTGTAGCACCTACAAAACGTATTCCTAATCCGAACAATACTTTTTCAAATGGCGCATTTTTAGAAGCCGATACTCCATCAATTAAATTTTGAGCTGATTTCTCAGCCATACGTTCTAAAGGAATAATTTGTTCAAATTTTAAATCATACAAATCTGCATATGTGCTTACCAAACCTTCCTTATATAATAAGGCTATAGTTTCTCCTCCAAGCCCTTCTATATCCAAAGATTTACGACTTATATAATGTTGAATTCTTCCAACTACTTGAGGTGCACACCCAAATTCATTAGGACAATAATGCTTAGCATCTCCTTCTGTTCTAACCAATTTAGTGTCACATTCCGGACAATGCGTTGCATAAATTGTGATAACAGAATTTTCATCACGCTTAGTAGTATCTACACCAATAATTTTAGGGATAATTTCCCCTCCTTTTTCTACATAAACGGCATCATTTATACGAATGTCTAATTTTTCAATCTGATCCGCATTATGTAAGGAAGCCCTTCTAACAGTAGTTCCAGCTAGTAATATTGCTGATAGGTTGGCTACCGGTGTAATTGCTCCTGTACGACCTACTTGATACGAAATACTCTCTAAGGTAGTTGAAACTTGTTCCGCCTTAAACTTGTAAGCCATAGCCCAACGAGGAGCCTTTGCTGTATATCCTAGTTCTTCTTGCTGAAATAAATCATTCACCTTAATAACTACGCCGTCTATTTCAAAAGGCAATTCATGACGTGCCGTTTCCCAATGATTTATATAGTCTAAAATCCCTAGAATACTAGTTACTTCCTTTGCATGATCTGGGACTTTAAAGCCATAATTTCTTGCATTTTGCAAGCTTCCAAATTGTGTTTCAATATCGGTATTTCCTTTATCTTTTATTTTTAAATTATACAAATAACACTCCAATGGTCTTGAAGCAGTTTCTGCACTATCTTGTAATTTTAAACTTCCTGAAGCAGTATTACGCGGATTCATATATGGATCTTCTCCATTAGCTACACGCACTTCATTCATTTTATGAAACCCAGCAATAGGCAACATTATTTCCCCTCGGATATCAAAATCTTGTGGATAATCGCCTTGTAATTGCAAAGGAACAGATTTAATTGTTTTTATATTGGTTGTTACATCATCTCCTTCAAATCCATCTCCTCTTGTAACAGCTCTTACTAATTTCCCATTAGTATAGGTAATGTTTATAGAAGCTCCATCATATTTTAACTCACAGGTATAACTAATATCATCAGAATCTAATATTTTCTGAATACGTGTTTCCCAATCCAATAAATCCTCTTTTGAATATGAATTATCCAATGAATACATTCTATAACGATGTTTGATCGTCTCGAACTTTTTAGTGATTCCTCCTCCTACTCGAAGTGTTGGAGAACTTTCATCATAAAATTCAGGATGCTTGGCTTCTAAAACCTGTAACTCCTTCAATTTCATATCAAAGTCATAGTCAGATATGCTTGCATTATCCAACACATAATAGTTATGATTATGCTGACGTAATTCTTCTCGAAGTTGTTGTATGTACTCTTGTGAATTCATTAGAGGGAATATAATTTTATGTCGTAAATTTAACTTTTTAAACCCATTCAACAAAGATGAATTTCGGAAAAGTAAGCAATCCTGAAACTATTGATTTTACCTTACCTAATAACCATATTAGTACTAATGACATATTAGGAAAACAACAGGCAGAAAATTGCAATGTTTATGTGGGTTGTGCGAAATGGAATAAACAAGATTTAAAAGGATTTTACCCCCGAGGAACTAAGGATGAACTTAGGTATTATGCTACACAATTTAATAGTATAGAACTGAATGCTACTTTTTACAGAACCTTTCCTACTGACACTGTAGAAAAGTGGTATCAAAAAACAACTTCAGACTTTAAATTTTTCCCAAAGATAAATCAGAATATCAGTCAGTTTAATCGCTTACAAAACTGCGAAGCTGAACTTAATGGATATCTCGATAGTATTGCTCATTTACAAGAAAAGTTAGGCACCATTTTCTTACAAATGCATCCTACTTTTGCTCCTAATAAATTTGATGTGCTAACGAACTTTATTCAACAATGGCCAACAGGTTTGCCACTTGCTGTTGAATTACGACATACTGATTGGTATAATGATACCATTGTAGCTAATGAGTTATACGCACTATTTGAAGAAAATAACATTTCTAATATTATTGTAGACACTCCTGGAAGACGTGATTTAATACATATGAAATTAACCAATAAAGATGCTTTTATCAGATATAATGGTGCAAACCATGAAAGTGATTACTCCAGATTGGACGATTGGTTTGACTGCATTAAACTATGGATTGAAAACGGATTAGAAAATCTATATTTTTTTGTACATCAAAACCTCGAAACCGAATCACCACTATTATCAAAATACTTTATTGAAAAGTTTAATAATCAGCTGGGGTATGATTTAATGGTCCCAAGTTTTCCTAATGACAAAAAAGGGAATGGATTGACCTTATTTTAACACTTCTACATCCCGATAGCTCTCGGGACAATGTGACAACGTCAACAATCGATATTTATTTATATCGAATCAACTATGTTTGATTTTTATTCATCCATTTCGGAACTGGTAACGGCTGGAACCCATTCATTTTTTCAAGTAATTCTTCTACTGTATTCGCTACTAATAGCAATTGCTTATAGGAAGATTTTAATAGTCCTTTTTCAATCATTCCTTCAATAAAACTGAGTAAATCATCATAAAAACCATTGATATTCAATATTCCTATTGGTTTTTTATGCAATCCTAATTGTGCCCAAGTGAGCATTTCAAACAACTCTTCTAAAGTACCAAACCCTCCAGGTAACGCTACAATACCATCAGACAACTCATGCATTTTCAGTTTTCGTTCATGCATCGTTTTTGTGATAATTAACTCACTTAAATCCGTATGTACTACTTCTTTTGAGGTTAAAAAATCAGGAATTACCCCAATTGCCTTACCACCATTTTCCAATACTCCTGAAGCAACATTCCCCATCAATCCAATTTTAGCACCTCCATATACCAATTGAATATGTGCTGTAGCAATTACTTTACCAAAGTCATAGGCTTCTTGATTTAATCTAGCGTCATTACTCATGCTTGCTCCACAAAACACTGCTATACTTTTCATATTGGTTACTACTTATTTATTTAATCCCCGAGACTTGTCTCAAAGGGAAATGGCATTGGTTAATTAATACTTCGCGTGTTTACACCTAGGAAATTAATTCTAGTTAAAAATAATGTAAAATTACCCTCTTCACCCAATCAAGTTGAGTCTAAACTCTAACCTTCTCACTCTGGAGAAGGAACTAGTTAAACAAAAAACGGGAATTGATTAAAAAACCAATTCCCGTTATACTATAAGAAGAAAGTACTAATTATTCTTCCATAAATTTTTCCATTACTTCCTTACTTACTCCCACGTTAGAGAATCCTCCATCATGAAATAAGTTTTGCATCGTTACTCTTTTTGTTAAATCAGAGAATAAACTCACCGTATAATCAGCACAATCTTGAGCTGTTGCATTTCCTAAAGGAGACATTTTTTCTGCATAAGCAATAAATCCATCAAATCCTTTAACACCCGACCCTGCAGTTGTAGGAGTTGGTGATTGAGAAATAGTATTTACACGTACGTTTTTATCATTCCCAAAGAAATAACCAAAACTACGCGCAATTGATTCTAAATATGCTTTATTATCAGCCATGTCATTATAGTCAGGAAAAGAACGCTGTGCAGCCATATAGGTTAAGGCAACAATACTTCCCCACTCATTCATCGCATCTTGCTTGTATAATGTTTGCATTACTTTGTGAAAAGATACTGCAGAAATATCCCATCCTTTATGCGTGAAATCATAGTTCTGATCCGTATAATGACGTTTTTTACGTACATTAACTGACATCCCAATAGAATGTAATACGAAATCTAATTTACCTCCTAAAATTTCTTGTGCTTTAGTAATTAAATTTTCCAAATCCTCTAAACTAGTAGCATCAGCTGGTATAACTTGTGAGCCTGTTTTTTCTGCAAGCTCATTAATTGTTCCCATACGTAAAGCGATAGGTGCATTTGTCAACACAAAAGTACCACCTTCAGCATGTACTCTTTCAGCTGTTTTCC
Organism: Kordia sp.; assembly: GCA_002733415.1. GTDB lineage: Bacteria > Bacteroidota > Bacteroidia > Flavobacteriales > Flavobacteriaceae. The sequence continues at coordinate 61,206 of NVVR01000003.1, read as the reverse complement.
AAGCGATAGAATGCTCATCTAATGCTCCGAATATAATTCCTCTTTTACCTTTTAGTAAATTGTACATAATTATTCATTTTTATGAGATCAAAAGTAATAAAACTATTTCTATTGATTGAATTATTAAAAGATTAAATAATTAAATAATTGTTTATTGGGGTGTTAGTTGCAAGTTTCAAAAAAAATGAGCTTCGTTCATTTTTTTTGAAACTTTGAAACTCACTACTTAAAATCAACCGATTGTAAAATCAATCCTGAAGCTGGTGCTATATATGTTATTGGTACTATTTCCTCTGGGGCAGTAAGTGACTTTTTTATACATTCCAAATCAATTTCTCCTTTGCCCAACTGCATTATCCTAGCCATCATAATACGGATTTGATTTCGTTTAAATCCTTCGCCTACTACTCTAAGCATATAGCTTTTCTCGGGAAAAAAATTAGCCGTATAAACGGTGTTCTCTATCAACTCACATGTTGTAATTGTCCCAACAGTATTGGTAGTTGGTGTAGGTTTATATGTGTAATTTCTAAAATTAAGTGTTCCTACAAAAAGTAAAGCTGCTTCTTGCATTAGTGGTATGTTTAATACTTCTGGAAAAGCCACCATAAATGGCGCGGAAAAAGGGTGGATTTTCTCTCCAAAAGTAAAAAGGTACAAATATTCTTTTTGCTTTGCATGCTGAATAATATTAAACTTCGCATCGGTTTCTTCAATTCCTAAGGCCCTAATATCTTGAGGTAAATTCAAATCAAACAAAGGCATGAACTCTTCCAAATCAAGCGCTTCTTCATCTAAAAACAATTCGATATATGTTTCATTAACCGACACTTTCGCATCAGTACGTCCTGCCGCTAAAGTTTTAAACTTTTTATGCCCTAATACATAAGCCAAAGTACGATCAACCATTCGTTGTACTGTATTCACATCTGGCTGTTTTTGCCAACCATGAAAACGGAACCCTAAATATTGAATTTTTATAATGTAAAATTTTCTTTGCATAAGTGGCGAAATTACTCAATTAAAACAAAAAACACTCATTTATATCATTGCGATATAAATGAGTGTTTTACGCTCTCGTATTTATTTAAGTTTACTCTAACACAAAAGAAGTATTCGATATTAAATTACTATCTCTAAATACGTTTACAAAATAGTTCCCTTTATCAAACCCTTTTTTAGGAGCATCTAAAAACTCACAAATATCCAATGCTTTATTAGTGTAATGGAATGTCGTTTTAAAACTGTAGTTTAATGTATTACCATCAAATTCAACTTGTGTGTTTTCTCCCAATACATTATTGTTAGCATCTAAAACCTGAACAAATAATGTTTTCCCTCCTGATTTAGTAATTTTATTTTCAGCAACTGAAAAACATATTTTCACTTTATCAGCTCTTCTTGCCTTAATCGTTGGGATTTTCTTCCCTGAAGATTTTTCTATTATTGCAATACCTTTTAAAGCAGCTACAGATATTTCAGAAGCCGATTGGATTATTTTTTTAGCATCAGTAACTTGTGTTGTTAGCGAATCTGATAATTTTAATTGCGAATCTAATTTACCAGCTAGCGTGTCTTTCTCCTTGGTTAAACGTGTATTCATTAATTGCAATAATTTATTATCCTTCAACAATGCTTTTACTTCATTTTTTAATTTAAAATAACTATTCTTATATTTAGTAAGAGTTTCAACAGATGTTCGAGAAGACCTTAACTCATTAAGTGTAATATTTAAACTATCTCTCTTTGCTAGTAAATCTTCATTTAATATTTCATTTTCAGAAATTTGAATGTTCAATTTTTCAATTTCATCATCTAATTTACCCCCTAAAACTGTAATTTCAGATTTTAAAGCTGTCTTAGTTTCGTTTAATTCATTATTCTTTAAAAAGAATAAAACCGAGGCTCCAATTAATAAAACTGCTACTATTCCTAAGGCAATTTTCAATCCAGTATTCTTGTTTTCTTCAGACATTTTATGAGTTTAAATTTAATATTGCTAAATCTACTAAAAAGATTGACAATCAAAAAAAAATAGCTGTACTTTCGTAATAGAAATTATTCTTTACTAAGGAATTTAGTACTTAAAGGCTTATTTCTATCGTAAATTTATTGAAGTGAAGCTGCCTAATTAAGGGCTATCCAATAGAAAATGATTACTATGACTAGCTTAAACATTTATTCTGAAAAAGACATTCTTGAATTTGTAACCAAACGCAAAGGAGAGAGTAAATTTGGCGAGAAAGTAACTTTTATTTCTGACCCTGCTAATTTAGATAGTGAACTAGTTGATTCTAAATCAAAATATGTGTTATTTGGTATAAATGAATCTGTTGGAGTAAAGGCTAACAAAGGAAACCAAGGTACAGAAACCGCTTGGAATTGCACTCTAAAAAGCTTATTGAACACTCAAAATTCTTCTTTAAATAAAGGAAAGAAAGTATTAGTACTTGGTTGCTTAGAATTCCCTGAATTAATGAAAGCTTCGAAACAATTAAATACAAATAATCCTGAGGAACTAAAAAAACTATACGGCTTAGTAAGTGAAATTGATGAAGAAGTTACTAATCTAGTATTTAAAATAGTCTCTGCAGGGAAAATCCCTATTGTAATTGGAGGGGGACATAATAACGCATACGGGAATATAAAAGGAACATCACTTGCTTTAAATAAACCTGTTAATGTAATTAACTTTGATGCACATACCGATTTTAGAGCTTTAGAAGGTAGACATTCTGGAAATGGATTTTCTTATGCTTTTCATGAAGGTTTTTTGAATAGGTATTTTATTTTCGGAATCCATGAAAACTATACCCCTAAAAAAGTGTTAGAAGAATTAAGTGCTCATAATAAGCATATTAATTACAATACTTTTGAAGCAATAGCTATTAGAAAAGAAACTACCTATGAAGACGAAATGAAGTATGCTTTAAACTTCGTTAAAAAAGAGGCCTTCGGAATTGAAATAGATTTAGATGCCATACAAAACACTGCTAGTAGCGCTATGTCGCCTTCAGGGTTTAGTGTTAATGAAACTAGGCAGTTTGTTTCATATATTGGGAAGGCTAAAAAAGTTACTTATTTACATTTATGTGAAGCTGCTCCCCTATTAGAAAACAACTCTTCCAATCAAACCGGAAAACTTTTGTCCTACTTAATTACTGATTTCACTAGAGCTAATTAACTGTTGGCTGTTGGAAAATAAAACACTATAGTTCTATAACGAATATTTATGCAATATGTTTCACATGGTTCTTCGCTAAAAAGAGCAAAATATTTAATAACTATTTTGCTTACATCATATCGAATAAATTATAAAACTACTTTACATAGCCGTTACAAAAAGAGCCTAACTTTGAATTTAAAATAAGATTTTTTTGTTATTTAGACCTTAGGAGAAATCACACAAGAAACTCAACTACAATGTTTCTGACAATAAACTGTAAAACAATACTATTTCTCACTCGGCTGTGCTCCGTTTCGAAATGACTTTTAGTGAAAAACCTTTAATTTTCGCATTCTGTTTTAAAGTCTGAAACTTTGTATTGGTATGATTTTGCTAAATTATAATGCCACCATTCTGAGCTAATGCTCCAGAACCCATTTGCTTCCATAACCGATTTCAATAACTTTCTATTTTCCAAAATTTGTTGAGGAAAATTCTGATATGCATGATGTGCTTTTCTTCCGAAAAAATCAAAACCTGTTCCCATATCTAATTCCACTCCTAAACTATCTACCAGTGTTATATCAACTGCTGAACCTCTATTGTGATTAGATCCCTTTGTAGGGTTTGCTACATAGCGTTTATCAGGATAAATTCTCCACATTTTTTTCTGAATTGATAATGGACGATAACAATCAAAGAATTTAATTTTGTATCCTAGTTTTTTAAACGTGTCATTTACTTTTATTAGTTGTTTCGCTGTGTTATAGCGCACCAAACAATCAGCACAATCGTATACCTTTTCTTTTAGAAAATTATCTGACGTTGCATATTTCATATCATATTGAAAAGTGGTATCAATCATTTTTAATGCAACAAAACTTGAATCTTTAAATTCTGTCAATTTCAATTTAGAATATAATTTAAGTTGACTTATTATTATTTTAGAAGAATCAACCTCAACAATAACCTTCACTTCTATTGGTTCTATCTTAAGCTTAAGGGGGGGCTTTTTTTCATTTTTACAACTTGTAAAAAATGTGATTAAGAATGTAAATATTATAAAAGTGAATTTCATGTATATCATTTTCAAAAAACAAGATAACTAATTCTTTAAAATACATCAACAAAAAAGCCACACAAATGTGCGGCTTTAAAATATATTATCTATCAATTTCCTCGACACAAGCTTGCAAAAACATAAAACAAAAAATTCCTTTTCGTTAAAAGCTAATTACGAGGAGTTAAAACCATTAGTGGGATTAAAACTTAATAGCTACATCAATATCAAATTGATCAGATATTGCTTTATCTTTTAAATCATCAAAGAAACTAGCTGAACCATATTTAATACCATATTTAGTTCTGTCAATCTTAAATTTAGCTGTAGCAGAATTTGCTTCAACCTTCATTTCAAAACTTACAGGACTTGTAATCCCTTTCATAGTTAAATCAGCAGTTATATGATAATGTGCTCCATGACCACTTAATTTTGTGAATTTCAATGTTGCTGTAGGAAATTTTTCAGTCCCAAAAAAGTCATCTGCTTTTAAGTGTCCAGCTAAATTATCAGCATACTCCCCTTCCATATCGGTAACTTTAATTGAAGCCATATCAATAACAATATTACCTCCTACTAGCTTATCTCCTTCGAAAGATAAAACACCTTCTTTTAAGTTAATCGTTCCTGAATGCTCACCAGCTACTTTGTACCCTTTCCAATTAATTGTACTTTCAGTTATTTTTACTTCTTTATTTACAATAGAAGTAAATGCAAATGATGCGAATGCGATAACCGCTACTAATCCAATTTTTAAACTTGTGTTTGTTTTCATGTTATTTATTTAGTTATTAATTATTCTCTTAATTTTTCTAATAGCTTACTTAAAGTAGTCATTTCTTCTTTTGTAAACCCCTTTAAATTTTCACTTTCTAATTCATCCAATTCCGGATCTATACTACTCAACAAATCAAGTCCTTTTTGAGTAATTAATACTTCAATTTTCCTCCTGTTTTCTTTACAAGTATTTCGTTCCACTAAATCTTTCAAAAGCAGCTTATCGATCAACCTTCCTGCATTACTGTTTTTATGTACCATACGCCCTTGTATAGTTGATAAATTTGCAGGATTTCCTTTTTGTCCCCTTAAAATCCGCAACACATTATACTGCGGACCAGTAATTTCAAACTGCTTAAAAAATACAGCGTATTTTTCTGCAATATAATTACTAGTACAAAGTAAATTAAGGACTACCTCTTTTGAAGAAGGTAAAACCGCATCACTTTTTAATATAGAAGACAACTTACTCATGTATAAACAACATTTGTTGGTACAAATGTACTGCAAATAAATAATATGAGTTAAAATATTTAGAAAAATTTAACTTTTGAACGCTTTGAAATAAATTAATTTACATAAAATGAATAATAAATAAAATTAAAGCCTAGTAATCCAATAGAATTTATATATTTGCGTATGGTTTATAATTAAGGGGTTAATAATTAAACTATAAAAGCAACGTTATTTTATGACGTTGCTTTTCTTTTTTATATAACTTTCCTTTATAATTAATAACAAAAAAAGACAGTCATTGCTGACTGCCTCATTTCTAAAGTTACTTTTCTCCATAACTTTATTATAAAATTCAATTCTTATTGCTTAATTATTTTTTTAATTACAGTTGTCCCCCCCATATCTATAGATAGTAAATAAAGAGAGTCACTTAAACCTTCTAAATTTAAGATTAATTCATTTGAATAAATTGACTTTTCTAAAATTAACCTTCCTCTAATGTCAAATAGCTTTACCCCATTAATTTTATCTGTATCCGATTTAATATGTATTTGTCCGTTAGTTGGATTTGGTGAAACATGTATATACGAATCCACTAATGCGTTATAATCCGTATTACTTAAAACAGTATTTGATATCATAACCGGATAATCTTCTACCTCTCCTAATGTAGTCCCACAAGGATCAAATACAGGAGAATCCCAATATCCTAAACGTACTCTCATTCTAAGTATTTCATTTACTTTAGCACTAGCAGGTACTGTAAAATTAGCCGTTGCAGAATTTCCTGTATCGGCATCTGAAATAATTAATTCTGAAGCTTCAAATACGCCATCTGCATTGAAATCTATCCAAGCTCCTAAATCATTACTTGTCCAACTTGTATTTGCTGTAAGTGTGATTGCGTAAGATTGATTGACATCCAGTTCCACTAACGCACCTGAATTATAAGTATATGCATCATTTACACTCGTATTACTCATTGCAGCAATATCTACTTGAGATAAATATAAATTACCACTTGAAGATTCTCCAGAAGTAGCGCAATACTCAAATGGTTTAACCGTATACATGAATTTGTATGTTTCTGTTGTATCACTATTATCTCCAACTGCAAATACTTTAAAAAATAATTTTGTTCCTACTGGATAATCAGGTAATGGAGTATCTGACACCCATGTATCACCAGCCGTATTACTCATCGGGATTACATTCCCAAAAGTTGACGTATTGATAGACCATTCTACATAAGCACTCGTAATTGTACTGTCATAAGAAATAATTGAAGTTACAAATTGATCAACACCTTCCTTTGGTGCTTCGTTTGTTACTCGACTACTAATTTCAGTATTTGTAATTGAAGGATACGTACCTCTTCCAAATACATCATACTCCCATAATCCACGACCCCATGTTGAGGCACGAATAGTATTTGAACCCCACATAATTTCCAATTCTTTAATAGACGTGTTTGGTAAATCTGAATTATATAAACTCCACGTATTATCTTCCATTGCTTTTTTATACAATCCAATTTCTGTACCTAAGTAAATTGTTGAAGCATCGGTATGATCAATTACTACTGAACGCACAGGCATATTTCCTAAATTATAGGTGATATTTTGCCATGTTACTCCTTGATCATGTGTAATAAATACTTTTGCATTATCTACTTGGTATCTAGCATAGGTTACCACAATTGTATTATCATCAAGGGGATCAAATACAACATCCGTAATAGAATAATTTGGTAGCGCTCCTTTTATATCAGCCCAAGAAACACCTCCGTCAGAAGAAAGTTCCATTTTTTCATTTTGAACAGCTACTATTATATTAGAATTGTTTTCTGCAATTGTAGCAAACTTTATGGTTCCTGTAAAAGAAGGACTTCCTATATTCGTCCAAGTACTTCCAAAGTTATCACTTGTATATACATTTTCTGCTAATGAATATATTTTCATTTGTTCATTTGGATCATAAAATATTGGTGCAATCCAATAGCCATCTTCCCCTCCCGGAGTAACAGTTGAAATTGATTCCCCAGCATCATGTGTTATTATCCTACCTCCAAACTGCCAACTCCCAATCATCCAATCATCATTTAAAGGCTGGATCAAGCCCTCCATACCATCCGCCCCATACATTTCCACCCATCCAGATTCTGTATTTACACTAGTTCCATTATCTTGCGACCCAACTATAGTACGATCATGATTAGATTGACTCACCCCAAGATTATAGTTCATACGAATACCAATGTCTTCACTTAAAATATTCCAATTTACCCCATTATCAGGGCTATTTACCAAAAAGCCATCTGTTACCGCATAAAAAACACCATTAATACATTCTGCTGCTTGTAAATCTGCATGAATATAATTAGTACTTGTATTATAACTTACTTGATGTCCGCTTCCTGCTCCATTAGTATTACCCAATGACCAGTACGTAACTTGATTAAAATTTTGACCGCCATCTGTACTAAAAAACGCATCTAAATATCCTGCTAAAATATTATCATCATTAGTGTCACTAACCGCAAAACCTGCATTTGATTGATTTGGTGTACTCACTAAGGCAAACGATACGCCATTATTTATAGATTTCCACAAACCATCACCTGACATATAATACACGCAGTCAGGACAAACAGTACTAACTTGAATTGTACCTTTGCTTCCTGCACTCCCAGGTATTGCTGTAGTAATAAAAGTAACACCTGCATCATTTGAAACATATACTACATTAGGATTGTTTTTTGCATAAGCATACATAATGTTAGGATTGGTAGGATGAAAATCAATATCTGTAAAATCATCATTAGCAACAGGAATTGTCCATGAAGCTAGATTATCTGCAGATCGGTACATTCCTACCCTAGTACCTACAAAAATTAAATTTGCAATAGTAGGGTGGTATTTTATTTTATAAATTTCTCTATTAGACCCTAAACCTCCCCAACCTAAGTTTGTTGGATTAAAGTTACTTAATCCCCATGAATCTCCTCCGTTTACAGATTGATAAATACCATGAGAATAATGATTATTACTATTATTAATATTGATTAATACCGTATCTGGATTTGTTGGTGAAACGGCAATTGTATTTACACCACATGCTGCTAAAAAATCCGTAGAACCTCCAGCCCAAGTTGTTCCTCCATCTAAAGACTTCCAAAACCCTCCTGTTCTAGAACCTATGTATAAACGCTGCGTATCATTTGGGTTTACATAAAAACAGGCTACCCTACCCATTCCAAAGGCATAATGACCCGTAATTTGACCGGGACTTTTAGGACCTAATTCCTTCCAGCCAGCTAATGCGCTTAATTTTGAAGAATTTACAGCAAATTTTTCATATTGATGTTTTACAAAATACGGATCTACAGTACTTCTATCTCCACTTGGGTAATATTTATATTCATTTTCAACAACCCATCTTTGAAAGCCTTTCCACCCAGATCCTTTCCCTTTCTTATTGTTTTCAAAATGTTTTTCAGCTGCATTAACAACATCATAAAAATTAACAGAATAATCAGCTTTTAATTCTTTCCAATTTTGTGCATTGCCTTTAATAAAAAAGAATGACAGTACTAAAAACCCTATAGCTTTATTCATAATATTTTTTTAGCTAATATAATTTCTTTATTTTAAGCTATACGCTTTCATTTCAATAATTTATCTATAATCTCCTTTTAAACTAGGAATTAAACTTCTGATTTGGAATACCTGATAGGCTTAATTCTATATATCTTATTTAAATAATTTTCAGGGCTACTATAAAGTCTAAAATATTTTATAGGAATAATTATATTTCCTTTTTTATCAATTAAGCCATACTTTTTATTTTTTGATACTATTGAAACTCCATTCTTATTAGGGCTTAGATAATCATATACTGATTCAACAACAACATCCCCTTTATTGTTTATTAAGCCAAATTTTTTATTTTTCTTAAAAATTGATACCCCATCATTAAAACCATAACTATAATAAGTTTCAAATTTTGGTTTAATTACCATTTCGATTTTCATGTTTATAAAGCCAACTTTATCATTTATAACAACATATGCTATCCCTTCCTTAAATGCGCCAATCTTATTATAAATAAATGGTATTATTATTTTATTTTATTTGTCAATAACTCCCCACTTACCATTTTTTTTAAGTAGAAATGAGATTATTTTGAAATTTATAACCAAAGTTATCATATTCAATAGGGATAATAATTCCTTCATTTTCATCAACAAAACCTGACTTATTGTTATTATCAACTCTCATTAACCCGCTTATAAAGAAACTTCATATTTCATCATATTTTGCTTTTATAATTATTTGTCCATTAAGATCTACTATTCCTCTTTTAACCACTTTTCTATCACCTTCTTGAATAGTATCAATATAAATTGTTTTCTATTTATAAACAGGACTATAATCTAGAATAATATTTTTAAAACTTATCTCTTCCCCTTTTTTGTTAATTATTATTCTCTCGTTATTTTTCTTCGCAGAAAAATAACCTTTATATGGAAAAGAAATACCTTCATAAATTAAAGGGCTGATTACATTTTCTCTTCTATTTATCAAACCAAACTTACTATGTTTTTGAGCAACTCCAACATCACCATCAAACCAATGAATTCTATCATATTCTTTAAATAATTTCACGAGACCTTTCTTATTAATATACCCATAAGAAGAATCTATTAAAACATTTGCATAATTTCCATAAAAATCGGTTGCATTACTATAAGTATTATTTGTTAACAACTCTCCATTTGGATTAAAAAAACCGGTTTTATTGTGATTTTTATTTGGTTTTCCATATGATAAACATAAAATAATCCCTGTGAATATAACCTGTGATAATTTAAATTCTTATTTTGATTATTTAAACTAAAAAGGGACTTATTCGAATTACAGGAAATAGTTAATAGTATTATTAATAATAATTTAAATGTTTTCTTCATAAATTTAATTTGGGTTTAGCTAGTTTATGTTTACCTCTACAAACCTAACGACTCTTTAAGCACAATACCACTCATAATGAGTGTACTATACTTTTTATTGAGTAAAACTATCTACTATAATTAGTAAACACTGAATTCAAGTCACAAACGCAACTTTTAAATTAAATAATAATTATTCCATAACAAATATAGGATTTTCATAGTTATAACTTTTCCTAGGCCTGTTATCTAACTTACTTTCTACTTCATTAACTCGTTAATCTATAAGATTTGTAAAGTCACTTCCTTTCTTGAAATACTGTCTAATTAAACCATTAAATTTTCGTTAGGCCTTTAGCATAACTTATGAAGTACTACAAACCCTATAAAACAAAAAAGACCTACTGTTACCAGTAAGTCTTTAAGTGAGCCCTGCAGGATTCGAACCTTTTTGATGAAGATTTGAAGAAGCTCATTGAGTTAATTGAAAATATTAATGGTTAAATCTACCTTAACTGAGTGTCCGCTTTTTTATTGCAAGTCCATGATTTAAGTACTCTCCAATTTGGACTATTGTCGAACTTTTTAAAACAAGATTTAGAATTGATTTTTAAATTTGAGTGATGAAATAAAATATAACATTAAGAAGTGGATAAAGTGAATCTCTAAAATATAGATTCTATTTATGAGCTACACAACCAAAGATTATTTTTCAAAACTCTTTTCTATTTCTTCTGCATTCAGATACTCAACTATCATAAAATCTACTGGTAAATCAGTTGCTAAATACCCCGTGTAATCATGGTGTATTCTAATTTTTTCTATATACGTTTTTACTCCTTCTAAAAAAACATGATTATCAAAAAATTTGATATCCTTATATTCCGAGAAAAAACCTTTACCACCAGCTTTAATTATAGCTTCTCGCTTTACCCAATAATTGTAAAAATTTGTAAAAGAATCATCAGAATTTACTATGATGTTTTGTTCTTCTTTATTAAAAGAAGTAAGCAAATCCTTGTAATCTATATTCTTTTTTTGCTCCACATCTACTCCTATATTAGATTGAATTGAAAAAGCGCAACATACTATTTCTCCCGAATGACTGATATTAAAATGAATATCTAAATCAGAAATTATTGGCTTACCATATTCGTTGTAATTCACTAAATTAAGACAATCAATATTCTTAAGCGCTTTAATGCCGCTATGTAAAAGCATACGTCCTAAAACATGAGCTTGTCTGTCTTTTAAAAACTTAAAACGCTGATTTTTTAATTGCAACTCTAACGGTAATTTCTTCAAAAAAACATCTAAAGTTTTTGGGTCAGAAACCTCATCTATACTAGTGTAATACAGCAGTATGGTGTGTGCTTTGTTTTTGAATATGGTCTCCATATACGGTGTCTAAAAAAACAATTACTTCTTTATTAAATTCGTTTGGATTTTCTTGATTAGCCAAATGACCTGCTCCTTCTATAATTTTATATTTACAATTAGGAATTTCTTTTGCCCAGTTTGAAATAGCTGTTTTAGCAAAACCGAGTTCATCACTGCCGTGCATTAATAATACAGGGATTTTAATTTTATAATCTTTAATTACTCTATAGGCATCTGCCGAAGCTTGAGATATTTTCCGTAAACTTTTATCTTCTACCGTTTGAATAGCAGTATAAAACCTAGCCATTATATCGACTCTGTCAGATATAGTTCTCGCCATAAATCTTTTAACACGCTCACCAGAAAACATAGAAGCTCCCTTAATAGAAGCCTTTTTTAATGCTTTAACAACACTTCCTGGATCTTTAAAAATAGACACAGCACCAACAATTACAACGGATTTTAACATTTCAGGGTACTGATAATTAAACTCTTGAACAATCTCCCCCCCTATCGACACACCAATTAGTGATATTTTATCTTTATTAAAATAATCAATAATAGATTTTATATCTTCAGAAATAATTTCATAATTAAAGTCATCTCCAATGGGTTGAGATTTTCCGTGTGCCCTTAAATCCATTCCCACTACCAAATAGTTTTTAGACAAAATTTGATACTGTTGAAAAAAACTATTATGATCTGAGAAAGCAGCATGTAAAAGTAAAACCATTGGTTTGTTAATATCTCCGATTTGATAGAAATGCAAATTACATCCAGCTCTATTTATTGTATGCTCAGTTAATTCTACTTCTTTATATAACTCTATCGGATTATTAGTTATTAAATATGAATCTATCCTTTTATCTGTCTTTTTATTGCTCATTTGACGGTAGACAAAAAGAACTAAAATCAGTATAATTAATGCCACCAAAAATTTAAAAATCATTTTTTTTTGTTTTTTTATAGTCTTCTTAGTAATTGAAATCATAATATTATATCCTTATTACCGAACTTTTTTCTAGAATTATATTTACAGCCTCATCATTAATAATTCTAACTATTTTTTCAGTATCATCATGGATAAAAAAATGCCCCCCTTCAAAATCATAGACTTTTAAACTGCCTATTATATAATCTTGCCATATATTTACTTTATCCATTGAAACATGGCTATCTTCTTTAGAAAAAAAAAATGAAACGTTCGTATTTAACAACTCTGATTTTGGTTCGTAATCATAATCTTCTACTATCTTATAATCTGATCTCAGTATCGGCAAGAAAATTTGTAACAACTCTTTACTTTCAAAAAACTCTTTCGAGGTTCCTCCATAATTTTTTAATTTCAATAAAAATTCCTTATCACTCATTTCGTCTGTGGATTCATAATTTTTATGAAAATGAGGGGGCGTTCTTCCTGACAAAAACATATGTATTGGTGGTGGTAATAATTCGTCCTTAATTTTATGTCCTAACTCATATAAAAATAAAGTAGCCATACTATGTCCAAAAAACATATAATTTCCGTCCTGTATCTGATCCTTTATAATTGAAAAAACATCATCTACTCCTTCATTAATAGATGTATAAAAAGGCTCTTTCATACGTTGTCCTCTTCCTCTATATTCTATAGGAATAAACTCCACATAATCATTTAAATACTCCCTCCATTTATAATATACCGTAACTGAGCCTCCTGCATACGGTAGGCAAAACAATTTTATTTTTTGCATGTTCTGTTATTCTATTTTTATGCTTCTTTAAACATCTACATGTTAAAAGGAGCTTCATTAGTTTTTTATATATTATAACTCTCTCTTAAATCCTTACTTTAAGAGGAAACAGTTTTTAATATTACATTAAAACTGTTTCCTTTTGATCTGTTAAAATCAGTCCCACTTGGCGGTCTAATATTTCTTTAAACTTATCCACATCATCCTCAATCTTCATGATAAGTGAAAAATGAATATAGGTAGACGTATATTTTACTTCAGCCATAACACTAAACAACGAATTCATTACTTGGCCTTGTGCCACCTGTTGTTTTACACTTTCTTCAAAATTTATAATTTCTTCTTCGCTATATTCACCCTGAAAATTAAGAACCAACTCAAACATATTTCCGCCTTCAATAGCCGGTGCATATAAATCTATTACATCTCCCCACTGTTTCTTAAGTTTGTCATTTGCCCATAAATTCATGAAATTGATATTATGAGATTCTAAACAATCCATCCTCCCTTTAACAGTAGAATAAATTTTATCCTCATCTCTAAAAGTTGGTAAAGTCATAGGTATAATATCTATAAACTCCCCTACCGTATTATAATACTGCTCACCCTGATAATTTCTACCAAAAGACAAAATGCTAAATGGTAAATCATCATAATTAAAATAGTCACCAAATACCTTCACAAAAGTCTTTACTGCAATATCCCAAGCTTTTTCTTCGCCTCCCTCACCTACTAGAGGAATTTTATAATTGATAAAACTAACACCGTTAGAATTGTCTTGCTTAATTTTTAACTCCTCAACCAATTCCTTTTTCTGTTCATTAAAAGCACTGAGGTTAAAAGTATTTTTTAAATCTTCTTTAGATATATCAATTGGTCCTTTATTAATTTGATCCGCATACTGGCTGTAAGGTTTTACATTATTTAATAATTTCTCTCCTTTTAAAACTGTAGAATAATTAGAGATTAAACTGTTAGGGATTATTTTAAGACTCATTATATCATATAAGGCATGGTTCATTCTCCAAAACAATACATGATCCGTTGCCGATTTTTTAATCCAAACAACAGCATACATCAAATGTTCTTTGTGATTAAACTGCTGAGTCATGACTTCATTATTAAGAAAAGTCATCACAGAATTTTGCGTGCCAACATCATACATACTAATATCTAATGTTGGCACTTCAATATTACCGTTCAATTCAAACTCTTTCCAGAAAAGCACTCCCTTTTGATCCGTCACTACACTACGTAATAAACTTTGTTGTTCTATTAAACCTTTAAAAGCAATCTTAAAAACATCATCTTTAAGATTAAGATTAAATGGCATAGGAATAGACCCCGTAACAAAGTCAGATAATAAATGTCCTTTTTGAGCCCCTGTAATGCCATAAAGTTGCTTCTTTTTACCAAGAACACTTATCTCATATTTCTCAAACTGTTCAGTCAATTTTTTAGCAATTACATAACACTGCTGTTCTAATTCGTTTGCATTTAATACTATTAAATCAACTATCTCAGTAACTGTTGTAACTTCAGCTTGATTCATAATATCATAATAGTCTGCCAATTCTGATATGGTTTGATACTGAAAAATATCTCTTACATCAATAACAACACCTTGTTTTTTTAATCTTGCCGCAATAGGAATAGCCTTTATAGAATCGCCTCCTAATGAAAAGAAATTATCTTGTCTTCCTATTAGTTTTACTTCTAACACTTCGCTCCATACCATTGCCATTTTTTCCTCCACATCACCTTTTGGCGCTTCGTATTCTTCCTGAATCACCTGTGGATTTGGTAACTTAGAACGGTCTATTTTGCCATTAATGGTTAATGGAAACTGATCTAACATTACAAAATAACCAGGAACCATATGTTCTGGTAATTTGGTTTTTAGTACTGTTTTGATATCCGCGGCCAAAACATTAGAATCCGTTTCGTAATACGCACACAAACTTATAGTGCCAGAAACAGATTTAGGACTTACCATCACCTTTCTAACACCATCTATTTCTAATATGGCTTGTTCTATTTCACCAGGTTCAATCCTATATCCCCTAATTTTTACCTGAAAATCTCTTCTACCAAGAAAATCAATCGTACCATCTGGTAACCATTTTGCTAAATCTCCAGTATTATATAATTTTCCTTTTCCAAAGGGATTATCTATAAATTTTGTTTCAGTTAATTCTGGAGCGTTCAAATACCCGCGTGCCACACCATCTCCCCCAACGTACAATTCTCCCACTAAACCAACTGGCTGAAGTTGCCTAGACTGATTAAGTACATAAGCTGTTGAGTTATTTATGGGTTTTCCTATAGGAATTCTATTGTACTTCTTTTCTATTTGGTGAGTGGTAGAAAACGTAACATTTTCTGTAGGACCGTAGCCATTAACAATTTGTAAATTACAATACTTATCTCGTACTCTATTTATATGATCTGGCGACAATTTATCACCCCCAACCAAAATGGTTTCCAAAGAGGTTAAAAAAGTATCATTTTGATCCACCAACTTGTTAAACAATGGCGAGGTTAACCACATTGTGTTTATATCCCTATCATTTATGGTTTCCTTTAATAAATTGGCATCCAACAAAAATTTATCTTCTATGATATGCAAATGACCGCCATTTAATAAGGTTCCCCAGATTTCAAAGGTGGTGGCATCAAACACTGGTGCTCCAGTTAGAAGCATTTTAGTCTCAGAATCAAAACGAGCAAAATTGGTGTTTTTCACCAACCTGATAACATTTCTATGCAAAACCATAACTCCTTTAGGCTCTCCTGTGGACCCCGAAGTATACATTATATAGCACAACTTATCAGCACCAACTGTAGTATGTATACTGCCTACATGCTCTTTTGGTAAATCATTTAAATGATAAACCTTTTTAGGAAATTTATCAGTAACATTTTCTTTATTGGTAAGAACCAGCATAAAATCGCTATTCTCCGCCATAAAGTGAATCCTATCTTGGGGATACGCAGTTCCAATAGGCACATAAACGCCTCCCGCTTTTAAAACTCCTAATATGGAAATTATAAAATCTGTGCTTCTATCAAAATACAAACCAACTCTCGTCTCAATAGTAACGCCCTTATCAATTAAAAACGATGCTATTTGATCAGATTTTGAATCTAAATCAGCATAGGTGAAAAACTGATTGGCATCACTTAAAGCAATACTGCTAGGATTTAAAGCAACTTGCTCCTTAAAATTATCTATTATTGAACTTTCGGATGGATAATCAACAGCCGTATTGTTAAAATTATTTAAAATAACCCCCGCTTCCTTATCCGTTATTAAAGAAATATTTCCAGTAGAAATTTTTGGGTTTTCAGCAATAGCATTTAACACTTTAATATAACGACTGGATAAGGTTTCTATAGTCTCTTTACTAAATACAAACTGATTGTAATTAAACGTAATTTTATATTGTTCACCAGGGTAAACAATCACATTCAGATCATAATTAGTCTGTTCAAAAACTTCAGTATCCAAAATGCTAATTCCTATTTTATCTAGCATTTCATTTTGCTCTAATCCTTCGCCAACAGGAAAGTTTTCAAATACAAATAAATGATTAATTAAATCTGCCTTAAGAGGGCTTAAAGATTGTATTTTTGATAGTGGATAATATTCTAGTTTTTTGGTTTCAGACAACGATTTATGAAGTTCTAAAGCCGAATCTACAAACGATTTATCAAAACCAAATTGATAACGAATAGGTATAGTATTAATAAACAAACCCACCATTTGCTCTATACCTTTTACTTCAGCAGGACGTCCAGAAACTACCGTACCAAAAACTACGTCTGTTTTGTCTGTATACTTTTGGAGCAACACGCCCCATGCAGCTTGAAAAAGAACATTTGTAGTTATACCCTTGTCCTTGGCAATCTTTTCTAAATTATTTTGAACATCCTTTTCTAAGTTAAAACATTCTATCCCTTGAAGATATTTCTTATTCAAATTTGGAGAAGCCTCCGGAATGGAAGTTCGTTCATCAAAACCATCTAAATAAGACTCCCAGTATTTTTGAGGCAATTCATCACTCTGATTTTCTAACCATTTTATGTACTGACTATATGGATATTGTACCTCAGAACTTTGTTCTATTGCCGCAATATTATTTTGTAAAAACATACCATAAAACATAAAGGTATCCGTTAAAATATCGCGCATGCACCACCCATCAATTAAGATATGATGAAAACTAATTACCAGCCTATATTCCTGCTCATCACTTTTAATTAGAGTCTGACGAATTAACAAATCTCTAGATAAATTGAATCCCTTTGTTTTATCCTCTTCCTTAAACTTGTTAACATATAGCTTCCTTTCATAATCAGATAAATACGTTATATCTCTATAATCAATCGCTCCCTTTCTTTCTTTTAGTACAATTTGTCTTGGTTTTACACTTCCCCCATAAGTAAAAACTGTTCTGAAAACATCGTATTTAACCAATAACTGGTTAAAAGCTTTTTCTAAAATTTCTTTATCAATGTTACCTTTTAATGTCAGGCATAATTGTTCAAAATAGGCATTAGAATTCTTATTATATAAATAATAAAAAAGCATCCCTTCTTGCATAGGTGTTAAGGAATACACATTTTTTATATTTTCTTTTGATAACATATTCTTTGTTTTTATGTTTTGTATTCTAATTTTCTTAATTATAAACAAATATTGAGTATTGGGATTCTACAATTATTAAAATATCAGTTCAAAATATTTTTTACTGGAATTTTTGACGAAAAATCAGACCAAAAAAATGTACCGATAACTTACTCAAATCCTAAATCATCTAAAATATCTTCAAATTCACTTTCTTCAATATCTGAAGACGTAAAGTCACTAAGTGTAATCTCCGTGCCTTCCTTATCTAAGCAATGAGCAATTATATCAGTTAAATTTTGTTTAAAATATTCGGAAAATTCGTTGATTTCATTAGATGTAAATTCCTCGTATGAATAATCCATCACCACATACAACTCTTCATTTATGACCCAACTGTTAATGTCTAATGGATACAGTCTATAATCCTCAGAAGACAATGTCACTTCTGGGGACAATGGCTCTATTACAAAACCAGTTTTACCAGATGAGCCATTAGCAAACTGTCCTAAATAATTAAAAGAAATCTGAGGCGTTCCGTTCTTTAAATCTTCAGAACTCCAACTGTCTTGAAAATAACGCAACATGCCATACCCTATTCCTTTTGATGGGATCTTGTGCAGATTATCCTTTATTTTCTTAAGGGTTCCTCCAATTCCAAAACTATTTTCAGAACCTAAAACAACGGGGTACATAGCTGTAAACCACCCTACCGTTCTAGTAATATCAATATTTTCAAACAGTTCTTCTCTACCGTGTCCCTCAAGATTTATAATGGTTTGAGTAATCCCTTTCCAACTTTTCAATGCCATGGAAACAGCTGCCAATAACACATCGTTTGCATTAGTATTATAAGCTGTATGAACTTCTGTTAGCAAAGCTTTGGTTAGCTCCTTATTGAAAATTATTTTATCTGATGCACTGGTAGTTCTTAATTGTCTTTCTGCTGATTTTTTTGAAATTAAATACTGATGTTCTGATTTTAAAACACTGGTCCAATAATTATATTCCTTCTTTAATTCACCTGCATTAACATATTCTTTCAATTTTTCTGGCCACCTTATAAATGCAGTAGTTTTAGAAGGAAACTCTATAGCTACATTTTCTTCTATAGCCTTATAGCCATTCTGAAAATCTTCAATCAAAATTCGCCAAGACACCCCATCAACAACCATATGATGTGTTGCCCACCATAAACGACTTCCATCTTTAGAATGAATCAATAACAATTGGGTTAGTGGTCCATTTTCAATGTCTGCTTTAAGTTGTTTCTCTTTAAAAATGATTTCATATTTGTCTTTACTAAACTCATTTTCTAGATCCAAAATTTCCTCTATAACATAGAAATCACCATTGTCAAATGTCCTATTTAATAATTGCCTATCCTTAACTATAATTCGTAACGCATCATGATGTTTTACAATGGCATCTAAAGCTCCTTTAACTTTACTGAGTTCTAATATTTTTTCTGAATAAAGCTCAATTCCCTGATTGAAATATTGGGATTGTTTCAGGTTTAAATCCACAAACCAATTCTGTACCGGGCTTAAATCTGCAGTTCCGGAAACCTCTCCTTGTTCTGCAAAAACCTCATAAATTGTAGCTTCGGAACAGATATTTTTTAAAACTGCTAAGGCAAATATTTGATTGACTTCTATTTTAATTTTTTCTAATTGCAATCTAGACGATACTTGAATTGCCTTAATAGAATCTCCTCCTAAAGAAAAGAAATTATCGTTTCTACTGATATTTTCCACACCCAAAACTTCGGACCATACAGAAGCCATTATTTCTTCTACTTTACCCACAGGTATTTGAAATTCATCTCTAATTGCTTCTGGATGGGGTAACTTCCGTCTGTCAACTTTTCCATTTATCGTAAGTGGTAAGGCCTCCATAATTACATAATAGGAAGGTACCATATAATCAGGTAAAGTAGATTTTAAACCAGATTTCAACTCGGATAAATCAATTTTTTCCTTAGCTTCTATATAAGCACATAAACTTTTGTTTCCACCAATAACTACGGGAATCACAATCGTTTTTTGAATAGATGGAAGTTGTAACAAAGCATATTCTATTTCGCCCAACTCTATCCTGTATCCTCTAATTTTAACTTGCAAATCCCTTCGCCCCATAAAATCAATGGTTCCATTAGGTAACCAACGCGCTAAATCTCCTGTTTTATACAATCTTCCTTCTCCAAAAGGATTGTTAATAAAACGTTCTGCTGTTAATTCCGGAGCGTTTAAATATCCTCTAGATACACCTTCGCCTCCTACATAAAGTTCACCGGATAGACCAACAGGCAATAATTTGTGATTATTGTTTAGAATATAGGCAGTTGAATTATTAATTGGTTTTCCAATAGGAATTCTAGTATGATCTTCATTGATATTATAAGTAACAGAAAAAGTTACATTTTCAGTGGGACCATATCCATTAACAAGTTGAATGGATGGATAAGCTTTTCTAAGCCTATTAATATGCTGAGGAGATAAAATATCCCCCCCCACTATTAAGAATTTTAAAGACTTAAAAATAGTTTCGTTCTGATCTACAAGTTGGTTAAATAAGGGAGAAGTCAACCACATAGTATTAATAGACTTCTCAAGTATAGATGCTCCTAACAAACTTGCATTTAAAAGTTTGTCCTCTTCAATTATATGAAGCTGACCGCCGTTAAGCAAAGCTCCCCAAATTTCAAAAGTAGTGGCGTCAAAAACCGGAGCACCTGTTAATAATATACTTGTCTGAGAGTTTAATTTTACGAAATTGGTGTTCTGTACCAATCTAACCACATTCTTATGTTCTACCATTACACCTTTTGGTTTTCCGGTAGATCCAGAGGTGTACATAATGTAACACAGATTATTTGCAGTTAATTGAACGTCCACGGATTTTTCGGATTCAAAATCCACGTCTTGCATCCATACAATATCCTTTGTAAACTTGTTCTTAGCTTCTTTTAAATCAGAAATAACCAAGCTTAAATCACTATCGTTTTCCATAAAGGAAATTCTATCTTGAGGATAGGACGTTCCAATAGGCACGTAGGCTCCACCTGCTTTAAAAGTTGCCAAAATCGCTATAATAAAGTCGGTGTTTCTATTAAAATATAATCCTACTTTAGACTCTGGTTTTACACCTTTAGATTGTAATATATATGCTAAGGCATTTGCCTTTTTATTTAACTCATTATAGGTTAAACGTAAATTTTCATCCGTTAACGCTATATTATCTCCATACTTTTTAACACACTCGTTAAAAATAGAAATAACAGATTTTTCGTTAGGATAAGGAACCGAAGTATTGTTAAAATCGTTTAAAATAAGTGATCTATCGGTATCTGTGCATAAATCTATTTCGTTTATAGATTGTTTTGGATTTTTACAGAACTGCTCTATTAAAAGCTCTAAACGACTTGCCAATAAGGCTATGGTCTCCTCCTTAAATAAAGCTGTACTATATTCAAATTCAAAAGTAATAGTCTCGTCAGAAGACCACGTCTGTAACAGTAAATCAAACTTAGAAATACCCGGATCATAAGAATATTCTTGGTCAGTAATATTCATACTTTCTTGTAAAACAAACATGGTATCAAAAACCGGATTACGACTTGTATCTCTGTCTAATTCTAAATCTTCAACCAATTCATCAAAAGGATATAACTGATTTTCATAGGCACCAATAGACAAATCTTTTACCTCGTTTAAAAAGGAAATAATACGTTTGTCATTCTCCACATTACTGCGTATGGCCAAAGAATTGACGAACATACCCATAACGTCAAATAGAGCTTCTTCATGTCTACCTGCAACGGGCACCCCAACAATAATATCCGACTGGTTGGTATACTTAGACAACAAGATTTTATACATACCAAGTAAGGCCACATGTAGTGTAAACCCATTATCTTTGGACGTTTTTATAAAACCTTTGGCAACAGAAGAATTTAAGGTAAATGTATATTTACTACCCTCAAATTTCTGAACAGCAGGACGAACAAAATCTGTTGGGAATTCTAATTTAGGTAACTCACCATCTAACTGATTCAACCAATAATTTTTATGAACCTCTAATAATCCATGGGCTCTAATATCATTTTCCCAAACTGCAAAATCTTTGTATTGCAAACTCGGTTTATCCAAAGATTTACCTGCATAAATATTTTTAAATTCTTTAATTAATATACCCACAGAAATACCATCAGAAATAGTGTGATGCATGTCAAACACTAAAATAGCTTTTGCTCCTGTCTTTAGTACATCAGGCTCTAAATTAACAATACATGCTCTGAATAATTGATCGCTTTCTAAATTAAAAGGATTGATAAAATTGTGTACACAATTGTCTAATTCCTCTTTAGTTGAAACATTATATTGATTAACATCAATGATTAATTGATCTTTAATTTTCTGAACTGTTTTACCATCCTTAATAAAAAAATTAGTTCTCAAAGCTTCATGTCTTTCAACTAGAGCATTAACTGCAAAACCGAATTTCTCAAAATCGGGGGTCTCTGCCATAACAAAAACGCCAGGCATATTATAGGCCGTTCCTGAATCTGAAATTTGTTGCAAAGAAAACAATCTGCGCTGGGCAGTAGAAGTCGGATAAATATCTTGTTCCTTACATTTTTCTATTTTTGGAAGAGTCTGATTAATTGAAGACTTGTTTAAAATACAATCTTCCTGGGCCGCTATAGTAACATATTTAAATATGTCTGTTAAAGCTAAATTTATATTAGCCTTTTCCTTAAGCTTAGCACTTAATCTTGTCGCTTTTAACGATTGACCACCAATTGCAAAAAAATCATCATAAATACTGATTCTATCTACTTCAGGTAAAATCTCCTTCCACACCATCAACAATTTTTGTTGCAATTCTGTACTAGCGGCAACGTATATATATTTAACCAATTCCGGTTTCGGCAATACTTTTTTATCAACCTTGCCATTGGAGTTTAGCGGCATATTAGGTAATTGCTTAAAATAAATCGGCACCATATAAGCCGGCACTTCATCTAATAAAAATTTCTTTAAATCGGCATAAGCTAAAGGTTGATTATCTTTAGTTGTATAAAAAGACACCAATTGTTTATTTCCGTCTCCATCTAACTTTACTGTAACAAAAGTCTGAGCAATATTAGAATGTTTTAGAACTGCTAATTCTACTTCCCCAAGTTCAATTCTAAAACCTCTAATTTTAATCTGAAAATCTCTACGACCAATAAATTCAATAGCGCCATCTGGTAAAAATCGTGCTAAATCGCCCGATTTATACAATTGTCCTTCTCCAAAGGGATTATCAATAAACTTTTCGTCCGTTAATTCTGGATTGTTTAAATAACCAAGAGCTACACCATCACCCCCTAAACACAATTCTCCTACAACACCTGGCGCCACCAATCTACTAGATTTATCCAAAATAAAAGCAGTTGTATTTTTAATAGGATATCCAATAGGAATAGCATCATTAAACGTTTTATTTATTGGGTACACTACGGAAAAAGTAGTACTCTCCGTAGGACCATAAATATTAGATACTATTAAATCAGGGTTAGTTTCTCTAACTCTGTTCATATGAGATGGAGAAAGCACTTCTCCCCCAACTAAAAGTGAGTTTAAAGTGGAGAATACCTGAACAGATTCATCTACAAGCTGATTAAATAATTGCGTGGTAATAAAAACAACATTTATCTCTTGCTTACGGATTAAATCACCTAACTCAGCCGCATTTAACAAAGTATCTTTAATAGGAATATACACAAAACCACCATTGAGCAAAGCGCCCCACCATTCAAATGTAATGGCATCAAAAGCAGGAGCTCCTGTTTGTATCAATCTTAAAGAATGGTCAAAAGTAACGTAGTCGTTATTTTTAACTAGTCGAACAATATTTTTATGACAAATCTCTACCCCTTTTGGCATACCTGTAGAACCCGATGTATACATAATATAAACTGGGTCCAGAGCTTGAGCTTTGGTATAACTGTAAGTATCCTTAACTCCTAAATATATTTCAGGATTATCAGCAATAATACATTCTGTATTCTCGGGTAATCTATCTTCTAAATCTTTTAATGTGCAGACCAGTTTAATGGAACTGTCATTTATAATATGAGTAATTCGCTCTTGAGGTGCATCTGGATCAAAAGGAACGAAAACAGCTTTAATTTTGGCAATCGCTAAAGAAGCTATTACAGCTTCTACAGACCGGTCTAATAGTAATCCTACTCTATCACCTTTAGTTATTCCTTTTTCAACTAAAATATTACTTAGTTGATTTGAAATTTTATCAAGTTGGTTATAGGTAAATTCTTTTCCCCCTCCAGCAAGACCTATTTTATTAGCATGTTTTTTTAATTGTTCATCAAACAAAGAAACTATACATTTTTCGGACGGATAATCCACTTGAGTCTGATTAAAAGTATTAATTAACAGCTCTTTATCACTTTCAAAAAGATAATCAATTTCACTAATCTGAGTTTTCTTATTGCTCACTAAAAACAGAAGAATATTTTTAAAATGACCTATCAGTCGTTCAATAGTTTCTGCCAAAAATAAATCCGTGCTGTACTCTAAATCTATTTTTAATCCATCTATAGTTTCTTTAGCTAAAAAGGATAAATCAAATTTAGATGATCCATTTTTAAACTCATGGAAAGTTACATCATCAGACATTCTATTAACGCCTATATCCTCGTTCTGAAGCTCAAACATTACATCAAACAATGGATTTCTTCCAGAATCTCGGTTAACCTGTAAATCTTCTACCAATAAATCAAACGGATAATCTTGATGATCATAAGCATTCAGAGCATTTTGCTTTACTTCCTTAATAAAAGCATCTATACTCTTATTAGAATTCGGCTTATTTCTTAGGGCTAATGTATTGACAAAAACCCCCATTAAATGATAAAACTCTGCCTTAGGTCTGGCTGCAACCGGTATACCAATTACAACATCTTCTTGACCAGAATATTTAGACATTAAAATATTTAAACCAGCCGTTAATACCATAAATAGAGTGCTATCACTCTCTTTTGCAAATTTCTTAAGAATAAGAAGGTCTTCTTTAGACCACACAACAGATTTCACAGTCCCTTTAAAACTCTGAACTTCTGGCCTTTTATAATCTACTGGAAGCTCCAAAACAGGGATCTCATCAGAAAATTGATCTTTCCAGAAAGCCTTATGCTTTTGATATTCCGTAGAAATTAAAACGTTATTCTGCCAATTTGCAAAATCTTTATATTGAAAAATTAGAGGAGCTAAATTATTATCTGAAAGTAATATTCCTAATTCTCTCACAAATATTCCCATAGATGTGCCATCTGAAATGATATGATGAAAATCTAATATAATTGCAGATTTGTCGCCTGCTAATTGAATGAGAAACACACGAGCTAAAGGACCATTTTCTAAATCAAAAGGTGCAATAAGATCTTGCATCCAATCATTAACCGAAGTCTCTAAATTGGTTAACTCAACCGTTGTCTTATCTATTTCTAAAACTGGAATTTCAATACTGTCTAAAATATGTTGAACAGGTTTATCTTGCATTTTAAAAACTGTACGAAAAGCTTCATGACGGATAGCAAGCTTATTTATAGCAGTTCTTACTTTGTCTACATTTA
Source organism: Kordia sp. (assembly GCA_002733415.1). Lineage (GTDB taxonomy): Bacteria > Bacteroidota > Bacteroidia > Flavobacteriales > Flavobacteriaceae. The sequence continues at coordinate 35,414 of NVVR01000003.1, read as the reverse complement.
ATTTAGCAGGAAGAATAACTGTTCCGGCTATATTGTATAAAACCGAAAGGCGATCCATTTCCCACAACATATACATTCTTGCTTGTGCTGCAGAACAATCGTAACTTTGTTCACTATTAGAAACCTTAATGATATCAGATTCAATACCTTGTTTAGGGATATCCAAAGTCTTTATAAAAGCGCTAAATTCAGAATTACCTAAAAGGGCAGAAACCTGCATTTCTGTTTTTAATTCCTGATTTAAAGCCGTAATCACCTGCATGGCTAAAACAGAATCGCCTCCTAATTCATAAAAATTATCTGTGATTTTAATAGAGTCATATCCCAATACACTACCCCATATTTGAGCTACTAAATAAGCCGTTTCATGATTTTCTAAATCAGCGCCAATAAGCTCAATTTCTTTTTTATTTGATACTGATTTCTCTGCTGGAGCTCCTCCCATTATACAGACAGGATTCTCTATCCAATATCGCGTCTTTTTAAAAGGATAAACCGGTAAATGTACTTTTTGTAACGACTGATTTTTGTAAAATGCATTCCAATCTAAAGTAGCACCATCTGTATAAATCTTTGCCAGCCTCACTAAATCAGACTGATCTAGAATCTCTTTATCTACCAGACTCGTCATAAAATCTTTAGCTTCTGTTGTTTGTTTTTTAAGGATCTTTCGATCCTTTTGAATTTCTGAACTATCGTTGAAATAAATAATATCATCATAATTCTTGAATCCATCATTTTCAATTAATTTCAACCCATTTTTAATATCGTCAATAGTCTTAACCACCAACACCAATCGTAAACCATGGTCCTCACGACCAGAGTTTACGGTAAAACACACCTCTTCCACCGAAAGAGAATCTTTTGTTTTTTCGAAAAAATATAGATAATCTGAAACAGTTTGTTTAAACAAATCTTCGGACCTCCCGGACAGTGTAAATATGTAAAACGTATTCTTAGAAAGAACCTTAGGCAATGCCGGTGCTTCTTGCATTACAACATGGCAGTTTGTTCCATTAAAACTAAAAGAATTAATACCCGCGGTTCTTAAAGAACCATTGGTTTCCCACGGACTTAATTTTGTATTTATATATAACGAACTTTTACAAAAATTGATAAACTCATTAGGTTCATCAAAATTAATTGTAGGTGCCAATTGTTTTTTCTTCAAAGACATGACCACCTTTACAAGTGATATCAAGGCTGCGGATCCAACGGCATGACCAACATTGGTTTTTACTGAACCAATACCACAATATTGCTTTTTATCCGTTTCCTTATCAAAGACATCATTAAGACCTTTAATTTCAATAGGATCTCCCAATTTTGTTCCCGTTCCATGAGCTTCAATATAAGTGATATCCTCAGCAGTAACTTTTGCCTGTTTCCAAGCTTTTTTAATCAAATTGGTTTGCGCTTTCGCATTAGGAGCGGTAATTCCGTTAGAAGCACCGTCATTATTAACCAAAGCACTTTTAATTACGGCGTGAATAGGATCTTTATCTTTTATAGCCTTAGACAAAGGTTTTATAAGTATACTACAAACACCTTCTCCCCATGCAGTACCAGATGCTTCTTTATCAAAAGTACGCACCTTAATATCTTTAGCTTCGATATCGTTCAAACTCATTTGACCATCATCCGTAGTTGGTAGTATAAATAAATTTGCACTACCAACTATAGCCTGATCACAATCACCTTGATATAAAGCATTACAAGCCACATTAAGAGCTGATAAACCTGAAGAACAAGCAGAATCTACAACAATACCAGGGCCTTTTAAATCAAAAATATAAGATGCTCTACTAGAAAGTATTCCAGCCCATGAACCTGTCATAGCCGTAAAATCGGCATCCCCTATCAAACTTAAATATGATGCCCTGAATTTATGTGTATGATCGGTACCTACATAAATACCAGTATTAGAGCCATAAAAATCTTTAGGACTGATACCTGCGTCTTGCACAGATTCCACAACGGTTTCTAAAAAAATCCGTTGATAAGGATCCATTAATTCAGCAGACCGAGGCGGTATATTAAAATATTCAGCATCAAACTTATCTATTTCATCCAAAAATCCAGCCTGAAAAAACTTAGCTTTATGACCTTCTGGAAAAACTTTTAAAGCGTCCTTTTTTCTATTTTCAGGAAATGGTCGGATACAGTTTTCACCTTTAGCTAATAATTCCCAAAATTGTTCTGGGTTATCTGCACCAGGAAATTTCCCAGCCATTCCTATTATAGCTATATCCTCACGTTGATTTTCTGGTTTATCATTTAAGATTTTCAAAATAGGCAAAGCCATTTTCTTTGAAAAACCATTATTCTTTACTTGCTCTAAAATGTATTTATTTATATCGCGTAGATTGCTCATGCTGTAATATTAAAAGTTTAAGGTTTTACTTTTAAAGTAAACCTCAGTTTAAAAAAACACCTCCCTTAATCCCTCCTTATTAGAAGGGAAACTTATCAAGTCCACCCTAATAAGAGAGGATTTAGGAGTATGTCAAACAAACAATTACCAATTGTTAAAACATCTCCCTCTTAGTCCCTTCTTATTAGGAGGGAAATTGTTACCACGTCCCCTCTAAAAATAGGGGATTTAGGGCTGTGTTTTAATTATTTAATACCTCTAACATAGAATCTATAGATGAATCATCATTAAGCATATCATCTAACATATCTTCTAAATCTTTGGTTTTTTCTTGCTTCTCTTCTAATACAGGTTCTCCTATTTTTTCACTTATATAAGCACCCATTTGCTCAATAGTTGGGTATGAAAAAACATCTGTTATATCAATGGCTCCAGGATACACACCTTCAATAGCCTTTAATAAATGTGTTGCCAAAATAGAATCTCCTCCCATTTCTTGAAAACTGTCATAAATATCAATTTCATCTGCTCCTAACACTTGAGACCAAATCATTCCCAGATTTTTTTCTACCTCTGTTAATTCATCAGCACTCTTACCCTTAATATCTACTTCAGCATTAGCAGATCTTGTTTTAGTTTCAACAGAATCTGAAGCAGTCATACTTCGCTTATGTTTTTCTAGCTTTCCTTTTAATCTCGTCTCTAAAACAAAATCTACATTATCCTCTACTTTAGCTAAAAAGGCCATGTTTATTTTTCCTGGAATAACAGTATTTTCTCCAGATTCAACCACAGATTTAAAATAATCTAAAGCTTCTTCCGTTTTGATAGAATGGATAATGGTATACTCATCAGTTACATCAAAATCTGCGGCCATACCAACTTCAGTCCAACCTGGCCAGTTAATAGCCACTGCTTCTTCTCTGTAGTCAGAAAACGCATTTAAGAAAGCATTTGCGGCAGTATAATCTGATTGTCCAGGCACGCCAGTCATAGTCGTAATAGAAGAAAATAACACAAAGAAATCTAAAGTCTGATCTTTAGTCAACTGGTGCAAATTCCATGTTCCATCAATTTTTGGTTTGATAACATCTTTGAAAATATCCAAAGTTTTGTTCATCAAGAATCCGTCTCCAGCAACACCAGCTGCATGAATAATTCCTTGTACAGAACCAAATTGCTTTTCGATATCAGTAAAAACAGTTTTCATCTCATCAAAATCACTCACATTGGCGCTATAACACGTTGCCATAGAACCCATTGCTTCTATTTCTAACAACTGCTCTATTTTAGATTGAGTTCTCTGATTTTCGCCAGTTTTTAAATAATCTTTCCAATCTTTTTTAGCAGGTAATTTAGATCTGTTAATTAGCACCAGATTAATTTTGGCTTTATCCGCCAAATATTTAGCTAATTCAAGTCCTAAACCTCCAGTTCCACCAGTAATAACGTAAGTTCCGTTATCTTTTATTTCAAGTTCTTTTTTAGATTTTAATTGTACAGTAGCTAATTGCTTAACAAATCTTTCATTAGCTCTATAAGTTGTAACAGGACTATCAGAATTTTCTATTTCAGTACAAATAGTATCAATAGTAGTAGCCTCATCTGCATCTATAGATTTGAAAGAAAGGTTTTGATATTCTTGACGAATTACCTGCCCTAATCCAAACATTGATGCATCAAAAGGATTTTTTAACCTGTCATTTTCACTCGTTCTAAAGACATTTTCGCCCCATAAAACTACATGACCATTCAATTTAATTTTTGTATCTAAAAATCCTTTAACAAGATTAAATAATCCATACAGACTCTTATTCATTGTGCCTTCTAAACACTTTCCTAATTCAATGTTTTGAGAAATACCATTAGAAATAATAACATTCTTAAAGGTTATATCTTTAATCTCCGTTAATAGATTTTTAATAGACCCATCAGAAAAATCAATGGTAAACTTAGCGTTAGAATGTTTTTCGAATTTATCTCCTTTTAAAGCTATAAATACGGTTGCACCTGCAGTTTCATATTTAGAGATAAGCTCTTGCTCTCTTGGAGAATTATCAGTTATGAAAAGATAATTTCCTTTAGGTGCATTTGATTTTTCATTAAGAATTTCTTTTTTCCAACTAATTTGGTTGTAATTCTGTTTACCTCCAGATAGGTTTTTAAACGTTAATCCGGTATCGTGAACGCGTTTAATAGAATAATCGAAAATTTCCCCTAATACGGTATCATTCTCATCAACCAACACTATATCAAAAGTAATAACCTCTAAACTTGATCCTGTATCCTTTTTCTTTACATAACTAAATAAGGTAGAAGGAAGCGGTTTATAAACTTTAAAACTCTTGTAATTTAATGGCAAATACGTTCCTTCACCAAAACTCTGGCTAAGGATATTTACAGCATTATCTAATAAAGATGGATGTAAATAATATTCCTTAACATCGTCTTTTATCTCATCTAATAAAGAAAGTGTAATAAACACATCATTTTCGCCATGACATGCTTTTCTAACGGTGTTCCATCTTGGTCCAAATTGGAATACATCACTGGTTACTTTTAACTCTTCGCCTTCTCTAATGTGAGTCGTTTTTTTTAATATACCCTCTCTGTTAAATTCAGCAGGGCTATCAGTATGAATACCTATTTCTCCCTCAACATGTTTAACCCAGATATCATCATTTTTACTTACAACAGCAAACTTATAACGTCCGCCAGCTAAATTTTCAAACACCGTTTGAACTTCTTTCTCTTCACCTTCTTGTACCAACATTGGTGTGAGGAAAAAGATGTTTTTAAACTCTAATTGATCGGTTTTATAAATATCCTGACCAATTTGATGAACCATTTCTAAATAAGTGGTCCCAGGTATAACAGGGTTATTTGCTATTTTATGATCGGTTAACATCCAGAATTTATCCTCTACTTTAAAAGTAGTATGGTAAATTTTACTGTTAATAGAATCAGCTAAAAGTGAATCTAAAAGAGGATGACTTAACTCCTTTATATTAGTTGAAGATATTTTAGTAAACTTTGGATCTGCCCAACATCTTAATCTTTCTAATGGATAAACTGGAAGTGATATCTTTTGACACGTTTCATCCTTATAAAGCATATCCCAATTAACGTCTGCTGAGTTCACATATAACACACACAATTCTTTTAAAACTTGGGTGTAGTTATCTTGTGACATGGATAATTCCATAACCTTATACTTGGCCAATTCTGATTTATCCTTTTTCTGACCAGCACTAATTTCCCATTTTTCTAGTTTAGGCTTATTGCCTTTTACTATTTTAAATGCTCCATAATAAGCTCCAGAAACAGATAATTTATTTAGATCTGAATCTGCTATTTTAGCTACTTTATCTTTTAGTTCTTCTAAAGTCGTAGCAATAATGGCCAATCTGTGATTGTAATGACCTCTACCTATAGCAGCGGTAAAACAAATATCACTTAAAGTTGCAGAATTTGGGTTGTTGAAAAACGTATTATAGCGCGTTATATAATCCTGTAAAATAGATTCTTTTTTAGCAGAAATGGTCAAACAATAAACAGGCTTTTCAGCTTTATTTTCAATTTGTAATCCAGGTACAAATTCTTCAAATACCATATGTAAATTGGTACCACTAAAACCAAATGAACTTGCTCCAGCACGTCTTGGCTTTCCGTCCTCTACGTTCCAATCGCTTAAACGCTCATTTACAAACAAAGGACTGTTCATAAAATTGATATAAGGATTAGGCATTTCGAAGTTAATAGTAGGAGCAATTTGCTTATTCTTTAAAGACATAACCACTTTTGTCAACGACGCCATACCAGAACAAGCTACCAAATGTCCCATATTTGTTTTTAAGGAACTGATGGCACAAAATTGTTTTTTATCGGTATGTTTATCAAAAGCATTGGTTAAGCCTTTAATTTCTATAGGGTCACCCAAAACCGTACCTGTACCATGAGCTTCTATATAGCTAATAGTATCTGGTTCTACACCCGCATCTTTCCATGCTTGTTGTAAGACTTTTTCTTGAGCAATTCCGTTAGGCGCTGTAATACCATTAGAAGCACCATCATTATTCATGGCACTACCTTTAATAATAGCATGAATATTATCCTTGTCTTCTAAAGCTTTTTTCAATGGTTTTAAAATCACCATAGAAACACCTTCACCCCATACAGTTCCATTAGCCGATTTGTCAAAAGTTCTTACCAACATATCTTTAGACTGAACTGAACTTAAATCAACTATTTCTTTATGATTTTTAAACTGTCCATTTAAACTGGTGTTAATAGCCCCAGCAATAGCCACATCACATTCACCATTTTTAATAGATTTCATGGCAACGTGCACTGATGACAATCCAGACGAACAAGCCGTATCAACAATCATACAAGGACCCGTAAAATCATACATATACGAAAGTCTACTTGCATGTATACTCACCCATCCACCTGTAAGGTGCATTGGATCTGGATCTGTTCCGAATTTATATAAAGTGAAATTAGTATTTTCTTTACCGATAAACACACCTGTGTTAGTCCCTTTCATGCTGTCTCCACCATAACCAGCATCTTCCATAGCTTCCCAAGCAGTTTCTAAAATTAAACGCTGACGTGGATCCATATATCTGGCCTCACGCTTAGGAATTCCAAAGAAATTATAATCAAACTTATCTATTTCTCTCAAGTAACCACCCTTTACGTACATACCTTCCTGCACTTCATCCACTGGGATAGATTCTCCAAACAACAACTCCGTATAATGAGGATTTTTTAACACATGAACAAAATCCTCACGGCGTTCTTCTGGCCACTCCTGAACACAGTTTACACCATTTTTAAGGTTATTCCAAAATTCCTCCACATTATCTGCACTAGGAAATTTCCCGGAAATACCAATAATAGCAATATCTTCATGTTGACTATCTTTCCCTTCTGAGAGCTCTTTTAATAAGTCTTTCGCTCTTTCGGGAGTTAGCTCTTTTGAGGCTATCTTCTCTAAAATAAAATTCTTTAATAAATCCATATGTTTTAATTTAGTCAGAAAGTCTTAAGTCGTAAATCTAAAGTCATTTCTGGATTATTTTAATAGTGCCTGTTTAAATAATCAAGCATTAAAATTTGATTTTTATAACTTAATTAATTGTCCTGCTTCTTCTAATGGAATTAAACCTTCAGATAATTTCCTGAGTATTTCGTCCATATTATCAGATGCTGTAGCACTTTTTATTTCTTCTTTATGCTCTGTTGTATGTTCTAATCCTAATTCTTTTTGAATAAATTGACTCATTTCTTTAATAGTTGAATAGGAAAAAATGTCTGCTACATCAACAACTCCTGAAAACGATTTTTCATATTCCTTCAATAAACCAGTAGCCATTATGGAATTGCCTCCTAGATCATAAAAATTATCATCTTCATCTATATCATCTAGTCCCAAAATAACCTGCCAAATAGTTTTAACTATCTGCTCAACATCTTCGGCATTAACCACTAATTGTTTAGGTTTTATAATTGTTGAACTACTAAATGAAGGTTTATTAATATTATATTCGTCGCTGATTTCAAAAGAATATAAATCTCTTTTAGCAGCCAATTCTTTTTTAGAAATTTGGCCAACTACTACATTGGTTAAAGAATGACTAAGAATGTGTTTAAAAGAAGTCCAACCTTCATTTATCCCCAGTTCCTTAAACTCTCCTTTGTCTAAATCAACATTATGATCTACAGCCATTCCTATTTCTTTCCAGGCTGCCCAATTGATACAAATTATTTTACTATCTAATTGAGTATTGGCTCTATTTAAAGCGTCTAAGTACGCATTTGCAGCAGCATAATCTGATTGACCAGGTTCAGCTAAAAACGATGTTATGGAAGAGAATAAAGTAATCCATTGTGGTGGTGTTCCTTTGAGGGCATTGATTAATCCCCATGTCGTATCTATTTTTGGCAAAAGTGTTTGCTCAAATTCCTTTTCATCCTTACGAACTATATACCCATTACCAGCTTTACCAGCTGTGTGGATAACACCAGTAATAGCACCAATTTCTGCAGTTATTTTAGATATTACATTTGCAGATTCAGAGACAGAAGAAAAATCGCAAACATAAACTGCGACATTATTGTTTTTGTTTCTTAACAACTCATAACGATTCTTATACAGATTCCCTTTAGGATCATTATTATCATAACTAGACAAAGCTTTCCTTACCAGCAATGCAATTTTGGCTTCAGGAAATTCTTCACTGATTTTAGAAGCAAAAGTATACCCTAGACCACCAAAACCACCAGTAATAACATAAGTCCCTTTTTCATCAAATGAATAAGATTCCGTTACGGACTGCGTATTCACTTTTTGTAATTCTTGGAAATAAATAGCGCCTTCCCTTGTAGCCAAATTTTGGCTGGAAAGTATATCTGATAATTGTACCGCTTCTGCAGCATTTATAGTATTATCAATATCTATAAATTTAAACGATACCTTAGGATATTCTCTATCCGCTACATTTGTAAATGCCTTTAAAGTGGCATTAACCGGATTGCTCGTTAAAGTATCTAAATCCATAATCTTTTCTGCATATTTTGTTAGAACTTTAACTCCATTTACCGGTCTAAACTTTTGACTAACTAAAGCTTTAGTTAGGTTAAACATAGAATGCAATAATTGCTTTCTAATATTTATAAAGTCCGTTGAAGATTTTAAATCAAATTTATCATGACCCAGAGCGTGTACAACGTTCGTTATACCTGCAGATTGTAACAAATCAAATAATTTCTCAAAATCTTCAGTAGTGTTTCTAACCGTAAAATTATCGCCATCAATCTTAAACTCTAATCCTAACTTAACCGTAGTTAGTTTATGATATTTATGTAGAGAATCTATTATTTTATTAGTCTCATCGCTATCAGCGACGAAAAGTAAAATGTGTTGCTTTTCTATTCCTCTATCACCAAGACTATCCTTATAATTATCAACTGATTTTTTCCAAACCAATTGATGCATTAAATTATGAAGAGGTAAATTGGCTTTCTGTTCTCCCACTCGTTTTATAGAGTATTGCAAAACTTCACCAACTAGGTTACCATTTTCATCGGTGAGTTTGATATCAAAAGTTTTTATCTCCTCTGTATCATGCGTCTTCTTAAAATAACTATAAATAGTAGTTGGCAATTGCTTAAACAACCTTAATTCACCATAAGAAAAAGGTAAAAAAAGACCATTATCTACAACAAAATTTGTAGCATTTACAGCACTGTCTAATAGTGATGGATAACTAAAATAACTCTTAGATTCCTGAGCAAATTCTGCGGGAATATTTAGTTTAACCAAAAACTCATCTTCACTATAAGACAACTCTTTAGCACAATGCCATCTTGCTCCTGTTTCTATTTCTCTAAGTACAAAATCTGAAGGTTCAAATTTCTTATATTTATCTAGATTTATCTTTATTGTTTCTAGATTAATGCTTTCATTAATTGTAGAATCAATAAAAGAAATTCGGCACTCTACATGCTTTATCCATTCGTCATCTGTGTTTTTACTAGAAATATTTACTTTAAAATCGTTCTGATCTTTAACAAAAACGGTTTGTACATTTCTAACTTCATTCAAATCCATATTTAATGGATTTACAAACATTAATTTAGAAAGCGTGGGAAACGTTTTATTACCCCAAAGCCAGAACGCTGCTTGATAAATCATTTCTATATACGCGGTACCCGGTAAAAGGTAATTGTTTCTAATTTTATGATCGCGTAACTCCCAGTGTCTATTTGTACTAAATTCTGTATTAAATACAATAACATCTTCTGTTCTTACCACGCAGTTATCTAAAAGTGCATGGTTTATTTCCTTTACTTTGTTAACCGTATTATTATACAAAATATCCTCAGACGGAGCAACCCAACAACGGTGTGTATCAAATGGATAAGAAGGTAATTGAGCCTTAACATAGTCATGTCCTTTATAAAGTATTTCCCAATCAATTGAGGCCCCTTTACAATAAGCCTTTATTATACTATCAAAATCCGATATATCTTGAATTGATTTTCCAGATATCTGTTCATTAATTTCTTTACTTAAAACAATCAATTGATTCTCTGTAAATTCAGTTTCCTTTTGATTGTCTTTTTCTCTATGAATAATCTGATGAGTTCCGTAGAAAATGTCTTTTGTACTTTCAAATGGTATCTCATTCTCAAGTATCAAATTAATTTTATTCTGAAGATCTAAAAGATCAGTAAAACAAATAATAATTTTATGTTTAAGGTGCGATCTACCAATAGATGCAGTTGCTACCAAATCCAAAGAATTTGTAATGCTCTTCTTTTCAATTTTAGATTTATAATCCTTCAATAAATTAGTTAAAGCCAAATTGCTGTTTGCAGAAACCGGTAAAATATATGATTTAAGATCAACTTTATTTATCTCCTCCTTTTTAACATAATCTTGCAAAACCACATGACAATTTGTTCCACTTAAGCCAAAAGAAGAAATTCCTGCAATTATCGATTTATCATTTGTTCTTTCCCATGATTTTTTTTTATCAGCAATCTTAAAAGGAGAATTTTCAAAATCTATTTCCTTATTAGGTGCATTAAAATGTAATATTGGTGGAATTTGATTATTTTCTATAGACAATATGACTTTTATTAATCCCGAAATACCTGCAGCATTATCTAGGTGACCAATATTGGTTTTTACCGAACCGATAGCACAAAATTGTTTTTTATTGGTGAACTTCCTAAAAGCACGTGTTAATCCACTAACCTCTATAGGATCTCCCAATTTTGTCCCGGTACCATGCGCTTCTATATAAGATATATCCTCTGGATCAATTGCAGCTTGCTTCCAAGCTTTCAATAAAAGTTTTTCTTGAGATTCTGAATTTGGAGCAGTTATACCAACGGAGTTACCATCCTGATTAACTGAGCTTCCTATTACTACAGCCCTAATATTGTCCTTATCTCTAATGGCATCTTCTAAAGGTTTTAACACCAACATTGCCACACCTTCTCCTATACCCGTTCCATCAGATCCTTCATTAAAAGTCTGCGTTCTGCCTGTTTTAGACTCTACTCCTGTGGTTTCAAAAATACCGATTCCGCCCGTTTGTTCAGCTCTAGTTGGTACCAAATGTATTTTAACACCACCTGCTAATGCAACATTGCAATCGCCGTTTCTAAGAGCAGCGCAAGCCTGATGCACAGCAACTAAAGATGATGAACAAGCCGTATCTATCAAAACAGATGGACCGTGAAAATCTAAATAATAGGCTATTCTACTAGCAATAATAGATTTTACATTTCCAGCAATAGATAAATTAACTGCATCTTGATCGTACTTACGGATTATATTTTTATACTGCTCACCAAAATCACTACTGTAGCCAATATATATACCCGTTTGCGACCCCTTTAGTGTATCACCTCCATAACCCGAATTTTCAAGAGCCTTCCAAGACGATTGTAAAACCAAGCGTTGATTAGGATCTAATAATGCCGCCTCTTTAGGTGATAAACCAAATAAGGAATAATCAAACTGATCTATATGATCTAAATAGGCCCCTTCTAAAAATACATCATCCAAAATATTATTAACACCATTGATTTTTAGATACTCTAGTACATCTATTTTCCTTTGCTCCGGAAAAGGTCTAATAAGATCTGACTGTGTTATTAATGCATTCCAAAACTCCTCTTCATTATTAGCAGCACCAAATTTACAATCCAACCCAATAATGGCAATATCTCCCACTTTTGTGGCTATAGATTCTTCTTTTATATCCGAAAAATCGCGGCGCTTTTTATCAGGCTTTATCAATAATTTTTTCTTCATAATTTTTTAATAAGTAATGGATATTGCATTATTAGCATCAAAATTTCATGGGTATTATTCCTACTAAAACCTTGTTACTATTTAACCGTCTCACTAAAAAACTCTACCGTACCAGTATCTGTCATCAATTCCTTTATACGAGATTGTTTTTCGGATTTAGGGGTCTTCTTAGTATTTAAAATATCCTGTAACCAACCCATAGCCGTGTTCATTTGCGCATCTGTTGCTTCCAATTTATTATCCTCAATATTCTGATTTAAATCATTTAATTTGTTGTAATTATCAATCACCCCTTGTTGGTATTCATTTTTGTCGAAATTTCGATTTTTTGTACTTACAGCAATAGAAATACACTTAGAAATAACCTTATTACGATTCATATCTCGATTATTATTAGACGAAAATTTTGAAATAATTTCATCCATATTATCGTCCGAAGACCAAGTTTTCACGTCTTTATTACAGGTTTTTATCAATCTCTTTAAAATGGTATTAGGTCCCAATTCTACGAACTCTTCAATACCATTATCCGTTATAAAATCAATTGTTTTATGCCACTGTACAGCATTAATCATTTGACTAACTAACATTTCTGTAACTTCATTTTTATTTGAATAAGGCTCACCAGTTACATTAGAAATAACAGGGCACTTAAATTCTCCCAAATTATATTTAGCAATTTCTTTTCTTAATCCTTCAGCAGCATTTTCCATGTATGGACTATGGAAAGGCGCACTCACTTTTAAAGGAATGGCCATAGCGCCTTTATCACTACATTTTTTACAGGCCTTTTTTACCAAATTCTCTGATCCTGAAATTACAATTTGCTTAGGCGAATTATAATTAGAAGGCACTACAAATTCAGTCTCAGTAGATAGTTCATTACAAATAGAGATAATAGAATCTTTATCTAAATTAGCAATAGCAGCCATTGCTCCGGTGCCATTAGATATAGCTTCTTGCATTAACTCTCCTCTTTTTCTAACAATGCGTAAAGCATCTTCAAAAGTTAATACACCAGCGATGACTAAAGCCGAAAACTCCCCCAAACTGTGACCTGCGGTATAAGATGGAAGTGTTTCATTTCCTTCTAATAAAGCATAATAAGCGGCAATACTGCAAGTAAGAATTGCAGGTTGTGTATTCACCGTTTTAGTTAACTCACTAATTGGTCCTTCAAAACACAACTTTTGTAAATCAAAACCTAAAATTTCGTTGGCCTTTTTAAACAAGGTTTTTACACTCTCAAAACGATCAAATAATTCTTTTCCCATTCCCACGTATTGTGCTCCTTGACCGGGAAATATTAACGCATATGATTTCATAATAAATTGTATGTTATGTTATTTTACTAATTGACTTTTAAAAGAATCTAAAACATGTTCGTAATTAACAACCCATGATTTTAATGCTGCTTCGTTTATTTTATTGGAATTGTAATGACATTTTATAACTGCATTATTACCACTCTCCACTTCTATGTTTATAAATAAATCATACAAATGGTTAATGGTTTTATAGTCCATAGAATTACTAAAAGAAAAAGCTGGTAATATGCCATTATCAGGCACACTATAATGACGCTCCTTAATAATATTTACAGATACGTTATCCCATGTATTCTTTTGTTGTACCGTATATTGTTGAAACAAACCTTCTATAGATTCTACTATTTCAAAATCGATTTTTACCCTATCAAATTCCTTATTAGTTTTATCTAAACAATGTATTTCTATCTTGTCAGAATCCGAAATTTCATACAAAGCATAAATAAATGCCGTACTAAAAACATCATTAACCTCTAGATTAAAATTAGAAGCTAATTCTGTTAATTCATCCAACATCCCTTCTTCCATTTCAAGTGATAATAATTTAAATCCATTAGATTCTGTATTTTCTAAAAAGTCGTCCGACAAATTAAAAAATGAAAAATTATCATCCTTACTATCTTCTGTAGGAGAAATTAGTTTTGCCAATTTAGAAATAGTAGGATTGGCAAAAATGTCGGCTATATTTAAAGCATTAAGAAACTCATTACTGATAAGGGTTTTCATTAAAATAATGGATAACGAATTCCCTCCTATTTCAAAGAAATTGTCATTAACACTTATTCCAGTTCTGTTAAGTATACCTTCCCAAATCAATATCAATTGCTTCTCCGTATCGGTATCTGCTTCCTGATGTTGTTTATCAGATTCTACCATAGGCTCTGATTTTGGTAAAGCTTTTTTATCTAATTTCCCGTTAGGTGTTAATGGCAATTCGTCTAAATGAATAAAAACTTCAGGAATCATATATTCTGGCAGAATATCATGTAAACAATCTACCAAATAACTAAATTCCAATTTTTCAGAAGACACATAATAAGCAATCAAATATTTATAAGCATCGTTAGAATCCGCTATTACGGCAACGTCTAAAACGTCATTTATACTCTTAAGGGCGTTTTCTATTTCACCTAATTCTATTCTATAACCCCTAATTTTCACCTGGTGATCTGCTCTACCTTCATATACCAATTCACCATTTTGCCCCCATTTACCAATATCTCCCGTTTTATATATTTTAGTTCCTTCAACAAAAGGATTATCTATAAATTGCTGGGAAGTTAATTTAGAATCTTCCCAATAACCCCTTGCCAAACCATGCCCACCAATGTAAACATCGCCACTTACACCTATAGGCATAAGTCTTAGTTTGTCGTCTAAAATATATACTTGCGTATTAGAAATAGGTTTACCCAAAGTAATGGTTTCCTTCTTGCTCAATTCTTGTATAGTTGACCAAACCGTAGTTTCTGTTGGGCCATACATATTAAAAATTCTTAAACCCTCTATATTCTTAATTTCATTAAATAAGGATTTAGGAAGAGCCTCTCCCCCAACCATTAAAACGTCTATTTTCTTTAAACTTTTCTCGGCTAATTTATCGTATTTTAACAACTGAAGCCGAGATGGCGTAGTTTGTAAATAATCTATCCCAGCATCTAAAATCAACTGATTTAATAATTCCGAATCTTTTTGCTGCTCTTCGCTGGCTATAATTATATGACCACCCATTGCCAGAGGTATATAAGTTTCAAGCACAAAAATGTCGAAAGAAATAGTAGTTAAGCCAAGTATTTTTTTATCCTTAAAATCAATTTTTTCTTGTACTCCTAAAACAAAATTAACCAAAGCCTTTTGTTCAATCATTACACCTTTTGGATTCCCAGTAGAACCGGAAGTAAAAATGATGTAAGCCAAACTTTCTGGCGTTGCCAAAATGTCTTTAAGTTCTTTTGCTCCTTCAAAATTTATTTTGGTAATATCTATATATTCTAAACCGTCAAATTCTAATAATTCATCTCTATTAATGACCATTTTCTTAATCCGAGTTTTCTCTAGCATATAACGCACTCTAGATACAGGATAATCTGGGTCTAAGGGTAAATACGTTGCTCCTACTTGCATAATTCCAAGTATGGCTACAATCATTTCTACAGATCTATAGGTCATTACCCCAACAATCTCATTTGGTTGCACACCAGATTCTATTAGATGATTTGCAAAAACATTTACCTTTTTTATTAACTGCCCATAGTTTAGAGATTCTGTACCAAAACTTATTGCAGTTTGATTAGGAACCTCTGTAGCTCTAGATGTAATTAAATTTAGTATAGTTTTGGCGTGACTGTAATCCTTTTCAGTTTTGTTGAAAGAATTAAGGATATAGTCCTTTTCATCAGTAGCCAACATATCAATATCTTTAACTAAACCTTCTGGTTTAAGACAAATACTTTTTAAAATATTTTTAAAATGATGACCAAACTGATGCATGGTATCATATTTAAATAAAGCCGTATTGTAATTAATATTTAAACGGATATCATCACCCTCAGGGAAAGCTTCAGTATGTATATCAAATTTGGCTATATTGTATTTATAGCCATAAGGTGAGACCTCTAAATCTTTTATAGGCAGATTTACCAACTCACTTTTCTGAAGTACAAAAACCGTATCAATTAACGGATTTCTGCTCATGTCGCGTTCCAATCCTAATTCGTTAACCAACAAATCAAAAGGATATGCCTGATGAGCCAAACCATTAATCATTTGCTGTTTTACCTCAGATACATGGGCTGTAAAAGATTTTTCGGGATCAATTGTATTCCTAATGGCCAAAAGATTGATAAAACACCCAACCATACTTTCAACATCCGGGTGTATACGACCGTTAACCGGAACACCTACAATAAAATCATTCTTTTTAGTATAGTTATGCACCAACACATTATAAGCCGTCATTATAAGCATATGCAGCGTTACCTTTTGTTGTCTGGCAACATTTTCTAATGACGCTACTAAATCTGCTCCCAAACTTATGCTCAGCTCATCACCTTCATATCTCTGTTGTGCTGGTCTTATGAAATCACATGGAAAATCAAGTTTATCAACCCCTTTAAGGTTTTCTAGCCAAAAATATTTTTGCTGTTCAAAATCCTGAATTCTATACTTAGTCCACGATGCAAAATCTTTAAAATCTAATGTATTCTGAACATGACTCCCAGAAACATTTTCATACAATTCAGCAAATTCTTCTTTTAAAATATCTAAAGAAATTCCATCCACAATCATATGGTGCATATCCACCATCAACACAAATTCATTATTTCCTTGTTCAATTACAGAAGCACGAATAAGTGGTGCTTTTTCAAAATCAAATGGTCTTATAAATTTTTTTATACATTTATTTACGTCAACAACATTTGATTGGTATGATACTTCAGGAGAAACATAATTGCTTACTTCCATCCTAAGATCTCCCAAATTATCAATAAAGAATGAGGTTCTTAAACTCTCATATTTTTGAATTAACGTATAAAGTGATTCATAAGCCTTTTTTAACTTAAAATCACCTTTTACTTTCAAAATAAGAGGTACGTTGTACACCAAGCTATCTGGATACAACTGACACAAAAAGTATATCCTTTTTTGCGAAGCTGTAGCTGGGCAATTGCTATCTTCTAATTTATCCATTGGAGGATAGGCTACACGCTGACGTTTATCAAAAAGTTCCGCTTGTTTGCGTATAGTTGGTGCAGTTAACAAATCATAAAACACCAATCTAACGCTGTATCGTTTTATCAACAAGGCCGATAATTGCATTACTTTTATAGAATGTCCACCGCACACAAAGAAATCACTGTCTTTAGTAAAGTTTCTGTTCTCTAAAACCTCTTCCCACAAATTAGCAAGGATCAATTCTGTTTCAGAATATGAATCTTCTATGCTTACATCCATATTTATATTAACATCTATTCCCTCTTGAACCAATGCTGTTTTATCTATCTTTCCATTAACAGTTAACGGAAAATCATTAAGCTGAAAAAAGTTAGTAGGCACCGCATATTCCGGTAATACTTCTGCTATGACAGATGATAATTTAACCGTGTCTATAATAGCATCGGCAACTATAAATGCCCATAATTCTCGCTCCTGAGCTTCTGTACCTTTAATAGCAACACATACTTTTTGTATGCCTCCCTCTTTCATTACAGCCTCTTCTATTTCACTAATTTCTATACGATGACCTCTAATTTTAACTTGCGTATCCATACGACCATGAAACTCCACCGTATCATCTTCTAAGAAACGTCCAAAATCACCCGTTTTATACAACCTTCCCAAATTGTAATTTGATTCTGTTATAAATTTTGAATCAGTCAATTCTGGGTTATTTAAATAGCAATTTGCTAAACCATCACCACCCACATAAATTTCCCCTATAACCCCTTTTGGTAAAGGTTTATTAAACTGATCTAGAATATAGACCTCTGAATTTCTAAAGCTTTTTCCCAATGGAATATTAAAGGGGACCTCTCTTGGTATTTTATGAACTATAGAAAACGTGGTGTTTTCCGTTGGTCCGTAACCGTTATATATCGTCAGGTTATTATGAGTATCATATATACGCTGGATGTATCTGGGAGAAAGAACATCTCCACCAACTATTAAATGTTTTAATTGTCCAAAATTGACATTATTATCTGTAAGGAAATTAAATAATCCAGACGTTAACCACATCACATTTACATACCATTTTTCTATAAAACTAGCTAACGCTTCTGGATTAAAAATATCATTATTTTGCGGAATATGAACAGTCCCTCCGTTCAGTAGGGCACCCCATATTTCAAAAGTTGAAGCATCAAAAGCAGGTGCACCAGTATGGATAAAATTAGTGTTGCTATCAAACTCTATAAATTGATTATTACAAACCAATCTTATAATTCCTGATTGAGGAATAACCACCCCCTTTGGTGCTCCTGTAGAACCAGAAGTGTACATCACATAAGCAGGAATCTCATAATTTAATTTTGGCAGGTTGAATTGTTTTTCAGTATCAAAAACCATATCTACACCAACAATTCTTCCTTTGTAATCAAAATCTAAAGCAGCCTCATTTCCTATTATTATATCGAGTTCACAATCCTCAGTAATAAACTTTTGGCGTTCTCCTGGTAAACCTTCATCTATAGGTACATACGTGCAATTAAGTTTTAATATCGCCAATATCCCAATTATTGTTTCCTCAGATCTGCGAGCACAAATTCCTATAAAACTTTCTTGCTCAATTCCTGATTTTAGCAATTTATCTGCTAAAACATCTGACAACTGATCCAATTCTAAGTACGAGAATTGTGTTCCTCTATACGTAATTGCCGTTTTTAATGAATTATCAACAACATGTAATTTAAACCGCTCTACAACGGACAATTGTGGGTTGTAATTCTTAAATGGTTTGTTTACAATATTTTTAGTATCGATAATATGGCTATTAGGAGCCGTACATAATTGACTAATGGATTGTTCAGGATTCTCCATCATTGCAATTACTAAAGTTGATAAACTATAATAAATACTCTCAACCTCCCATTCCTTAAACAGTGATTTGTTATAATCGAATTCCAATAAAAATTTACTGTCATTTTGTTTAATTCTATCACTGATATGGATAACCATAGGAAACAAATCTTGCCCATGGTGATGCCAATTAAACTCCTCTAATTCCTCTGAATAAGCTGCATTTTGATAAGACATTACCGTATCAAACAAACGGTAATCCGTATTTAATTTATGCCTAGCCCTAATATCACTTAAAATATATTCGTAAGGATATTCTTGATGTGTTACAACTTCTTTTAGCTTACTAGATAATAATCCAAATAAGGCTAAAACAGAAGTATCTACATTAGTTTTTATAATGAAAGGAACTGTAGACACCATCATACCAATGGTTTCTTTGCGTTCTTGCTTAAACCTATTATGAAGTACAGCTCCTACCGTTATATTATAACTTCTTTCTTTCCTTTGTTTTAAGATAATTAATGCAGACATCATAAGTCTAAAAACAGAAACACCTTGCTCTTTACAGAACTGTCTAATTTCTTTAGAAAGTTTTTTATCGAATTCAAAAGACACGCGATTACTATCTAAATTTTTTGCTATTTTTTTTGTGTTTACAGATTCCTCTGGTAGTCTTTTAAAAGAATCTATCCAATAATTTTTATCTACAATAAATTGATCAGAATTAAGATAACTAGTAGTACTTTTTAAAAATTCAACGTAAGGATTTTCTTTTATAACAGGATATTTTTCTGGAAAACAAAAACTTGTTATTCTATCAAAAATCAATTTCCAAGAAAATGCATCACAGATACTATGATGCATTTTTACTACCAAAATCAATTCGGTTTCTATCTTGCAAACAGAGAACTGAATCAACGGTTTTCCATTTATAAAAAATGGTTTTACGGCATAGTTATCTACCCAATCTTTAAAACCATCATTGTTTACAAAAATATGATACTTTATTTCTGCCAAAGACGCCGCCTGAACCTGAGGCATAAAAACACATTCATCGTTTTTAATGGCAACTGTTCTAAGGGCATCACTACTAGAGATTAACTTATTAATAGCTTTATCTAAAGTAGCTTTTTCCGGTGTACTCTTAAAGCTATAAGACACCACTAAACTCTGTGTAGTACCACCTGGAAATTGGCCTTCTACAAACAAGCTTGATAACTGCGGAGAAAAGAACCTTGTATCCATTAGTTTTTAGTTGACCAAAGAGTCATTATTAATTCATTAAAACGCTTGTTATCTTCTATTTGTGGGAAATGTGCGCAATTTTCAAACTCAGTAATTGTTTTTTTAGGAGCTATTAACTCGCTTTTGTATAGCCTTATTAAAGAAGGGTTAACTATTTTATCATCCTTACCGTAAACAAAATGTACAGGAACTTTTACCTCCGGTATAGTTTTCATAATATTTAATCTTACTATTTCGCTCCATAAATGTTTAGTAGACGTAGAAAAGGCATCTTGTAGCTTCATAAAATCAGGGTAATTTGTTTCAGTAACTTCCTGAAAAGCCTCTATCATAGGTGCATAATCCGTATATTTTTTTAACACCCCACCTAATTTCAATAAAAGATCACGTTGCTTCATCATGGCTGCAACTCCTCCAGGATATTTACCTTTTTGTGGTACACCTATTTTAGAGAAAGCATCTTTCAATTCTTGGTCTCCAGATATTTCAATTTGTTCTTTTACAAAAGCATAACTGTAATTTTCGCTCTGTGCCATATCAACGACCTGAGAAATGGACAAATACTCTACAAAGTCTTGCGGATGCTTTTCTATCAATTTCATCCCTATTAAAGATCCCCAAGAATGACCTATCAAATAAATTTTATCTTTATTTAACGTTTTCTTTAAATAATCAGTCAATTCCTTAGCATCAGATACAAATTGATCCATAGTAAAATTGCTGTCAAAAGCTTC
Source organism: Kordia sp. (assembly GCA_002733415.1). Classification (GTDB taxonomy): domain Bacteria; phylum Bacteroidota; class Bacteroidia; order Flavobacteriales; family Flavobacteriaceae. Next base: position 14,375 of record NVVR01000003.1, on the reverse strand, counting down.
TTCTGAATAAGATTTACCACATCCCCTTTGATCCCAAGTAACCATGGTAAAACTCTTTTCTAAATCACCATTAAAGAACCTAACCATAGGCATATCTGGTGCCCCTGGCCCACCATGTAAAAATAATATTACTGGGTTATTTATATTATTACCTCTAATCAGAATTTGTTGATCCATACCGCCCAATTGAATTTTATCGAAAAAAGCAATACTATTTTCTATAACATTACCCGATTGATCTGTTATTGGATCAGTATATGTCTTTGTAAGTCTTAAATACCCCCAAATTAATAAGGTAAGTATACCTAGAACAACCCCTCCTCTAATTAATTTTATTTTACTCATAATTTTATTTTAAATGAAAAAATATAAACAGTATACTAATAGCTTAAAAACTATATTTAAATTTAACCCATATCTCATCATTATCTTTATATTGATAAAATAATCCATCTGCTTTTTTAGCTATGAACAAATCATACCCAGTAGAGACATGAATCTCATTTGTAAGTGTATAATCTATTGTTAACCTGTTAAAAGCTGCCTTTTCTGTAAATCTTAAAAATGCTTGAGAACTAAGTAATAAAGTATTTCGCATCACCTTTTTACTAATCAATACTGTCCCAAACTGATTATCTTGTTTAACCAAATAATTATCTGAATAATCTAGAATATGTTCATTTTGATACTGAACTGCAAAAAGCCATTCTTTACCCGGCATATAATCTAATCCTAGCATTCCATTGATAGCATTAGTCTTTCTGAACTGATCATTTCCGGTGATATTGGTCTGATAGGTCTTATCAAAATAATAAGAGAATTCTCCTTTTAATACAATTTTTTTGATTGGTTTAGCAAAATCAAATGATGCCAAATTTAACCTATGGTATACAATATCTATAGTTGGTCTATCAATAGGACTGATTGGTGCATTAAACAAAAATAAAGCTTGTTTATCCCAAGTATGCAATACTGTAAATGAAAAATCTAATCCTTTTTTATAAAAACTTGAGCGGAACCCGAGTTCAGAATTTTTAATATTCTTTTCTGGTAATTGATTTACATAATCATCGGTCGTTAATCCATCTACTAAATCAACACCCCAAGGCGTATTAGGAATGGGTAGTCTATTAAACTGTGATACGGGTACAAAAAACATATCAAGATTCATATTGTTTTTTGAATAATTAAGCCGTACACCATCCACTCCCATTCTGATATCGTCATAATCCCTTGCTAAAAACTCCACAAGATCTAAAGGCGATATCAAATCCGTAATAGGTAATCCGTCTGATTGGCCAAAGGTTATTATTTGTCTTCCCAACCACATAGACCAATTTTTATGTCTGTGATATAAATAGGCCTCTCTTATCATTATCTCGGACAAATCATCTACTATATAATTCTGAAAATAATTAACCGAAAAGAATAATTTAGAAGCGGGTGTATAGTACAATAACTCACCCCTAAAACGAGATCTAGAGCTTAAAAAATCGCCATCATTTTCGACACCTAAGGCATGATAACTATCTAAAAAACCTTGAAATCTCATTTTTGGCTTATCCTGAGAAAACAACGCACTAGACAGTCCTAATAATAAAATAAGGGGTAATAATTTGTTCATCATTAAATGGGGACTTATTCTTAAATATTTTGAATTTATAAAGCTTATACTATAATATGATTAATTGTATTTCTATTTAAACACGTTAATTTGTTTATCGTTTTACTTGACAGTATTAAAAAATACTATCCAATACCCAAATCATCATATATATAAATATTACACATACAGTTTTTAACAAACTTTATTATTTACATGGTAACTATTCATTAATCTATAACACCATTTTCCAGTGCCATAACAGTGAAAAAATGATCATCGATTTCTATATCAAACTCTATATTTTCCGTCTTAAGAATAGTTTGGTGATTTTTTTGATGATTAATCATATGCGTTTCTAAAGCCGTCCAGAATCCATTAATTTCTTTAATACCAGAAGCAATTGCAGATTTCATAAGTTCACCTCTTTTATCAAAATATTGAGTTTCTATGATTAGATGATTGGACTGATCTATTAAAGAAACCATTTTAGAATAATTGCTCTCGCCGTCTGTGATATATCTTTCCACTTCCCAATAATAAACACCTTCTTTATTAACATCCTTAACATAAATCCACTTTTCTTCGTCCGCCTCTGGTTTTTCAGCATCACGATATGTAAAATCAGTTCCTAAAAAATATTCGTTCCTAGAAGCTGCGCTGCTAATACGTCTGGTTTTTTTTGTTGCCGGCAAATACAACCATCTATCGTCGTCTTTACCATCTTCATGGTAATCAAAAGATAAAAACCCCACACCTCTTACATCAGCAGGATAAGTGGTGAAAAATAATGTTTTTTCAACCTCTCCTTCTTTTACCAAGTTTACTATCTTTTCAACTCTTTTCTTTCCTCTTCTGTTTATTTTTATAATGGTCATGCTGGACTTTCTGGTATTTCCATCATTTACAGCCAATACTTTTTCAAATATTTCTTTTCCTTTTTTCTCGGCCTCGGTTTCGTTATTGATAGTAACAAATCCCATACTCACCATTACGAAAACAGCTAATACTAATATATATTTTTTCATCAATTTTTTATTTAAATTAATTATTGTTTTGATATTTAGATTAGTCCCTTCTTTTTAGACAGCTCCCTTAATCCTCGTTTTTAGGAAGTAGTGTATTAACTATCTTTTAATAAAGAGGGGATTTTGGGTTGTGATATTGGGATTAAACTAATTCTGGTTCTAACTCTTTTTCTTCAACCAACTTGTTATGTTCTTTGATTCCCGTAGCTGATTCTGAATTTATATCAGTTTCCTCACTTTCTTCACCAAAAGCCTTCATGTTTTTTAATAAAATTGGTAACACAAAATAATCTGCCAATAAAGCTGCTATTATCCCCACTACAGACATTATACCCATATTGCAAAGCATTTTTACCGAAGAAGTTGTATTTACAGAAAAGTTAACAGAAAGAATTAATGTTGTAAAAAATAAGGCTAAACCAACAGTTTTAAAGGTATTACTAATGGCTTTATTGTAATTTTTGGTTTCTTCAAAAGCGTGCTTACAATGGTTAATAAAGTGAATGGTATCATCCACTGCTAAACCAAGTAGCATAGGGATTAAAGTAATTGTTACCATATCTAAAGGTATTCCCATATACCCCATTACACCACCAACAAATACTGCTGGAGAAATATTAGGAATAAGCCCTATTAAACCAACTTTAATACTTTTAAATACTATTATAAGTAACATAGTTATAATTATTAATGACAATGCAAATGTTTTTATCTGACCGTCAACCAAATAATCTTGCATTTTTAGAGCCTGGGGTAATGACCCAACAATAGAAACCTTTGATCCTGGGAATGAAGCTTCTGCTTTTTCTTGAATAGAAGCAATATTCTCTTTTATTACTTGTGTATTATAGTAATCAGTTTCAACATTTAAACGGAAATATTTATATTCGTAATCTACCCAATCTTCAGCCTCTGTCCCACCGGCAGTTTCATATAAATACAACAACTGTGCAACTTCATTTCTGTTGTCTGGAATGACGTCATAAGCCACATCATTATTATTTAATATTTTATTAAAATTTTTAACGTAATCTACAATACTATTAATACGTTTAGTATCCTCAAATTTTAAAATTTCCTTACCTAATGCTTCTAGTTTTTTCAAATTTTCAGGGCTCTTAGCATCATCCATATTAGGCAATTCAATTAAAACCTCATAGGAGAACAAGGCTCCCAAATCAGATTCTGCTACGTTAAGAGCCATATTAATCCCTTCTAACTTACGACCATACGTACGCTCCCAATCGGTAGACACTTCTACTTTTGTCATACCATAAATCATGATAACAAAAACAATAGAGAAGGTGGTCAATACTAATTTACCATTCCCCATCACCCAGTTAGAAAGATCTTCAAATCTTTTACTCATTTTAGTCTCTTCTTGTCTAACCTTTTTTGCGGAAGCATTTTTACCTACACTCAATACTGCAGGCATAAATACCATTACTAAGGCAAAAATAAGAGATACAATAAGTGCCGAACTTAAACCTACAAAACGAACAAACTCAATCTCTACAAACAAAAATGTTAATAAAGCCGCTACTGTTGTTAGATAAGTAAAGATTATTGATCTATACGTATCTTTAAAAGCTTTAGCCACAGCCTCTCTCCTATTACCATCAAAGCGCATATGCCTTTTAAAGAAGGTGAGTACGTGAATACTATAACATATAGAAATAGCAATTCCCACTAATATAGGCATACCTAAAAATGTAGATTCAATCTGAACTTGTGCAAAAGACAATATTCCAAGCATCATTAAGATTGCCATAATAGCGGTAACAAAGGTCATCATTACCCCTCTGAAAGAACGTAAGATAAATGCGGTAATCAATATGGAAAGTAACAACGATATCATGGTCATAATCTTAGTTTCTTTACCTATTACAGAAAGTAATTGATAATTTACAACCGGAAGCCCCGTAGCATTTAGATTTAAAGACGCATATTTATTCTTTTTAATAATATTTGACACCAATTCACCTGCTGCTACGGAAGGTGTTTGCTGCTTATCATCCGTCCAATTGGCAGGAAAAGGAGTAAAACTAATTGCTACCATGGATTGTTTACAATCTTTTGTTAACAATCTATCATAAAAATTATCATCAATAAAAGCACGTTCTTTAAGTGCATTCATGTCCGTTTTATTATTCAAAGAATTACCCTGAGTAAGAGATCTAATAGTAATACTTCCTTCAGCATCTAAGGACGTAATTTCATTTTCCATTATAGAATAAACCTCATCCACAAAAGGCACACCATTCTTTATCTCTTCTCCTAGCTCTTCTATTAATTTTAAATTCTCTGCTGTAAATACATCCTCAGTCTCTACCAATATCCCAACAAATTGATCGTTCCCGAATATATCTTCGAATTGTTCAGTGGCCTGTTTTAACGGATCTCCTTCCTTAAACCATTTATCAAGTGATGTATTAACTTTTAAATGTTGCATACCTGAAACAATGACTACAAACAAAACAAGTATAAAACTTATCACTAGCCATCTAAATTTTTGAATAAAATTAATGTATTTCATTTTTTAAGAATATGTATTTATTTATATAAGGTTTCTCAGTAGTACAATTATAAATTTATTTTAAAAGAACATTTGTAGTTTTGTTATATATAAACCACCCCTAAATTGCTTAGGAATATTCTCAAAAACATTTGCTAATAGACACAGTAACAATTATTATTTTTGTAGCCCAAATATACTGTCACTATGTTATTCTTTTTAGTATTACTCTCTTTAAACTAGATATTGCCCCCTTTTTTTACTCTCAATAACTGAGACTCTTGTTTAATTTTGAAGTCTCAAATACCATCTGCGTCAATTAGAAACTTTATTCTTTTTATTTCTTTCTTTTTTACAATTTATTAATCTTATCGGAAACTTATGACTGGTATGTTTCGTTAATAAATTATAGCTTTCGGAGAAGTATGTTTTCAGTGTTTAATTTTAAAAAAAAATGCACTTATAAGGATGACTTTAAAACAAACACACAGAGTCATTCCAAATTTTTGTAGCAAAAATTTGGGGAAAATAAATTTTAGAATATGATTTATATTATTTGGATTTAACTTGTAACTGTCAATATTATAAATCTAAAATTAAAAAAAAAGTGTAAAAAAGACATGGCTTCGCCGTTCTTAGTCACACAATCTTTTTAATAAAAAAGATAAGTTGGAATTATAGTCACTATCAGAAATTATGATAAAATCCTAAAGTTGTTTTGAATAACTTGCACAAAAGTAACTTTAATATTTTCTTTACTAAAATTTTCAAGGCGTTTTTTAATAAAAAAAACAACGCCTTGAAAATTAATTACTTAAGCTGATTAAACCCCCAGAATTACTTGTGACTAATGTCTAATCTTAAACATTACACAGCGGTTTTTAAATCTGATAAATAACTTACTGGTATTGTTACACATATATTTTGTTGAATTGATTCAATACGTACAACAATTTTGTTTTTATTATTTACATTAAGAACTTTACATTTTAAACCCAATAAAGCGCCCTCATTGACTACTTTAAAACTTCCCTCTAAAGGCAGGTCAACACCAACCTCAACATCCTTAATGCTCGTTGAAGAAGTCAACAACTTAATCAAACACATATCCGTTTCAGAAACTCTTGCATACTTGGTACCAAATCTGACAAAGCTCCCCTCACTTCGTACACTTAAGGCTTTATGAAAATCCCGTGATGATTTTATATTTACAAAAACATATGATGGAAATAATGGCTTTAAACTCGTTTTCATGCGATCACTCCATTTACGAGTCGTTTTTATCATTGGCAAAAACGAATCTAGTGACACATCTAATAGCAGGTCATGCACTTTTTTTTCATGTCTAGATTTGACATACAGAACATGCCATCCTTTTGGAAAATTTTTAATCATAAATTATATAGTGGTTAAGTTTTATAAAAAAGATTTAAACATCTTTTAAGAAGAAGTCCCTGTTTACAGAATTATGTTACCCAATTCTCAGAATAATTTTTCAACAAAAAACACTTCTGAAAATTAATCTTCATTAAATAAACTACTTACACTGGAGGCTAGTTGCCATAAATTACGCCCTAGTTATTTAAAAAAAACTAAAGGTCGTTTAACTTAAATTTAGGCGGATCAGTTTTCAGTTAATACATATAGATATTGTTCGAACATAATAACCATGAACTTTATTACTATATTTTTCACAAATCGGACACTTTGACCACTTAGCTTTAATTGATGTGTATATTTTAACGATAGAGTGAGAATAATCAATATTATTTACAATCAACACAAGCATACCTGTGTTAATTTATAGGAGTTTCATCAAAAGTGACAAAGAACCACTATACCCGATTATGCACAAAAGACGGATATACAAGAGGATCTAAAATTGAAAGCAAATAAATGATTATATGTATTAAAATAATTGAGTTAGTCATTTTGGAGTTGCTACCTTTACTCGGACATAAAAATTAAGACTGTTTGTTAAAAAACAAATATCTTAGAAAAATAAAAAGAAGAGTTTACAGTCAAGCATTAAAGGATGAAGCGGTACAATTAAGTTATAAACGTGATAATGTAAAAGAGTTAGCAGATGAATTAGGTATTCAAGTACAGCGTCTATATAAATGGCGTAAAATGGCAAAAAAGAATGTAACACCAAAAATCCCCCTTATTTTAGAAGTTCAAGATAATTCAGAGATTACGAAAAGTACTTAAAGAAAAGGAATTAGAACTTGGGTTCTGTCGCATTAAATCTTGTTTATTCAAATATCCCTAATTTTGAAAAGATTTAACTTACTCTATGCACAAACACCATCGTTACCCTCGTATCATCATTCAACAAGCAGTTTATCTTAAATTAAGATTTACTTTAAGCTACAGAGATGTAGAAGAATTTATGGCTATTCGAAGTGTACGACATATATTAAAAGGTCAATTAGCTTTTGATACTAGGTTAAAACATAAAAATATCGCTATTCATCCAATATTGGTCTTGCATTATAGAATGTTCAATGCAGGAGGACTAAACAAAGTACTTAATCTATGGTTTCAAGACGAACTTAAAAAATTGAAAGATGAAGGTTTAGATATTTCTAAGGTAAGGCCATTTACTATTATTGATATAGACACTCTTATATTTCACAAAGACATTTTTTCTTCTAGAAAATTAAATTTGGAAGATTGTTTATTAGAATATCAAAATGATTATTTAAACTTTAGTATTACAGGAAAAAGGTATAATAGTGAGGAATAAGCTGTTCAGGAAAGTAAAAATTCATGCATTCAGTTTTCTTTTTATTTAGATACCAAAATTGAAAAACTTAATCTCAGAGCTATACCTAAAGAATTTAAAGACAAAGCTTATAGCTTATTTAATGAATAATACAGTTATCTTACTATGTACTAACAATTCAGAAAAAACCTTCATAAAAAAAATCATTATACCTCTTCAATAACCTTTATTACATCACAAATAATATATCAAAAACAAGAAAAGACAGCCATTGCTGACTGTCTTTTATGATAATTATTTCTTGAATCTAATTGAATATTAATCAAATGATTCAGTAATCTCTATTGCATCACTTTTAATGTCAATTAAATGTATGCTTCCAGATGGAACACCATTGCTATAGTAACCAAATGTTTTCAGCTCACTTGAATTGTTTGAAAAGACTTCAATTTGATAATTCCCATCAACTTTAGGTAGGTTTTCCATGTCTAACTCTATTTTTACTACCTCTCTATTTTTAATATTAATCAAAACAGATTTCGTTAAATACTCTGAACCACTTGAAGAAATTTCAATAGAATCAATTAATTCATTAGAGTTGTTAGTAACCTTAAAAGATGCTTTCTTTTCTGTACACGATGTGAAACAAAGAATAAATACACTTATAGCCAAGAAGTTTAGTGATTTCATAATTTAATTGTTTGTTGGTGTTAATTGGGTTGCCGTTGTTATTCCAAAGTTTGGGGGAACTACTGGCCCTAATGGCGATAAATAAACCAATAGTCCATTTAGTAAATCTTGATAAACTGTATCTGACATTACAGAATCAGCAACAAATATACTTGCATTTGAGCCAATGTTTAAACCTACATTATTATTGAATAAATCCATCTGTTCCTCCTTAATTAAGTTTGGGGGGTTCTCACTCTCATGAGCATCTGAGAATAAATTAGCTATCATCATACCAGCATCATTAGCATTCATTGCGTTAAAGAAAGCATGTCTAAATGCGTCTGATTTATCATTTCTTCCATTTACTCCAAACCTTGCAACCGTCTCTACTTCTGCAGGTTGTTTATTAGCTTTAATAATTAGTGCCTTAACTGGAAGTGCTATAACTAGTAATTTTTCTTCAGTGGTAAGATTCCCAAAGTTTTGGTCATCTAATTCAAAAGAGAAGTTCGCTTCAACAAATTCTTCATCTAACCACCATTGGTAACTGTATCCTAAATCCTTTCCTGGATAGTCAGTTTCTGTATAAGTAACATTTACTTCATTCATCAAAGCCACAATAACTTCTTTTGAAAATTCTCTAGATAAAAGAGTATGACCTTTTAAAATTTGATAATTAATAATAGCTGCAACTTGGACTCCATTAACATCTAAATCCCACCAAGCCCTTTGCTCAGGAGATAAACCTCTTTCAAACTTTTCTATTGCAGGAGGTAAAACTCCAGTAACATTAATCTCAACACATTCTGATGTAGTTTCTTCAGCTACTTCACCTTCATTACTAATAAAACTACCTGAAAGTGATTGTGTATTAGTTCCATCTGCTCCTGGTATGCATGGGGGTATTACATTAGAACTACCACCTGATCCTCCAGTGTTATCTCCAGTAGGATCACCTGGATCTGTATCACTTCCTGTTGTACTTCCTCCACCTCCTCCAGTATTGAAAGTATAACAAGTTTCAATCATAGCATGACTTAAGTTTCCTCCACAATTTCCTCCCCAAGGATGCAAAGAACCTCCATGATCACATACTGGTCCATAACTATACGTACATATTGTTACGTATGCCATCCTTGAACTTTCATCTGGAATAGTAGTCCAAATTACATCCCTTTGAAGATTATACTTAGTAACATCTCCTTCATAAGTTTTCATGTCAAATACCCAGTCTCCTTCAGGAGTGTAAGTACTATTATACCATTCCTGGTTAGGTTCATAACTTAAAATATAGGCTAAATACCCACCTTCTAATTCAACTAAATGTAAGTTCTCAAAATTATTACCTGTGCTATTTGGGTTGTCTATCTTAAAAGTATAAGTAGATTTCCCGGATTCATTAGTGATTTTAATAACCTTGTCTACATTTACATTTTCAAGCCCAATAAAATCTACCCCACTTCTACTTGTAGTACCTGATGTTTTAGGCATAACTCTTTTAACATTGTCAACTACAGGTATTAAATTTGGTAAATCTTCTAATGAAGTTACTTCATAATTCATACCAAAGTTTTCTTGATTTTTAACAACCTGATCATCATCTTTCTGACAACTTGTAATTGCTACAGAAATTCCAAAGAGTAGAATTCCTAGTTTGAAATAGTTTTTAAGGTTTTGTTTCATAAGTTTTATTTTAAGCTAAATGTTAATATTTAACTCTATGTTACTTTAACTAACTATTCTTACCCATTATTTTAAATTATTTTTCAACCTTAATATTTCCTCACTTACTTTACTCTTCACCACATTAGCATAATGTTCTTGAGTAACAGTAATTTTACTATGACCTAACAACTCTGAAACAACCTCCATAGGGACTCCATTTAAGAGTAATACAGTATTTGCAAAAGTTTTTCTAGCTATATGATAAGTTATACTTCTTTTCAATTCCTACAAGCTCTCCAATCTCCTTTAAATAGGAGTTAAACTTCTGATTAGAAATACTAGGTAACACTACATCAGAATCTACTTGTTTGTACTTTTCAAGGATAACCTCTGCTTGTGGCAATAAAGGAATAGCTATGGGTTGTTCTGTTTTCAGCCTAATCATGTTAATCCATAAGTTACCATCAAACCCTGTAGTAATGTGATGAGTTCTTAAACTACTCATTTCTTGATAAGGTAATCCTGCATAACAACAGAACACAAACATATCTCTTACTTGCTCCAACCTCTTTTGAGTAAAGTTATGATTCATTAATTTCTTCAACTCTGCTTCTCTTAAATACACAATAGTTCCTTTGTACTTCTTGTTCTTGTACAAGCTAAAAGGATTCTTCTGTAAGTAGTTTTCATCAATGGCAAATTGGATTATCTTTTTAACCCTCTGCATACTTCTGTAAATAGTAGCTTATTTAAGTTTCTTTTCAGTTTTCCAATAATACTCCAAGTCTTTAATAAACTTCAAATCCAACTGTTTTAACTTCACATCAGACTTACTTTTAATGAACTCTGCTACCTTTCTTCTACTTTCCACATATCTACTCCATGAAAGCTTGTTAAAGTCCACCCCAATAAGTTTTTTCATCTTTTCATTATGCAGGTCATAAGCTCCTAGAATAGTGATTTCATCCTTGGTATCCTCTCCCATAAACTTTTTATAGATGTCATCTACATCAAACTCATTTGGTAAAACTTGTATCATTAAAAAAGCCTCATTAATCTTTTGACTAATAAGGCTTAGTTGGATGTTGATAATCTTATTTTCTGCACTGGGTGGTTTAGCTACTTGCTGTTTATTATTCCAATGCTCTGGATTAATGAATAAACCAGTTGAAAATATTTTTATTTTCTTTTGATAGGTTATCCTACACCTTATAGAACATAGTCCTTTCTTATTTATCTTCACTTTATTAAGTAAAAACAGGATTGAAATTTTATAATTATTCATCATATTTTTAGTTTTTAATTAAGGGTGTACCCAGAGTGAAAATGGTGTTCCTAAATGTGTACCCAAAAAGGCATACTTTACTTAAATAATTGAATTGAAGAAATTTTAGGTAGAACCCTAAAAAGCTTGTGAAGTATTACAAATGGTATAAAAACAAAAAAAACCTACTGTTTCCAGTAAGTCTTTAAGTGAGCCCTGCAGGATTCGAACCTGCGACCGCCTCCTTAGAAGGGAGGTGCTCTATCCAGCTGAGCTAAGAGCCCTTAGCACTAATATTGTCGGGGTGGCAGGATTCGAACCTGCGACCTCCTCGTCCCAAACGAGGCGCGATGACCGGGCTACGCTACACCCCGAGATGTAAAATAGTGAACTTTTGATAAAAAAAAACAAAAAAATCACTAGCACTCTTTAATATTTAGTGGTGTAGTTTATGCTGTACTACACCCTCGATATATTAATATTCGGTTGCAAATATACTCCTAGTTTCTCTATTCCACAAGGTTTATTTACATCATAGTTTTAAATTTACTTCACAAAAAAAGCCTTTCATTTCTGAAAGGCTTTTGCTTCTGGGTGGAAGACGGGATTCGAACCCGCGACCCTCGGTACCACAAACCGATACTCTAACCAACTGAGCTACAACCACCATATTTCGGGTGCAAATCTAAGTATAATTTTAACTTCAAAAAAAGAAAAATGCTTTTTTTTTACATAAAATTTACAAAATGCTCATTATGTACAATTTACTATATCAAATCATGTAAACTATTCACTCCTACATAACGTTCTACAGTAAAACCTTCAGCTGCATCAACTCCTATTAGCCTACCTAAATCTTGTGCCCTGTATACAATACTATCAATGAAATTCTTACTTGTTATTGGTGTTTCTACTTCATTACTTTTCGGATCATAAAACTGAGAACCATATGCTTTTACAGCTTCAACTTTTACATCCATATAACCGGTTACATCAACAACAAAATCTGGGGTTATTGTTTTCCATTGTATATAATGATACACTTGTTTTGGTCGCCATTTCCTCTGCTTCACACCATTTACCTCCGTTTCAATTTTTAGTAAACCGGATAAAAAACTAGCAGCTGACACTAATTCACTTCCTTTCGGATGGTCAATATGTCTATCATCAACTGCATTACATAACACAATTTCTGGCTGATATTTTCGAAGTATTTTAATAATTTCTAATTGATGTGTTTTATCATTTAAAAAGAACCCATCTGCAAAACCTAAATTCTCCCTAATATGAACTCCTAAAACTTCTTTAGCTTTACCTGCTTCTTTATCTCTTAATTCAGCACTTCCTCTACTTCCTAGTTCACCTCTGGTTAAATCTACAATCCCAACTTTTTTTCCTAAAGCAATTTCTTTAGCTAAAGTTCCACCGCAACTTAATTCAACATCATCAGGATGTGCTCCAAATGCAAGTATATCTAACTTCATACAATTCTATTTATTTATAAAATTAAGTTAAAAAGTGGAATAAAATATTATTGACCCAATAATTACTAATAAACTAATTAAGAATAATATCGGACTGATTAATAAATAAGGTTTCCTAAGGATGCATAATACCTACCTATTAATAGCAGTATTCAATTTTTGAACTTCACTTCATTTAAGTCATTTGTCGCAATTAAATCAAACAACAAACTTATATCAGTATAGATTCTTTATTTCTTTTGAAACGAATTATATATGCTGAATATTCTATTCTGTATGTATCTAAAAATGTTAGCACACTAAATATTAATAAGAAAACCAAGAACTTCCCTATTCTATCATAATATTTAGGTTTAATTTGATAATGATAGGTTACTACTTCTTCTATATATTTTATTCTAGATGATACAGTGAAATTTTCTATAGGCTTACTCGTTAGCTTAGAAAAAGTAATATTCTCTAATTTATTGAATAAATCAGAGAATATTACTTTTATTTATTTTTTTAACGCACTAAACCAAACCTTAATTGCATGTGGGTCTTCTCTATTAAATCGAAATCTACAATTGCATTGTCCTTTTCTAAATTTATAATTAAAGGCTTTATTACTCGTATTTGGAAATTGGGTTCCCTTCATTATACACCTTAAATTTAGATTCATATAACTTTCCTTTCTCCTCAATATCATACAAGTAAATAGTCAAATCATTACTACTCCTATTTTGAATTAGTAAGATCACTCCCACTAAAACAGGTGAAATAAGAATGGGGTTTTCATGTAAAAACCGTATTATTTTAAATATAATATTATTAAATTTTGAGGTGTAAGAGACTTTATCTTAATTTAAAACGAAAGCAATCAAAACTATTACAAACGAAAAGGTCAGCTCCCCAGCCGACCTTTTTACCCAAATAATTACATGTTAATTTACCCGAAAAACATGTAAAATTTTAAATATTATTTATTCTTTGTGACACCATAGTAACGCAACACTCTTTTTTTTTTCTTGCTTATTCCATAGTATCTAAGAACCTTTTGTTTTTCATGTTCTTTAACTACTACTCTAATTACCAAGATTAATGATAAGGTACTTAGCATAATACAGATATAACTTACTGTTAGCATATGATATTATTTAATGATTAATTTCTTAGTTATTTGTGTGCCATTATTATAATCAAAGCTTACCATGTATGTTCCTGTAGCTACAGATACTGGTATTTCAATCGTATTAACTTCTGTAAAAACATTGTTTAATTTTACAACTTTCTGACCCGTTATAGCGTATACAACAATGTTTTTTGCTGTAAATTCTGATGGGTTATTAATAACGATACTTTGCGTAGTTGAATTATAAAAAACTACTAAATCATCTGTAATTTCTATATTATCTTCAACTGTTAATATTTCAACTT
>NVVR01000011.1 GCA_002733415.1 Kordia sp. | reverse complement strand
TAAAACGTGCCAAAGAGAATTGTAGTAGGACAGAACTACTTGGATTGATAGTTCCTTTATTGAGAGCAGTTAATGGAATGCGAAGTGTTTTATTTCCGTTAAGAAGCACACTTTCTTTATAGATAATATCATTATTAAAATAGGCCTCAGTAAGCACATGTAAATTATGATCAGCAGTAAGTAGTTTGACAGTTATAAAACTATCTTTTTTTGCTGTGTCTGTATTTAAAATTTCAAAGTCAAATAAGTTATGATCTGCTAAATAGCTATCGCTTGAATTTTTTAGTAGAAAACGTTTTTCTTGTTCAACAATAATGTTAAACGCATCTTTTCCTTTAGCTAGAATCAGATAATTGCCAGACTTCCAATCTAGCTTGTTTAATTCTAGTGTCGTTTTGTTTTGAGTGTCAATTGTTTCCTCAAATACTAATACACCTTTTTTCCATTTGGCAATATTGTCTTCATCAGTATATGCTTCATGAGGAAATACCGTTTTAAATTCTTGTTCAGAAAGTAAAGGAGTATCTGGCGCTTGCCATTTTCTCGTTCTTAAAATATTATTAGGCGCTTGCAGCTTATACACCTGAACAGTAATAGTTGCAGGCACAAATTCAGTATTCAAGTTTGTGGTGTTGATACTAATTGAATTTTCAGCGGTTGTATTCCATTTATCCGCAGTAGTGATGGCAACATTCATAGAATGATATCCAACCTTTACGTTTGTGGTAGCAGATCTTGTTTCTCCGTTTATATCGGTTACATCTGCAGTAATTTCATAATTAAAAATAGGTAGTCCTTCTTTGATACTAGTAAGGTCAGGGACAGCATTGAAGTTTATTTCAAACTCCCCATTTTCATCTGTTGTAATTTTACCTTGTGTTATTTCTTGTTCCTCTGTGTGTGCATATCTGCTCCAATACCTCCAGTGTGAATATTGTGTTTTTCTAACAACTCGGTAGGTTACTTCGGCATCTGTTATATTAGAACCTGCTAAAGCATTTACATTTCCTTTTACGCAAATATTCTGATTTACGATATAGCTTTCTGTTATAGGATTAAAAGTAACTTCGAACTTCGGTCGCTTGTATTCCTCCACTGAAAAACGAGTGTATCCTCCGTTAAAATTGTTTGAATTGCCTTTTTTTAGGGATTCAATTGTTATACTGAAGTTTCCTGTTAAGACATCTTTTGGAATTTTGAACTTTTCAGAGAAAGAGCCATATTCATTTGTTGTTAATTCGAATGTTTTGAATTCTTGATAATTAGCGTCTTTAACTACAATTTTAAAGGTTTCCTTAGCAACAACACTAGAATTATAATCCTTTCGTGTAATTATAATCCCTTTAAAATGGACTTCTTGCCCGGGACGATAAATACTTCGGTCTAAAAATAAAAATCCTTGAGTCCTAGTTTTTTCACTATCATCATTTGGGTCTCTGTAATAATTATTGGAATGAATCCTTCCTAAATATAACTCATCTTCCTTGTATGAAATAATGGGGTTAAGATAGCCTTTTCTATAATAAGTTGTCTCTCCAATAGAATTCGTATACTTTGTTTTTGAGTCTAGGTGTACTTTAGCATTTTCAATTGGTTTACCAGTAGTTCTATCTAAAACTTGTAGTACTTTTTTTTCATGATAGTTCGATTCTATGCAAACTAAATTAGAAACCGTTTGATAGTTATAGGCGAATAATTCAGTAGTGCTTTTTGTGTCGTCTTTAGTGGCTAGAATTAGAAATCGTCCACTTGGTAATTCAGGGAGTACAATTTCTGTTGAGTGATTGAAGTAATCCTTTTTCTGTGGTAATTGTGTAGTGAATTCTTTTATAGGTTGTTCGGTATAAAAGAATTGCTTAATTATAGAATCTCTATCTCGATAGTTATACTGATTGAAATCATGCTCATAAGCTACTTTATAAATGGCAAGATGTAGTTGTTTAATATTCTGAAAATTCACTAAAATTTTAGAACTTTTATTGACAGGAATGATTTCTTCATTTTGTAATCGAATAGTTTTATGAAATATGGTGTTTTTTAAATTGCTTGCAATCACAAAACCTTCTGACTTAGGATAGATCATAATAATCTCATTGCAAATACTTAAAGCTAAAGTTCTGTCTTCTGGTTTTTTTTCTAAAGTAGCACTATCGTAGATGGATTTTGCATAGTATGCTTTTACTGAGGCATATCCGTTTCCTTTCGAAAGGTTGGTGTAGGTTTCTTTTAGTGATTCGGTATATAGTTCGCTGCTGTTTTGATGATTAATAGTGTTGCTTTTTACAAAATTTAATCGGTTGATGTAGGTATCAACTAAAGCTGCTGTGTTTTCATTTTGAAGATGAAAACATTCTAATTTTTGATAGGTTTTTAATACTTCGTATTGAGAGAATATAGTGTCAGTAGTTGCTATGTTCAATTCGATAAATTCGGAACTGGTTGAAAAATAAGCGTCGTCATCAACGTGAAATCGTTCTTTTGGTTTTGTAATACGTGATTCATTGGTTTTAAAAAAGGCTAAAGCCCTGTGTGCTAGCAAGTCGTATAAAGTAGGACGTAGGTGTTCCGTTTCTTTTCCTTTAATTAAAATGTAATTAAACTCTGAAATAGGAAGAGTTTGTAATGCAACGCTATTTATTATGGAGTTTTTAAAATCTGTATGAATAGATGTGAATAAGGTATTTAAATCCCACGTTCTGAAATCGGCACTTATAATTTCGGTTGTTTTTGTTCGGTTGTATATTTGCCAACGGTGTTGTTGTAAATATTGCCATTTGAAATCGGCTAAAATTGATTGTAAGATGACACTTGTAGGGAATAAAGCTTCCGAAATTTCTTTTTCTAAGTTCTGAACTACTAGCAATTCAGCATCTTCTTGTAATACCAAAGCAAATTTTGATTGGTATAACAATGATTTAATTAATTGGTTACTGTTGCTTTTATTTTTCGCCTTCTTGTAAATTGTAGCAACTATTTCATTTGCAGATTTCGTTTTCCCTTCTAGTTCAAAAGCTTCCACTTTTTTCCAGCTTTTTTCAAAACTATTCTGTGCTTGTGTTGATGTAATTAGGATAATACTCAATATAGTTAGTAGTTGTTTCATTTTATTGCTTATTTAAAGCTAAAGTAAAGGTAAACAAAAAGCATTCCAATTGTAAATGAGTGGAGTGTGCTTTTCTGTGGGTAAAGTAGTTGAATCGTTTAGGGAGTTGTTAAATTTCCCTCACCCCAATCCACTTTCAGTGTTATGAGAGGATCTGTTTAGTTACAAAAAAAAAGGAAGCCAATTGGCTTCCTTTTACATCGTATTATATTTATGTGTGGCTTATTTTAATAATTTAAACTCACAACGTCTGTTTAAATCAAATTCTGGGTCAGTACAATTATCGCCACATTTATTTAGCGGTTGCATTTCTCCGTATCCGATAGATTTTAACCTGCCAATTGTAATCCCTTGGCTTACTAAATATTCTAATGTTGATTTTGCTCTTTGATGAGATAATTCCAAGTTGTAGTCAGATGTTCCTCGAGCATCTGTATGCGCACTAACTTCAATTTCCATTTTAGGATATTTTTTCATGACTGTAACTAGCACATCTAATTCTTTAGCGGCATCTGGGCGGATATTCCATTTGTCAAAATCGAAATATATTTTATTAATTTTCACCTGTGTTGTTCCATCAGTTGATGCTACAATATTTTCTTCTTTATCGGAATACAATTCAAGATCTAATACAATATCATGACTTATTTTTCCTTCAGTATCTGTGGAGAAGTTTACATCATAAGGATTATACAGCTTACGTGTTCCTCTAACCATGTACTTTTGATTAGGATCAAGTTTGAATACATATTTCCCATCAGCCTTAACGATAGTATCCGCAAGAACATTATTATCATCATCTATTAAAGTTACTAATGAACCAGGTAATATTTTACCTGTTTTTTTGTCTGTGACAACCCCTTCAACCATGTATACAGGTTTAATGTACTCTTCACGTTTAAATTCAAATAGATTATCATCATTGTTATCTCTATTAGAAGAATAATAACCTTTATCAGTTCTTTCATTAATGATCAGTGAAAAGTCATCTAAACTACTATTAATAGAGCTTCCTAAGTTTTTAGCTTCAGAAAAGATATTCTCTTCAATTTGACTAGAAAAAAGGTCTAGATTTCCTAATCCTAAATGTCCGTTAGAAGCAAAGTACAAGGTGTTATATTCGCTCATATATGGAAATTGCTCTCTTTTTTCAGTATTAATTTTTGGACCTAAGTTTTTTGGAGTTCCATAAGTTCCGTCTTTATTAATGTCAACTTCAAAAATATCCATCCCTCCAATTGTACCAGGCATATCAGAAACAAAATATAATTTTGATTCATCATAATTTAAAGCAGGATGATAGGTAGAGTAGGAAACATCATTAAAAGGTAATTCTTTAATTTTTGTCCAAATACTATCTACTAATTCAGCTCGATATATTTTAAGATGGGTAATTTTATTTTCATCTTTCCCTCTTTTACCATCGGTGTAATTAGTTCTACTAAAATACATGGTTTTACCATCCTTTGTAACAGTTGCATTTGCTTCATGCTTTTTGGTATTCACATGCCCTTTTAGTAATTGAGGATTTGTTAAACTACCATCTTCAGAAATATCAGCTGTATATAAATCTAAATATGCTTGATCATTCCATTTGTAATTTTTTGCTTTTGGATTTCTCGAAGAAGCAAAAATAATTTTGTCTTTTCCAAAAAAAGCAGGGCCAAAATCAGATACTTCTGCGTTTACTTCAGAACTCTTAAGCTCATAAAGAAAAGGGACATTAGCATCTATTTCGGACATAAATTCGGTAGTGCTTTCCGCTTGTGCAGCTTCATATTTAGCCATCCAAATATCAGCTTGTTCATAATTTTGAATACCTTTTAACGCTTGTGCATATCTAAAAAGATACGTATTGTCAAGTCCGTCACTAAATTTGTTAACTAATTCTCCATACCATTTAGAAGCTTCCTTCATTTTAGTATTGAAGTAGTAACTATCTCCAAGGTTTTTAAGTGTTTCTTGATTTTTTTCTGATCTTGAATAGAATTCAGCAGCATCAACATAAGCTCTTTTTTCAAAAAGATTATTCGCCTTTCTTAGCTCCCATTTTTGTGCAAAAGTAGTTGTTGCACAAAATAAAATAAGCAATGTGGTTAGTATATGTTTTTTCATGTTAGTTACTTTTAATTCCAGATAATTAGATGTAATTCTACGATGCAAGCATCGAGTTGTTTTTTATAATACAATTGATTTAAAAGAATCTTGGTGATTTTTCATACCCTTTGGTAAAGTTAATTTTACCAAAGTCAAAAAGAATCATTATTTCATGTGATCCTGAATTGTAATCTCCCAAGTTGCTTAATGTATAATCATAAGCATAGCCTATTTTTAAAGTAGGCGTAATTCTAAACCCTACTAATCCAGCTACAGAATCGTCAAACCTATAAGCAGCGCCAGCTTCAAAACGGTTGTGAATTAAAAAGTTTGCAGTTAAGTCAACAGATAAAGGAGCAGCTTGAACAGCTTTCAACATGGTGGCTGGTTTGAACTTTAAATTGTCACTAATATCAAAGACATATCCTCCTGTAAGGAAAAAATGAATTTCATCTACACCTACAGCCTTAAATCCATTGTCGTTTTTTAAGTGTTTGTTCGGTAAAAAGTTAGGAACAGATAATCCTAAATAATACTTTTTAGTATATAAAAATGCACCTGCACCTGCATTAAAAAATGTTTGATTAATGTTTTTAAATGCTGGGTCTGAACTACTCAATCCTACAATAGTACCATCAGGTAAACGCCTACCATTAGGGTTTGTGTTAAACAAATTCACACCTGCTTTTACTCCTAAAGATAGTTTGAGTGTTTCACTAAGCTTTAATATATATGCAAAATCGGCAGTAATAATATTTTCATTAATAGTTCCATCTCCTAAATTATCGTTTAAAAGGGAAATCCCTACTTCAATATTGTCCTTAAGCGGAACATGAGCAAATACGGAAGTACTTCTTGGTGTTCCTTCTGAGCTTACCCATTGTGAGCGGTGTATAGATCCAAAATTCATTACGTCTAAATTTGAAGTAGCGTAAGCAGGATTAATGATGCTCATATTATACATGTACTGTGTAAACTGAGCGTCTTGTTGAGCAAGTGCTTTAAAGCAAATACTCGTTAAGATGATTATGAATAAAATGTTCTTTCTCATTTTTCTATAGTTAGTTCTTTGGCTTAGTTTATCTACTTAAATATAAATCTCCTTGAATAGGTTTTCTTACGTTGTCATTGAAATCAATTATGTAGAAATATATTCCAACTGGTAAAATATCATCCGATAAGAAACTATTTTGGTTTGATTTTCCGTTAAAATCAGGTGTATTGATATTCCCTTTATGAACAATGTTTCCGTATCTATTATATATCTCTATAGTGTAGTTTGGATATATTAAATCAATAAATTGAATGGTATAGGTGTCATTCTGCCCGTCTCCATTTGGTGAGAATGCATTAGGAATTATTAAGTTATCACAGCCTGTTAAATTTACTGTAATAGGGAATCTAACGCTTTCACAGAAACTCAAATCACTAAATGTTACATAGTATATTTGATCATGAATTAGCTCTAATGAAGTATCAGTTAATATTGATCCTCCAGTAGCTGAGTCATACCAAGTAAGGGTATAACCAAATGGATTTGAAATATTACTAATTAGTGTTTCTATTGTTGGAACGTCGTTAATACAATATGTTATGGTAGCATCATTTAACGAAGGAGGTGTTGGATTAATAATTTCAAATGACTGTGGAGTAAGACTATTCGTATCGCAATCTAATAGTGGTGAAATAATATTAGTAACAGTAAGTATAGTTGTTCCTGGATTTCCTAATAGTCCAACAGGAATACTGAATGATGTATCACCACTTGTAAATGTAGTGATTGTAGTTTCATCTGTAGCAGTATTAGCTCCCGATAAGTCATACATGATAGTATAGTCTCCATCAAGCAATCCTGCAGCATTTAGAATAGTTGCTATGGCATCAGAATCATTAAAACAAATGTCTGATATTCCTAAAACAGCTCCGTTTATACTAACAATATTAAAGTTAGTTTGTTCACTTAATCCGTTTGTTCCACAATTGGTAGCATCATTTTCAATTTCAGTAATTGTAATTACTACGTTACCAAGATTTGTTAGTAATGCCGATGGGATTGTAAAGAAACCATCACCTGAAGTACTTGTTAATATTGCTGTATTTCCTGCTGATGCTGGACTTGAAATATCATAAGTTATAGTGTATGTGCCATCAGTAAGGACCGTTCCTAAAACATCAATGTCTTTATCATTCCCTAAACAAATATTTTGTTCTGGAATTTCTAAGTGTGTTGCAGCATCAATTGTAGGAATTGGATTTACTTCAAAATTTATATTTAATGCAGTAAAGGTGTTACTACATGTAGTATCATCATTAACAATATCCGTTATTTCAATAGTTGTTGTGCCCGTATTTATTAATAATGCTGATGGAATGTTAAACGATCCAGTTCCTGTAGCCATTACAAAACTAACAGGTTGGAGTGCTACCGTATTTACGCCACTTAAGTTGTACGTAAAGGTATAGTTACCATCAATTAAACCACCAGTACTGACAATGGTTACTAAACCATTTGCTCCCAAACAGATATCATCTACGGTTATTTCTGCTAGTGTTAACTGAGGAGATGGATTAATAATAAATGTATCACTTATTGTTAATCCACTCACAGTACATCCAGTGGTAACACTAGAAATTACTGTGATTGTAATGGTAGTTGTTCCGTTATTAAGCGGAGTTGGAGGAATGACAAATACATTACTTGATCCAGCTGTGAATGTTAAAACTGTATTTATACCAATAGCCGTGTTTGCACCTGATAAATCATAACTTACGTTATAATCTCCATCAGGCAATCCAAGAGCTGTTAACATTTGTGCAGTTACAGGATCTCCTTGACAATATGGTCCAAAAGCATCTACTGTTGCGCCGGCAGCATCTGGTAATGGGATAATATTAAAGTTTGTTTGAATGTTTAATATTGAGCTACATCCGGTAGCATCATCAACAATATTAGTAATTGTGATTACAATGTTAGCTACGTTAGTTAGTAATCCAGCTGGAATTGTAAATGAACCGTCACCACCTGTAATAACTAATGTAGCCATGTTTCCTACAGAAGCAGGATCTGAAACATCATAGCTTATTGTGTATGAGCCATCTGTAAGTGTTGTTCCTAAAACATCAATATCTTTACTTTGTCCTAAACAAATATCTTGTTCTGGGATTTCTAAATTACTTACGTCTATTACTGGGTTAGGGCTTACAGTAAATGTAGTACTTACATTTGCAACCGTATTAGTGCACATTGTAATGACACTTATAGCTGTAATGTTAGTAATCGTAATTGTAGTTGATCCCGTATTCGGTATTTGAACTGTTGGTAATGTAAATGTAGTTGAACCACCAGTGAAAGTAGCCGTTACTGTGTTGCCTGCGGAAACATTATCTCCAGTAAGATCATAGATTAAATCATAATCACCATCAGGTAAGGTTGTTCCTATAATACTAACGGTACCATCATCTCCTTCACAAATTGGTTGAGAAACTGAAATTGCAACATTATCAATATCTGGAATTGGATTTACTTCAAAAGAAGTTACAATTGGAACACCTACAGTATCACAACCAGTTGTTACATTTGTTATTATTGTTAGAGTTACTGTTGTTGTTCCAGTATTTGTTAGCAATGCAGATGGTATATTAAAAGATCCATTGGTTGCTGTTATTAAAGCTGAAGTTAAATTTCCAGCAGAAACGTTTGCTCCAGATAAGTCATAAACAATGTCATAAACGCCATCAGGTAAATCAGGTACTATAGCAACGTTTGCATCAGAAATATTTACAATACCATCACTACCTAGGCAAATGTCAGCAACATTTAGTAAAACATCAGCTGCATTTGGAATTTCGTGAATTTCAAAATTGGTGTTTGGAGTACTAAATGTTGTTGTGTCACACGTAGTAGCTGAATTTAATAAATTAGTTATCGTGAAGGTATACGTAGCAAAAGGAAGTGTTCCTCCAGGTATTGTAAATGAGCCTGTTCCACCAGTAATTACAACTCCAAATTCTGTTTGACCTAATAAATCTGGAGGCCCAGTAATATCATACATAATATCATAAACACCATCAACAAGAACTAGAGGAGAAGAAGTGTCCGTAATTGTAACAATTACATCATCTCCATCACAAACGTCAGGAATGGTTATAGATATATTTGTAGCATCTGGTAATGGGCTTACATAAAATGTATCAATAATTGAAGAGGCTGTTGCACATCCAACAGCATTTTCCCAATTAGTAATTTCTATGGTATAAGTTGTGTCTTCAGTTGGTATTTGAGCAGCTGGAATAGTAAATACTCCAGTACCACCTACAATTACAATACTAGTTGTAAAAGAAGATCCTGTTGGAGTAATTGTATATGTAATTGTATATGTGTCATCTACTAATTGAATTCCTCCAGTTCCACCTGCATCACTTACTGTACCAATAGCGTCATCACCAAAACAAACATCACCAACCACTACCTGAGTGTCTGAAGGGTCTGGGTCGTTTATAAGTTCGAATGTTGCATTTAATGTTGTAATTACTCGTTCACAATTTGTTATTGTAGTAGGGTCAAGAATATTAGTTACATCAACAGTAATAATTCCAGAAGTAGTTAAGAAAGCTGGGTTTATTGTCCAAGTTCCAATACCTCCTGTAAAAACTACAGAAACAGTTTCAGAACCATTGTTAGGTACTGGGGTAGTTGCATATGTAATATCATATGTTCCGTCTGGAATTAAAATCACTCCTTCTGTGATAGTAGCAATTATTGGCGTAGTTGCAACATCAATAAAACAAAGAGGGTCTGGTGCAATAGTTAATGTTGCTCCACTGATATCAATTATAGGTTCAATGATAATATTTATTGTAGAGGATTGAGGAGCACATATTGGATTGATTGGATTTACAGTATATTGAAAACTATAGGTTCCTGGTCCAAATGTGGTATTAATATTTTGAATGTTTATTACAGAGTCTAAAGGACCTGAGATTTCTCCTGTTAATGGTAAATTAAGATCAACCCAATTTCCTCCAGAATCTTGCCCAAAGAGTTGGGTTAAAAGGTCAAAAGCAGTATATGGGGTGAAATCATCCGTTTCACATAAAGTTAAATCTGTAGGTGTTCCAGCATCTGGTGAAGGAAAGGCAGTAATCGTTACTGTAGCCGACCTAGCCGGACATATTCCAACGCCTGGTATGGTATATGTGAAATCGAAAGGGAGTGCAGTAGGAAGACTTGAAGCATCCAAAAACTGACCCGATAATGCGCCAGTTCCATCGTCATCTGACCATGTACCTCCAAATGTAGCACTTGGTCCAAATCCTAAGAAACTAAACAAGTTTATTGAGGTGTCAGTATCACAAGCAACAGCAAATGGATTATCTGTTCCGGGAAATCCACCTAATGTTACAGTTATGGTTGCCGTAGAGATAGCACATGGTGGGTTTGCTGTATACGTATAGTTAAACACACCACCTTGGTTAATTGCCCAAGTAGTTAGTAAGCCCGTAGTTGTGTTTAATCCCCCTGAACTGTCATTATCATTCCAACTTCCGCCGGCAACTGGGGCTCCTCCAAGAAGGACAAATAAATCAACTGTTCCAATTGGGTTTGCTAAACCTTGGTCATAAACTTCTTTATCACAAATGGTTATTGAAGCATCGGCCCCTGCACATTGTGAAAAAGAAATTGAAGGAAAAAATAAAGTGATAAATATAATAGCGAATAAAGTAATAGAATTATTACTTGGAGTGCGATTAGTTTTCATATACGAAAGTTATGTTTAATATCTTTTTTTTGATAAAACAACTGTTAGTTAGTGCTAATTAACAAATGTTCTACTCAAAGAGCTCATTTTTTTCGATTAACAGTGTTTTTTTTCGACAAATGGCAAAAAACAGGGTTGTATTACGTAATGACATGGGTGGTGTCAGAAAATAAACTTACAACTGAATAATTGAGGAAGAATTTATATAGTTTTACAGGAACGAATTTAAAATATGAAGTTTTTTTATTTTTTTTTATTATTAAACACGTTTGTTTTTTCCCAATCAACCGATTTTGAAAAAGGATTAGCTCATTATGAAAAATCGGAATGGAACAAGGCGAAATCTTATTTTTTAAAGGTACTAAAGGTAGATTATAATAATGATAAAGCGCAAGAGTTTTTGGGAGATATTGCAGCATATGAAAAAAACTGGGATGAAGCTTTAAAATATTATAAGCCATTAGTTTTACGAGATAAATTAAATGCGAATTATCATTATAAGTTTGGTGGGGTTCTAGCTTATAAAGCGCAATCTTCAAATAAATTTAAAGCGCTGACTTTAGTAGGTGATATCAAAAGGCATTTACATCGCGCAGCAGAATTAGATGGGAAGCATATTGAAGTGCGTTGGGCTTTAGTGGAAATATACATTAGTCTGCCTAAAATAGTAGGAGGGAGCGAGGAGAAAGCAATAACTTATGCGAATGAATTATTACAATTGTCAGCAGTAGATGGTCATTTAGCTTTAGGTTATGTGGCTGAATATAATGACAGATCATGTGATGCAGAATTACATTATAAAAAAGCGATTGTAATTGGAGGTTCTGCCCATACCTATAAAAAGTTATCGGGCTTGTATGAAAAAACAAATCAACCAGAAAAAGCATTGTCTAATTATGAAGTTGCATCAGAAAAACTACAACGCAATCATTTAAATTATTTGATAGGTAAAGTTGCTGCCCAGTATAACGTTTCTTTAGATAAAGGACTACAGTGTTTACAGCTTTATATCGAAAATCATTCAGAGAAAGACGGTGTGCCAAAATCATGGGC
This sequence comes from Kordia sp., assembly GCA_002733415.1. Classification (GTDB taxonomy): domain Bacteria; phylum Bacteroidota; class Bacteroidia; order Flavobacteriales; family Flavobacteriaceae. The sequence goes on along the minus strand of NVVR01000011.1, from coordinate 68,343 downwards.
TAATTACCGAATAGCTCAGATCTATCGGTATAAATCAGATAAGAGAAATGCATATAATTACATACAAAAGGCATTATTAGAAAAACCTGATTTGAGTTCTGCACAAAAAGAGAAGAAGCAGATTTTGTTGATGAAGAATTAATCTCTTGTTATTGTCCTAAATTCTTAATGTGAAGAGCCTTAAAATCTTTTCAAATACTTATATTTACTTTTAGTAAGAAAATCAAACTATGCAAATACATTTTATAGCTATTGGAGGAAGTGCAATGCACAATTTAGCCATGGCATTACATACCAAAGGATATCAAATAACAGGAAGTGACGATACTATTTTTGAGCCTTCAAAATCACGTTTAGAAGCAAAAGGTTTATTGCCAAAAGAATTTGGCTGGTTTCCAGAAAAAATAACTACAAAATTAGATGCTGTTGTTTTAGGGATGCATGCAAAAGCTGATAATCCTGAACTGCTAAAAGCTCAAGAGTTAAGTGTGAAAATATATTCTTACCCAGAGTTTTTATATGAGCAATCAAAACACAAAACGAGAGTTGTTATAGGGGGGTCTCACGGGAAAACGACTATTACTTCAATGATATTACATGTAATGCATTATCATGAAAAGGAAGTGGATTATATGGTTGGAGCTCAGTTGGAAGGGTTTGATACGATGGTGCATCTTACTGAAGAGAATGATTTTATTGTTTTGGAAGGAGATGAGTATTTATCATCACCAATTGATAGACGTCCAAAGTTTCATTTGTACAAACCTAATATAGCGCTGTTGAGTGGAATTGCATGGGACCATATAAACGTGTTTCCAACTATGGAAAATTATGTGGAGCAGTTTGAAACATTCTTGACCTGTATGTCTAATGCAGCGATAATGGTGTATAATGAAGAGGATCCTATAGTAAAGAAAGTTGTGGAAGAATCGGATAAACATATGAAACGTTATCCGTATCAATTACCTAAGCACGAAATTATAGATGGAAAAACACATTTGGAAACAAATGAAGGTCCAATGCCAATTGAATTTTTTGGTAATCATAACCTAAGTAACTTGGCAGGTGCAAAATGGATTTGTCAGCACATGGGAGTTGATGAAGATGAATTTTACGAAGCAATAGCAACTTTTAAAGGAGCGAGTAAACGTTTAGAGAAAATAGCAGAAAGCAAAGGTAAGGTTGTTTATAAAGATTTTGCACATTCGCCAAGTAAAGTAAGAGCAACAACTACAGCTGTTGCAACTCAATACAGTACTCGTAAAACAATTGCTTGCTTGGAATTGCATACTTACAGTAGTTTGAATGCTGAGTTTTTAAAAGAATACGAAAACGCTTTAGACGCGGCAGATGAGGCAATTGTATTTTACTCGCCAAGCGCAGTAGCAATTAAAAAATTAGAGGCCGTTTCTGAACAACAAATATTTGATGCGTTTAAACGAAATGATTTAAAAGTATTTACAAATCCTGAAGGATTCAAAAAACACTTGTTCAATTTAAATTTTGAGAACTCTGCATTGCTGTTAATGAGTTCAGGGAATTATGGAGGGTTGGATTTTGATGAGGTGAGAACGTTGATTTGCAATTAGAAGTTAAGAAGTTTGAAAATTAAATAATCAAATAAAGATTGAAAAACAACTTTTCCATAAAAAACTGGTCAGAAGAAGATAGACCCCGCGAGAAACTACTCGCTAAAGGAAAAGTGTCATTAACAAACTCGGAATTGCTAGCAATATTAATAGGTTCAGGAAATAGAAATGAAAGTGCAGTTGCATTATGTAAACGCATACTAGCTTCAGTAGGTAATAACTTAAAGGCATTGTCGAAACTATCGGTTTCACAATTGCAGGAATTTAAAGGCATAGGAGAAGCAAAAGCAATAAGTATTGTTGCTGGGTTAGAGCTAGGAAGACGCAGAAGAGAAGGGGATGAGCTCATTTTTGATAAGATTAGTTCTAGTAAATCAGTTTATGAAATCATGCAACCTCTTTTAGGTGATTTAGAACATGAAGAATTTTGGGTGTTGTTTTTAAATAATTCTAATACTGTTTTATCAAAACAACAATTAAGTAAAGGCGGTATAACAGGAACTTTAGTAGATGTTAGATTGTTAATGAAAAAAGCATTAGAAATTGGAGCAGTAGCATTAATAGTGTGTCACAATCATCCTTCAGGGACGTTGAAAATTAGTGAAGCAGATAAGCAAATTACCACTAAAATTAAAAATGCAGGAATGGCATTGGATATAAAATTACTAGATCATTTAATAATTACAGAACAAGCGTATGCTAGTTTTGCTGACGAAGGGTTGTTGTAATGAAGTTATTAATATACACACATAAAATTACTCCACGAGTCAAATATGTATTTAAACATATTTGCACGAGAGTACTAGGGGTGCAAATTGAATTTACTTCAGTTGTAGAAGAATTTATAGCACATCAAGGCTTAAAAATTTCTTATACAAAGCAACCATTAGGGAATGAGTTGTTTATTCAGTCACATTATTTATTATTCGAAGATGGAGTGTCGGATATAGAAATTTTAATAAAAAACTGGAGCAACACAAAGTGTTTTTTTCCCTGTGGTTCTAGGAGTAGTTTACCATTTGATATTTTTGCAGCTAGCTTTTATTTGTTAAGCAGATATGAAGAGTATTTGCCTTACGTTGCAGATGATTTTGGAAGATTTCCTCCAGAAGAAAGCATTGCGTATAAATACCATTTTTTAAAATCGCCAGTTGTTGATGTCTGGGCATATGAGTTTAAAGCTATTTTACAAGAGCAATTTACTAATTACGAATTCCCAATAAAAGAGTTTGAGTTAAAACCAATAATTGATGTTCCGGTAGCCTATAAGTATTTGCATAAAGGAATAGTTAGAGCCATTGGAGGTACATTAAAAGATCTTGTTGGTTTTAATTTCACAGAAATATATGATAGATTTTTGGTGTTGTTTAAATTGCGTAAAGACCCATATGATACTTTTAAATGGTTGGTAAATAATCATAAAAAGCGACAGTTAAAACCAGTATTTTTCTTTTTATTAGGAGATTATACCGTTTATGATAAAAGCATTAATTACCAAAACAAACATTTTGTATCCTTAATAAAATCAGTTGCTGATTATTTTGAAGTTGGATTAAAAGGCTCCTATTTGGCTTTGGACGATAAAGAAGTATTGAAAGAAGAAAAACAGCGCTTTGAAGCTATATTTAATAAGCCATTAATGCATACTAAAAACTCGTTCTCTAAATTGAAGTTACCCTTAGTATATCGTAATTTAATCGATTTAGAAATTACATCAGATTATACTATGGGGTATGTTTCTGAAGCTGGGTTTAGAGCAGGAACATGTACTCCATTTTATTTTTACGACTTAGATTATGAAATGCAAACACCGTTAAAAATAAATTCCTTTTGTGTGTTAGATTATGTATTTAGAAAAAAAATAAATGCATCAGCTGAAATTAAAAGTTTGATTGATGCAGTAAAAAAAGTTAACGGAACATTTAATTTGGTAGTTCATAATTATACATTTAGTGAAGATGACCAATGGAAAGGTTGGAAAAAAACCTATATAGAATTGTTAGACTATTCAACTAAATAAGTTATGCCACTAGCGGGTTTGGGTTGTCCGTACTGATAGCTATCTTTATGTATCGATAGAGAAAAGACATTATTAAATTTATATCTCGTATGCTTGTATTGATGACATTTATTAAAAGCAACTTAATTATTACATGAAACATATCACAGATATATTTTTTGATTTAGATCATACACTTTGGGATTTTGATAAAAATTCAAAAATCACCTATAAAATAATTTTTGATAAATTAAAAATAGAGGAGTCATTAGATCAGTTTTTAGAAGCGTATACCGATATTAATAAAAAGCTGTGGAAGCTTTTTAGAGAAGAAAAAATAGATAAAGAAACCCTGCGCTACAGACGGTTAAAAGATACGTTCGCTAAAATTAGTGTTCATGTTTCTGATAAAGTATTATTTGAGATAGCCGATCAATACGTGTATCATTTATCCAAACAAACACATTTGTTAGATGGAGCTATTAAGTTGTTGGAGTATTTAAAGCCAAAATACACATTGCACATTATTACTAACGGATTTGCTGAGGTTCAAGAAGGAAAATTAAATAGCACAAATTTGGCTTCGTATTTTGATGTAGTTGTGAATTCAGAAATGGCTGGAGTAAAAAAACCCAACCCAATTATTTTTGAAACCGCACTTAGTTTAGCAAATGTTTCAAAAAAAACATCTTTAATGATTGGTGATAGCTTAGAAGCTGATGTTCTTGGCGCATTGGATTTTGGAATTGACGCAATTTGCTATAATTACCATAATGAAGATTTGCCCAGTCATATTAAGTGTGTAAATCATTTAGAGGAGTTAATGCATATATTGTAATTTAATTCGGTTATTTTTGAAATTAATTAAAATCTATCTTAGAATAAAATATTATGAAAAAAAACATTTTATTATTTGTCTTGTTTATAAGTGTAACTGCTTTTGCACAAAAAGAGTTGAATGCTTATAAATATATAGTAATCCCTTCTAGATTTGATTTTCAAAAAGAAGCAAACCAATATGGTATTAATTTATTGTTGAAATATAAATTTCAGCAGCTCGGATTTGAAGTCTTTTTAGATACAGATGATTTGCCTCAGGAACTACGTACGAATACTTGTTTTTATGCTTCCCCAGTTTTACTTACCAAGAGTAATATGTTTAAAACAAGAGTAAGTGTAGAATTATTAGATTGTTATAATAAATCGTTGTTTAAAACACAGGAAGGGATTAGTACTTCTAAGAATTTTAAAATGTCATATAATGAAGCTGTAAGAATGGCGTTAAAATCTTTTGGGGATTATAAATTAAAATATGCTCCTGTGAAAGAGGAAGTTGTTCTTAATGAAGATAGTCAATTGATAAAACAGGAGGTTGTAAAGCAAAATGTATATGTTAGTTCTTTAGAGAACAAATTAAATAGCGGAAGTTTTAGCTATAAAGGAGAAGAGTTTCTATTGGTTAAAAAGGGGGGTATACTTTTTGAGATACAAAACAAGAAGACAAATGTTGTTGTAGGAAAAATGATTGCGTCAGGTTTTAAGAAGGGTATTTCTCACGTTGAGTTTAACGGAAAAGTTGGATTTGGTTATTATGGAGAAAATGGAAGTCTGATTATGGAATTCATGTCTTCAGAGGACTCAGTAGAGATGATTAGTTTACCAAAAATAAATTAAGTATTCAGGGTTTTAAATTTTATTCCTTTTTACCTAATACCCGTATTTATCTTTCCATCTGTTTTTTAAAAAGTCTCGTTGTGAATTTTCTCTGGAGTTATTCCCTGGGTCATAAAATTTTGTACCACTCATTTCTTCCGGCATAAATTCTTGAGGAGCGAAATTGTTTGCATAGCTGTGTGAATATTTGTATTCATCCCCATAGCCTAGTTCTTTCATTAGCTTTGTTGGTGCATTACGTAAAGCTAGCGGAATACTTAAATTACCTGACTGCTTAACAGCTTGTTGTGCAGCGTTAATAGCCATATATGATGCATTACTCTTAGCCGATGTAGCCAGATAAATAACACATTGGCTTAGAATTAATCTTGATTCAGGAAAACCTATTATGGTCACTGCTTGAAAAGTATTGTTAGCCATTATTAAAGCAGTAGGGTTAGCGTTACCAATATCTTCGCTTGCTAAAATTAGTAAGCGTCTGGCAATGAATTTTACATCTTCACCACCTTCAATCATTCTTGCTAACCAATATACTGCCGCGTTAGGGTCACTACCACGTATAGATTTGATAAAAGCAGAAACAATATCATAATGTTGTTCCCCAGTTTTATCGTATTGAATGGTGTTTTTCTGAACAGATTTTAACACTAATTCATTTGTTATTTCTATCGTGTCACTATCAGTATTGTTAATGATTAATTCAAAGGTATTTAATAGTTTCCTTCCATCACCTCCAGAAATACGTAAAAGAGCCTCTGATTCTTTTATTTTGATGTTTTTGCTGGCTAATATTTTATCTTCTGAAATTGCTTTATTTAATAAGGCAAGTAGGTCGTCTTTTGAAAAATGATTTAAAATATACACCTGACACCTTGACAATAATGCAGGGATTACTTCAAAGCTTGGGTTTTCAGTTGTAGCGCCAATCAAAGTGATGATTCCTTTCTCTACAGCGCCTAATAGAGAATCTTGTTGTGATTTGCTAAACCGATGTATCTCATCAATGAATAAAATAGGGTTTTTAGTAGTGAATAAACCACTGTTTTTTTTAGCAGATTCAATAACTTCTCTAATATCCTTCACTCCAGAATTAATAGCGCTAAGGCTATAAAATGGCCTTTTAGATTCTGTTGCAATAATATTTGCCAACGTAGTTTTCCCCGTTCCTGGAGGTCCCCAGAGAATTAATGATGGGATAATACCTTGGTTTATCTGGTGTGTTAATGATCCGTTTTCCCCAACTAAATGTTCTTGACTGATATAGTCTTTTAGAGTTTTGGGTCTTAATCGTTCCGCTAATGGTTCATTCATTCTTCAAAATTAATAATTATTAACGTACAATTGTACTTTATGATTGAATTGTTTGGGTCTTGTTTTTTCGTTTTTTAACTCCTGACTTCTATTCTATTGACAATTTTACCGATTATCAAATTTGGTAAACTTATTGTATTTTTAGAGTTATCAAAATAGCAAAACAAATATTAGACGTTTTAGTGTTCCCATTGTTAATTATATTAATAATGTGGATTGTTTTTTTATATGAAATTAAATACGGATTTAATTTTAACCACTTTAGTATTTATCCAAGAAAGTTAAATTCACTTTTAGGAATATTAGCATCTCCTTTTTTGCATTCGGATCTTTCACATATTACTAATAACACCCTATCATTTTTTGTGTTAATGTTAATGGTCAGGTATTTTTATTCAAAAAGCTATTTAAGAGTGTTTATTTTTGGCGTGTTAATTTCAGGATTGTTTACCTGGTTAATTGCACGTCCAGCATATCATTTAGGTATGAGTGGAGTAATATATGTTTTGGCTAGCTTTATTATTTCTAAAAGTTTTTTTTCCAAACAATACAATCTCATTGCTATTTCATTTGCAGTGATTTTTCTATACGGAAGTATGATTTGGTACGTGTTCCCAATAGATAGTACTATATCTTGGGAAGGTCATTTATCTGGTTTAATTACAGGAGTTATATTAAGTTTTTTCTTTAAAAATGAATTAGTAAAAGAAGAACTTTTGCCATTAACAATACAACAGAGTTTATTTTTAGAACACTTTGATGATAAAGGTAAGTTTGTGGCTAACTTGCCTTTCTTGGATGAAAATGGAAATTTAATTATTCAAGATGAAGAAGAATGAAGAAATTTGAAAAAAAATAGTCAAAAATAATTTTATAAAAATTATTTTTGACTATTGACTACTGTAATTTCTGTCTCATTGATTCGTATAAAAAGGCACCACAAGCTACGGAAACATTTAAAGAGGCTATTTCACCTACCATAGGTAGTTTTGCTTTGTGATCGCATATTTTTAAGGTTGAGGGGTTAATTCCTCTATCTTCTGAACCCATAATTATTGCAGTAGGTTTTTTCAAATCTACATCATAAATTAAATCATCTGTTTTTTCAGTAGCTGCTACAATTTGAAATCCTGATCCTTGTAAATAGTAAATAGCATCTTTTAAATGGTTTACTCTACAAATAGGTATTTGGAATAACGCTCCTGCAGATGTTTTTATAGCATCGGCACTTATAGGTGCGCTACCTTTATCTAAAATTACAATTCCTTTAACTCCAGTACAGGATGCGGTACGAGCAATAGCTCCAAAATTACGGACATCGGTTACTTGGTCAAGCAAAAGTACAGTAGGGTTTTCTTCTAAATTTAATTGTTCAGTAAGTTCTTCAATAGTTATTGTTCTTACCAATGCAATTTTAGCAAATACACCTTGATGATTTTTTTCTTCAAACTTTCTGAATTTCTGAATAGGTACATACTGGTGTGCTATCCTGTTAGACTTAATTAAAGAAAAAAGTTCTTTAGATAAATCATTTTCTGCTTCTTTAAGTATATATACTTTCTCTATTTGAGTATCGGAATTGATTGCTTCAATAATAGCCCTTGATCCAAAAATTTCGTTTGTTTTCATGTGATAAAAATTATGACTGCAAATGTAGTGATTTATACCCATAAAAAAACCACCTCGTTAGAGGTGGTTTTTAGATATTATGTTTAACGTTTCTTTTAGAGTAAAGTTACAGATGTAACTACTCCAGAAAGAATTTCAAATTCCATTACCATTGCTCCAGCACCAGTTCCATCATTAGTGTTGTATTCAAATATAGGACTTGCAATAGTTTCAGGTATAAATGAACCTTCATATCCATGAGAATATGTAATTGTTAGTGGCACACTTACATCGTATCCAGCAGCTGAATAAGGATTAGCCCATAAATCAGCATATATCATGTATGTTCCATCAGCATAAATACTTGAATCAATTACTAATTCTTCAGGACATGATCCTGTTGCTGCGTCATAAATACCTGAGTCAGCTCCACCTACTATAAAATAAAAATCAATGTCCATATCACAGAATGGTAAAAATCCGTGATCACCATCTTCATCTGCCTCATGAACGTATCCATCCCAAGCAAAGTTCATAGAAAATGAATAATCGATGTAGTCATCGTTTATTTCTACGTTTAAAGCAAAAGCATTAACAGATGAAACATTTGGGATCATAGAAGAATCAATAGCTCCTATAGTTAATGTTTCATCACCTTCTGCATTACCAGTTTGGTGGATAATTACTGTAACGCTAGCAGATGTTAAAGAAGAAGGAATTGTAATACTTCCTGCTGTAAAATCTTCACCAGTTGCAGTTCCAGAAATCTTAGTTAATGGAATAATAATATCAATTGGCAATGGACTGTCTATTGTAGCAGTTACAGTAATAGCATATCCATTGTCAGCATCAATTGCAGTTTCATTTAAAACTACATCATTTTCTGAACTCGTTAATGTTACTGTTACTGGTGAATAGTTAATTAAACTATCTCCTGTATTGTCATCTTCATTACATGAAGTGAACACGCTGCAACTAATAGCTGCTATCGCGATATATTTAAATATTTGTTTCATATATATATTTTTAAATGTTATACCTTTATTGTTTAACATATGTGTTAGTATACCCTGTAGGAGAACCACTAAACTCGATTGAATAGTTTATTACTAAATCTCCATTTCCTAATACTTCACCATCGTCAGTACCAACAACTGCGTTACTGTAGTACCCTTGAGCCAAACCTTGAGCAGGAACAGTTAAAGTGTTACATATATCATTAAAATTAAACCCCTGATCAGGAGCAATAGTACCTGCACCCCAACCACCAGTTGTGATAGTTTTGTAATATCCAGGAGATATTTCAATTATTTCTTCAATTCCTTGATCCCAAGAAGAACCATCATCTCTAGTAGCGGTAACTTGGTACATCCCAGCAAGTGAAGATGAGCAGTTAACTACTACAGAAAATTGTCCCATTGAAGGAGCGTAATAATATACATCTCCATCTGTTTGGTGTATTTTAACTTTAAAAGTAAACACATCTCCAATTCTTAAATCAGTTGCAGCCATACCAAATCCAGCTACGTATTCAGAAATGTCAGAATAAATTAAGTTAAAAGGTAAAGTAGGAGTTTCTGTAATTGAAACTTCAGTACCACCATTAAAGGTTTTTACTATTTCATACTTAGAAATCCCTGCTTCAGTACCTAAATTGATTCTAGCATCAAAATCTAAATCTACTGTTGCAAATGTTACTTCAGCGTCACTAAGATCGACACCACCAGCAGGAGATCCTAAGATACTCCCAGAAGACTGGTCTACATTGATAATAACTCCTCCTTGATCAGCAGTAGCAACTAAGTTGTCTGGATCTGACTCACAGCTAATAGTAAAAGCAATTACTAATAAGCCTAATATATAATTTATTTTTTTCATAATATTTTTTTTTAATTTTTTACATCCAATCTACAGCCGTAGTCAATGCGTCTCCACCACTCATAAGTGCACTTTGTGCAGAATAGTTAGTTCCGTTTAAAGATTGCTCTAAAGATGGGTAAGTTATTCTACTTGGCACTTCAGATACGTTACCTTCAACAGCAGGCATTAAGTTAGGATATCCTGTTCTTCTCCATTCTGTCCATGATTCAAATCCTTGTCCGTAAGTAGCTATCCATTTTTGAGTAGCGATTTGTTCTAATGCAGTTGAAGAGTTATAAGCAACGCTAGCATCGGTTTCATACCCTCCTGTAGCTACTCCATTTTCTGCAAAACTAGACATAATCCCAGCTAAGTAAAATGTTTCAGCATCTCCATCTGAACCACCAATATAACCTTTTTTAGCAGCCTCAGCTAATAAAAATTGTAATTCAGTGTATCCTAATAAATACCCAGGAGCAGTTGCAGCTAAATACTTAGCGCCTATTCCAGAAATAGTATTTACATTGTATGTAGCATTTGGTAAGTTAGTATAACCTGCAGGTTTTCCAACATAATTACCATCCTGATTAGGTTCAGCATACACTTCTAATCTTGCGTCTGCTGCTAAGCCAGTTGTTCCATCTAAATGTTGAACCATTACTTCTCCAATTCTATATTCTGTTCTAGATCCTAAATCAATAGTTTCATATGTTGGATTTGCATTTGGTGCAGCTGCTTCGTAAATCACTTTAGCTTCATCGTTTGTACTTGAAAAAAGTAAACCACCATCAACCAAACCTTGCATTACAACAGAGTCAACACCATTCTTTGAGTTTCTCATCATTGCACGAAATTTTAAAGAAGCGGCAAATTTAGCCCACAATGCAGTATTACCTCCATAAATGATGTCATGAACACTACTTAATTCACCATTACCAGTTGCTAATTTTGCCATAGCTTCATCTAAAAAAGCATAACAACCAGCATAAACTGTTGCTTGTGAGTCGTAAGCAGGAGTGAAAATTCCTTCTGAACCTTTTAAAGCATCTGTAAAAGGAACTGCACCATAAAGATCAGTCAACCATAAAAATGCATTTGCTTTCATTACTAATGCAACTCCTGCACTGGCATCGTTTCCTTCTTCTATAGCTAATTGATACATTTTGTCTGCATCCTCAGCTATACCGATATAAAAGTTACTCCATAAACCATCAATGTTACCATCTCTTGGGAAGTATCTAGCTTCATCATTGTACTGAACTTTTCCCCATTGTTGAGACCAGCATGAACCCATATCACCTCCTAATTGAGCAGAATAAAGTGTGTTTGCAGTGTTTCTTGCTATTTGTCCTAATAATAGTTCAGATGGGACAGCTGTAGGATCGTTAGGGTTTTTGTTAACCTCTTCGAAATCTTTGTCACAACTAGCGAAAAAAGCCGTAGTTATTAACAAAAGAATTATTTTTATTTTTTTCATCTTTTAATATTTTACAATTAATTTATAACCTTAAAATTTAATACCAACATTAAATCCAATACTTCTTGCTGATGGTAATTGTCCAAATTCAAGACCTTGATCACCATTTCCGCTACTAAAAGCACTTTCAGGATCAATATGTGGAGCTTTTTTATGTATAAAAGCTAAGTTTCTACCTACTATTGATAAGTTTATTTCATCAAGTCCAGTGTTTTTAAGAATCTTATTTGGTAATTTATAACCTAAACTTAATTGTCTTAATTTAACATATGAAGCGTCAAATACAGAACCTTCAGCTACATTGTTATTGTAAGCAGCTCTGTTAAACGCCTTTGCAGTTACAACTACATTGTTTTGTTCCCAAACTGGGCTCTCTTCAGTTCCAGTGTTCATTACACCTTCACCTACAAGACCAGTTTCACGTCCTTCAGTAGTCTCTTCTAATACTCCAGCAAATCTACCCCAAGTATTCGTCATAGAAAAGATCTCTCCACCAATTTTAGCATCAACTAATGCTCCAAAAGAAAAGTTTTTGTATGAAACGTTTAAGTTAGCTCCACCAGACCAGTCTGGAGTTACATTTCCTAAAATTTTACGCTCACCAATTTGTGGAAGTCCGTCTTCATATACAATACTTCCTGCATCATTACGTAAGTATCCAGGTCCGTAAATAACTCCGTATGCTTCTCCAACTCTAGCTTCAGTGTTAACACCCCATTGGCCACCTAGTACTAGTGTTTCTAAATCTCCACCTAACGAAACTACTTCGTTTTCGTTTTTAGCAAAATTTAAGTCTAAATCAACTTTCCAGTTTTCTGTTTTGTATACAGTTGCACCTAAAGCAATTTCAAAACCTTTGTTAGACATCTCACCAATATTTTGGATAGATGATCCATTACCAGATGTTGAAGATAATTGAACATTAACAATTAAATCTTCAGATATCATATCGTAATATGTAACATCAAGACGTAATCTGTTCTTAAATAATCTAGCATCTAATCCGTATTCAATACCAGTTGTACTTTCTGGTTTGATTTCAGGGTTATTCAGTCCACTTGGAGACGCAATGAAGTTAGTCCCTGCCCATGGAGATGTATATGCATAAACACTTTCTAATTGGTATGTTCCTAATGCACCTGTACTACCAACTTTAGACCATCCTCCTCTTACTTTTAATAAAGAAAAGATATTTTTGTCTAAGTTAAAAGCATCACTTACAACTAAACTACCTGTAACAGAAGGGTAAAAGAATGAATTGTTATCTGTAGGTAAAATAGAAGCCCAGTCATTTCTAGCTGTAAAGTCTAAGAATGCGAAATTATCATAAGATAATTGTCCAAAACCTAATACACTATTGATACGTGACTCAAAACTTTTTGAATAATTTATCGGATCAACACCAGCCTTAATATTTGTTACATTATAAACTCCTGGAAGTTCTAATTGACCTGCTGTAATATAAGTTAAAGAACTTTTTCTTTTCATTTGGTTTGCACCAACATTAAGTGTTAACCCAAGTTTTTCAGTAAGTTTGTGATTACTAGATAATAATGCCTCAGTGTTAATTTCAAAACGACTTCTTAAAATCTCTCTGTAGTAACCATTTGGATCTTGATTAGAACCATGAGCTTTTCGTTCAGTTGACTTTGAATCCCATGAATCAATACCTGTTTTAACATTGAAAGTTAACCAACTATATAAATCTAGACCTAAGTTAACACCTCCAATAATACGATCTTTATCATATCCATTTAGGTTATTGTCTAATACCCAGTAAGGGTTGTTTTGATATTGTGTGTTCCAGTTTGCAGGTGTTCCAGCAGCAGGTGTGCTTGGATCAGCTAAAGGAAGATTGTTATAGTCTTCTAAAGCACTCCAATCAACGTTTCTACCACCCCAAATCATTTGCTGTACTGGGTTTTCACCATTGTACCCTTGAGTTACTAAGTTGTCAGATGAACTATTAATGTATTTTACATTAATTCCAACACGTGCTTTATCAGATAAGTTTAATCCGAAATTACCTCCAACATTGTATCTTTCAAAATCAGTGTTTGGCACCATTCCTTCTTGTTTCATATGTCCAAGAGACATTCTGAATGTAGCTTTTTCACCACCACCTGTAAAAGATACATTATTGTTTAATGTAACACCAGTTCTGTAAAAATCTTTTACATTGTCAGGATGAGATACCCAAGGTCTAGGTGCTCCATCAACAGTATACGAATCCCATTGTACAAATTCTAATCCTGTATCTAAAGCTGGACCCCAACTTTCATCAACACCACCGTCTCCGGTTGCACCATCGATAAAATTAAAACCGTATGGAGTAACTCCTTGTCCGTAAGAATTTTGAAAACTAGGTAACGTTAAAGGATTTTGAAATGAAACAGAAGAAGTAATAGATACTCCTAATTTATCAGTACTACGTCCTTTTTTAGTTGTAATTACGATAACACCATTAGATGCACGTAATCCGTATAAAGCAGCAGCATTAGGTCCTTTTAATATTGTCATAGATTCAATATCATCAGGGTTAATGTCAGCAGCACCGTTTGGTAAATCAAAACCACCACCAGAACCAGACGTTCCAGAACTACTATTATCTAAAGGGATACCATCAATTACAAACAATGGTTGATTGTTACCAGTTATACTAGTAGCACCACGTAAAATAATCCTAGATGAAGCTCCAGCTACACCAGAACTACTAGTTACTTGTACACCTGCTGCTTTACCAGCTAAGGCATTTACAAGGTTAGCTTCCTTAGCTTGCGATAAGTCTTCACCTTTTACATTTGTTACTGCGTAACCAATTGCTTTTTCAGATTTCTTAATTCCAAAAGCTGTTACTACTACCACATCTAAACTCTCGTCTAAAACTAATGAGATGTTGATTGTGTTTGAAGCGGCAACAGTTGCATTTTTCTCTGCATAACCTACATAAGAGAACACTAGCACATCTCCTGTATTTGCGCTGATAGAGTATTTTCCATCAAAATCTGTTGAGGCACCAGTTGTAGTACCTTTAATTACGACAGTTGCTCCGGGTAACGGCATATTGGTTTCATCGACCACCGTACCTGAAATTGTCTTCTCCTGTGCGAACGTAAGTTGCACAACAAACGCTAGTAAAAGCGTTAAAATTCCATTAAACTTTGTTTTCATGTTATAATTTATTTGAATTAGCCAATGCCAAAAATCATAATAAAAAGTTAATAAAACAACTTTTATACTGTTAAATTTCAAATTATTTTTAAAAAAAAGTTAATAAAACCAGCTTGTTGGCTGTGTTTGGGTGTTTGTGGTTCGGTGAAAAAACTTAATTTAAAACAAAAACTCATAAAGTGCCGCTAGAACTTTGTGTTCAGGCTCAGGTGTATTTTTGAATCTGAAAATTTAATTTGTTCGTTTTTAATTTTACTATTGGCAAAGATGAAACGGAGTAAGCTGTTGTTTGTTCTTAGTCCAAAACCAATTCCGAAACCAAATATGTTGTCAAAATTATTGTTGGCATTGTTTTTTGTGACAGCGTAATCGATAACAGTATGTGTGTAGAGGGTTTTGTTTAGTTCAATTCGGTATTCGCTGTTTATTATTGAGTATTGTGAGCTTGGGATGCTATTTTCTTTTAATCCTCTAATGGAGTTTATTCCTCCAATGTAATGTAGTTCATTTTCGAGTGTTGTTTTACTAAATAAATAATAGTTCTCGCTTTTTAAGAAGAACGAATTTTTTTTATTTAATTTAAAAATATATTCAGAAGAGATAAAGATGTTTTGTTGTGTTGTTTTTTGCGATGTTGTTTTTCTGGTTGCTAAGGCGAATTTTAGTATTGTTCTGGTTTTGTAGGGGAATAGGTTGTTTTGTTTGTTTTGTTTTTGGTGCTCAAAACTAAAAGTGTACCCTTTTCTTTTAAAGTCTTCTGAGTTAGTAGTGTTTTTTGTAAGTGAGTTTGAAGAGTTGAATTCCAGTCCTATTCCGGTCTTGATGTTTCTAGAAATTGTGTATTTGGTATGTATTGCTTGAGTATTGTTTGTGAAGCTGGAATCTTTTTTAAAAATATCCAGCTCTCCTTCTAGGCTAAATGGCGAGTTGAATAGGTAGGGTAGTTTTAGTTTTATATTTGTATGTTTTTGTTCGTTTTCTGTGGATTGGTATTTTAGGTGTAGCTCTTCACCGGAATTCAGGTTGTTGATTAGTTGTAAGTTTATGTTCCCGTTTAATTCAAGTTTGCTTGATTGTTTGTTGGTAGAGAACCCAAGAAAGCCTTCAAAGGAATTGCTTTTTTGTTTTTTTAGGTATAGGTAGATAACTGTAGAGTCTTTAGTGAATAATATTTCAGGTTTTTTCAGTTCGTTAGCAAATAACAAACTATTTATTCCTTCTGATTTTTCTTCAAGATCTTTTAAGTTAAGCGTTTGTTGTTTTTTAATTCTTAGGTAGTGTTTGATGAATTTCTTAGGAAACTTCTCGTATCCTTTTATTTTTATGTTGGTAATGTAATTGGTTTCTGATATGTTCATGAATAAATCAGCGAATACGTTCTTGGTGTTTATGTGTATGTTATTGAGTTGGATGTTGCTAAAAACTTTTCCCTTGTTGCTTAGGTGTTTTATGATGTTGTTAAGGTTGTTTTTGAGTTGTGTAGTGTGTGTGGTGAAGCTGTTGATGTTGATTTTGGAGCTTTCGTCTAGTATATTGTTTAGTTCGGAGTCAGAGATTTGTGTGTTGTTGTAGTTAATGGTTATTTTTTTGTATCTAAAATTAAGTGTTACTTTTTGTAAGTAGCTACTGTCGTTTGTTTTTGTTTTTGAAGGGAAGTGTGAATTGAAATAACCTAGATTGAGCGCTTCTTTTTTGACATTGTCTATTTCGTTTTGAAGTGATTTTAGGTCTTCAAAGTTTTTCTTGAAATTGATTTTGCTTAGAAATGATTCTGAAACACTATCTGTTCCTTTTAGTTTTAAGTGTGTGTTTTGTGAAAAGGAAAGGTTTAAAAAAAGTATATATATTATATGGTATAGTAAAATATCTTTTTTCATTGCTTTTTTTGTGTAAAGACGAGTTTGTCTTACGTCTTTTTTTTTCTTTTATCTTGTTTCTTTTTCGGTGTGTAAAGCTACTTAGAAAAGATTGATTTGCGAGGTTTTGGGTTTTGTTTTTTAATCTTGTTGAAAATTAGTGAATTAGCGTTTGATAAGTGGATTTTTATTTTTACATTTGCAGACCCTTAGAAAAGGGGAATTATAACAAAAAGAAATTTAAGTAAAAATTTAGTATGCCAACAATTTCACAATTAGTACGAAAAGGAAGAGTCAAAATAACTAAGAAGAGTAAATCGGCTGCTTTAAATTCGTGTCCTCAACGTAGAGGTGTTTGTACTCGTGTTTATACTACGACTCCTAAGAAGCCAAACTCAGCAATGAGAAAGGTTGCAAGGGTTCGTTTGACAAACGGAAACGAGATAAATGCTTACATCGGTGGAGAGGGTCACAATTTACAGGAGCACTCGATAGTATTAGTTAGAGGTGGAAGGGTAAAAGATTTGCCAGGAGTTAGATATCACGTAGTTCGTGGAGCCTTAGATACCGCAGGTGTTGAAGGAAGAACGCAACGTAGATCTAAGTATGGAGCAAAACGCCCAAAGAAGTAATTTTAAAAACTTTAATGTTAAGACATGAGAAAAAGAAAGGCTAAAAAAAGACCACTTTTACCAGATCCAAGGTTTAATGACCAATTGGTAACGCGTTTTGTAAACAACTTAATGTGGGACGGTAAGAAGTCGGTTGCTTTTAAGATTTTTTACGATGCAATGGATATCGTAGAAGAAAAGAAAACAGATGAAGAAAAATCAGCTTTGGAAATCTGGAAAGAAGCATTGTCAAACGTTATGCCTCACGTAGAAGTACGTAGTCGTAGGGTAGGTGGTGCAACGTACCAAATTCCAAGACCAATTAGATCGGATAGAAAAGTTTCTATGGCGATGAAATGGTTAATTAGTTATACTCGTAAAAGAAACGAGAAAACTATGGCTTTAAAATTAGCGAATGAGGTTTTAGCTGCGGCTAAAGAAGAAGGTGCTGCTGTTAAGAAAAGAGTTGATACTCATAAAATGGCAGAAGCAAACAAAGCATTCTCTCACTTTAGATTTTAAGAAATGGCTAGAGATTTAAGATATACTAGAAACATAGGGATTGCAGCTCATATTGATGCTGGAAAAACTACTACGACTGAGCGTGTATTGTATTATACAGGTGTAAGTCATAAGATTGGTGAGGTGCACGATGGCGCGGCTACTATGGACTGGATGGAGCAAGAGCAAGAACGTGGTATTACTATTACGTCTGCAGCTACTACATGTGAGTGGAATTTCCCTACAGAAAATGGAGAGTCAATTGAAGGTACTCAAGGGTATCACTTTAATATTATTGATACTCCTGGTCACGTTGATTTTACAGTAGAGGTAAATCGTTCGTTAAGAGTTCTTGATGGATTGGTTTTCTTGTTTAGTGCAGTTGATGGTGTTGAGCCACAGTCTGAAACTAACTGGAGGTTAGCTGATAACTATAAAGTTCCAAGAATTGGATTTGTAAACAAGATGGACCGTCAAGGTGCTGATTTCCCGATGGTGTGTAAGCAAGTGAAGGAGATGTTAGGTTCTAATGCAGTTCCAATTGTAATGAACATCGGTGATGAAATCGATTTCAAAGGTATTGTTGATTTGGTAAAGAACCGTGCTATTGTGTGGCATGATGAAACTCAAGGGGCTACTTTTGATATTATTGATATCCCAGAAGAGTTAAAAGAAGAAGCTTCTATGTTGCGTGGTAAACTTATTGAAGAAGTTGCTGCTTATGACGAGAATCTTTTAGAGAAGTACATGGAGGATGAGGATTCTATTACTGAAGATGAAGTGCATGCTGCGCTTCGTGCTGCTGTAATGGATATGTCTATCATTCCTATGATATGTGGTTCTGCATTTAAAAATAAAGGGGTACAGTTTTTATTAGATGCTGTATGTCGTTACTTGCCTTCTCCTATGGATAAGGAAAGTATTGAAGGGACGCATCCTGATACTGGCGAGGTTATATCTCGTAAGCCATCAGTTGATGAGCCTTTTGCTGCATTAGCTTTTAAAATAGCTACGGACCCTTTTGTTGGTCGTTTAGCTTTCTTTAGAGCGTATTCAGGTCGTTTAGATGCTGGTTCTTACGTGTTGAACAATCGTTCAGGTAAGAAAGAGCGTATTTCTCGTATCTACCAAATGCATGCTAATAAGCAAAATGCTATCGATTATATCGAGGCAGGAGATATTGGAGCTGCAGTAGGTTTTAAATCTATTAAAACTGGAGATACGTTATCTGATATTAAGCATCCTATTATTTTAGAATCTATGGACTTTCCGGATCCAGTAATTGGTATCGCGGTTGAGCCTAAAACTAAAGCTGATGTTGAAAAATTAGGTATGGCATTATCTAAGTTAGCTGAAGAAGATCCTACTTTTCAGGTTAAGACTGACGAGGTATCTGGTCAAACAATTATCTCAGGAATGGGAGAGTTGCACTTGGATATTATTGTTGATCGTTTAAGACGTGAATTTAAAGTAGAAGTTAACGAAGGTGAGCCACAAGTAGAATATAAAGAAGCGTTAACAAGAACTACAGAGCACAGAGAAGTTTATAAAAAACAATCTGGTGGACGTGGTAAGTTTGCTGATATCTCATTTGAGATGGGGCCTGCTGATGAAGATTTCGTTGGTGCTGGTTTACAGTTTGTTGATGTAATTAAAGGTGGACGTATTCCTAAAGAATTTATTCCTTCTGTTGAAAAAGGATTCAGAATGGCTATGAAAAATGGACCATTAGCTGGATACGAAATGGATAGAATGAAAGTTACTTTAAGGGATGGTTCTTTCCATGATGTCGATTCGGATGCATTATCTTTCGAGTTAGCAGCTAAATTAGGGTATAAAGCTGCTGCAAAAGCTGCTGGAGCAGTAATTATGGAGCCAATAATGAAATTAGAGGCACTTACTCCTGAAGAAAACATGGGAGATATAGTAGGTGATTTAAATAGACGTAGAGGTCAGATTTCTGACATGGGTGACCGTGCTGGATCTAAGGTTGTTAAAGCAACTGTTCCTTTATCAGAAATGTTTGGATATGTAACTTCATTAAGAACATTATCTTCTGGTAGAGCAACTTCTACAATGGAATTTTCTCACTATGATAAAACACCATCAAATGTATCTGAAAAGGTAATTGCTGATGCTAAAGGTGCTAACGCTTAATTTTAAGAAAAATGAGTCAAAAAATTAGAATAAAATTAAAATCTTACGATCACATGTTGGTGGACAAGTC
Organism: Kordia sp.; assembly: GCA_002733415.1. GTDB lineage: Bacteria > Bacteroidota > Bacteroidia > Flavobacteriales > Flavobacteriaceae. Next base: position 48,459 of record NVVR01000011.1, on the reverse strand, counting down.
TGCTGAAAAAATCGTAAAAACAGTAAAGAGTACTGGCGCTGTAGTTGTTGGTCCTATTCCTTTACCTACTCATAAAAAAATATTTACAGTATTGCGTTCTCCGCACGTAAATAAAAAATCTAGAGAGCAGTTTCAATTGAGCTCTTTCAAAAGATTATTAGACATTTATAGTTCTTCTTCAAAAACGATTGATGCGTTGATGAAATTAGAATTACCAAGTGGAGTAGAAGTAGAGATAAAAGTCTAATTAATTCAGGGTTCTAGGTTTAGAGTCCGAAAATTAGTTAACATGTCCTGAGCTTTGTGCGAGGGAAAAACGGTAAAATACATTCAGGGTTGGAAAGTATTTTTTGACCCTGAAGTTTTTTTAAATAAATAGTAATAATCAGATGTGATGATTTGGGATAGTCCTAAGTTGCGCATCAAAAATCAAAATTCAATTATGTCTGGGTTAATCGGAAAAAAAATCGGTATGACTAGTTTGTTTGATGAGAACGGGAAAAATATTCCTTGTACTGTTATTCAAGCTGGACCATGCGTTGTTACCCAAGTCAGAACTAATGAAGTTGACGGCTATGAAGCCCTTCAGCTAGGTTTCGATGACAAGGCAGAAAAACGTGCTACTAAAGCGGCTAATGGTCACTTTAAAAAAGCAGGAACTTCTCCTAAGTATAAAGTTGTCGAATTTCAAGGTTTTGATAAGGAGTACAAATTAGGTGAGTCTGTCACTGTAGAGCACTTTACTGAAGGTGAGTTCGTGGATGTTTCCGGAACTTCTAAAGGTAAAGGTTTTCAAGGGGTAGTTAAGCGTCACAACTTTGCTGGTGTAGGTCAAGCGACTCACGGTCAGCATAACCGTCTTAGAGCTCCTGGTTCTATTGGAGCTGCATCTTATCCTGCTCGTGTATTCAAAGGAATGCGAATGGGTGGAAGAATGGGTGGAGACACAATTAAAGTTCAAAATTTAAGAGTTTTAAAAGTAGTTGCTGAAAAGAATCTACTTGTGGTTAAAGGAGCGATTCCTGGACACACTAACTCTTATGTAATCATCGAGAAGTAATGAAAGTAGCAGTTTTAGATATCAACGGAAAAGAAACAGGTAGAAGCATTGAGCTTTCTGACGCTGTATTCGCTGTAGAACCTCATAATCACTCTGTTTATTTAGATGTAAAGCAGTATTTGGCTAATCAACGTCAAGGTACTCATAAGGCTAAAGAAAGAGCAGAGATTACTGGGTCTACTAGGAAGATCAAGAAACAAAAAGGAACTGGTACTGCAAGGGCAGGTTCTATTAAATCTGGTCTTTTTAGAGGTGGTGGACGTATGTTCGGACCAAGACCAAGAAACTACGGTTTCAAATTAAACAAAAATGTAAAGCGTTTAGCGCGTAGATCTGCATTAAGTATGAAAGCTAAAACGAACGATATTATCGTTTTAGAAGACATCGATTTTGCTTCTCCAAAAACTAAAGAATTCAAGAACTTATTGAGTTCGTTAGGGTTAGCAGACAAAAAGTCTTTGTTTGTGTTGGGTGAGTCAAATAATAATGTATATTTGTCGTCACGTAATTTAAAACGCTCCAAAGTAGTAACTTCCTCAGAAATAAGTACTTACGCTGTAATGAATGCGAATAGTATTGTTCTTTTTGAAGGGACTGTTGAAGGAGTTGTGTCGAATTTAAGTAAATAATAGGAAACATGAGTATCTTAATTAAACCTGTAATTACAGAGAAAGCAACAAAAATGAGCGAAGTAAACAACTGTTTTACTTTTCTTGTGAAGAAGAATGCGAATAAGGTAGAGGTTAAAAAAGCGGTGGAAGCTGCTTATGGTGTTTCTGTTAAAAAAATTCGCACAATAACAGTAAGAGTAGAAAGAAATAATCGTCATACAAAAACTGGTATGGTAACTGCAAAAAAAGGGGCTTATAAGAAAGCGCTGGTTCAGTTAGCTGAAGGAGATGTAATTGACTTTTATACTAACAATTAACTAAAGACAAAAGATGTCAGTTAGAAAATTAAAACCAATCACGCCAGGTCAGCGTTTTAGAGTAGTAAATGGGTTTGACGCCATAACTACTGATAAGCCGGAGAAGAGTTTACTTCGTCCGATAAAAAGATCTGGTGGTAGAAACAGTCAGGGAAAAATGACAATGCGCCATATAGGTGGAGGTCATAAAAGAAGATACCGTATTATCGATTTCAAAAGAGAACGATTTAATGACGCTGCGGAAGTGATGTCAATACAGTACGATCCTAATAGAACTGCGTTCATCGCGTTAGTACAATACGCAGATGGAGAAAAAAGATATGTAATTGCTCAAAACGGATTAGAAGTTGGGCAAAAAATTATTTCTGGAGAGAATGTTGCTCCGGAAGTTGGAAACGCTATGACATTGGCTAATATTCCTTTGGGAACTATTGTTTCATGTGTAGAATTGCGTCCAGGGCAAGGTGCTGTTATGGCTCGTTCTGCTGGTTCGTTTGCACAGTTAATGGCAAGAGATGGTAAATTCGCTACAATCAAGTTGCCTTCAGGGGAAACTAGATTGATTTTAGTAGGGTGTTTAGCAACTATAGGTGTTGTTTCGAATTCAGATCATCAATTGCTTGTGTCAGGTAAAGCTGGTAGAAGTAGATGGTTAGGAAGAAGGCCTAGAGTTAGACCAGTAGTAATGAACCCTGTCGATCACCCAATGGGAGGTGGAGAAGGTAAGTCTTCTGGAGGTCATCCTCGTTCTAAGAATGGTATACCTGCTAAGGGTTACAGAACACGTTCTAAAACGAAAGCGAGTAATAAGTATATTGTAGAACGTAGAAATAAATAAGTAAGATATGGCACGTTCATTAAAAAAAGGACCTTATATACATCATAGTTTAACTAAGAAGGTTGAAGCAAACGTTGAGTCAGGTAAAAAGGCTGTTATTAAGACATGGTCAAGAGCCTCAATGATTTCTCCAGATTTCGTAGGGCAAACAATAGCTGTTCATAACGGTCGTCAGTTTGTACCAGTATTCGTAACAGAAAACATGGTAGGTCATAAGTTAGGAGAATTTTCACCAACAAGGTCTTTTAGAGGACATGCTGGTGCAAAGAATAAAGGTAAAAGATAGAAGCTATGGGAGTTCGTAAAAGAGAAATGGCCGATAGAATAAAGGCTGAGAAAAAGCAAATAGCTTTCGCAAAGTTGAATAACTGTCCTACGTCACCAAGAAAAATGCGCTTAGTTGCGGATTTAGTAAGAGGTGTAAAAGTAGAGAAAGCGCTTCATATTTTAAAATTCAGTTCAAAAGAAGCATCACGTCGTGTAGAAACTTTATTAGTTTCTGCTATTGCCAACTGGCAAGCAAAAAACGAAGATGCTGATTTGGAAGAGGCAGACTTGTTCGTAAAAGAAATTAGAGTTGACGGAGGATCTATGTTAAAGAGATTACGTCCAGCTCCACAAGGTCGTGCACACAGAATTAGAAAAAGATCTAACCATGTTACATTGGTATTAGGATCTAGTAATAATACACAAAGTTAAGATAGATATGGGACAAAAAACAAATCCAATCGGAAATCGCCTTGGTATTATCAGAGGATGGGAATCTAACTGGTACGGAGGTAATGACTACGGTGATAGACTTGCCGAAGACGATAAGATTCGTAAGTATATTCATGCACGTTTATCTAAAGCTAGTGTATCAAGAGTAATTATCGAAAGAACTCTTAAACTTGTAACCGTTACTATCACTACTGCTAGACCTGGTATTATTATCGGAAAAGGTGGGCAAGAGGTAGACAAGTTAAAGGAAGAGCTTAAGAAAATTACTGGTAAAGAAGTACAAATTAACATCTTTGAAATTAAGCGCCCAGAATTGGATGCATTCTTAGTAGGTAGTAGTGTTGCTCGTCAAATAGAGAATAGAATCTCTTACAAGCGTGCTATTAAAATGGCTATTCAAGCTGCTATGAGAATGAACTGTGAAGGGATTAAAATTCAAATTTCAGGACGTTTGAATGGGGCAGAAATGGCTCGTTCAGAATCGTTTAAAGATGGACGTATTCCTTTATCAACATTCAGAGCTGACATTGATTATGCACTTGTTGAGGCACACACTACTTATGGTAGATTAGGTGTGAAAGTGTGGATTATGAAAGGTGAAGTTTATGGTAAAAGAGATCTTTCTCCGCTTGTTGGTTTAGCTAAGAAGCAAAGTGGTGGGAAAGGTAATACTGGACGCGGTGGAAACAGAAAACCTAACCGTAGAAAGTAATTAAAAGACAAGAAACAAGATGTTACAGCCAAAAAAAACAAAGTACCGTAAGGTGCAAAAAGGCCGTATGAAAGGGAACTCTGAAAGGGGTCATCAACTTTCAAATGGTATGTTCGGTATTAAATCACTAGATTCTAAATTTATTACTGCTCGTCAAATAGAAGCTGCGCGTATTGCTGCAACTCGTCATATGAAAAGAGAGGGTCAACTTTGGATTAAAATATTTCCAGATAAGCCTATTACAAAGAAACCTCTTGAAGTACGTATGGGTAAAGGTAAAGGTTCAGTTGAATATTGGGCTGCAGTTGTAAGACCAGGAAGATTAATTTTTGAAGTTGGTGGAGTGCCAATAGAAGTTGCAAAAGAAGCGTTACGTTTAGCAGCACAAAAACTTCCAGTTCAAACTAAATTTGTTATCGCTAGAGATTATCAAGCGTAATTGTAAATTTTAAGATCATGAAACAATCAGAAATAAAAGATCTGTCTACAGATGATTTGCAAACAAAGTTTGCAGAACTTAAGAAGAGTTATACTGAATTAAAATTTGCTCACGCTATCCAACCTTTGGATAATCCGTTACAAATACGTACAGTAAGAAGATCAGTAGCACGTGTTGCAACTGAACTAACTAAAAGAGGATTACAATAATAGTTACTCTACTGAAAGATGGAAAAAAGAAATTTAAGAAAAGAAAGAATAGGAATAGTTACGAGTAATAAAATGACGAAATCAATAGTGGTTTCTGAAGTTAAGAAAGTAAAGCATCCTATGTACGGAAAATTCGTTTTAAAAACGAAAAAGTACGTTGCACACGATGAAACAAACGATTGCAATATCGGGGATACTGTAAAGATCATGGAAACACGACCTTTAAGTAAATCTAAATGTTGGAGATTAGTAGAAATAATTGAAAGAGCAAAATAATGGTACAACAAGAATCAAGACTTAGAGTTGCAGATAATACCGGAGCAAAGGAAGTGTTAACTATCCGTGTTCTTGGTGGAACTAAAAGAAGGTATGCTTCTGTTGGAGATAAAATTGTTGTTACAATTAAAGATGTTACTCCAAACGGTAGTGTAAAGAAAGGACAGGTTTCTACAGCTGTTGTGATTAGAGTTAAAAAAGAGATTAGAAGGCCAGATGGTTCTTATATCCGTTTTGATGATAATGCATGTGTGTTGTTGAATCCTACAGGAGAAATGCGTGGAACACGTGTTTTTGGACCAGTATCAAGAGAACTTCGTGATAAAGGATTTATGAAGATTGTATCATTAGCACCTGAAGTGCTTTAATATTTTGTAAAGATGACAAAGTTAAAGATAAAAACAGGAGATACAGTTAGAGTAATTGCTGGAGATCACAAGGGATCTGAAGGTACTGTTACAAAAATTCTTCGTGAAAAAAACAAAGCGATTGTTGAAGGTGTAAACATGGTTTCAAAGCATGTTAAGCCTGACGCTGCAAATCCTCAAGGAGGAATCGTAAAAAAAGAGGCTGCTATGCAAATCTCTAATTTATCTTTATTAACGAAAGATGGTAAAGCTACCAGAGTTGGTTATAAAGGTGAAGGAAAAGATAAGGTAAGAGTTTCTAAAAAATCTAATGAAGTAATTTAGTTATGGCTTACGTTTCAAGATTAAAACAAGAGTACAAGGACAGAATTGTTACTGCTCTTACAGAAGAATTTAGTTACAAGAATATAATGCAAGTGCCTAAATTAGAAAAAATAATAATTTCTAAAGGTGTAGGTGCTGCAGTATCTGACAAGAAATTGATAGATCACGCGTTAGAAGAAATCACTAAGATTTCAGGACAACAAGCTGTGTCTACATTATCTAAGAAAGATGTTGCAACTTTCAAATTACGTAAAGGAATGCCAATTGGTGTTAAAGTTACGTTGCGTGCTGAAAGAATGTATGAATTTTTAGACAGATTAGTTACATCATCTTTACCACGTGTAAGAGATTTCGGTGGAATCAAAGCCAATGGTTTTGATGGAAGAGGTAACTATAGTTTAGGGATTACTGAGCAAATTATCTTCCCAGAAATAAATATTGATAAAGTTAATAAAATTGGTGGAATGAATATTACATTTGTAACTTCAGCTGATACCGATAAAGAAGCAAAATCATTATTAACTGAATTAGGTTTACCTTTTAAAAAGAATTAATATGGCTAAAGAATCGATGAAGGCCCGTGAGGTCAAAAGACGTAAGTTAGTTGCTAAATATGCTGTTAAAAGAGCTGCTTTGAAAAAAGCTGGTGATTATGACGCATTGCAAAAATTACCGAAAAACGCATCTCCAGTTCGTTTACATAACAGATGTAAAATAACAGGACGTCCAAAAGGATACATGCGTACGTTCGGAATTTCTCGTGTTACATTCAGAGAAATGGCTAATCAAGGGTTAATACCTGGAGTAAGAAAAGCCAGTTGGTAAAAGTTTATAAATTGGTTTAAGGTTCGGCAGTAGTGTTTACTGCCGAAAACCAAAGCCGCAAATTAATATATATGTATACAGATCCAATAGCGGATTACCTAACAAGAGTTAGGAATGCAGTGAGAGCCAACCACAGAGTGGTTGAAATTCCTGCATCTAATTTAAAGAAAGCTATAACTAAGATCTTATTTGATCAAGGTTATATTTTAAGTTACAAATTTGATGATTCATCAGTACAAGGTTCAATTAAAATTGCTTTGAAATATGATGAAAACAAGCAGTCTGTAATTAGAAAGATAGAAAGAGTAAGTAAACCAGGTTTACGTAAGTACGTTTCTTCTTCTGAAATGCCAAGAATTTTGAATAGTTTAGGTGTTGCGATCATTTCTACTTCTAAAGGAGTAATGACAGGAAAACAAGCTCGTAGAGAGAATGTTGGAGGAGAAGTTATTTGTTCAGTTTACTAATTTTAAAGACAAGAAAGCATGTCAAGAATAGGTAAAAGTCCAATTGCAATTCCAGCAGGAGTTACAGTTGAAGTAAAAGACGGAGTAGTTACAGTAAAAGGTAAATTGGGTGAATTAACTCAAGAAGTTTTAGATGTAACTGTTAAGATAGAAGAAGGAGTAATTACTTTAGATCGTTCATCAGATAATAAAGATATTAGAGCAAAGCACGGATTGTATAGAGCTTTAATCTTTAATATGATTGAAGGTGTAACTAAAGGGTTCTCTAAAGAATTGGAATTAGTTGGTGTAGGGTATAGAGCAAGTAATCAAGGTCAAAAACTTGATTTAGCTTTAGGTTTCTCTCACAACATTGTTTTAGATATAGCTTCAGAAGTGAAAGTTGAAACAGTGTCTAACAAAGGTAAAAATCCAATTATAAAATTAACATCTGCAGACAAACAATTAGTAGGGCAAGTAGCGGCAAAAATTCGTTCTTACCGTAGACCAGAGCCGTATAAAGGTAAAGGTGTTAAGTTTGTTGGAGAAGTGTTAAGAAGAAAAGCTGGTAAATCGGCTTAATATTTTTAAGGCGGCATAAAATAAGTGAGCCAACAATCATTTTTACGTTAAATTTTAATGATTGTTGGGTTTTACAAGTTTTATAAAGCTATTAAAATACTAAAAAAAGACAAATGAAATTATCAAAAACAGAAAGAAAAGCAAGAATTCATAACAGAGTTAGAAAGATTGTTTCTGGTACATCTGAAAGACCAAGATTGGCTATTTACAGAAGTAATAAAGAAATTTACGCACAAGTGATTGATGACGTAACTGGAAAAACAATTGTTGCATCTTCTTCAAGAGATAAAGAAATTAGTACTGAAAAAGCTACTAAATCTGAAATCGCTGCTTTAGTTGGTAAAGCTGTTGCTGAAAAGGCTATCAAAGCTGGTGTTAATACAATCTCTTTTGATAGAGGTGGTGCTTTATACCATGGTAGAATTAAGTCATTAGCTGACGGAGCTAGAGAAGGTGGATTAAAATTTTAAGAAATTATGTTTCAAACTAATAAAAATGCAGAACTAGTAAAACCTCAGGGTTTAGATCTTAAAGATCGTTTAGTTGGTGTAAATCGTGTTACTAAAGTAACAAAGGGTGGTAGAGCATTCGGATTTTCAGCTATTGTTGTAGTTGGAGATGAAGCGGGTGTTGTTGGTCACGGTTTAGGGAAATCTAAAGACGTTGCTAGTGCTATCGCTAAAGCTATCGAAGATGCTAAGAAAAACTTGGTGCGTATTCCTTTGATTAAAGGAACGTTACCTCACCAACAATTAGGTAAGTTTGGTGGTGCAAGAGTTAACATCATCCCAGCTGCTCCTGGTACAGGAGTAATTGCAGGTGGTGCTATGCGTCATGTGCTTGAGGCTGTAGGTGTACATGATGTATTATCTAAATCTCAAGGATCTTCTAACGCTCATAACGTAGTTAAAGCAACTTTTAATGCTTTATTGCAATTAAGAGATGCTAAAGATGTTGCGAGACAAAGAGGTATTTCTTTAGAAAAATTGTTTAAAGGTTAATCAAGTTAAAGATGGCAAAGATTAAAGTAACATTAGTAAATAGCCCTATAGGTAGACCAGAGAGACAAAAGAGAACATTAATTTCTCTTGGTCTTAAAAAGTTAAATCAAACTATAGAGCATGATGCCTCACCAACAATAATTGGTATGGTAAACAAAGTTCAACATTTAGTTTCTGTAGAAGAAGCTTAATTAAAACATTTATAACATGGATTTAAGTAATTTAAAACCAGCTGAAGGTTCAGTACGTAACAATTCTAAGAGACTTGGTAGAGGTCAAGGTTCTGGAAAAGGTGGTACTGCAGCTAGAGGACATAAAGGGGCAAAGTCAAGATCTGGATATTCTAGAAAGATTGGTTTTGAAGGAGGTCAAATGCCTTTACAACGTCGTGTTCCTAAGTTTGGTTTCACAAACATCAATCGTAAAGAATTTGCAGGTGTAAACTTGGATACTTTACAAGAATTGGTAGACGCTGGAAAACTTACTGACACTGTAGATTTAGACGTGTTGATTGCTAACAGAATTGTTGGCAAAAACGACTTAGTTAAAATTTTAGGTAGAGGAGAGTTAAAAGCAAAGTTAACAGTTTCTGTTCATAAGTTTACTGCAAATGCAAAAGCGGCTATCGAAGCGGCTGGAGGATCTGCTGAAGCTTTATAATATTATTTCATGAAGAAAATTATAGAATCAATACAAGGAGTTTGGCAAATTGAAGAATTGAGAAATAAAATTCTTATTACTTTAACTTTATTACTTGCCTATAGATTTGGTGCGCAGATTGTGTTACCAGGTATAGACGTAAGTCAATTGTCAGGATTAAGTGATAAATTCGATGATGGAGGTTTTTTAGCCTTAATCAACGCTTTTACAGGAGGGGCTTTAGCTAAAGCTTCTGTATTTGCACTTGGTATAATGCCTTATATTTCTGCTTCTATTGTTGTTCAATTAATGACTATAGCAATTCCTTATCTTCAAAAATTACAAAAAGAAGGTGCAAGTGGGCAAAAGAAAATCACGCAAATTACACGTTGGTTAACCATCGTTATTTGTGTAGTTCAAGCACCATTTTATTTAGGAAGTCTAACTAGTTTAGGTGTTCCTGAAGCAGCTTTTGTTTTTGGTAGAGGAGGAATGTTTTGGGTTTCTTCTATAACGATCTTAGTTACAGGGTGTGTATTCGCTATGTGGTTAGGTGAGAAAATTACTGATAAAGGAATAGGTAACGGTATATCGCTATTAATTATGGTAGGGATTATTGCTAGTTTACCTGGTGCTTTTATGCAGGAAATTGGTTCTAGAGTATCAGGAGATGGTGGTAACGGTGGTGTTATGATGCTTTTGATAGAAGTAATTGTTTGGTTAGTTATTATTCTACTTTCAATAATGTTAGTGTTAGCGGTAAGGCAGGTACCTGTTCAGTACGCTAGACGTTCAGCAGTTGGAGGTTATGAAGAAGGAGCTAGACAGTTTTTACCATTGAAGTTAAACGCTTCAGGGGTAATGCCAATTATATTTGCTCAAGCTATTATGTTTGTGCCTGCGGTTGTAGGAGAAGCGTTTGGTGAAGGAGCATTTGCTGATTTCTTAAAAACAGAGTTTACGAATATGTTTGGTTTTTGGTATAATGTAGTGTTCGCATTACTAATTATCATCTTTACATATTTTTATACTGCAATAACAGTTCCTACCAATAAAATGGCAGATGACTTAAAGCGTAGTAATGGTTTTATTCCAGGTATCAAACCAGGAACTGAAACTGCTGATTATTTAGATAAGATAATGTCTCAAATTACATTACCAGGTTCTATCTTTTTAGCACTAATAGCAATATGTCCTGCAATTGTAATACAGTTGATGAATATTCAGCAAGGTTGGGCATTGTTTTACGGAGGTACATCATTACTAATTTTAGTAGGTGTAGCAATGGATACGATGCAACAAGTTAATTCTTACTTGTTAAATAAGCATTATGATGGATTAATGGAAACTGGTAAAAACAGAAAAGCAGTAGCGTAACTATGGCAAAGCAACAAGCAATAGAACAAGACGGAAGTATTATTGAAGCATTATCAAATGCAATGTTCCGTGTTGAGTTGGAAAATGGTCACATTGTAACAGCTCACATATCAGGTAAGATGCGTATGCATTATATTAAGTTGTTGCCAGGTGATAAAGTAAAGCTAGAAATGAGTCCTTATGACTTGTCAAAAGCAAGAATTACATACAGATATTAAAATAATTGATTAATAATTATTAATATATCTAACAATTATTTAGTTTTGCATTCTCGTAAAACTAAATAGTTGTTACGAAACAATGAAAATAGTGAGTGATTTCTGTTTTCGAAAATAAAAACAACGAGATGAAAGTAAGAGCATCAATTAAAAAAAGAAGTGCAGAGTGCAAAATCGTACGTCGTAAAGGTAGATTGTACGTTATTAATAAAAAGAATCCTAGATTTAAACAAAGACAAGGGTAATGGCTAGAATTGCAGGTGTTGATATCCCAAAACATAAAAGGGGTGTAATCGCATTAACTTACATATTTGGTGTAGGTTCGACTAGAGCTAAGAATGCTTTAGCGACAGCGGGAGTAAGTGAAGATACAAAAGTGTCAGATTGGAACGATGAAGAAATCGGGAACATTCGTGAAGCAATTGGATCATTCACAATTGAAGGTGAATTACGTACGGAAATTCAATTAAACATCAAACGTTTAATGGATATCGGATGTAACAGAGGTATTCGTCATAGAACTGGTCTTCCATTAAGAGGGCAAAGAACTAAGAATAACTCTAGAACTAGAAAAGGTAGAAGAAAAACAGTAGCTAACAAGAAAAAAGCATAATATTATGGCAAAGTCAACAAAAAGTTCTAAAAAAAGAAAGGTTGTTGTAGACGCGGTAGGTGAAGCTCACGTATCATCGTCATTCAATAATATTATCATCTCTTTGACAAACAAAAAAGGTGATGTTATAGCTTGGTCTTCTGCTGGTAAAATGGGTTTTAGAGGTTCTAAAAAGAACACTCCTTATGCTGCTCAAACAGCTGCTGAAGATTGTGCTAAAACTGCACACGAAGCAGGATTAAGAAAAGTAAAAGTTTATGTAAAAGGACCAGGAAACGGACGTGAGTCTGCAATCAGATCTTTACATAACGCAGGAATTGATGTTACAGAGATTATCGATGTAACTCCTACAGCTCACAATGGTTGTAGACCTCCTAAAAGAAGAAGAGTTTAATAACTTTTGAAAATAAACTGAAATGTAGCTTATGCTATGTTTCAGTTCTTTTTATATTTAATAATCACTGAGTGGACTACATGGTTGTCGAAGGATAGATAAGCCTTAATTCATAACCCCGCTCTTAATAATTTAGAAATGGCAAGATATACAGGACCAAAGACTAAAATTGCTCGTAAGTTTGGAGAAGCAATTTTCGGAGAAGACAAATCTTTTGAAAAAAGAAATTTCCCTCCAGGTCAACACGGTAACACTCGTAGAAGAGGTAAAAAATCAGAATATGCTATCCAATTAATGGAAAAGCAAAAAGCGAAATATACTTACGGTATATTAGAGCGTCAATTTCGTAACTTATTTAAGAAAGCATCTGCCTCTAAAGGGATTACAGGTGAAGCTTTATTACAGTTATGTGAATCAAGATTAGATAACGTTGTTTACAGAATGGGTGTCTCTCCTTCAAGAAGTGGAGCACGTCAATTAGTTTCTCACAGACACATTACTGTTAACGGAGAAATCGTAAACATACCTTCTTATTCTTTAAGCGCAGGTGATGTTGTAGGGGTAAGAGAAAAATCTAAATCTTTATCTGCTATTGAAAATTCATTGGCAAATAATAGTAATGTTTTTGAGTGGATGACTTGGAATGATGCTACTAAATCAGGAACTTATGTTGCTGTACCAGTACGTTTGCAAATTCCAGAAAACATCAAAGAACAATTGATAGTAGAATTATATTCTAAGTAATAAATTAATCATATTGAGATTCAGCCAAAGGGTTTATTCGTATTTCTTCACACTTATAAACCGCGCAACTGAATAACAATTAAAATGAAGAAAAAATGGCAATTTTAAATTTTCAAAAACCAGATAAGGTTATCATGATCGACTCTTCTGAATTCGAAGGTAAATTCGAATTTAGGCCTTTAGAGCCTGGTTATGGTTTAACTGTAGGTAATGCACTGAGAAGAGTATTATTATCTTCTTTGGAAGGATTTGCAATTACTTCAACTCGTATTGAGGGAGTAGAGCACGAATTTTCTACTATTTCAGGAGTTGTAGAGGATGTTACAGAAATTATTTTGAACTTAAAACAAGTTCGTTTTAAGCAACAAATAGAAGATGTAGATAACGAAACCGTATCTATTTCTGTATCTGGTAAGAAACAACTTACAGCTGGTGATTTTCAAAAATTCATCTCTGGATTTCAAGTGTTAAATACGGATTTAGTTATCTGTAACTTAGATCCTAAGGTAAGTTTTAACATGGAAATTACTATAGAAAAAGGTAGAGGATATGTTCCTGCAGAAGAAAATAAAAAAGCTAATGCACCATTAGGGACTATCTTTGTTGATTCTATATACACTCCTATAAAAAATGTTTTGTATAAAATAGAAAACTTCCGTGTTGAACAAAAAACTGATTATGAAAAATTAGTTTTCGAAATTCAAACAGATGGTTCTATTCATCCAAAAGATGCTTTAACTGATGCTGCTAGAATTTTAATCCACCACTTTATGCTATTCTCTGATGAGCGTATCACTTTAGAGGCTGATGAAATTGCACAAACAGAAACGTATGACGAGGAATCATTACACATGAGACAATTGCTTAAAACTAAGCTTGTTGATATGGATCTTTCAGTTCGTGCATTAAACTGTTTAAAAGCTGCTGAAGTTGATACTTTAGGAGACTTAGTTTCGTTTAACAAAAATGACTTGATGAAGTTCCGTAACTTCGGTAAAAAATCGTTAACTGAATTAGACGAGTTGGTTGCGGTTAAGAGCTTAACGTTCGGAATGGATTTATCAAAGTACAAATTAGATAAGGATTAAATTGTTTTAAAAAGTAGTACAGTAACTTGTTGCAGTACTGCTTTTTAATTTTATTCAAAAATTAAATTAATACATCATATTTTGCTCCTCATAATGAGTTGAAGCAAGATGATGTGAAATACCAAATACAATGAGACACGGTAAAAAAGTAAATCACTTAGGTAGAAAGAAAGCGCATAGAATTGCGATGTTGTCTAATATGTCATGTTCTTTAATAGAGCACAAGCGTATTAATACTACTGTTGCTAAGGCGAAAGCTTTAAAACAATTTTTCGAACCATTAGTGACTAAGTCTAAAAGTGATACTACGCACAATCGTCGTTTAGTATTCGCTAAATTAAGACAAAAAGAAGCTGTAACTGAATTATTCAGAGATGTAGCTGTAAAAGTCGGAGATCGTCCAGGAGGTTACACTCGTATTATCAAGTTAGGAAACCGTTTAGGGGATAACGCTGATATGGCAATGATAGAATTGGTTGATTACAACGAAATCTACAACGCTGGTAAGAAAGAAGCTAAAAAGACTACTCGTAGAAGTAAAGCTAAAAAAGCAGCTCCAGCAGCAGCAGACGCAGCAGCTTCTAAAGAAGAGGAATAGTTTTATAAAATTATGTTAAAAAAGCAAACTAGTATTCTAGTTTGCTTTTTTTTGCTTTTTTTTGAAATGATATTAGGGTTTTCTAATTATCGCTTGTTTAATATATACTACAATTTTGTGGTGCTCAATTATTATTATTATTATTATTATGAGAAATTTTTTATTTTTATTATTATTATCCTCTGTGTCAGTCAATGCACAAGAATCGGCTCCAGTAAGTAATTACAATGATTTTTTAGCAAGTTCTAGTGGTGGATTGTGGACGAAATCTAGTTCTAAGGTGTCAAAAGTTAAAGGCTCTACTTATTTGTTAGATAAATGGAAGAATTCTTCTAAAATATATGGTATTGATAATCGAGTACAACGTATTCCTTTTTTAAATTATAATCTTAAAACTAAAAATTTTGAAACTAGGTTATTAAAAACAAATGGAATTACTACTAATTATGCGTCAGACTCAGTTTATGTTTTTGACTCAAATACTATAAATAAGGTTTTAATTAATAACCGTGAGTTTGTAAAGGTAAAAAATTCAAAAACAGGAAAAAAAGAGTTTATGGAGTTTATTTCTAAAACAGGAAATACTTCACTGTATAAGAATCATCTTTTAAAGATCGAAGAAGGTAAGTTGAATCCTTTAACTCAACAGAGTATGTCTGCAGATAAGTTTGTAAAGAAACCTGTGTATTATTTAAAAGATAATGATGGTCTGAAAGAGATAAAGATGAGGAAAGGGAAGTTGTTGAAATTATTTGTTGAGCATAAAAAAGCTATTAATATTTTTATAAATGAACATGGGCTTAATTTAAAAAATGATTATCATATAAAAAGAGTATTTAATTATTATAATTCTCTTTAATTAATATTAAAGGATAAACTTTTTAGTTTATCCTTTTTTTTTGTATTAATTTTGCGCTACGAATAACACACAACTAAAGTATTGTTACATGAAGTATCAGAATAGAAGAAAAGCAATTTTATTACTAGCAGACGGTACCATTTTTCACGGTAAATCTGTAGGGGATAAAGAGGGCACATCCTTTGGAGAGGTTTGTTTTAATACTGGAATGACAGGGTATCAGGAAATTTTTACTGATCCATCTTATTTCGGTCAGTTAATGGTGACTACAAATTCACATATCGGAAACTACGGTACTGCTACGGATGATAATGAATCTGAGGGTGTTAAAATATCAGGATTAATTTGTAAGAATTTTAGTTATGATTATTCAAGAGATATTGCCAACAGATCATTGGAGGAATTTTTAAATGAGAGCAATTTATTTGCTATTTCTGATGTTGATACAAGAGCTTTGGTTTCATATATTAGGGATAATGGAGCAATGAATGCTGTAATTTCTACTGATGTTGATAATATAGATGGGCTTAAAAAGCAATTAGCTGACAGTCCTAATATGAACGGGTTAGAGTTAGCGTCTAAAGTGTCATGTACAGAATCTTATTATTTCGGTGATGAGAAAGCAACGTATAAAGTTGCGGCTTTAGATATTGGAATTAAAAAGAGTATATTAAAGAATTTATCGACACGTGATGTATATGTTAAGGTGTTTCCTTACAATTCAACATTCGAAGAAATGAGTTCTTGGAATCCTGATGGGTATTTCTTGTCTAACGGTCCTGGTGATCCTGAGCCTTTAATAGATGCACAAAATTTAGCAAAAGAAATTATTAAGCATGACTTGCCATTGTTTGGAATATGTTTAGGACATCAAGTTATTGCTATTGCAAACGGAATTTCTACGTTTAAAATGCACAATGGGCATAGGGGTATTAATCACCCAGTCATGAATATCGAAACAGGTAAAGGGGAAATTACTTCTCAAAATCATGGTTTCGCTGTAAATAAAGATGAAGCAATGGCTAACCCTGATGTAGAGATCTCACATACGCATTTGAATGATCATACTGTAGCTGGTTTGAAAATGAAATACAAAAACTGTTTTTCAGTACAATACCACCCAGAAGCAAGTCCTGGGCCGCATGATTCAAGGTATTTGTTTGACGAGTTCGTAGCAAATATAAAAGAAGCTAAATTGCAAAAAGCTTAAGTATAAAATAATTAGCCTCACAAGTTGTAAAACCTTGTGAGGTTTATTGATTTAAGGCGTAGTCGGTAATAGCTTGTAGAAGACTATGTGGTTATATAATAAATATTCACAAGCTTAAATTAGAATACAAAACTAAAAAACAACACAATTATGAGTATGATTATTGGTGTTCATGCAAGACAAATTTTTGATTCAAGAGGTAATCCAACTGTAGAGGTTGATGTGACTACTGAAAATGGATTCATGGGACGTGCAGTTGTGCCTTCGGGAGCATCTACGGGTGAACATGAAGCTGTTGAATTACGTGATGGCGGAAAAGCTTACATGGGGAAAGGAGTTTTAAAAGCTGTTGAGAATGTAAATATTTCTATAGCAGAAGAATTACTTGGGGTATCTGTTTTTGAACAAAACACAATTGACCAATTAATGATTGATCTAGATGGGACAGAAAATAAATCTAATTTAGGTGCCAATGCTATTTTAGGAGTGTCTTTAGCTTGTGCTAAAGCAGCTGCTAACGAATTAGGATTGCCATTGTATAGGTATATTGGAGGAGTTTCTGCTAATACATTGCCTGTGCCAATGATGAATATCATTAACGGAGGTTCACATAGTGATGCGCCAATAGCATTTCAGGAATTCATGATTGTACCAGTAAAAGCTAAAAACTTTACGCATGCAATGCAAATGGGGACTGAAATTTTCCACAATCTTAAAAAGGTGTTGAAGGATAGAGGTCTATCTACTGCAGTAGGTGATGAAGGTGGTTTTGCGCCAACTTTGGATGGTACTGAGGACGCTTTAGATTTAGTTAAGTTGGCTGTTGAGAATGCCGGATATACTTTTGGTGATGAAATCATGATAGCCTTAGATTGTGCTGCGGCTGAATTTTATGTTAATGGTAAATACGATTACACAAAGTTTGAAGGAGCTGGAGGGGTAATTAGAACGTCTGAAGAGCAAGCACAGTATTTAGCAGATTTATGTGCTAAATATCCAATTATATCTGTTGAAGATGGAATGGATGAAAATGACTGGGATGGTTGGAAATCATTAACTGATAAAGTTGGCGATAAAGTGCAATTAGTCGGAGATGATTTATTTGTGACAAATGTAAAACGTTTGGAACGTGGTATTAAAAGTAATACTGCAAATTCAATATTGATAAAAGTGAACCAAATAGGTACTTTAACGGAAACGATTGCAGCGGTTAATATGGCGCATAATGCAGGGTATACCTCTGTAATGAGTCACCGTTCTGGAGAAACAGAAGATAATACTATTGCAGATTTAGCGGTAGCATTAAACTGTGGTCAGATTAAAACTGGTTCAGCTTCTCGTTCTGATAGAATGGCAAAATACAATCAATTATTACGTATTGAAGAGGAATTAGGTATGGTGGCATACTATCCGCAAGAAAAAGCTTTTAAGGTTAGATAGGAACATATATTAAAAGAATATTAAAGCGTTGAAAAAAAATATTTCAGCGCTTTTTTTATGCGTGAATAGTTTCTTTTTTAGGGCTATTTTTTGTAAATTCGTCCGATTGAATATTTAACCCTTGCCGATTAACGTTAATTGGCACAATAAAGCGAAGGAGAAAAAACTATGGCAGATATAGCTATTTTAGAAGTAAACGGTAAAAGATTAGAATTTCCAGTAATAAAAGGTGCTGAAAATGAACTTGCAATTGATATTAAAACATTAAGAGCTGCATCAGGTGGTGTTGTAACCATTGATCCAGGGTATAAAAATACTGGTTCATGTACAAGTGCAATTACTTTTTTAAATGGAGAGGAAGGGATTTTAAGATACCGTGGGTATTCTATAGAAGAATTAGCTGATAAAGCAGATTTCTTAGAAGTAGCATATTTATTGATTTTTGGAGAATTGCCAACAGCTGCTCAATTAGCAAAATTTGATGCTGATATTAAAGCAGAAGCACATGTAGATGAGGATGTCAAAAAAATATTAGATGGCTTCCCTAAAACGGCTCACCCTATGGGAGTATTATCTTCTTTAACAAGTGCTTTAATAGCATTTAATCCAGATTCAGTAAATGTTAATTCTGAAGAAGACATGTATAATGCTATTGTTAAAATCATGGGGAAATTCCCTGTGTTAACTGCTTGGGCACATAGAAAGAAAATGGGATTGCCATTGGATTATGGCGATGATTCGTTAGGATATGTTGAAAATTTCATGAAAATGATGTTTAACAAGCCTAATAAAGAATATAAGGCAAATTCAGTAATTAATAATTCAATTGATAAATTATTGATATTACATGCTGATCATGAACAAAACTGTTCTACGTCTACAGTACGTATTGTAGGTTCTTCTCATGCAGGTTTATACGCGTCAATTTCTGCAGGGATTTCTGCATTATGGGGACCATTACATGGTGGAGCTAATCAAGCTGTAATTGAAATGTTGGAAGATATTAAGGCTGATGGTGGTGATACTAAAAAATACATGGCTAAAGCTAAAGATAAGCAAGATCCTTTCCGTTTAATGGGATTCGGTCATCGTGTATATAAAAACTTTGATCCTCGAGCTAAGATTATTAAAGTTGCAGCGGATGATGTGTTAGGGGCTTTAGGAGTTGAGGATCCAATACTTGAAATCGCTAAAGGTTTAGAGCAAGAAGCATTATCTGATTCTTATTTCGTAGATAGAAAATTATATCCGAATGTAGATTTCTACTCAGGAATTATTTATAGAGCTTTAGGGATACCAACTGAAATGTTTACTCCTATGTTTGCATTAGGACGTTTGCCAGGTTGGATAGCGCAATGGAGAGAAATGCGTTTACAGAAAGAACCAATAGGGCGTCCGCGTCAAATTTACACTGGAGAAAACTTACGTTCTTTTAAAGATGTATCAAAAAGATAGTAAATTAATATAATAAGTATATATAAAATGCGTGTTGGTGGTACTGACACGCATTTTTTTGTAATTGTGAGTATAAAATGAGATGATTAGTTTAAAAGTATTAGCTTAATCTAGTACTTTTGCGATTGTATTTTTAAATATATTAAAATAAAAGTAATGAGTAAAACAATAAAAATAATCAAAAATAGGTCAGATATTGGCGCAGGAACACGTGGTGCTGATATGGGGATTGATGCTATTGAAATAGCGGCTATCAATGAACAAAGCGATTACTTTACTCAATATGAATTTGAAGATTTAGAAACTGAAAACGAATCGATATACAATAAAGTAACTAATTCTTTTGGTAAGCGTATTGAACAAGTGTATAATCAATGTGCTCGTTTAAGTGATGCTGTACAGCGTAATTTAGAGTCGAATAATTTTCCGTTAGTATTGTCTGGTGATCATTCTTCAGCTTTAGGTACTATTTCGGGTATAAAAGCAGCTTATCCTAACAAGCGTTTAGGAGTTGTTTGGATTGATGCGCATGCTGATATTCATTCGCCATATACGTCTCCTTCAGGGAACATCCATGGGATGCCTTTGGCTGCTGCATTATCTGAGGATAATAAAGCTTGTCAGGTAAATGATATTTCTGCTGATACTGAGAAGTATTGGATTGCAATAAAAAATATTGGTTGCCAAGGCGCTAAAGTTTTAGCTTCTGATGTGGTGTATTTTGGAGTTAGAGATACTGAGGAGCCAGAAGATAAGCAAATTGAAGCATTAGGGATCAAAAACTATATGGTGCATGAAGTTCGCTATAGAGGTTTAGAGGTTTGTGTAAACGAAACACTAGTAACATTAGCAGAATGTGATATGATTTACATTTCATTTGATGTAGATAGTATGGATTGTGATTTGATTTCATACGGAACTGGAACTCCAGTGCCAAAAGGATTTGATCAACACGAAATAATAGCGATTATCAATCAATTAATTGAATCTAAAAAAGTAGCTTCAGTTGAGTTTGTAGAAGTAAATCCGTTATTAGATTTTAAAGGAAATAAAATGGCTGAAACTGCTTTTGAAGTATTGGATGCGGTGTCTAAGACAATTAAAGAAAATATTTAAGAAGTAATCATATTTAATATTTTATTAACTTTTTCTTTTTTATAAAAGAAAGAGTTAATTGTTTATAGGAATGAGTTTTGTAAATTTGAACCGATATTAGTAGTGCCAAGTAAAATAATTTAAGACATAAGATTTTGAGTAAACAATCCACAAATACAGTTTTAATGGTTCGTCCAGTTGCATTTTCTGAAAATGAGCAAACTGCAAAGTCAAATCATTTTCAACAATCAATGGTGTTGTCACCTAAAGTGATTCAGGAAAAAGCATTAGCTGAGTTTAACTCTTTTGTGGTGCAATTAACAAACGTTGGCGTGAAAGTTTTAGTGATTAAAGACACCATGAATCCACAAACGCCAGATTCAATATTTCCTAATAACTGGATCTCATTTCATGAAGGAGGAATAGTGGCTGTTTATCCAATGGAAGCTCCGAATAGAAGAAAAGAGAGAAGAGAGGATGTAATTGCATTTGTAGAATCTCAAACAGGTGTTGAAATAAAAGATGTTGTAGATTATACTTCAGCAGAGGAAGATGAAGTTTATTTGGAAGGAACAGGAAGTGTTATTTTAGATAGAGTGCATAAAATAGCGTATTGCGCTGAATCATCACGATCGGATGAAGAGTTGTTTATTGAATTCTGTGAAGATTTTGATTATGACCCGGTATTATTCAAAGCAAATCAGGATATTAATGGAAAAAGGAAACCTATTTACCATACTAATGTAATGTTGTGTATAGGTTCGGATTTTGCTGTTGTTTGCTTGGATGCTATTGATGATAAAAAAGAAAAGAAAAACGTAGTACAGCATTTAAAGAAATCGGGTAAAGAAATTATTGCTATAACAGAAATTCAAATGCATTCTTTTGCTGGGAATATGTTAGAGCTTCAAGGAGAGTCAGGAGCTGTATTAGTGATGAGTAAACAAGCAAACGAAAGCTTAACTGCAGCGCAATTGTTTAAATTAGAGAAGCGCGCTACAATTTTGGCGGTGGATTTAAAAACAATAGAAACCCTAGGAGGTGGAAGTGCGAGATGCATGTTGGCTGAAGTGTTCTAGTAGGTCTGATTTGTATAAGCTAAAAATGTGAAAACAAAAAAGCATGAAGAGTTTAAATCTTCATGCTTTTTTGTTTTCTAGAAAAAGATGTTTATATAACAGTTTGAATCAACGCATGAATTCCTGCCCATAAGTATTCAATTCCTAAGGCAATAACAATAAAACCAATGATTCTTGATATAGAGTTAATTCCGTTTGGTCCCAAAACTCTAATAATATGTTGTGATCCTCTCATCATCGAATAGCAAATAATACAAACAGCTAAAACAGCTATTAGTATGGTAATGATTTCACAGGTACTGTTTAGCTCTTCGTTTAAACCAATAAGTAATGATATTGATCCAGGTCCAGCCATCATAGGTATGGCTAGTGGAGTAAGGGAGATGCGTTCTCTTTCGTGAGCAGCCTCCTTGTGTTCTTTGTTCATCCCTCTGTTTTTACTAAACTCTCCTTTTAATAAAGCAAAACCAGAAGAAGCAATTACTAATCCTCCAGCAATTTTCAAAGCACTTAAGCTAATTCCGAAAAAAGCCAAGACATATTTTCCTAAGAAAAATGAAATTACTAAAATAACAAAAACATTAATACTTGTAAGCATTGATGTTTTGTTTACTTCCTTTTGGGTATCCCCTTCTGTTAAACTAACAAAAATAGGGACAGTTCCTAATGGGTTCATTACAGAAAATAAAGCTCCGAAGAGGTATAAAAATAATTCCATGATTTAAAATTTGGGTAAAAAAAAGAATTTTTAACGAATTAAACTTTATTTAAATGATAATTATTTTAGCAGAATTATTTTTTTCTACAAACGGCATAAAACATCGACAAAATACACTGTTTAGTTGTCAATATATGTTTATTAGTGGTAAAGTTGTATCCTGTATTTAAATTTGAGGGTTTTTTATTAAATGATATTTTGGTGTTATAAAAAAGAATAATTCTTTTAAGAAAATATAATTTATATCAAGCATAAGTTATCTTTGCAACTTATAAAAATAAGATAATGACAATTCAAGAAACATTAGCATTAAAAGTTAAAGAGGCATTTGTGTCAATTTACAAAGTTGAGTTATCAACAGTGGAATTTCAAGCAACTCGTAAGGAGTTTGCAGGAGATATAACTGTAGTAGTTTTTCCTATGTTGAGGATTGTTAAGGGGAATCCAGTACAGATTGGTGAAAACTTAGGACGATATTTAGTAGATAATGTTACCGAAGTTGAAGCATTTAATGTGGTTAAAGGATTTTTGAATCTTGTTATTTCAGATACTCATTATCTTGATTTTTTTCAAGGAATAAAAAATAACAAGAAATACGGTTTTGTTTCAGCAACAGTTTCGAATGACGCTGTTATGGTAGAGTATTCATCTCCAAACACAAATAAACCATTGCATTTAGGACATGTTAGAAATGTATTGCTAGGATATTCTGTTGCTGAAATTATTAAAGCTTCGGGAAAAAAAGTGTATAAAACTCAAGTGATTAATGATAGAGGGATTCATATTTGTAAAAGTATGTTGGCTTGGAGTCGTTTTGGAAATGGTGAAACTCCAGAGTTAACAGGGTTAAAAGGAGACAAGCTGGTTGGGAATTACTATGTGAAGTTTGATCAAGAATATAAAAAAGAGATTGCAGTTTTAGTATCTGAAGGTAGAACAGAAGAAGAAGCTAAAAAAAAAGCTCCTTTAATTTTAGAGGCTCAAGATATGCTCCGTCAATGGGAGGCTGGAGAAGAAGAAGTAATTGCGCTCTGGAAAAAAATGAACCAATGGGTTTATGATGGTTTTGAAGTTACCTACAAAAATATAGGAGTTGATTTTGATTCGTATTATTACGAGAGCAATACCTATTTATTAGGAAAAGACAATATAACTGAAGGGCTTGATAATGGGGTGTTCTTTAAAAAAGAAGATGGTTCTGTTTGGTGTGATTTGACAGCGGATGGGCTTGATGAAAAAATTGTATTACGCTCGGATGGAACTGCAGTGTATATGACTCAGGATATCGGTACAGCAATACAGCGTATAAAGGATAACCCAGATATTGGAGGAATGATTTATACGGTTGGTAATGAACAGGATTATCATTTTAAAGTGTTGTTTTTAATTTTAAAGAAATTAGGGTATGCTTGGGCGGATAACTTACATCATTTAAGTTATGGTATGGTTGATTTACCTTCAGGTAAAATGAAGAGTAGAGAGGGTACTGTAGTAGATGCTGATGAGTTGATGACTGAAATGGTGACGACGTCAAGAGAAATTTCGGAGGAGTTAGGGAAGTTAGATGGATATTCTGACTCTCAAAAAGAAGAAGTATACACTACTATTGGTATGGGAGCTTTGAAGTATTTTATTTTAAAAGTAGATCCTAAGAAACGTATTTTGTTTGATCCTAAGGAATCAGTAGATTTTCAAGGGAATACTGGTCCGTTTATTCAATATACGTATGCTAGAATTCAAGCGATATTAAGAAAAGCTGAAATTGATTACTCTAAAAATGTAACCATTCCGTTACATGAGAAAGAGAAAGAGTTGTTGAAACAAGTAGAGCTATATCCGGAAATTATACAACAAGCAGCTACAAATCAAAGTCCAGCGTTAGTAGCAAACTATACTTACGATTTAGTGAAAGGGTATAATTCTTTCTTTCAAAATGTTTCCATTTTTGGAGCAGATACAGAAGATGAAAAAATATTCAGAGTACAGTTGTCTAGTCTAGTAGGTAATATTATAAAATCTGCTTTTGGACTATTGGGGATTACGGTTCCTGAAAGAATGTAATGAATACATGTACTGGAATAAGAAAAACTAAAAAGTCTGATTTGTTACAAATCAGACTTTTTAGTTAGCTATAATTAATGTCATATTTGTCTTTAAGAGTCTAGTTAAATAAATTCAAATTCTCACCATCATAATAACCAAACCCATATTGTTTGGTTAAAAAAACAAACCTAATCTCGTCCATAAAAACTAGCTTACTTATCTGCATTACGCTCCCGTAGTTATGGGGTATTTTTTTAGAGTATAGCAATACATTCGGATCAATTATTAGTTCATTCCTATAGCCTGATTCGTTTTTATGTAGTTTAAAAATCCCATAATTGGAGTAGTAATACAACGATTCATTGAAGTTGTTGTAAACAACAGCTCCAATGATTTCATTTTGCTTTTTAAAAGCGGCTTCGCTATTTTCTATAATTTTATAAAACTTTTTTTCTGTAGTTGTTAGATATTCATAAATACCATTTTTTTTATGAGAATACGCTAAGCCTTCGCTAAAAAAGTAGTTGCCATTCTTGTCTTGGGTAATTGATTTAATTCCATAATAAAGAGGTAGTTCTGTAGGGAATTTATAGATGTATTCCTTTCCTAGTTTTTTGACATGATATGGGTATTTCTTGAATTGTTTTTTACGGTAATCTTTTAAGTAGTCGTCTTTGCTGTTAAATATTTTCTTTTCATCAAGGATTAATAGTGGTTTATGATTTAAGAACCCAGACTTTTTAGTGTCGAAAATAAATACTTCAGAAAACTTCCCGAAATCATAACTAATCCAAATTCTATCTTTTTGATCAATGTAGGTTAATTGTGGCTTACGTAGTTTGTTGTTTTTAAAACTATACATGCCATTCCCGATTCTGTTTTTTTCTTTTGGCATGTAATATTTGTTGTTGTACTTAAGTCCTTTACTTGAAATTGAGGCTATTTTGTTTGTTGTAGTAGTGAGAATAGCAAAAGGTGTTCCTATAAAAGCGCCAACCTTCTTCCATTGGTTAGTGGTTGTTTCTTTCTGGATTATTCCGCCTAGTGTTACACAGTATATCTCATTTTTTTTATTTGAGTAGACGCAAGATATTTCTTTTTTAATATAAGAGATGTCACCTTTATTCATATCCCAGACTACTAGCTTATGTGTTTTTGACAGCGCGTAAATTAAGTTATTTTTTGTAATTACATCTGTATATCTGCTTTCGTATTTTTTTTTGTTTTGTGCATGTAAAGTTGTTAAAATGAATGTGCAGAATAGAAATATAAATATTTTTTGAAACATTTATGCTAAGTATTGTAATCGTTGAGTAATAAAAATACGTTTTTTATTAGAATTACAGCTGGTATTCTTGTATAATAACTTTTGTTACTCCCTTCATTTTGTGTAATTTTGCGTTTCTCAAATAATAGATGACGTCAATTTAATTTCTAAATATTTCGAAAAGGAATTTAATTGAAAAGAAATGATTTATATGAGATATTTAAAAGTTAAAAAGGTATAACATATGTTTGATAATTTAAGTGATAAGTTAGATAAAGCACTTCATGTTTTAAAAGGACATGGGAAAATAACGGAAGTAAACGTAGCAGATACGCTAAAAGAAGTTCGTAGAGCTTTATTAGATGCCGATGTTAACTTTAAAATAGCTAAAGATTTTACCAATAGAGTAAAAGAAAAAGCATTAGGAGCTAATGTATTAACTGCATTGCAGCCTAGTCAGTTAATGGTTAAAATCGTAAAAGATGAATTAACTCAATTGATGGGTGGTGATTCTGAAGGGCTTAATATGTCTGGTGCACCAACCGTAATTTTAATGTCAGGTTTACAAGGTTCTGGTAAAACTACATTCTCGGGTAAATTAGCAAACTACCTTAAAACTAAAAAATCTAAAAACCCATTATTAGTTGCTTGTGATATTTATCGTCCAGCAGCAATAGATCAATTGCATATTGTTGGAGAACAAATTAATGTAGATGTATATTCTGACAGAGGAAATACGGATGCTGTTGCAATTGCAACTGCAGGTGTAGCTCATGCAAAAGCAAATGGCCATAATGTAGTTATTATTGATACTGCAGGGCGTTTAGCAGTTGATGAGGCTATGATGGCTGAAATATCTAATGTACACAAGGCAGTACAGCCTCAGGAAACATTATTTGTTGTTGATGCCATGACAGGTCAAGATGCTGTTAATACGGCAAAAGCTTTCAACGATCTATTAAATTTTGATGGAGTTATTCTAACAAAACTAGATGGTGATACTCGTGGTGGAGCAGCAATATCAATTAAATCAGTAGTAAATAAACCAATTAAGTTTATTGGTACTGGAGAGAAAATGGAAGCAATTGATGTGTTCCATCCTTCTCGTATGGCAGATCGTATCCTTGGGATGGGAGATGTTGTTTCTTTGGTTGAGAGAGCACAAGAACAATTTGATGAAGAAGAAGCTAGAAAGCTTCAAAAGAAGATTGCAAAAAATCAATTCGGATTTGACGATTTCTTAAAGCAAATTCAACAAGTGAAAAAAATGGGTAATATGAAGGACTTAATGGGGATGATCCCAGGAGCTTCTAAAGCCATGAAAGGAATGGATATTGATGATGATGCGTTTAAGTATATTGAGGCAATCATTTACTCTATGACGCCTGGAGAACGTACGAAGCCAGCATCAATAAATGCAAATAGAAAGAAGCGTATTGCTAAAGGTTCAGGTAGATCTGTACAAGAAGTAAACCAGTTACTAAAGCAGTTTAATCAAATGAGTAAAATGATGAAAATGATGCAAGGTGGCGGCGGAAAGAAAATGATGCAAATGATGCAAGGAATGAGGTAAAAAAAAAGAGCTAAGCTCATTTTTTTTTTAAAAATACTGAATACTGAAAAAATATGATATTACTAGACGGTAAAAAAACAAGTAATGACATCAAGGAGGAGGTAGCTATTGAAGTAGCCAAGATGAAAGCTGACGGAAAAAAAGCACCGCATTTAGCAGCGATACTAGTTGGTACTGATGGAGCTAGTATGACATATGTAAGTGCTAAAGTTAAAGCTTGTAAGCAAATAGGTTTTGTGTCAACATTAATCGATTTGCCAGCAGAAACTACTGAAGAGGAGTTGTTGCAGGAGATTGAAAAATTAAATAAATGTGCAGAGGTTGATGGTTTTATTGTTCAATTACCATTGCCTAAACATATTGATGAGCAAAAGGTATTAGAGGCTGTAGATGCTGATAAAGATGTTGATGGATTTCATCCTACTAATGTAGGGAGGATGGCTTTAGATTTACCTTGTTTTTTACCAGCAACACCATATGGTATTTTAGAGCTATTGGAGCGATATGATATAGAAACTTCTGGAAAGAGTGTAGTGGTGATGGGAAGAAGTCATATTGTTGGTCGTCCGATGAGTATATTAATGAGTCAAAAGCGTAAAGCTGGTGACGCTACTGTTACTTTAGTGCATAGTAGAACGAAAGATTTAAAAAGTATTACTCAACAGGCAGATATTATTATTGTAGCTATAGGTATTTCTGAATTTTTGAAAGGAGATATGGTTAAAGAGGGAGTAGTGATTGTAGATGTTGGAATTACTCGTTTGCCGGATGCAACTAAGAAATCTGGTTTTAGACTAGTAGGTGATGTTGAGTTTAAAAGTGTGTCTAAAAAAGCAAGTCATATAACACCTGTTCCTGGCGGAGTAGGGCCAATGACTATTGCTATGTTATTGAAGAATACTTTACTGGCAAGAAAACGTCATAGCGCGAATTCTTAAGCTAAGTATATGTAAAACTAAAAAGCCAAAATCATATTGATTTTGGCTTTTTAGTTTGTTAGAATGTTTTACTAGAATCTTCGGTAAGTGAGATTAACTCTTTCATTTCTTCAGGAGTAATATCACGCCATTGCCCTAGAGGAACATCCAAAGGGATGTTCATAATACGTACGCGTTTCAATTTAGTTACTTCATATTCTAAGTACTCACACATGCGTCTAATTTGTCTGTTGAGTCCTTGTGTTAGTGTTATCTTAAAAGTAAGCTTACTAACAGGTTCTACTTTACATTTACGAGTTACAGTGTCTAAAATAGGAATTCCGCTGCCCATTTTTTTAAGAAAATCTTGTGTAATTTGTTTGTCAACTGTTACTAGGTATTCCTTTTCGTGATTGTTTCTTGCTCGTAATATTTTATTTACAATATCTCCATCGTTAGTTAGAAAAATTAAACCTTCACTTGGCTTATCTAATCTTCCAATAGGGAAAATTCTAGTAGGGTAGTTGATGTAGTCAATAATATTGTCTTTTTCAACTTTTTTGTCAGTGGTGCAAACTATACCAACGGGTTTGTTAAAGGCGATGTAAACAGGTTTTTCTATTGATTCGGATATCAACTTACCATCAACTTTAACTTCGTCAGTAGGCGCTATTTTTGTTCCCATTTCTGGCACTACACCATTTATGGTTACTCTGCCTTGGTCAATCAATTTATCAGCTGCTCTACGAGAACAATATCCAGCTTCGCTTAAAAACTTATTGATTCTTGTTAATTGAATTTCTCCCATGTTTTGGTTTGTCTTTTTTAAGAGGTATGTGACGTAATGAAATAGCGTTACAGAATTAATAGATTAAAGGTAGTGATTTTATATTGCTACCTTTTTTGTTTTTATATGTTTTTCTTTTTAATTGACTTTTCGCATGTATTTGATTAGGTGTTAACATCTAATTAGATAAGTGTGGCTTAGATTGATTATAGGTTTTGATTGTATTTTAACTAAAACAGTTTTAGTTTTTAAATCCGTGTCATATTTATCTATATCAAATTCCTGTTTCAATATTCCATTAATTCTTTCCGCTATTGCATTTTCATAAGGATCATATTATTCAGTCATACTTGGTAATACATTATTGTCATTTAAAAGTTTCTGATAATCGTTAGCACAATATTGTAATCCTCTATCAGAATGATGAATTAACGGCTCTTGCTTATTTTTTCTATTTTTAAGACCATTTATAGAGGGCCTAAAGAGGCTAACACATTTAAACTGTCAGAAATCATTATGCTTAACAGTCTTTTTAGAATATGCATCCGTTATTAACGTTAAATAACTAGGATTCTTTCTGTTTCCTATATATATATATATAATATCACTTACCCACACTTGTTCTGGTCACTTGATTTTTGATTCTTAAGCAATTTTAAATTTATGATGAGAATCCGTAGTAATATGATAGCTTCTTTTCGGCTTCATCAACATATGGTAGCTTTTAAAATTCTAAATAATTTATCACGCCCTATTTTAGGTTCTTTCAAGTGATCTTCTAATAAATAATAGAGTTTAAGAGTTTCTTTTTTTTTGCATTTTGATGCGAACTTGTTTCGCCAAACATGCCATCTGATCTGCTAAATCAACAATTATATCAAAGATAATTACTTTTTTATCCGCACGTTCGGTTAAATATTCAGCTCTATTCTTTTGTTTTTCAAGCAATTTAATTTTGCTTCTAATTCTAACATTTTTTGTTCAGTTGTTTTGACATAGTAGTAATAGATTGGTATACCCAATCAAAGTTACCATATTTTTTCAGCCATTTAGTGATGGTTGAGTCTCCTTGAATACCATTTTAACTTTTGCCTGACTCTTTGTTAAATGTCCTTGTTCTATTTATTTAACTAATTGAAGCTTAAAAAAAAGTGAGTAATCATTTGGGGCACGTTTTACATATCTCATATTTACTGAGTTTTTCATTACACTAAGTTTTTAGTGTAACGCTATTTCAGGACGAGATATCTAGTACAAACAAAAAGGGGGGCGTAGAGTTACTATCCCTTTTTGTTTGTGTTATGAGTAACTACTATATTCTTATTTTTTTTTACGTTCTAATAAGGCCATGTAAAATCCATCATATCCACTTTCCGAAGCTAATATTTTTTTATCAGAAACAAATGTGAATTCTTCATTTGTAGCTAGAAATTGTTTTACTTGGTCTTGGTTTTCAGATGGTAACACAGAACAAGTTGCATACACTAGTTTCCCTCCTGGTTTAACCATTTTAGAGTAACTACATAAAATTTCTTGTTGCGTTTTTTTAATATTTTCTAAAAATTCAGGTTGTAATTTCCATTTTGAATCTGGGTTACGTCTTAAAACACCTAAACCACTACATGGAGCATCAATTAAAACTCTATCTGCTTTATCATGTAATTTTTTAATAGGTTTTGTTGATTCAATTGCTTTTAAATCAACATTATGTACTCCACCTCTTTTAGCACGAACTTTTAATTTACGTAATTT
Organism: Kordia sp.; assembly: GCA_002733415.1. Lineage (GTDB taxonomy): Bacteria > Bacteroidota > Bacteroidia > Flavobacteriales > Flavobacteriaceae. The sequence continues at coordinate 17,865 of NVVR01000011.1, read as the reverse complement.
ACTTTCGTAAATATCCATAGCAATTAATTGTCCTTTATTTTGCATTAAGGCAGCTAAATGTAATGTTTTACCACCAGCACCAGCACAAGTATCGATAACTTTCATACCTGGTTTTACATCTAAATAAGCAGCAACTAATTGTGAAGAGGCATCTTGTACTTCAAACCATCCAAGTTTAAAAGCTTCAGTTCTGAATACATTAGCACGTTCAACTAATTTTATAGCATCTGGGTGTTTAGGTAAGAGAACGGTTTCTATACCGTCTTCTAATAGTTTAACTTGTAAAGCTTCTCTTGTAGTTTTAAGCGTATTGGTCCTTAAAATAACTTCAGCTTGTATGTTTAAAGAAGCTATTTCTTTAGTCCACACTTTTTCACCAAGTTCTTTTTCACCAATTTCATCAATCCAATCTGGAATAGATTCTTTAAATTTTCTGATTTGAGATAATTCATCAAATCTACCTTTTATTCTTCTTGAAGGTGTTGGTTCAATTTGAGACCAATCTGGTAATTCAATACCTCTTAATACGCACCAAACAGAAAATAATCTCCATAAATTCGGACGTGTAAAAGGTTCGCTGACTTCTGCGATTTCAGCATATAAACGTTTCCAACGGATGATGTCATAAATAGTTTCAGCAACAAATTTACGATCACGAGAGCCCCAACGCTTGTCGCGTCTTAAGGCTTGTTCTACAGCTTTACCTGCATACATGTCTTCGTTAAAAACATCTCTAATACTATCAATTACTGCGTATGTTAAGTTTCTATGTAATCTCATCTTAAAAAAATAAGCTGCAAAGATAGTGTTTTGTTATTTGTTAAAAATGATAAATAAAATTATTTATGATTGTGAATTAGGGGTGTTCATTTTTTGTATCTTATTATTTCGAAAGTAATTAAACCTTTTTGAAGCCTGTAAGTCTAATTAATGAAATGAAATAATAATTTAAATGATATAGGTATGAAAAATATGTTTAAAATGAGTGCTGTTTTATTAGTGATAATATGTGGTGTATTAGCTTGTTCTAGTGATGAAAGTTCTATTTTATCATCATCAAATGAAGGAGGGGATACAGGTGTAATAGTAAATGGAGGGGACGCAGATATTAGTGTGTTGTCCTCTTATTTTAGTACTGCAAATACCACATTTGTAATTTATGATGATAACATTGTAATCACAACTACATCGGAACCTGATCATAAAAGTGCTTATTATCCAACAAATCATGCTCTATATGAGGCGTATATGGATGCTAGTTTTGTTCAAAATCCGAATGCTATTGTTGAGCAAGATATTACCATGACTATCCCTCGGTATCCAGTGGTGGCTAGTACTCACACTGCAACTGACTTGGGAAGTATTGGTATTGCGGTAAACAGTGTGTCAATATATAATCAATATGCAGGCCCAAATAACCAAGCATTGACAAATGAAATTGCTAGTTTTGACCAAGGTAGTGGGCATCCACAGGCACAAGGAGGGTATCATTATCATTTAGAGTCTGTATGGTTAACTCAGCAAAATGGAAATGAAGGATTAGTAGGGATTTTATTAGATGGTTTTCCAGTATATGGAACACATGAAAATGGTGTTTTAATGACTAATGCTGATTTAGATGTGTATCATGGACATACTTCTGCAACTGCAGATTTTCCAAATGGAATATATCATTATCATGTAACTGCTGAAGCTCCATATATTAACGGAGATGGTTATTATGGAGCTGCAGGAATACTGACTAATTAATACAAATATTTTTAAACAGACACTTTATGAGGTTTTATACACTGTTTTTTTCATTGTTTATATTCTCCTGTAGCGAGGTTGTAAAAGAAGAAAGCTTTGGAGATGTCACTACTCAGCAGCCATCAATAATTCCTGCTATACAAGTGTATGCTTCAAATACTGATACAGATGTTAAAAATGGAATATTATATTATAAAGACACACCGTATTCTGGAGTTTATATTGTGAAATTTAAAAATGACAGGATTAAAAGTAAGAGTCAGTATTTAAAAGGAATAAAAGAAGGGTGTACTAACAAATGGTATGCTGACGGAAAAAAGTTTGAACAACGATATTACAGTAACGGACACAAGGTAGGAGTGCATACTGGATGGTGGAATAGCGGTGCTAAGAAGTTTAGCTATCATTTTAATGATTTAGGACAGTATCAAGGTTCCCTTACAGAATGGTATAATAACGGTCAGGTTTTTCGTGAATTTAACTATGTGAATGGCAGAGAAAATGGCGCTCAAAAAGCTTGGAAAGCTAATGGTAATATAAAAGCTAATTATGAAGTTGTTAATGGAGAACGCTATGGCTTAATTGGTTTGAAAAAATGTTTTACTGTCAAAAAAGGACAAGATAAAGTAACAAGATAATGAAGTGTATAAAAACTGTTTTAATATTGATGTTGGTATTGGTTTCTTGCAAAGAAGAGGTAATAGATAAGTCAAAAGTATTACCATTTTTCAATTCTTCTGATTTTACTCCGGAATGGATATTACCATCTTCTGATGAGTATAATGAGATTCATACTATTTCTCCCTTTAGTTTTACAAATCAAAATGGTAAAACGATAACAAATAATGATTATAAAGACAAAATATATGTAGTGGATTTCTTTTTTACTACATGTCCTGGGATTTGTCCGAGGTTAACCAAAAATATGAATATATTACAAGAGGAGTTTGAAAATGATGAGGAGTTAGTGTTGTTATCCCATACTGTAATGCCGTGGGTTGATACTGTAGATAAATTAAAAGAATTTGCAAGTAATAATAAAGTGATTGATAGTAAATGGAATTTAGTTACTGGTGAAAGAGATGAAATTTATAATATAGCGCGTAATTCATATTTTGCTGATGAAGATTTTGTAAAAACAAAAGATGAGAGTGCTTTTATACATACCGAAAATTTTTTATTGATAGATAAAAAGGGGAGAGTTAGAGGGGTGTATAACGGTACTTTAGAAATTGAAACAAAACGATTATTGAAGCATATTGAATTACTGAAAGATGAATAATATTTTTTTTGTAAATCTATTTTGGAAAGGGTTGCTATTTATTAGTAGCCCTTTATTTATTTGTAGTATATTAGAAATGTATGAAAAATATAGTAGTAGTTACAGTATTGTTCTTAATAATAAGTTGTGTTAAGGGTAAGGGAAATAAGGAAGTGTTGGTTGAGGAATCAGCTATTTCGGGAGTTACAATAGAAGTCGTTTTACAAGATTCATCGTTAAATATTCGAGCCTTAGAAATAACAGAAAAGGGAGTTGTGATTGCAACTTCAAATGGGAAGACATTAATAAAAGAACCAAACTCTAAAGAGTTTAAAAAAATGGTTGAAACTGATACTATTCGTAAGCCAAACTTTAGAGCTTTAGCGTATAATGGGAAATCTATTTTTACCATCAGTATTGAAAGTCCAGCATTACTATATAAGGATGGGGAATTAGTATATACTGAGCTGCATGAAAAAGCATTTTATGATGCAATGGAATTTTGGAATGAAAATGAAGGGATTGCTATTGGTGATCAAACGGATGGTTGCATGTCAATTGTCATTACTCGTGATGGAGGAAATACTTGGAAGAAGTTACCTTGTAATATTTCACCCAAAGTATCTGTAGGTGAAGGAGCATTTGCGGCAAGTGATACTAATATTGCGATTATAGATGATTATACTTGGATAGCTACAGGAGGGAATGCGAGCAGGATTTTATTCTCATCAAATAAAGGGGTGTCTTGGGAAGTTTATGATACACCAATTATTCAAGGAGTAGAAAGTTCGGGGATATATTCACTTGATTTTTATAATAAAAGTATCGGTTTTGCAATCGGGGGAGATTATTCAACTCCAGAAGTTAATCAGCAAAATAAAATCAAAACTATTGATGGGGGGAAAACATGGGAGTTAGTTGCTAAAGCACAAAATCCTGGATATAGAAGTTGTGTACAGTTTATTCCAAACAGTAACGGAACAGCATTGGTTGCGGTTGGATTTAATGGGATTGATTATTCAAAGGATTTTGGCAGTACTTGGAAACATTTAAGTGACGAAGGTTTTTATGCCATTCGATTTTTAAATGATAGCATTGCATATGCTGCTGGGAAAGGAAGTGTATCGAAATTAACGTTTAACTAAAAACAGGAAGCATTATGCTTCCTGTTTTTAGTTATCGAGGGCCTCTGCCGCCATGTGGGGGCATATCTCCTTCTGTTCCTCTACCTCGATGGTCTCTAAATTTCTTTATTAATTTGCGAGTGAAATCTTCTTCAGCTTTTTTAAGCAAAATAATTTTTTTTGCAGGTAAGAATTGAATTAAATCTGTTGTTAATTTATTTCGCTCTTTATGCATTCTGTTTTGTAAATTTATTGATTTTTGTAAAATAACTTTGGCTTCACTTTCTGAAATAGCATCAAGATTTTCTTTTAATTTTTTACGCAATTGTCTTGATTCACTACGTAATTGATGGTGTTTCTCTTCAGAGGAGTTATATATTGGCCAAAACTTTTCAGCCTCACTACTTGTTAAGTTTAACTCGTTAGTGATATGTGCTGTTTTTAAAGCTTTTATTTTCTTTCTTTTTGGGTGTTGTGCAAAAGCTGTACTAATAAATAGCAAGGCAATTAATATAGGTAATACTTGTTTCATTATAGATGTGTTTTTATTTTATAATTCACTGTCGTAATAATCATCAGAAGTTGTTTCTTCCGATAAGTATTCTAAAATATGATCATCCTCTATATTTAAGAATGAAATATGATCTAAATCGTTTGTCTCTACCCCATATAGGTCTGCAAGCTCTACTGCAGAGATATCTATGTTCTCCGTGTTGATGTATTCTTCAATTGAAGCATATTCAAGATCATCAAAAGTTATTGAGTCTGAATATGTAGGCTTAATGATAAATAGGCTAAAAATTAGTATAGCAGCTACACTAGCAACATAATAAAGTTTACTTGTGTTAAAAAGTGGAATCACTTTAGGTTCGGGTTTCTCAACTTTACTCAGTAACTCTTTTTCAAAAGCATCAAAATAATCTTTTGGAATTTTATATCCAGTTTTGTTATCAATCAGGACTTCAGTTTCCATTGATAGTTTATTCAATAGCTTTTCTTCAAAACTATCAAAGTAATTATCAGGAGTCTTAAATCCAGTTTTTATATGTTTGTTATTCGAGTTCATTTGTATCTTAGACGCTAATAAATGAATAAGGTTTAACTCATTTATGTTTTTTTTTTAAGTAAGTTGACTTAGAGTTTGAATATCTTGGTTAATTAATAGTTTTGTATTTGCATTAAATAAAATTAGTTGTTTAAAATATATGCTTCTATTTTTTTTGAAGCAATGTGATATGAAGCTTTTAGGGCTCCTTCGGAGGTTTCTAAAATTCCAGACATTTCTTTATATTTAATGGCATCAAAATATTTCATATTAAATACCAATTGTTGTTTTTGTGGTAAAGTAGCGATTGCTTTTTGAAGCTTTATTTGTGCTTCGTCACCATCAAAATACTCATCCGAAGTCAAGTTGTTTAATAGCATTTGTTGTACTTCTTCTGTAGCGCTGTTATTTTTTTTAGCTCTTTGATTGATAAAAGTGATTGATTCATTCGTGGCAATACGATACATCCAAGAGTATAACTTGCTATCGGCTTTAAATTTACCAATGTTTTTATATATTTTAATGAAGGTGTTTTGTAACACATCATCAGTATCATCATGGTCTATAACTATCTTTCTTATATGCCAATATAATCGCTCTTTATACTGTTTTAACAATTCCTTAAATGCACTATTTAAAGTATTTGGGTTCTTAAGAGATGTTATGAGTTCCTGTTCTGTCATTTTTATATGTAAGACTCTACGACTTTAAAAATAAGAAAAGGTTTAATATGTACGGTGAATTAAATTGAAACATCGATTAAACGTGAGGAATAATCGATAAAAGTAAAAAAAGACTTTGATAATACTTTTATTGATTATATATTTGTGATATTATTTTAAAGGATTAGTGTCAATTCTGCATAATAAAAGCCCCAACTTTTTTATGTAGCCACTAAAAAGATAAAAGGCGAAACATTAGTTTCGCCTTTTTGTTGTTATAATAATTATGTTTTATGCGATGGACTGCATTTCAACAAGTCTCTTATACATTCCGCCTTTTGCAAGTAAATCAGTATGGTTACCCTGTTCGATAATTTCACCTTTTTTCATTACGATGATAATATCAGCTTTTTTAATAGTAGATAGTCTATGGGCGATAACTACAGAAGTTCGGTTTTTCATCATGTTTTCCAAAGCAACTTGTACTAGCTTTTCGGATTCGGTATCTAAAGCTGAAGTAGCTTCATCTAAAATCATGATAGGCGGGTTCTTTAAAACAGCTCTAGCTATTGATAAGCGTTGTTTTTGCCCCCCAGATAGTTTTCCGCCACCATCACCAATATTAGTGTCAAATCCCTTAGGGAGGTCTTTGATGAACTCATAGGCATTGGCTATTTTTGCAGCCTCAAGAACTTCTTCATCAGTAGCGTTTTGGGTACTTAGTTTAATGTTGTTCTTTATAGTATCATTAAATAAAATAGAATCTTGTGTAACTAATCCCATTAGTCCACGAACAGATTCTTTTTTTAAATTACGGATGTCTTTACCGTCAATAGAAATGCTCCCTTCATTGATGTCGTAAAAACGAGTAAGTAAGTTTGCTATAGTTGATTTTCCACTACCAGATTGACCGACTAAGGCAACTGTTTTTCCTTTAGGAATCTCTAATGAGAAATTTTTTAATACATAGTCATCTTCATATTTAAAAGAAATGTTTTTTATGCTAATTGCAGCATCAAATGTGTTCTTTTCAATAGCGTTTTCTATGTCTTTTAGTGGAGATTCAGTATTCAGAATCTCTAAGATTCTATCAGCTGATGCATTACCGGATTTTACTTTATAGCTAGCCTTTGAGATAGATTTGGCAGGAGTTAAAATAGTGTATGCTAATGCCATATAGCCAATAAAAGCACCTCCTGATAACGTTTTTTCAACTAAAACCATACCTCCTCCATACCATAGTAATATTGAAATAGTAGCAATGCCTAGAAACTCACTAGTAGGTGAAGCTAGATTTTGTCTGTGCGCTAATGTGTTTGTGAAGTTAAAAAATCGAGTAGTAGATTCTTGGAATTTGTTATTGAATACGGGTTCGGCATTAAACCCTTTAATGACTTTTAATCCGCTTAAAGTTTCTTCTAAAGTAGATAAGAAAACACCTTGTTCATTCTGGACTTTTGCAGAGTGGGTTTTTAACTTTTTTCCAATCAATGAAATAATAAAACCAGAAATAGGGATGAATATAAATACAAACAATGTTAGTTTAGAACTAATCATAAACATTGCGATAATAGAAAAAAGTATCGTTAGGGGTTCTTTAACAATCAATTCTAAAATAGCTAACAATGAGTTTTGTACTTCATTAACATCTCCAGAAATACGAGCAATAACGTCTCCTTTTTTCTTCTCAGAGTAATATGAAATAGGGAGGGCTATGACTTTATTATATACTTCATTTCTAATATCTTTCAAAACACCGTTTCTTAAATAAGTTATAAAATAAAGTGCTAGGTAGTTGAATACGTTTTTGAATAGGAAGATACTAATGATTAGTATTATCATGTACATTAAGGCGTGTTGAGGTCCAAATTCATCAGAAGTAGTAGTGATAAAGTAGTTCAAGGAATCTTCTAGGTATGGCTTGATGTTTCCTAAATCATCAAGACTATTAAGTCCCTTCCAAATTGGTTTTATAGTACGTTTTTCATTTTCGCCAAATAAAACATTTATCATGGGCATTAAAGAAACCATACCTAATGTACTAAACAAGGCGTATAAAACGTTGAAAAATATATTTAGGTAAGCGTATTTCTTGTATGGTATTATAAAACGTGATAATTTTTTTATGTACTCCATTTAATTTACATTCAAATCATTGATTATCGAGGTGATCTTATCGTCTAATTTTTGTTGTACTTTTTCAAAGTCCTCAATAGTTTTTAAAGTTTCTTTTACACTTATGTAGAACTTTATTTTTGGTTCGGTCCCACTTGGTCTACAAGCAATTTTGCTTCCGTCTTCCATGTAATATATTAACACATTGGATTTTGGAACGTCTAATGGGTACTCTTTATCGGTGAGAATATTTTTCATAGTAGAAGCTTGGTAATCTTCTAACATAATTACTTTAGAACCATTTATTTTTTTCAATGGATTGTCCCTGAAGTCAACCATCATTTGAGCGATTTCTTCCCCACCAGAGATTCCTTTTTTAACAAGTGATACTAAATGTTCCTTGTAGAAACCATGAGTTACATATAATTTTAATAACTCCTTGTATAGAGAGCTGTTATTAGATTTTGCTTGACTAGTAATTTCACAAGCTAGTAGCGCTGCGGTTACTGCGTCTTTGTCACGAACAAAGTCTCCGACCATAAAACCGAAGCTTTCTTCCCCACCACCAATAAATGCTTGGTCAGGATGGTCTTGAATCATTTTAGCAATCCATTTAAATCCAGTTAAGCCAACCTTGCATTCAACGCCGTAATAATCAGCTAATTCCTGCATCATTGGAGTAGATACTATTGTAGATCCTACAAAATCATTATCGGATAATTTCCCTTGCTTTAACCATTGTCCAATTAAAAAATCGGTCATAACAATCATAGCTTGATTTCCGTTTAGTAAAATCAACTTATTGTCATTGTCTCTAACGGCAATACCTATTCTGTCAGAATCAGGATCAGTACCAATAACGATATCAGCATTTACTTTTTCTGCCAATTCCATGGCCATAGCCAAAGCTGCTGGTTCTTCTGGATTAGGTGATTTTACTGTAGGGAAATCCCCATCAGGTTTTGCTTGTTCCTCAACTATATGAATGTTTTTGTAACCAGCACGTTTTAAAGTTTCTGGTAAAATAGTAATTGAAGTACCGTGTAATGAAGTGAAAACGATAGATAAGTTATCACGATCGGTACCTTCAAAACTTCCGTTAGCTACAGAAGCGGTAATAAAAGCTTCGTCTAATTCAGTGTCGATTAATTCAATTAAGTTGTCGTTTGCCTCAAAATTAATTTCTGCATAATCTAACTCATTTATAGCGTTGATTATTTCTGCATCCTGAGGAGGAACAATTTGTCCGCCGTCATTCCAGTATACTTTGTATCCGTTGTATTCTGGGGGGTTGTGTGATGCTGTTAATACAATTCCACAATCACATCCTAAGTGCTTTACTGCAAACGATAATTCTGGAGTAGGACGTAAGTCAGAAAATAAATACACTTTAATTCCATTGGCTGAAAACACATTAGCTACTAACTTCGCTAGTGATTTTGAGTTGTGTCTGCAATCATAAGCTATAGCAACTTTTAACTTCTTGTCTGGATGTTCTTGCTTTAAATAATTAGCAAGTCCCTGAGTGTTTTTACCTAAGGTATATTTATTAATTCGGTTTGTTCCAACTCCCATGATACCTCGCATTCCACCTGTACCGAATTCTAAGTTTTTATAAAAACTCTCCTTTAGCTCATCAGGGTTGTTTGCGATAAGTTCTTTTATTTGGTGTTGAGTATCCTCATCAAAAGTAGGAGTCAACCAAGTATTTGCTATTTCTAGCGTTTCAGGTGCGATATATATCATTGTTAATGCTTGCTAATGAAAGATGCAAATGTAACTTTTTTGGTTGAGAAAAAAGAACAAAGAAGAGAGAGTAAAGAATAAAAACAAAAGAAGAGAGAAAAAAGAAAAAAGATTTAAGGGGTCAAAAAAAAGTGTATTTTTTTTTGCCCCCTTAATCCTGTTATAACTCTTCTTCAACTCTGTAGCGATCTTGATTTTTGTTGTTACGTAAGACTAATTCTCCTAAAAAACCAGCAATAAATAATTGCGAACCAATAATCATACTCACGAGTGAAATATAAAATTGAGGGCGTTGTGTGATTAGCCTATCAGTTGGGTTTAGGATAAGTTTGTCAATTCCTAAATAGAAAGCGAAAATAAATCCTATTAGGAATAAAAGTGATCCTAAGGCACCGAATAAGTGCATTGGTTGTTTTCCGAATTTTGATAGAAAAGAAATTGTTAGTAGGTCAAGGAAGCCATTTATAAATCGATCCATTCCAAATTTTGTTTTTCCGTATTTACGAGCTTGATGTTGCACTACTTTTTCGTCTATTTTTCTATACCCAGCATTTTTAGCTAACACAGGAATATATCTGTGCATTTCGCCGTAAACATCAACATTCTTTACCACATCGTTTTTATAAGCTTTTAATCCACAATTAAAATCATGTAGCTTTAGGCCAGAAGTTTTACGGGCGCACCAGTTAAATAATTTTGAAGGAATATTTTTAGCAAAAACAGAATCATATCGTTTCTTTTTCCAGCCAGAAATTAAATCAAAATCTTGGTTTGCAATTAAATCATACAATCCTGGGATTTCTTCTGGGTTATCTTGTAAATCAGCATCCATGGTAATCACGACATCTCCTTTTGCTTTTGAAAAGCCAAGGTGTAACGCTTGTGATTTACCATAATTTCTTAAAAACTTGAAACCTTTAACATTGTTGTCTTCTTGTGATAATGTATTAATTACCTCCCAAGAATTATCGGTAGATCCGTCATCTATAAAAAGTATCTCATAGGAATAGTTGTGAGTTTGCATAACTGAAGCAATCCAGGTATGCAACTCTTTCAAAGATTCGTCTTCATTAAGAAGTGGGATGATTAGTGAGATGTCCATTCGCCTTATATTTCTTCTTTATTTTTTTTCATAAGGGCAGCAACAAGTAAACCAATTATAGAGAATGTTGCTAAACTTTGTGCTAAAGCTCTTAATTGAGCAGCGAAGCTAAAAGTGTCTTGATTATTTATTTTTTCTATTGCTTCTGACATTGCTTCTGCAGGAGTATTGAATTTCTCCATGAAGCTAATTGTTTTGTCGATTATAATTTCCTTTATACGTATAGACGCATCTGGATCAATATAATTAAATATGATAATGTTTATTAATGTATGTATGATTAATGCTACTGCAATGGTTATAAAATAAGAAGAGAACGCTTGTCTATAACTTAAAAATCCTTGATTAATACTCTTTGATTTAGCGGTAGAAATAATGCCTACAGATACAACAACAATGGGTATAACTAGTAATGCAATCCAAAAGTTTACTATTAGTTCTATATTGATTCCATAACATAAGATTGTATATACAGATAAAGCACCTCCTAAGTAAAGTCCGTAATTTATTGCGTTTGATTTAATTGAGATTGGTTTAATTGAGTTTTCCATAATTTAATTAGTTTTAGCTAATAAGTAAACAAATGTACTAAATCGTTACAGAAAAAAGTTTAAAATATTTTACAAATAAGTTTTTTGAAACAGATTTAAAGTAATATATTTGCACCTTGAAAATGTTAAGATTAATAAAATGAAACAAGGTTTACATCCAGAAAATTATAGATTAGTAGCGTTTAAAGATATGTCAAATGATGACGTATTCTTAACTAAGTCTACAGTAGATACAAAAGAAACTCTTGAGGTAGAAGGAGTTCAGTATCCATTATTCAAATTAGAGATTTCAAGAACTTCTCATCCATTTTACACTGGTAAATCTAAGTTAATAGATACTGCTGGGCGTATTGATAAGTTCAAGACTAAATACGCAAAATTCAAAAAGTAATTTTACGAATTTATTTAGATATTAAAAGCCTTCGAGAAATCGAAGGCTTTTTGTTTTTCTATATGTATTATAAATTATAACTTTGATTATTCAATTCAAAAATTACTTTTATGAACTACATTCTTTTTGACGGGACAGTACGAAACCAATTATTGCCATTTACATATACCAGACCAGTTGCTGATATTCGTGTAGGGATTTTAACTATTAGAGAAAAATGGGAGAAACACCTTGGGTTTACAACATCAACAATAACTGAGGAGTATTTATCGGATAAATACCCAATGGTAGAACTTGACAAGAATATCATGATAAACGCTTCGTTTTTACCAAATGAAGAGTTGGTGGCAATGATTGAAAATTTGTCGGAGAATCAAGCTGTTTTTTGCGATGATGAGATATTAGCGTTTTTTACAACTGAAGGTCAAGAGGAGGTTAACTTTGATACTTATGAAGTTTTTGATGTTGATTGTGAATATATTAAAATTGATAATACTTGGGATATTTTTGCTAAGAATGGAGTGGCTATTCAGGCAGATTTTGATTTATTAACAAAAGGAAGGGTATCAGCTCCAATTCCTGAAGGAATACAATGTGTGTCACGTGAAAACATTTTTATAGAAGAAGGTGCTAAAGTATTATTTTCATCATTAAATGCTTCTAGCGGGCCAATATATATAGGTGTAGATGCTGAGGTAATGGAAGGATGTACTGTACGTGGTCCATTTGCGTTGTGTGAGAATGCTACATTAAAAATGGGGGCGAAAATATACGGAGCTACGACTATCGGGCCACATAGTAAAGTAGGGGGTGAGGTAAATAATTCGGTGATATTTGGGTTTTCAAACAAAGGTCATGATGGGTTTTTAGGAAACTCTGTTTTAGGAGAGTGGTGTAATATAGGAGCTGACTCTAATAATTCAAATCTTAAAAACAACTATTCTGAAGTCCGTTTGTGGAGTTATGAAACGGAAAATTTTGCAAGAACAGGATTACAGTTTTGTGGGTTAATGATGGGGGATCACTCTAAGTGTGGTATTAATACAATGTTTAATACTGCTACAGTAGTAGGAGTTTCGGCTAATATTTTTGGAGGAGGGTTTCCTCGAAATTTCATTCCTAGTTATAGTTGGGGTGGTAGTTCAGGTTTTTCTACTTATTTAACAAAAAAAGCTTTTGAAGTAGCTGAAGTAGTTATGGCGCGTAGAGGGATAGAATTTTCTGCATTAGAAGAGGGGATACTTACTCATGTATTTGAAGAAACGAAGAAATATAGGAAGGATTAATCCTTATGATTTAGCATTTAGTGATGAATAGTATAGGGCAGAAAACACGCAGATTTTCGTGTCGTCACAAACCATGAGCTTTTTGTTTAATTCTGTCGTTTTATAAAAGCTAAATTAAAAGATTTGGTGATAAATGTAAATATACATAAGCTTTAGTTTTAATCAGTTTTTGACAGATTTACATAGTATTCTTCATATTTTGTGTTTGCTTTTTTAATTTCTTTATTTCAATCATTTCACTTTCAGATTCTCCAAGTAGTAAAGATTCGCAATAGGAAATATTCAAAGCATTTATTAAGTCAGTATTTAGTTTTTCAATCCGAGATTCTTGAAAGTCAAAACAGCGTTTTAATTCAGTAATATTTTTTGGTTTTTATCTGCTCAATGTTATAGTTAGAGAAAATTTCCATTCGAGAGTGTACCATTTCAGGATCTTCACTTTCTATTTCAGTTTTCACAACTGGAAACTCAATTACTAATTCCGAAAAATATTCATTCAGATTCATTTTTTCATTACCCAAATCGCCCAATTTTTACTTTCCATTTTTTAATCCAGATAGAGATTGTTTAAATGACGCATAACGTTCTGGATATGAAACGTATCGTATAAAAATACGATGAATTTCGGTTTCAGCACAGAGCCAAATTTTTATATTTGCTATTTTAAAAGCCAAATTTAAAACTTGGAGGAACTTTATAAATAAGCACAAACCTTTGAATTTAACACTTATCAGCTATGGTTTAGATGCTTTGTTGTGCATTCGTTATTCTTTTTTTTAATGTCCATTTTTTCAATCCACCAAATAGGAATAGTAATCCAATAATTAATGCGACAATAGACTGAATAGTTTCGGATGTTGTTGTAGTTCCTTTAATTTGATTATACGATTGCTCTCCAATTCCCCGAAAAAGATAAATAAATGAAATTCCAAAAATACCAAGTTTTAATAAAGGTAGTTTTCTTATTTTACTATTAGCCAGTACTCCATAAATCCCAAAAATGAAGAATATTATTGCTACAAAAATTGTCGATAAATATGGAATTGAGTAATGAATTTGTGCAAGTTCTTTCATTCCTTCTACTGCACCAGTTTTTTCAAACATTTGTTCTGCCCAAAATAGCCCAATAATATGAGCAACTGCAATAATGATATTTAATATCCCGCCTATTTTAAGCATTTTTTGTTGTCTTATTTAATCCAATCATTGCAAATACTCCAATTGGAAGGAAAAATATCCATTGGGGTACTAATAAGCCATAATAAAAACCAGCAATGATAAATGGTAAACAGAATGATAAATTTAAATATCCAATTGATTTTATCATTTCAGTATTTGTTGAGTATTTTTTTCCAAACCCTGCTGACAATAAAATATAAGAAGTTCCTAAAAGAATAATTGTAACCATATTCCAGGCACCAATTAATTGAGAACTTTTTTCAAGACTTAAAGATGTTTCAATCATTGGATTAACAAGGTCTAATTGGCCACCAATAAGATGTAGGAAGAATGTTATCAGGTTTAAAACTCCTGCGATTATCCAATATTTATTTTTTGTATTCATAATTAGTATTTTATAAATTGATTCAGTTCGTTTTTTACTTCTTTTATATAATTTTCACTTTGTTTTTTGTAGCGAATCATTTCGTGATAACCTATTAAATATTTGTAGAATAAAGTTGACTTTATAAAGGCTTCATTTTCTGAAAACCCCATTTCAATTAATATGCTCTTGGTGTAATCAATTCTTTGGCTATCTATTTTATCTATTAGCGTTTGGATTGTCTTGTCTTTAAGAGCATACCTTTTTAGAAAAAAAATAAAATCCAAATAAGGTTCTTTCTTAAATGCTAATTCTATTAATGCATTAAATTTTTCCTTACCTAATGGTTTACTTTCTACCATTGTAATTATTCGGTCTGTATCTGTAGATGCCCAATAAGAAATTATTTCATTTAAAAAATCTTTTTTTGTTTTAAAGTGCCAGTAAAAACTTGATTTGTTTATTTTTAGTTTTAAAGCCATTTTTTCAACGACTATTCCGTTAATTCCATTTTCAGAAAATAATTTATATCCTTGAATTATCCAGTCTTCTTTTTTTGCTAATATTTTTGGCATTATTTAGACGCTATCGTTTAATAAAACAAATGTATGTAAGTATTCTTTAATAAACGCTACCGTCTATTAAATTATTTATAGAAAAAGAATAGTTTTTTGAATATGTTTCGGTTTTGTCTAATGACGCACAACGTTTAGCTCGTATGTTTGTTTAGTTGTAACAATACGTCACTAATATGTAACATTTTATAAATGTAATAAACAAAAATCAAAATAAGAGTGATAGAAGCGTTTAGCTAGATACAATTTTCACTAATTGATATCGGATCATAGAGAAACACCCTTCTGTTTTTTTTCTTCTTAGAACTTGAACAGTATCTAGGTCCAATATTTATGAGACCGTATTAAAAGCGAGCAAAGGTGAAAAAGGAAAAATAATTTTAATAAATAAATTATGAATAATAAAGGAGGTGAGTAAATAATAAGATTTGAGATGAATGTAAATTATATATAAGCTTTAGTTTTAAACGCCTAAAATCGTATTACTTATAGGTTTTGTTATGTTTTATTTTTATATCAGAAAGCATGTTTTCTGCATTATTGTTATTTGGGTTCAATTCTAATGATTTTTCATAAGCTTTAATTGCATTTTCTTTATCCCCTATATTTAAAAGACACTCACCATAGCTATCATAGGTATTAAACCCTTTTGGATATAATTCTGTGTTTAGTTTAAAAATAGTCAAAGCTTCATGGTCATTGCCTTGACTCATTATGCTATAGCCAAAACTATTAATTTCACTTTCAGATAAATCGTATTTTGATTCTTTTATGTCTTCCTTTTTGATAAACATAATTATTTCGTTTACAGTTTTACCTTCGCTTAATAGGTCAGATATTTTTTTTCTGTTCATTTGTCTAACCTTCTCTCTTTGTTCTGCTAATGTTTCTACACCGTACTCTATTCTTTCTGTGTCTGAAATTTTTGTCGTATCAATTTCGCCTAATTCCCAAGGTTCATCTTTCCCAAATTTTTGATATTGAGTTCCATATATTTGAGGTTCATCATTACTCAATAAACACCGGTCAATAGCTGCTGCTAAAAGCCATTTATTTGCAGTAGAATCTAATTCAATAGATTTACGCATTAGTTTAACTGCCATTCCATAAGCAGTAGAATTCCCTCCGTGTTGAAAAATCATTGCAGCATTATGATAGTCTTTAGAAGTTCTTACTCTATTTGAGTCTAAAAGTTGGTATATTCTCACTTCTCTTAAGCTATCTCTTTTTGAAACGACACTCCAATCGATATTGTCTGTTTGTCGGTCAGCTTGATCGTTTCTATAAATTTCAATTAATTCGATATTGTCTTCAATTGGTTCTTCAATTACGGTTTTTGAATTTTCCTTATTCATTTTACAAGAAGTAAGTCCGAAGATTAAAATAATCAAAAATATTTTTTTCATAGGTTTTTTTATAAAGTATAACGTTTAGCTATGAATAGTACGGGACAGAAAATCCGCAGATTTTCATGTCGGCACAAGCCATTAACTTTAATATTTTGTTTTTTATAAAAGCCAAATATTAAAAGCTTGGCGACTATGTAAATGTAAAATCACTTCTTGGATTACACATCAAAAGGCGTATTGTTTATAGGTGTTGTTGTCTTCTTTTTTATAATTTCATTTCTCCTTCAAATACAATTCGAGCATTACTTTTAACTTCTAATTGAGTGTCGCTTATTATATTAAGTTTTAAAAAGCCGCCACGTTTTGATAATTGAAAAGCAGTCATTTCTTTTTTATTTAAAATACTACTCCAATATTTTGCTAAAACAGAATGAGAAGCGCCAGTCACGGGGTCTTCATTTATTCCAATCCAAGGGCAAAAACATCTAGAATAGAAGTCATAATTTTTATCTTCTGATTTTGCGGTTATAACAACTTCTTTTATAGTTTTTGAGCTTTCAATAGCCTTTTGATAGTTTGGATTAATATTCAAAAGAGATTGTTTGTCTTTAACCTCAATAATGAGCATATCTAAATCTTTTGCGAATCTCGTCGAAATAGGGGCTTTAATTCCAAAAGCATCATAAAGTTTTTGATTTGGAATATATTCAGTTGTAGAATACAGTGGGAATTTCATCTTTATATACTTGCCCTCAAGCTTAGCACTTAATTTCAATCCTTTATGAGTTGTAAATTCAATATTTGAATTATTCAATTTGCTTAAAATTATTTTTGATGCAGCTAAAGTTGCGTGACCGCAAAAATCAATTTCAACTATTGGTGTAAAATATCGTATTTCAAAATGCTTACTGTTGGTTTTTGTTTTTAGTAAAAAAGCCGTTTCAGATAAATTTAATTCTGTAGCAATTGATTGCATTATTTCAACATTAATTGGAGTCTCTAGTAGGCAAACTCCTGCAGGGTTTCCTTTGAAAGGCATATCTGTAAAAGAGTCGACTATAAAAGTTTTAATATTCATATTTTTCTGAATTCTGAGTAACGTTTTTTAAAAGGCCAGTAAACATAGGGGTTTTTACGCTTTGTTCACTTAGACGAATTTATTCAATTTTTCCCGTAAAACGTTTCCAAGAAGTAATTAATTTTTTTGGAAATAGGAGGAATTGCATATAACGTTTAGCCCGTATATTTGTTTAGTTGTAAAATACGCCACTAATATATAACTTTATAAATGTAATAAACAAAAATCAAAATAGGAGGGATAGAAGCGTTTAGCTAGATACAATTTTCACTAATTGATATCGGATCA
>NVVR01000039.1 GCA_002733415.1 Kordia sp. | reverse complement strand
TTTCATTGACCTAGGAGATAAAAGATTACCTGGATATCCTGAGCCATCACAAACTTGGGGAGTAGTAGTAAGATACCGAACTATTGAAGCGTATTATAGATATGAAGGGGAGGGTGAACTTACCTTAACCGTTGATCATTTAGGAACATTTGCACTTACTACAACTAATGGTAGCGTCATACCCATTTCTTTAGCGGATTTTAGTATAGGATAACAGGTCAAGGGGGTTAGAGTGATTCAAATATTATTCTTATACCTAAGAAATCTTCCCTTGTACACAAAATTATAGCTCTTATGGCATTTTTTGAATATTCAACTCAAAATTTCTTCAATTTTGAGTTGTCAAATGATAGCTATCATAAGTACTCGAGTATTATTTTATTATAAAAACATAAAACCAGGGGTAAATACCTGATTGTAAACAGCGTTAGTTATACGCTTATATAATTTTTATTTATCCGATACTTTTGACAAGAACAAATTATGAATCAATTATAAATTTTAAAAACATCAAACTATGGAACCATTTTTAGCACAAATCATTATGTTCGGAGGAAATTTTGCTCCAAGAGGTTGGGCATTTTGTCAAGGACAATTATTGCCAATTTCTCAAAACACAGCTTTATTTTCACTTTTAGGAACTACGTATGGAGGAGATGGAAGAACAACTTTTGGATTACCAGATTTAAGTGGTAGAACTCCTATACATGCACACCAAGGAGCAGGTTTAGCTCCTGTAAGATTAGGTCAAAAAGGAGGTATAGAACAGGTAACTTTAACTACTAATGAATTGCCAAGTCACAGTCATACGGGTGCTATAAAAGTATCTAATGCAGCAGTTGATGATGATTCTCCATCTAGTAGTGCTTCTCTTGGAGCATCAGAAATTTATGTAACTGGTGCACCAAACACAGATTTAGCCGCAGGTAGTGTTATGACTAATAATACTGGTGGAAATAGAGCATTTGGCATAAGAAACCCTTACTTAGGAATAAATTACATTATCGCTTTACAAGGGACTTTCCCTTCCAGAAGCTAGAAAGGTAATTAACAAATATAAAAGTAAAGGTATTAATTGAAATAATTAATACCTTTACTGCTATAATAAAACTAATCATTATGAAAAAAAAATACTTTTTAAAAATAACTGGGGTTTTCACTTTTTTATTATCCTATACTTTAATGTACTCTCAAGTACCTCTATACACCAATGGTTTTGAAGGTACTGATGAAGACACCTATAGCCTTACTAGTTCAGGAGGAGCTAATTTAGATTTCGGGAATTTTGCTGCAGCAGATTATATTTTAAGAGGAAATCCTGCAGGAACAGGTGCAATTGACGTACAACCAACAGGTTTTGAAGGAGCTAATGTAATTGTATGGGAGGATTTTGATGGATATATTACAGGAGGGGAATTGTATATTACTACCAATAGCTTTGATATTACTGGGGCTAATGACATTTCGGTAAGTCTTAAAGTTGGAGCTACTAATGATAGTCCAAACAGATACGAGACTTTAGATTTTCTTGCTATCGAATACGAATTAGACAACTCTAATATTTGGGTTAAAATTGGAGATTTTAGAGGAGAACCGACTGGAGCACTATTTAATTTTTATGAAGATGATAACTTAAACGGGAGTTATACCGTACAGACTACTAATGCAATGCGTGATGTTTCATACAACCTTGATGCAAGAGCAGGCTCTACAATTACCGGAACAAGCATGAAGTTGCGTATTCGTACATTTTCTGGAATTCAAGAAGAAATGGTTATTGATGATATTAGAATCACTGCGGCGTCAGTACTTGGAGTTAATGAAAATGAATTAACATCTAAAGTATCTTTCTATCCAAATCCATTAGAAGGAGATAGACTTTTACACATCAGCAACAATTCTCAAAATACGATTACTAACGTTGAAGTTTATGATGTAATTGGTAAAAAGGTATTTACTGAAACAGTAAATACAGAACGTATTCAATTCCCAAATACTATTCCTTCAGGAGTGTATTTTGTGAAAATTACAGATGCTAACAGTAACAGCATTACTAAAAAAGTAATGCTACAATAAGACTTCGACAAGCTCAGTCTGACATTATAGAATACAAAAAAGCGGCTAACTAGCCGCTTTTTTGTATTCTATAATTTAATTTGTTATTTACCCTACCAAATTAATAATCTTTCCGGGTACGATAATTACTTTTTTAGGCGTTCTACCATCCAATTGCTTTTGAGTTCGCTCATCTGCCAATACTGTTTGTTCAATAGTATCTTTACTCATATCCAATGGTAACTCTAGCATAAAACGCATTTTACCATTAAAAGATACTGGGTAGTTCTTGCTGCTTTCCACCAAGTGCTTCTCATCAAATATTGGAAAAGCAGCTTCTGAAACAGAATTAGTACTCCCTAGTTGCGCCCATAACTCTTCTGCAATATGTGGAGCATAAGGCGCCATTAATACCGCTAATGGCTCTAATATGACCTTAGAACTACATTTTTGAGCGGTTAATTCATTCACACAAATCATAAAAGTAGATACTGAGGTATTGAAAGAGAAATTCTCAATATCTTCAGATACCTTTTTTATGGTTTTATGTAAAGTCTTTAAGTTGTCTTTTGTTGGGGCAGCGTCAGTAACTTTTAATCCGTTATCATCCACATACAGCTTCCATAGTTTCTTTAAGAAATTATGTACTCCCGTAATACCAGCTGTATTCCAAGGTTTTGCTTGTTCTAAAGGCCCTAAAAACATTTCGTATAAACGCAAAGTATCTGCTCCGTAACGTTCACAGATTTCATCTGGGTTTACTACGTTGTATTTAGACTTCGACATTTTTTCAACTTCACGTCCAACCTTATAAACACCATCTTCTAAAATAAACTCAGCAGCTTTATAATCTTGATTTAAAGGATGATTTCTAAATCCTTCTACATCTAATTCATCAGAAGCGTTTATCAGAGATACATCTACATGTTTTGGCAATACTTTTTGGTCACCAATTAACCCTTTAGAAACAAATTTATTTGTTCCGTCAATTCTATACACAAAAGCAGATGTACCCAAAATCATTCCTTGGTTTATCATTTTTTTGAAAGGTTCATCTACTGATAAGAATCCTCTATCATGTAAGAATTTCGTCCAGAAACGAGAATACAATAAGTGTCCTGTTGCATGCTCAGAACCTCCAATATATAAATCTACATTTTGCCAGTAATCAAGCATTTCTTTAGAAGCAAATTCACCTTCATTTTGTGAATCCATGTATCTAAACAAATACCATGAACTTCCTGCCCAACCAGGCATCGTATTTAATTCTAAACTGAATACAGTTTCGTTATTAATATTGTCATTAGAAACTACAGCATTAGTATCTGTACACCAAGCCCAATCGGTTGCGTTTCCTAGTGGTGGCTCTCCTGTTTCGGTTGGTAAATATTTTTCTACTTCTGGTAGCTTAATTGGTAAATGCGCTGCATCAATCATTTGAGGCATTCCATCTTTATAATATACCGGGAAAGGTTCTCCCCAATACCTTTGGCGAGAAAAAACTGCATCGCGCAAACGGTATTGTGTTTTTCCAAGTCCTTGTCCTAATTCTTCTAATTTATATATTGCAAGCTTCCCTGCTTTTTTAGCATTTAATCCGTTTAAGAAATCCGAATTAGCAATCTTCACTGATTTATCAGCATTTGCTGCTTCTGAAATATCAACCCCTTCTAAAATATTGGGTATTGCAATATCAAAATGCTTTGCAAAATCATAATCACGTTGGTCACCACAAGGAACGGCCATAACTGCTCCTGTACCATAACTAGCCAATACATAATCGCCTATCCAAACTGGAATAGGTTCTTTTGAAAATGGATGTTCCGCATAAGCTCCAGTAAACACACCAGAAATGGTTTTTACATCTGCCATACGCTCACGTTCACTACGTTTTGAAGTAGATTTAATATAAGCAGCTACAGCATCTTTTTGTACATCAGTTACTAGTTGAGACACCAACTCATGTTCTGGTGCTAAAGTCATAAATGACACTCCGAAAATAGTATCAGGACGCGTTGTGAATACCTCAATAGTAGCATCATGATCGTTTACATTAAACGTCACTGAAGCTCCTACTGATTTTCCTATCCAATTGCGTTGAATTTCTTTTATAGAATCCGTCCAGTCTAAACTATCTTGATTGTAATCTATTCCGTTTAACAAACGTTCCGCATAAGCAGAAATACGCATAGACCATTGTGTCATTTTCTTACGCACTACTTCATGCCCTCCGCGTTCAGAAACTCCATTTACAATTTCGTCATTTGCTAAAACAGTTCCTAAACCTGGACACCAGTTCACTTCAGTTTCTGCTAAATATGTTAAACGGTATTGTAACAGGATTTGTTGCTTTTCTTTATCGGAAAATGCATTCCATGCTGTAGCAGAAAATAATTGAATATCTTCATCACAAACAGCATTTACCGTCGCATTTCCTTCTACTTCAAATTTAGCAACAAGGGTAGCAATATCTTCCGCTTTTTTAGTATCGTTATTATACCATGAATTATACAATTGAATAAAAATCCATTGGGTATGCTTATAGTAATCAGCATCTGAAGTACGTACCTCACGCGACCAGTCAAAAGAGAACCCTATCTTATCTAATTGCTCTCTATAACGAGTTACATTAGCTTGTGTAGTTACGGCTGGATGCTGACCAGTTTGTATAGCATACTGTTCTGCAGGCAAACCAAAACTATCATATCCTTGCGGATGCAGTACATTAAATCCTTGATGACGTTTATAACGTGCATAAATATCACTTGCAATATACCCTAAAGGGTGGCCAACATGTAATCCTGCTCCCGAAGGATAAGGAAACATATCCAATACATAATACTTTGGTTTATCAGTACTATTTGAAGCTTTAAACGTTTGGTTTTCTGCCCAATATTTTTGCCACTTGGCTTCTATTTCGTTGAAGTTATATTGCATTTTATCTTGTCTTATTCATACTCCAGTATTTTATACTAAAGTTGCTTATTTTATGAGTGCAAAGCTACTGTTAATGTAGGACAAAGAAAAATTGAACTGATTTAAAAGATTGGAGCTAATAATTTACTGGAATAGAGTGCCCAAATCATCGATATTATTGCGGAAATATTCATGGCGTATCCGAACAATTTCATCTGTGCCAAACTATAAGGCTTATCTTTAAAAAAGATAAAAACATCCAAAACTAGCCAAAGAGAAAACACCCCAAGAAACCCTGCTAACACATAATCCTGAAACCAAACTGATAAGACATAACATTCAACCAATAGTAATCCTAGCATTAGCATTTTCGTGTTTTTCCTTCCTATTAATGTTGCTGTAGTACGTTTCTCTGCAATTCTATCGGGTTCAATATCCATTATTTCTCCAGCAATGTGGGCTTGAAAAGCAAATAGTGTTAAGTACAATAATGTTTGCCATGGCAACATAGCGGTGTCATTTAACAACACCGAAAAATAAGCAGTAGCTATATAACCAATTTGTATGAAAATCTCAAAAGGCGGACGCTCTTTAATTCGAAATGGACGGAAGTTGTACACGATATTGATAACGATCATAAAGAGTAATAATAAACACATTTTATACCCTGAAACATAAGTAAATCCAATTATAAAAGGGAGTAACACAAACATTATTCTTTTAGGTATTTGCTGTAACACTGCTTTAGATGCCTTGGCTCCAAACAAGTAGTTTCCTTTCCTGGAATTTACTGCATCAGCTTCAATATCATTATAATCATTTAACCCGTACACCAAATAATTTAATGGGAATGTTACAAATAATAATCCTATCCAAAAAATCGGATTCTCCCAAAAGTTATCAGAAAAACTGAAAGGAATTAAGTAAATCCATATAGTGGGAAACCATAATCCTGGTCGAGAAATTTTTAAATCTTGGAGCATTTTAAATCTTTTATTGAAAATTAATCTATTTGACATTTATTCATAATCAACTTCGACAAGCTCAGTTTGACAAGTTCTTTTTTATTTTAATAATTTACAAAGTAGCTCTTACACTATTTTCTTGTGGTAATAAACAATTATAAATAAATGAATTTACTGGAGTTTCAATACTTAGTTCTAGCCCTTGCTGAACAATATAGCCATTAAAATTTTCTAATTCACTAGGCTTTTTTTCCATCAAATCTCGTTGCATAGACGCAGTAGTTTTAGGTGGCATTTGGTGAAACATTTTTAAAGTTCGTTCCACATCAGCATCTGAAATTGGTATTTCTTTTGCATTGGCAATTTGTTTAATTTCCTGAGCTGTTTTTAGCATCATTTCCATGATTTCACCGTTTTGTTTCATGACTCCAAATGAACTTCTCGTTAAAGCCCCAATACCACTTACCGTAGTAATGAACATATATTTTCTCCAAATATCCAAATGAATATTTTCTGATAATTTATTTTTAAAACCAGCTCGATCGAACACTGATTTTAATTGCTTCACACGCGCTGTTTGTTCATTATTATATTCTCCGAAAATAATTTCTGGGTCGTAAGCAAAATGATTAATGACTCCATAATCTTCAACCTTACTGACAATCTTACACAATCCTGCTAATATATTTTCAGTATTCAAAACCGCACGCAATTTATCAGCATTGTCAGCTCCATTTTGCAATGGTAATACCATTGTTGTTTTATGTACAATTGGTCTTATCGTTTCAGCAGCCTCAGCAACTTGCCATGATTTTACACCCAAAATAATTAAATCAGGACTCGTTAAATTTTGAATATCATCTGTTCCCTCAGGATGAATAGTAAAATCACCATTGATACTTTTTATTTGAAGGCCTTTATTCTTAATGGCTTCCAGCTGTTTTCCTCTAGCAACAAAAGTTACTTTAAAGCCAGCTTTATGTAATTTAGCTCCAAAATACCCTCCAACTCCACCAGTACCAAATACAACAATATTCATTTTTTTAAATTCTAAAAGTTACTCTCAAATTTAGTCTTAAACTTCGAAAGGCAAAAGTTTAGTTAATTTAATTATCAGTTCTTTATACTTTTAGTATTTTTACCCCTTACTTACACTTATTTTATGAGCAAATCTTTTGATAAATATCAAAAAAGACGGTTAATATCTTCATACTTCTCTGTAATCATCAGTATTACTTTAGTATTGTTTTTATTAGGTGTTTTAGGGATGTTACTTATTAATGCTCGTAAAGTAGAAACACTTTTTAAAGAAAAAATAGCCTTGTCTATTGATTTAAAAGAAAATGTAAAGCAAATTGAAATTGCGCAATTAGAAAAGAACTTAAAGCTTTCTGATTATGTAAAATCAACCCGTTTTATTTCTAAAGAAGAAGCTGCAGAAATTGCTCAAGTAGAAAATGGAGAAAAATTCATGGATTTTATTGGGTACAACCCATTTCAAAACTCTATAGATGTATACTTAAACAGCGAGTTTGTTACCTTAAACAAATTGGAAGAAATCAAAACTGATTTATTACAAAAAAGCTATGTGGATGAGGTTCGATATGATGTTGACCTTGTTTCCTTAATGAACAAAAATGTAAAACGAATTAGTTTTTGGCTAATCGCGATTAGTGTCATTTTTGCTTTTATTGCTATGCTGTTAATCAATAGTTCAATCAGACTTGCGGTTTATTCTAAACGATTTATTATTAAAACAATGCAAATGGTTGGTGCTACGAAACACTTTATCAGAAGACCATTTATATGGAAAAGCATCCGTTTAGGAATTATTGGTTCACTATTCGCCGTAGCAGGATTAATAGTAGTTGCCTATTATTTGGACAAAAACTTACCTGAACTCAACATATTATCAAACCCAACTCTTTTCGCATTATTATGCTTAGGGATTGTGCTTTTAGGAATTATAATTACTTGGATTAGTACTTTTTTTGCTACCCAACGCTTCCTAAATTTAAAAACAGACGATTTATACTAGCCAATAATTGGCATTAAACATATATATTCCACTATGAGTAAAGAACAAAAACCAGATTTCATTTTCAAAAAAGCAAACTACAAGCTTATGTTTATTGGCTTGGCAGTAATTGCAATTGGTTTTCTATTAATGTCAGGTGGTGGTAGTGACGACCCCAATGTTTTTAATCCGGCCATCTACAATTTCCAACGCATTCGTTTAGCGCCAACATTAGTGCTAATAGGTTTTGGAATTCAAGTCTATGCGATTCTTTTTAACAAGAAGAAAGAAGATTAAATGGAAATTATCAAAGCAATCATCCTTGGTATTATTCAGGGATTAACAGAGTTTTTACCAGTATCTTCCTCAGGGCATTTAGAACTTGGAAAAGCAATTTTAGGCGATAGCTCTGTAGGAGAAGAAAGCCTAGTATTTACCGTTGTGTTACATTTTGCAACAGCATTGAGTACTGTTGTTATTTTCAGAAAAGACATTATTGAGCTACTAAAAGGATTGTTCCAATTTAAATGGAATGAGGAAACTCAGTTTGTATTTAAAATTGGGATTTCAATGGTCCCTGCTGTACTTATCGGATTGTTTTTTGAAGAAGAACTGGAACAACTTTTTGGTGGAAATATTCTATTAGTAGGCTTTATGCTATTGATTACTGGTTTATTGCTATTTTTAGCAGACAGAGCAAAGGACTCCACCAAAGGCGTATCCACTCCAAACGCTATTATTATTGGGCTATCGCAAGCAATTGCGATGTTACCGGGTATTTCTCGCTCTGGAGCAACCATATCCACTTCCGTTTTATTAGGAGTAGATAAAACTAAGGCCGCTCGGTTTTCTTTTTTAATGGTGGTGCCACTAATCTTCGGGAAAATTGCCAAAGATGTGTTATCTGGAGATTTATCTTTTGAAAGTGATCAAATCATTCCTTTATCCGCAGGGTTTATTGCAGCGTTTATTTCAGGACTTTTTGCCTGTTCTTGGATGATATCCTTAGTAAAGAAAAGCAAGCTTTCTTACTTTGCTTACTATTGCTTTATTGTAGGAATAATTGCTATCGCTTGTACTTTAGTGAAAGATTAATCTATTAATGTGTCAGTCTGATCTTGTCGAAGACTATATGAATACACTTATATTTCGACAAGCTCAATATAACTTATGATGACTGCTGAAGAATTTAAATCTGGACAAATATTACTGATTGACAAGCCATTAACATGGAGCTCTTTTCAAGCGGTAAATAAAGTACGTTGGGTAATTAGAAAAGCCTTTGATATTAAAAAAATAAAAGTAGGTCATGCCGGAACTTTAGATCCATTAGCAACTGGGTTATTAGTTATTTGCACTGGTAAATTCACCAAACGTTTGAGTGAATTTCAAGGACAAATAAAAGAATATACTGGAGAAATCACCTTAGGAGGAACTACTCCTTCTTATGATTTAGAAAGTGAAGTAACAGAAACTTTTCCTACTGATCATATTACAGAAGCACAAATACACGAAACCACAAAACAGTTTATTGGAGATATTGAACAAATGCCCCCTATTTTTTCTGCTTTAAAGAAAGATGGAAAACGCTTGTACGAATACGCAAGAAATAACGAAGAGGTGGTAATTACCCCAAGACAAATCAATATTTCAGAATTTGAAATCACAAAAATCGATTTGCCTAAGATTGAATTTAGAGTAGTATGTAGTAAAGGAACTTACATTCGTTCTTTAGCTTTTGATTTTGGAAAAGCAGTACAATCTGGTGGTCATTTATCAAAATTACGTCGTACTAAAATTGGTGACTTTCATGCTGATAGTGCCATTTGTCCTATTGAATTTGAAAAGCAGTATTTAGGCGAGCAAGCAGGCTAAATCATTCATTATCTTTTTAAAGAGTCTCGATTGTAGTTATTCTTGAGTGTGAAAACAAGTTAGCGTCAGTTCGAGTCTTTTGTTAAAGCAATAGCGGGAACAAAATGTATCGAGAAGCTTATCATTATCGACAAATTCTCGATACACTTTTCTTATATCGTCTAAAACCACTTGAATTGATGTTATTATCAATCCATATTGCATCTCTATTAAGCTACTTGTGAGATTTCTCCTTCGTAGAAATGACTCGTTAATATTTTTAATAATGACAAGTCATGTCACTTACGCAAGCAAACTCACTAAATCATTCACTGCATTTAGGCCTTTATCTTTGGTATACCAAATTTGCAAATCCTTTTTAAACTCTGGGGTTAATGTACCATAGGTGTTTTTATAGTCCTCTACTATTTTAGTTGCTTCACTTGGTCTTGGTCCAAATGTATTTAGCACTTCTTTGGTTTCTTTATCTATCATTATTAATTTCGGAATTGACCTTCCTCCATTCGTTAAATGCTGATCCATTAAATCAAGATGCTCATCACGGAGCGCAATTTTCAACTCTATATTGTCATTCAAGCTTGCTATTTTATTTACATATGGCAATACTTGAGCCGCATCTCCACACCAACTTTCCGTAAGCACAATCCATTCTACTGGCTTGTTATAGCTTCTTACTTTTTCAATTGCCGAATCACTTAGAATTCCTTTCTTATCCAAACGTTGCATACGTTTGTTGTTTAATAATGAATACTGTGTTAATGCTTCCGATTGTGTAGCTCCAGTAGATTTTCCCTCTTCTACTAAAGTTGCTACTAATTCTCTGTATTTTGGATATGTCATCATATGTTTAACCTTTTATGTCTTATCGTTTGACGAAATAAAAATACCGTCCTTACTTTTGTATCTTTAACTCAATATTAATTAATTCAAATATTTTATATGGAAAAAGTACGATGCGGTTGGTGTGAAGGAAACGAAATTTACGAGCAATATCATGATTTAGAATGGGGAGTTCCTGTATATGACGACCAGCAATTGTTTGAGTTTTTGATTTTAGAAACTTTTCAAGCCGGTTTGAGTTGGATAACCATTTTAAAAAAGCGTGAAAATTTCAGATTAGCTTTTGATTTTTTCGATTATAAAAAAGTAGCTGCTTATGATGAGGATAAGTATGATGAATTAATGCAAAATGCAGGGATTATTAGAAACAAATTAAAGATTAAAGCTGCTATTACCAATGCACAGTTATTTATGGATGTGCAAAAAGAGTTCGGAAGTTTTTCTGAATACATTTGGGCATTTACCGATGGAAAACCAATTACTAATACTGCAAAAACATTAGCTGATGTCCCAGCAACAACGGAGCTATCAGACACTGTCTCTAAGGCTTTAAAAAAGCGTGGGTTTAAGTTTGTGGGCTCAACCGTTATTTATGCACACATGCAAGCTACAGGTATGGTAAACGATCATATAACCAGTTGTTTTAGGTACAAGGAAGTCTAATTACTTATAAATAGCTGCAATCTTGTTTTCGAGCTTGGGTTTTTCTCATATAGAAGAAAAACACACGCCGCATAATTCCATTTTACAGCCGATTTTTCTTGAGTATTAAACTTTTTTGTAAACAAAAAAAACATCCTCAATTATAACTAGTTATAATTGAGGATGTTTTTTTAAATTATACGGTATTCAAAAATTTGAATTTATAAATACAGTATAAAACTTAATAATTAGGTCGAGGCAAAAAAGAGATTAATAATGGGGCAAAAAAGAAAATCTGTGTTCGCTATTATTTAAAAGTGCTCTTCCAATTTATGTTTCTTTTTAGTGATCCACCTGGTGGATTTACTTTATGTTTCATTATTGGCTTACACTATTATATTCCCATTTTCGCAATAATGTTACCCATTTTTATAAGAAAAAACAAAACAAAACAATCTGCAATTAATTAATTAACAATCTATTAGACGATACATTTAACATGTTACGATATCAAATAGCATAATGATTAATTTAAAATATATTATAACATTAAACTACCTATTTTACTAATTATATAACTCCGAAAACTCAAATTTATTTCCGTCGAATAATCCTTTGTCGCTTAATTTTAATTCTGGTATTACTAATAAAGCACAGAATGACATAGTCATATAAGGTGCTTGTAATTTTACACCAAGCGCTTTGGAGCGCAAGTCTAATTTCTCATAAGCATTAGCTACCTCATAACCATCTTTTTCTGACATTATTCCGGCTACTGGTAATGGTAAAACGAGTTCTTCAGTTCCGTTAGCTAAGGAAACTCCACCTTTGTGCTGCACTACTAAATTTATCGCCTTTACAATATCAATATCACTTACTCCTACTGCAATAATATTATGACTATCATGTGCTACACAGGATGCCAAAGCCCCTTGTTTCAATCCGTAATTCTTTACAAAAGCAACTGCTGGTGGCGCATCAAAATACCTGTTTACGACTACAATTTTTAACACATCTTGTGTTGTATCGCTTTCTAAAAACCCATTTATGGCAGTTAACTGAGCAGCTCCTTTTTTGGTCACTAATTGCCCATCTTCTACCTCAATAACTTTTATATGTTCTGAAGTTGATGGCACTTTTATTTGATCCATCATAATTGGCGAACAATTAAAGTTATTTACCAATGCTGCTCCTACCGAAGGAATCAACGTCTTGTTGTTTTCAGCAACCATATTTCCATCAATATAGGTTTGAATCACTTTGAAGTTTTTTAAATCAATCACCACACAAAAATCTGCAGGGTCATTTTTTTGCAATAAACCAACATTCATGTTATAATGCTTAATGATGTTGTAAGAAGTAGCTCTAAGTACATTCATTACATCACACCCCTTTGCAACAGCTCTTTTAGCTAAGGTGTTTATATGTCCTTCTACCAAATCATTCGGGTGCTTATCATCCGAACAAAACATGATTTTAGTAGGATATTCATCCAGTAACGAAATAAGCTCATCAAAATTTTTGGCAGCGCTTCCTTCTCTAATAAGAATTTTCATTCCGTATTTAAGCTTCTCTAAAGCCTCTTCCTTAGTAAAACATTCATGATCGGTAGTGATACCTGCATTGATATACTTTTCCACATCTGCTCCCATTAATCCAGGTGCATGTCCGTCAATTGGTTTCCCAGCATCCTTTGCTGCTTGTATTTTTGCCAATACAATAGAATCTTCAAACAATACTCCTGGGAAGTTCATCATTTCCGTTAAGTAATGAATCTCTGGTAAGGCTAATAATTCGGTTACATCCTCCACCGTAATTTCAGCTCCTGCAGTTTCAAATACAGTAGCTGGCACACAAGAAGGAGCTCCAAAATGAAACTTAAACGGAGTTTTTTGTCCGTTATTAATCATGTACTTCACTCCTTCCGCGCCCAATACATTTGCTATTTCATGCGGATCAGAGATAGTCGCTACGGAACCATGACAAACCGCCAACCGTGCAAATTCAGAAGGAATTAACATTGAGCTTTCCACATGTACATGCGCATCAATAAAACCAGGAATGATATAGTGATTTTCGGAAACCGTTTCTTCAATAATTTTAGCGATTTTTCCATTTTGAATATGTACTGTTCCGCTAAAAATTCGCTTTGAAACTACATCTACAATATTTCCTGAAATCTTTTGAATACTCATATGCTAAACCACTTTATATTTAAATTTATATAAACTTAGCACCAAGTTTAGGTGTAAGGAAATTACTTAATTTCGATACAAAATCCCTTCAGGATTTCACTCAATCTGACGGGATTCACTTTTGAAAACACGTCAATTCGAGTGATTTTCAATAGAAAATTGTATCGAGAATAGTGTTTTTAATTACTAAATTTATCTATGGGATAAAAATAGCGAATATGCATTAACAATCAATTCCTGAGAAGATAAATTTTCTTAATTTTACAAAAAACAACACATGCAGATACACCACAATTTCGACGCCGGAAATATTGAAGTAACTTCTATAAAGCCAGAACACATTGAATTAATAATTCCTAAGGATACTAATTCTGAATTTTTACAATGGTTTTATTTTAAGATGTCAGATATTGAATTAGGAAGCACACAAAATGTACGCATTACCAATACTGGCGATAGTGCTTATCCTGATGGTTGGGAAAATTACCGTGTTAATGTATCCTATGATAATGAAAATTGGTTTCGTATTGACACCTGCTATGAAAATGGCGTATTGGCTTTTAATATCCCTACAGATCAACAAGAATTGTATGTAGCGTATTTTGAACCGTTTTCCTATAAACAACACCTCTCTTTAACGGATTCCGCTGCAAATAGTGATTTATGTAGTGTAGAGTTGTTATGCAACAGCCCAGAAGGAAAACCCGTAGCGCTATTGGTTATTGGCGACCCAAATGCAAACAAGAAAACAGTTTGGTTTACGGCACGCCAACATCCTGGAGAAACTATGGCAGAATGGTTTATACAAGGTTTGGTGGAAAGCTTGCTAGATAAAACAAATGACAATAGTAAAGCCTTATTGGAAAACCATTGCTTTTACATTATTCCAAACTTGAATATTGACGGAAGTATCGCCGGTAATTTACGTGTAAATACCTTGGGTATAAATTACAATAGAGAATGGGAAAACCCAAGTATCGAGAAAAGCCCTGAAGTATATTATTGCATAGAAAAAATGGACGCTATAGGTGTTGATTTTTTAATGGATGTTCATGGTGATGAGGCAATACCTTACAATTTTGTAACCAGCTTAATGGGGATCCCGAGTTTAAAGGCTGATATTATGGAAAAGGAAAATGCATTCAAGCAACATTGGATGAATGCAACTAATGAGTTTCAAGACGTACACAGATACGATAACAGTTTACCTGGAAAAGCAAACTTGAAAGTATGCTCCAAACAAATTGGGGAGCGTTTTGGGAATATGGCGTACACTTTAGAAATGCCTTTTAAAGACAGTGATGCCAACCCTGATTTAAAAAACGGTTGGAACGGGAAGCGTTCAATGGAATTTGGCGCATCTGTTTTAAAAGTAATCAAACTAAGTAGTGACGAAGGTTTGTTTTAACTCTTGTATAAAACGAATGTCTTTTTAATATAAACTAACGAATAATGACACCATACCAAGAAAATAGAATGCATGTGTATACTGCGCAAATTAAACAACAAGAAGACAAGATTCCTCTATTGAAGAAACAGCCACTTAAAGTACTTGGCTTTGGAGTACTTATTTCTATCACCGGCCCAAATTATACTGGAGCTTATGATTATATGGATGCTGAAGGTGAATCTATTGCAGATAGAGCCAATATGAGTTATATAAGCTTAGTAATTTTCTTTTTTATTGGTTATGTTTTCTTTTGTTTACTTGGTCATGTAATATTTACCTTTCAAGACAAGCTCAAATTGAAAAAACTCAAAGCCCAATTAAAACAAATTGAAGATGATGTTTCAGGAAACAGCCTTTAATAGAAAGAGATGCTAACCCGTATTTAAAACAAAGTTGGAACGGAAAACGTTCAATGGAATTTGGTGCATCTGTTCTAAAAGTGATCAAACTAAGTAGTGAAGCAGGATTGTTTTAAACGATACTTAATCGGTACTGTATGTGAATGGAAGGTGTTTTATATGACTTGTATACGTTGCCTCCAGTAGTTTTATAAATACAAACTATCTTTATACTTGATAGAAATAGAAGTTAATTTCTGTTTAAAAAAAGGCTCTTTTTTTAAATTAGCCTATCAATTCGAATGGTAATCAAATAATTAAAAAATAGTTTAACTTTGCGCCTTTAAAAAGACACCTTGTTAAATTATACTACATACATTCATCCTACAAGTACTCAGTGGGTTACTTTTGTTCATGGAGCTGGAGGGAGTTCATCCATTTGGTACAAACAACTGCGATCTTTTAAAGCCGAGTACAATATATTAGTACTGGACTTAAGAGGTCATGGTAAAAGTGCAATGGTGCTAAAAGATGTTGTAAATTCGAAATATACTTTTGATGTCATTACAGCTGATATCGTAGAAGTTATCGATTATTTAAACATTGAAAAATCACATTTTGTAGGTATTTCTTTAGGGACAATACTGATCAGAAATCTCGCTGAGAAACACCCAAATCGAGTGCAAAGCATGATATTAGCTGGGGCAATCATGAAATTAAATTTCAGATCTCAGTTACTAATGAAATTGGGGGTTATTTTTAAGTCGGTAGTTCCGTATATATTATTATACATGTTTTTTGCATTTATTATAATGCCCCGTAAAAACCACAAACAATCACGTATATTATTTGTTAGAGAGGCTAAAAAATTATGTCAAAAGGAATTTATTCGTTGGTTTAAATTGACATCGGAAATTAACCCTTTATTGCGTTTTTTTAGAGCAAATGATATTAAAATCCCTACGTTATATATGATGGGGGAAGAAGATCATTTATTTCTTCCTTCTGTACAGAAATTAGCAAAAGAACATCTTTTATCACAGGTGTTTGTAGTTACAAAGTGTGGTCATGTTGTTAATGTGGAACAACCTCTTGTTTTTAATGAAAAGTCAATTCAATTTTTAGGTAATTTGAGTTAAACTAACTATCAAAATTTGAAAAATAAGCTTACCCTAAATAAATGCCAATGTCAAAAAATCAAATAAATGTAATCCTTACTGGAGGAACAGGAACTCTAGGTTCTCAAGTCATTTTTGAATTATTGAAAAAAGAAAATATTAAAACCATTTTTCTTCCTGTAAGACAAAAAAATGGTAAATCGGCAATAGCTAGAATTAAAACAATACTGGAAAGCGCTGCAGCTCCCGAGTTTATTTCTAAGAACAAAGAAGCTGTCTTAAAAAAGATAAAAGTATTGGATATGGATGCCTTTTTTAAGCCCGAAGAATTCTTGTCAAAAACAGAAAGCAACTTCTTTATACATTCGGCAGGTTCTGTAAACTTATCAACCGACACCTCTCAAAAAGAAATAATATATAAGGGGGTTTTTGAATTCACGAAAGATGTATTTGAGACGTTTGCAACCTACATTACAAAATTTACTTATATCAGTACTGCCTTTAGTATTGGTAATATTGGAGGTTTAATTGATAATGATTATCACAATGAAAAACGTCCTAAATATCGTAATTTTTACGAAGAATATAAACACTTGACAGAGGGGTTTCTGCTGCAAAAAGGAAAAGAAGAAAATATAGATATACAAATTTTAAGGCCTAGTGTTCTTGGTGGGAATATATTTGAAAAATCTACTTATTTCATATCTAACTACATGGTTTATTATCTTTTAGGTAAGTTTTTCTACAAAAACCCATTAGAAGGAAACTCTATTCGAATTGCAGCTAATTTCAAAACAGGACTAAATATTATCCCCGTTGATTATGTTGCCAAAGTAATTGCTAATGTATTCCATAAAAAGATAGAACAACTGAACATCGTACATCCCCAAAACACCAATATTGTATCAGGTATGAGTAAAATTATAAAGATGGTTGGTTTTAATAATTTTACTTTTTTGAATTCTTCGAGTGGTGGATTGCTATTAGAAGGGAAGAACAGATTGGAAAATATCTATTATAATACCATAGGACTACATTTAAATCAGTATCTGATATCTGAACCTTATGAGTATGATACCAAATTATTAGAATCGATAGTTCCGATGCCTAAATATAATATTGAAGACTATTTAGAAAATACGATTCGATTTGCAAAAACAAGAGAGTTTAAAGGGGAAGGGTGGTAATTATCGTGTAAACTAGCTCTTAAAGACTGTGATCCCAACCCTGATTTAAAAGAGAGTTGGGACGAAAAACGTTCTATGAAATTTGGAGCTTCTGTTTTCAAAGAGCTAAGATTGAATAGTGAAAATGGGTTGTTTTAATAATAGGTATAGTATAAATTTATATTTTATAATCCAATAGCGCCCCAAGTTCCGTTTGATTCTGAAGTATGAGTGTAGGTTCCTGTAATACTCATTTCGTCAACAACTCCAGAATAAACGTAAGTTGAAGTAGTGGGTTCTGAACCTTCCCAAGTAT
This sequence comes from Kordia sp., assembly GCA_002733415.1. Lineage (GTDB taxonomy): Bacteria > Bacteroidota > Bacteroidia > Flavobacteriales > Flavobacteriaceae. The sequence continues at coordinate 8,065 of NVVR01000039.1, read as the reverse complement.
ATGTTAGATTATTTCCGTCTATAGCCCAAGTTCCAAAAGTTATAAAGCAACCAGGACATTGACCAGTAAGGTCCATTTCATCAAACTTGGTTATGTTTCTTTTAAAATAAATAGTATTTAACATATCCGGAAATAATTTTTTGCCTAATAAAATTAGATTATCCTCCAAATGATACTTTGACAAGCTCAGTATGACTTTATCCTGTTTAAAACTTACTCAAGACTTCTAATGCCTTGCTTGTGCTTTTAATATTCTCAAAAGTCAGCAGTAAGCGCAAGCCCTTTTTAGTTTGCTTTTCTTTCATTTTACTCAATGTTTTATGTGTTTGTACAAACTGCAATACTTTGGTAAACTGTTCACTTTGGTAAAAAGTTGAGTTCTGGTCAGAAATAAAATACCCAATCAATCGGTTTTGTTTCATGACAATTTTCTCTAATCCAATATTAGCAGCAACCCATTTGATACGTAGAGAGTCTAGTAAATCAATTGCTTGAGTTGGAAGTTCTCCAAAACGATCAACTAGTTCCTTTTCGTACTGTAGTAACTCCTCTTCTATTTTTAGAGTTCCTAACTTATTATATAAGGTTAAACGTTCTGTGATGTTATTGATATAATCATCAGGGAATAATAGTTCAAAGTCGGAATCTATTTGAGTTTCTTTTACAAAAGCCTTATCATTTCCTTGTTCTACTTCTTCGTATAAGTCCTTGAATTCATTTTCTTTCAATTCGTCAATGGCTTCATTTAATATTTTTTGATACGTAGCAAAGCCAATCTCGTTAATGAATCCACTTTGTTCTCCACCTAAAATATCTCCTGCACCACGAATTTCTAAATCTTTCATAGCAATATTAAAGCCACTTCCTAAGTCAGAATGTAGTTCCAGTGCTTGAATACGTTTGCGAGCATCATCAGTCATAACGGAATCGGGAGGAGTGATGAAGTAACAGAAAGCTTTTTTATTACTTCTTCCAACTCTACCACGCATTTGATGTAAGTCCGACAATCCGAAATTGTTAGCGTTATTGATGAATATAGTGTTGGCATTTGGTACATCTAAACCAGATTCAATAATAGTAGTAGCTACTAGTACATCAAATTCATTATTCATAAAAGCTAACATCAGATTCTCTAGTTTTTTACCATCCATCTGTCCGTGACCAATAGCAACTTTTACATCAGGAACCAAGCGTTGTATCATTCCGGCTACTTCCTTAATGTTTTCAATTCTGTTGTGTACAAAATATATTTGTCCGCCACGTTGTATTTCATAGGAAATAGCATCACGAATTATATCTTCAGTAAAACGGATAACTTGGGTGTCAATTGGGTGTCGGTTTGGGGGAGGCGTGTTGATGGTGCTTAAATCACGTGCCGCCATTAAGGAGAACTGTAAAGTCCTTGGTATTGGCGTAGCGGTTAAGGTAAGGGTGTCGACATTTTCCTTAATTGTTTTTAACTTCTCTTTTACGGCAACCCCAAACTTTTGTTCTTCATCAACAATTAACAGCCCTAAATCTTTAAATTTGACCTTAGATCCAGCTAATTGGTGTGTTCCGATAATGATGTCAAGTGTCCCTTCTTCCAATTGCTTTAAGGTTTCTGATTTTTGTTTAGCAGTTCTAAATCGGTTTATGTAACCTATGTTTACAGGCATGTCCTTTAAGCGTTCGGTAAACGTCCTAAAATGTTGAAAAGCTAAGATAGTAGTAGGTACTAAAATGGCCACTTGTTTGCTATTGTCTACTGCTTTAAAGGCAGCGCGAATAGCAACTTCTGTTTTCCCAAAGCCAACATCGCCACAAACTAGTCGGTCCATGGGGCGTTCACTTTCCATATCGGCTTTTACAGCTTGGGTAGCGGTAAATTGATCAGGAGTGTCCTCATACATAAATGAGGCTTCTAGTTCATGCTGTAAGTAAGAATCAGGGTCAAACTGAAATCCTTTTTGTTGACGTCTTTTTGCGTACAATTTTATCAGGTTAAACGCAATATGCTTAACTCTGCTTTTTGTTTTTTGTTTTAATTTCTTCCAAGCTCCAGAACCTAGTTTAAACATTTTAGGCGTTTTACCGTCTTTTCCAGAGTACTTCGATATTTTGTGTAAGGAATGGATGCTAACATATAATATATCGCGTTCCCCGTAAATCAGTTTTATAGCTTCTTGCTGATTGCCTTCTACATCAATTTTTTGTAATCCAGCAAAGCGTCCGATACCATGGTCGATATGGGTAACATAATCTCCTTTTTGTAACTGTGTTAATTCTCTTAAAGTGATGGCTTGTTTTTTGGCGTATCCATTTTTTAAATGAAACTTATGGTAGCGCTCAAATATTTGATGATCAGTATAGCAAATAGTCTTGCTGTCCAAATCAATAAATCCTTGGTATAATGGTAGCACAACAGTTTGATATGCTACTTCCTGCTCAACATCGTCAAAAATATCTTTAAAACGTTTTGCTTGTTGTTGGTTAGAACAAGCAATGTAGTTGGTAAATCCGTTTGCGGTATTCTTATTTAAATCTTCAATTAATAAATCGAATTGTTTGTTAAAAGAAGGTTGCGGTTTTACATGATAAGCAATATCAGAATTATTGCTTTTTGCTAACTCTACCGAAGTATAGTCTTTTAATTGCTGTAATAATAAAACTGAATTGCAAAACAATTTTTCTGGTTCGGAATGACGTACTTCAGTGTCTAGTTTATCAAAGACTTCTGTTGCTTTTGCATATAGTTTGTCAATTTTTGCAGCAAATAACTCTTTATTTTTAACAACTATAGTTGTTTTTGATGAGATGTATTTTAAAAAGCTTTCCCTGTTTTCTTGTGATTGTTTGTTTTCTACATTTGGGATTATGCTAATTTTCTTCAGCTGTTCCTGTGATAGTTGTGTTTCTACATCAAAAGTTCGGATGGTATCTACATCATCGCCAAAAAATTCAATTCTATAAGGCTCATCATTTGAGTAAGAAAATACATCTACAATACCCCCGCGCACAGAAAACTCTCCTGGTTCAGTAACAAAATCTACCCGTTTAAATTTATAGGTAAACAACACTTCATTGATGAAATCGATAGATATGGTATCGTTAAGTGCAATTTTCAAGGTGTTTTTATCCAGTTCCTTCTTAGTAACTACCTTCTCAAATAATGCTTCTGGGTAAGTAACTATAAGCGCCGGTTTTTTACGAGAATTAATTCTGTTTAATACTTCAGCACGCAACAATACATTAGCATTATCGGTTTCTTCTAGTTGATATGGCCTACGGTAGCTTCCTGGGAAAAACAGTATGTCCTTGTCATTTAAAAACAACTCTAAATCATTTAAATGAAAAGCAGCTTCTTCTTTATCTTCTAATATTAAGAGGATCGGTGTGTCAATGCTTTTGAATAGGTTTGAAATGACAAATGAAAATGACGAACCCACTAAATTAGAGATTTTTGTATCTGATTTAGGGACTGACAAACGTTCGATAAGCTGTTTTGTTTGAGATGAACTCTCAAAAACAGCTAAAAGTTGTTGTTTACTCACGAGATGTAGTGTTACTATGTAATAAGAATACGAAGATACAGTAGTAATATGTAATTAACTATTAGAACAATAGAATAAAGATTTCTATGCTGTTAGCATAGAGAATCAAGACTTGACAATAAGTAATTAATAACCAGTAGGATAAATATAGGTTCTGTAAAATGAGTTTTATTGCTCACTGCAACTGAACACCGAGTACTTCTTTAGCTTAATTAATGAGTAGTCTTTTTTAGGAAGATGATTTCTTTAAAAAAAACAAGTCTCTGATTTGTGGTTTAGCGAATTAAGCGTACATTTGCATTCAATTATTTTTTAACAATTAATTAAAATACGTTACGCTATGTACGCAATTGTAGAGATAGCAGGGCATCAATTTAAAGTTGAGCAAGACCAAAAAGTATTTGTTCATCGTTTAGGAACTGAAGAAGGAAACAATGTTTCTTTTGATAATGTTCTTTTATTAGACAACGATGGAGAAGTTACTATTGGCGCCCCAGCTATAAACGGAGCTTCTGTTGAAGTAAAAGTTTTAAGACACCTTAAAGGTGACAAAGTTATCGTTTTCAAAAAGAAAAGAAGAAAAGGTTACCGTGTAAAAAATGGTCACAGACAAGCCTTAACTGAAATCTTAATTGAAGGGATTAATGTTTCTGGAGCTAAAAAAGCAGCACCAAAAAAAGAAGCAAAAGAAGTTGAAGCACCTTCTAGTGATTTAAGCTCAAAAACTGTAGCTGAATTAAAAGAAATGGCTAAAGCTAAAGGAGTAGAAGGAATTTCTTCTATGAAAAAAGCAGACTTAGTAGCTGCGTTATCTAAATAATTATTAACTAATAAAACCTTAAAGAGATGGCTCATAAAAAAGGAGTTGGTAGTTCTAAGAATGGTAGAGAATCAGAATCAAAACGTTTAGGTGTTAAGATTTTTGGAGGACAAGCTGCTATTGCAGGGAACATCATAATCAGACAAAGAGGAACAACACATAACCCAGGTGAAAACGTGTACATGGGAAAAGATCATACTTTACATGCTAAAGTTGATGGTCTTGTAAAATTCACAAAGAAAAGAGACAATAAGTCTTACGTTTCTATAGAGCCTTTCGAAGCTTAATATAAACGAATCCTCAATATTAAAAAGCCTTTTCATTTTAAATGAAAAGGCTTTTTTCTGTTAAAAGGTGTTTTTTTACGACTAAGGGTAGGGTTTAATCGTATTTTAGCGTTTTAATGATACCTATTTAATAGATATAGAGATGGAAAAAAAATATTTTTTCGGAGTAATTTTTATGCTTTTATATACTTGTTCTTTTGCGCAAGGAGAAGCAGATAATTGGTTTTTCGGAGCTAATGCTGGTGTTAATTTCAGTACCGGTGCCCCTACATATGTTGCAGGTGGACAAATTAATACACTTGAAGGCTGTGCCTCAATATCAGATACACAAGGAAGCTTGTTGTTTTATACTGATGGAATAAGTGTCTGGAATAAAAATCATTCGATAATGCCAAATGGAACTGGCTTAAATGGGGATCCGTCAAGTACTTCTTCTGCCTTGATAGTTCCTAGTCCTGGGGACAGTAATATTTATTACGTGTTTACTGTTGATGAGCCCCACCATGATGAAACTGCAGCTTCAAATCATGGTTTGAATTATTCAGTAATAGATATGTCATTAATTGGTGGAGATGGGGATGTTATCGCTGCTCAGAAAAACATCCCATTAGTCACATATGATGTTTCGAATAGTCAAGAAAACAAGTATAAGTGTTCAGAAAAAATTACGGCAGTTAGAAGTGGGGATTGTAACTCGTTTTGGGTTGTGACTCATTTTATTAATAATTACTATAGTTTTAAGGTTGATGGTGCTGGTGTTGATGCTAATCCGGTAATCAGTACAACACCTGTTACAGTACCTTTAAGTGGTTATAGAAGAAATTCATTAGGGTATCTGAAAGCTTCTCCAGAAGGAGATAAGTTAGCGGTTGCACATCAAGGTTTTGCTACTACATCTGGAGGGAATGCTCCAGGAGGTGTTTTTTTATATGACTTTGACCCTATAACAGGAGTGGTAAGTAATGAGTTAGAGGTGTATAATAGAAATAACGGAAATAGTCCTTATGGAGTAGAATTTTCTAGATCAGGAGGAAAACTTTACGCTACAGTTGGCGGAGGGAGTAATGGAGCTGGAGCATCTCAATTAATACAATATGATTTGACAAGTACGGATATTATCGCCTCCGAAACAATTATAAATGAAACAAATTCATATCATTCAGGAGCAATTCAATTAGCCTCAAACGGAAAAATATATAGAGCTTTGTTTAATTTTAATTCTAATAACGGAAGTTATTTAGCAGTGATTAATGATCCAGAGTTAATTGGCGCAGCTAGTAATTATGTAGAACAAGGTTTTTCGGTTGATAATCCGGGAACTGGAGTTGTTGAGTCTTCAAGAATAGGCTTGCCTCCATTTATACAATCTTTATTTGCACAAAAAGTTGATATTATCAATAATGATAATGACCCTGTTTTAGTATCAAATACGTTGATTTTGTGTGAAGACGAGGTGTTTACTTTGTCAGCTGAAGATATTGTGAATGCAACATATATTTGGACGCTAGATGGGAATCCAATCACGAATACTACTTTTAATTTGGTTGATATTTCTGTGTCAGGAACCTATTTAGTTGAAGTAATCCCTAATAATGGGGATTGTCCGTTTTTTGGAGAAGCAATAGTATCGATATTTCCTTTGCCAATAATAAATACGATTACTCCTTTAGAAGCGTGTTTTGATACTGTTGATGGTTTAAATGATTTTACTTTGTCTGATGCAGATGCAGAAGCTTTAATAGGACAGTTGTCATCGGTTTCTGTTATGACGTATCACTCTAACAGTGCTGATGCGATTTCGGGTAATAATCCAATCTCTATTATATACTCTTCTATTGGAGAAACAATTTATATACGTCTTTTAAATACTGATACAGGTTGTGTAAATGCGGTTCCAGTAGAGTTAATAGTTAATCCTTTGCCAGTAGTGACATCCCCAGTTGCTTTAGAGCAATGTGATGATGACACTGATGGAATTACAACTTTTAATTTAAGTGAAGCAAATGTGTTGCTTTCAGTTAATTCAGCAACAGAAACATTTAGTTATTTTACATCATTAGCAAACGCACAAAGCAATACGAATTTAATAATTAGTTTTACGAATTATTCAAGTAGTACAGGAACAACTATTCATGTACGAATAACATCGGATAAAGGTTGTGTGAGTTATGGTGAAGTTAACTTAGTTGTTGGTACTACACAAATACCAAGTTCATTTAGTTTGTCATATGAGGTTTGCGATAATGACGGTGATGGTGACGGATACAATGGAGTAAGTACTTTTGATTTTAGTACAGCAACAGCGCAAATTATGAATCTTTTTCCTGTTGGGCAAAATATTACTGTAAGCTATTTTCAAAATCAAAATGATGCATTAGCAGAAATAAATGCTATTGTTGATAGTAGTAATTATCAAAATACAAGTTCACCAAATACTCAAAGTATATGGGTAAGGGTAGATAGTCAAGACCTTAATGGGTGTTTAGGTTTAGGCGAGCATATTACTTTAACTGTTAATCCATTGCCAGCACATAATATTTTAGATGAGATTGTTGGTTGTAGTGATACGAACACAGCTTCTTTTGACCTTTCAAATGCAACATTTCAAGCGCTTAATGGGGTAACTGATGTAACGATTACTTATCACGAAACTCTAGCTGAATCCGAACTTGGAACTAATGTATTAGCGAGTCCTTATACCTCAATTGCAACCACATTATTTATTAGAGCAGAAAATAATAGTACTGGTTGTTATATGACTTCAATGTCTGTTAATTTAATTGTAAACCCTAAGCCGGATATTGTAGCGCCAACAACTGTTTTTCAAGTATGTGACAATGGAAGTTTAGGTAATTTAGCAAATTTTGATTTTACTAGTCCTTTAGCTTTAACTATTATTAACGAGATTATTCAAGGAAACACAACGTATGCAATAAGTTTTTTTCAAACTTTAGCTAATGCTCAAGCAAACACAAATCAGATTGGCACGAATTACAACGATCAAGGCAGTCAAACGGTTTTTGTACGTGTTGAGGATGTGCTTACAAATTGTGTTTCTTATCAAACCATGAGCTTAGAGGTGGTTGCTAGACCTACTGTTTACTCGTTCATAAATCCATTAATTTATTGTGATACGGATAATGATAACATAGGATATTTTGACTTAAACACTATTGTATTTGATATTTCTGGCGGATTAACTACGGTTACAGTTACTTTTTTCGAAACTGAAGCTGAAGCTGATTTAGGAGTTGCTGCTATTGATACTTCAGTATTATATGAAAATGTAATCACTAATAATGATGGAGATAACAATCCTGCAACTCAAACAATTTTCGCACAATTATCAATCCCAAATGTAGATTGTACTACGTTAGTGGCTGTTAAGTTACATGTGCTAAGAAGTCCTGTATTACCAAACGGAA
>NVVR01000038.1 GCA_002733415.1 Kordia sp. | reverse complement strand
GCCCATTAGCGCCGATGGTACTGCAGTTATGTGGGAGAGTAGGTCGTCGCCTTCTTTAATCCTCAACATTTTATTATGTTGGGGATTTTTTTTGTGGTATTTTAAAAAAAGCTATGCATTTTTTAAAGGTAAAATGTTGAGGACTAGGTATGAATTTTGATTGACCTGAGTAAAAAATAATGCTAGGTTTCTGATGTCTCTAAATTGAGATCTGAATGCTTTAATTTCGCATTAAAGGGGTCTGCAGATACATTTGTACTTCTATTTTGAAAATAGTTCAAAATTTACATTGTAATTAATTTTAATGTATTCATGATTGTATTAAAATAACTGTTCAACTTTAGTGAGTGCTACTCCTTTACCTGTTTTGGTATTAAAGAAGTGTAGAAGTTCTTCAGTAACCTATAATCTTTTTCTATATCAGGATATTCTTTAAACAGCACCTGTACTTTAATACTTTGTTTAATGGTCCGCTTTTTAGGGCTTTTGTGCAAAACATAACGACTTTTTGCCAATAGTTGCTTCCTGGTTTCCATTGTTGACAGTGTTTCAGGCTTGTATTTTTTACTATTCCGCCTGGCCAATAAAAGAACCTCATTATCAATCGAAGTACACCTATATTTTATTCTAACTTCCTGTAAGGCTTCTATGGCTAATTTATGAACATGGGAACCTATCTATGTCGTAAAAACAGCTTTAGGGAAACTGGTTCTAGTGATTAGTTTTATGTTAGCAGCTATATTTAAAGTGTTTTCTTTAACTTTTCTTCGTTTGTGGTGAGGGATTTGATTGAGATACTTAACACTATCTACCTTTGTTCCTTCTATAATAGCAATAATAGAACGAGCACATCCGAGTTGGCTGAAAAAGTTCTTTAATTAGAAAAAGCAGTCAAAAGTTATATAAATCAACTTTTGACTGCTTTTATAAGTAATTGTAAAGCGCTTATTTTTAGAGAATTACAAGATGTGTCTTATTCGTTTTATTCTGTAAAACTAATATCACATTCATATTTTAGCATTAATCTTAAATATGGTTATTTTTTCAGTGCCCTCAGAAGATCTCTTAAAGCTTTTTAACTATCTTTAATACAAAGTTCTTATCCGTTCATAGAAATCAGGAACTCCTCATTATTTTTAGTCCTTTTAATTCTTTCGTTTACAAATTCCATTGCTTCAATAGGTTTCATATCGGTTAAATACTTACGCATTACCCACATACGCTTGATTGTTTTGTCATCTAATAATAAATCATCTCTACGTGTACTAGATGATATTAAATCAATTGCTGGGAATATTCTTCTGTTAGCAATTCTTCTATCCAACTGTAATTCCATATTACCAGTACCTTTAAACTCTTCAAATATTACCTCATCCATCTTAGAGCCAGTGTCCGTTAAAGCAGTACCAATAATTGATAACGACCCTCCGTTTTCAATATTTCTAGCAGCACCAAAGAAACGTTTTGGTTTATGTAAGGCATTAGAATCAACTCCTCCACTCAGTATTTTACCTGAAGGTGGCTGAACTGCATTGTAAGCTCTTGCTAAACGAGTAATTGAATCTAATAAAATTACTACATCATGCCCGCACTCTACCAAACGTTTTGCTTTTTCTAAAACAAGGTTTGCTATTCTAACATGTTCGTGCGCCTCTTTATCAAAAGTAGAAGCAACAACCTCTCCTTTTACATTACGCTGCATATCCGTAACCTCCTCAGGACGTTCATCAATTAATAATATAATTTGATATACTTCTGGGTGATTTGCCGCTATGGCATTTGCCAATTCTTTCAATAACATGGTTTTACCCGTTTTCGGTTGCGAAACAATCATAGCTCTTTGTCCTTTACCTATAGGAGTAAATAAATCTATGATACGAGTAGAAATAGTACTTTCTTTCTCTCCTAACTTGAATTTTTCATCTGGAAATAACGGCGTTAAATGCTCAAACGAAATACGATCTCTAACAATATCGGGAGACAAACCATTAATTTTACTTACTTTAATTAAAGGGAAGTATTTCTCCCCTTCTTTTGGCGGACGTACATTTCCTAAAACAGTATCCCCTGTTTTTAATCCAAATAATCTAATTTGAGACTGTGATACATATACATCGTCAGGTGATGATAAGTAGTTGTAGTCTGATGAACGCAAGAAACCATATCCATCTTGCATGATGTCCAACACTCCTTCACTTTCAATAATGGCGTCAAATTCAAAATCTGGCTCTTTATAACGGTTACGAGTATCCTTGTTTCCGTTTTTCCCCTTATTCTTATTATCTTGATTTTTATTTTTTTGTTGAGACTGTTCTTTCTTAGGAGCATTCTTTTTAGCTTCTGCTTGCTTAGCTCTTCTAATATCCCTCAACTGCATAGGTGTTAACTTCACATCAGACTTAGCATCTTCACTTTCTGTAGTTTTGTTTTCTGTAGCAGGTTTTTCAACAGCAACAGCTGCTGTTTTCTCTTGCTTTACCTCATTGCCCTTTACATTAGGTATAGCTTTTTCACGCATTACACGTGCTCTTTTAGGCTTCGCTTCTTCCGCAGGAACCTCCTTAGTAACAAGTACTTCATTTTTCACCTCTTTAGAAGCCTCAGCAGATTCTGCCAGAGTATCTAAAATTTTATAGACTAAATCTAATTTCTTTAATGTTCTGTATTTAGGAACTTTTAGCGTTTTAGCTATTTCTTGCAAATCAGCAAGTTTCTTTTCTTTTAATTGTGATATTTCAAACATCTAATTGAGATAATTTATTGAAGTAATACTAACCGAACTTGGTTAACTTTAAATGAAGATTGATTGTTTTTAATTACAATCGCTGTTGCAATTATACATATAATTATTAAACAATACACAAATTTACCACTAAAATAGTTTATTAAAACTACATACCCTCATTAATCAAGCAATAAGTTTATATTATACACTGTATAACAGCTACTTACTAATTAATGTAATTTAGTACCGTTTTATGACTTTTGTTTCCTTACTTTTGTACGGTATGATACAACGCATTCAATCAGTATATCTTGTTTTAGCTGCCATAGTTGCAGGAAGCATGCCGTTTGTTTTTAACTTATGGAAAACTACTGAAAATACTACTGTATTTGAAATTGACAAACAATACTTATTAGTTGGATTTATAATTTCAGCAGTGATGAGTTTGGCAAGTATATTTATGTTTAAAAACCGTAAGTCGCAATTTATTATTAACCGACTTAATATTATATTAAACTTTATATTACTAGCCGTGTTTATGTATAGTTCACTAACTACATCTGGAGAAATGGAAGTTTCTGAGAAAGGTGTTGGGATACTCCCTATCATTTCTATCGTATTATTAGTTTTGGCAAACAAAGCAATAAAGAAGGATGAGGATCTTGTAAAATCAGTAGACAGACTACGTTAAGCACTTCTTAGTATTATTTTTAGTGCGTAAAAAAAATCCGAAGGTTTCCTTCGGATTTTTTGATTCTTACCAACAGGCTTAAGTACTTAAAGTCTATCTTCTTTTAACAGACAAAACCTTATGTTTATTTTTTAGACGGGTACAGTTTGAAATTTGAAGAAAAACTAAAAATTTAATTATTTCACTCATCATATAGGATAAAAATAACTATATTTAATGACTGTAACTAATCAAATTTTATTGATATTTTTTAATTATGGGGAAAATTAAAATACACTTAATAGATGATCATCAAATAATAATTGACGGACTACTAGCTGTTTTAAAATTAGAAGACGATTTTCAAGTAGTAGGGTTTTCGCTAAATGGAGAAAGTATCTATGAAAGACTTACCGCAAATAATGCCGATGTAGTTATCATGGATATTAATATGCCTGATATTGATGGTATTGATATTTTAAAAGATTTTCAGAAAAAAGGAATCCCTTGTAAAATCATTGTGCTTTCGAGTCACGATGAAATAAAATTAATTAAAGAAGTGCTAAGCCTTGGAGCTAACGGATACTTATCTAAAAAGTGTGCTGGAGAGAATATTGCTGAGGCAGTACGAAAAGTTCATGGAGGAGAACAATATTTCTGTGACTCTATAAAAGAAAAAATGCTAACTTCATTTTCTAGCAACAAATCAGTAGATGATGAACCTAGAAAAAGCATTACTAAACGTGAATTAGAAATACTACAATTGGTTGTTAAGGAGTTTACTACAAAGGAAATTAGCGAACAACTTACCATTAGTATCAATACCATTGATACGCACCGTAAAAACATCATGCGAAAGCTAGAGGTGAAAAATACTATCGGCTTGGTAAAATATGCTATTAAGCATGATTTGGTATAACTAATTGCTTCATTGTATTCTGAGTTACTTTACTTTCGAATTTTGCTTCTCTCGACAATTATAGAGGATTGTGTTACTCACCTAATAATGTTTTTTACAAAGAAGGAGTAAATTGTGTATGCAGAATCCTAAATGAGAAAATTAAAGCATTCAGATCTCAATTTAGAGGAATAAGAAGTGTGTTAATAAAAATTATACCTAGTCCCTAGCTTTTTACTTGACCTGTTTTTTTGTGTGGGTATGTATATCCAAAAAAGTCCTAATCTTTTTAAAGATTAGGACAAATATAGTTGTAAGACTAAATTACGTATTAAAGTGCAGCTACATATTTAGCTAAGCTTGACTTTAAGTTTGCAGCTTTGTTCTTGTGAATAATATTGTTTTTAGCAATTTTATCAAGCATAGAAACGATAGCAGGGAAAGCTTTTTCAGCTTCTTTCTTATCAGTTAACTCACGTAAAGCTTTGATTGCGTTACGAGTTGTTTTATGTTGATATTTGTTACGTAACCTTTTAGCTTCGTTACTTCTTATTCTCTTTAATGCTGACTTGTGATTTGCCATTTTATCTGTGTTTTTTTTTTAAAATAAAAAAGTAGCCCATAGAAGAATCGAACTCCTGTTATTAGGATGAAATCCTAGCGTCCTAACCTCTAGACGAATGGGCCGTAATTTCAATTAAATACGTATAGCAGTTTGCTATTTGTATTTTGTAGCCCGTAGGAGAATCGAACTCCTATTTCATGGATGAAAACCATGTGTCCTAACCGTTAGACGAACGGGCCGTAATTTCAATTAAATACGTATAACAGTTTGCTACTTGTATTTTGTAGCCCGTAGGAGAATCGAACTCCTATTTCATGGATGAAAACCATGTGTCCTAACCGTTAGACGAACGGGCCAATTGCTTCCAATTGCGGGTGCAAAAATACAACTATTTTTGACTCCTGCAATAAACAATCAGTCTTTTTTTTAAATATTTAATATGCCTTTGCAAAGAGCACTCTTCTTTTTGATGGTTTCCCAGAGAATACGCATACTCCAGCCTCTTCTTTTGCGTCTAAAGGAATGCATCTTATAGTTGCTTTTGTAGCATCTTTAATTAGTTCTTCAGTGGTTTCGGTGCCATCCCAATGCGCTGAAATAAACCCTCCTTTTGTATCTAATATCCCCTTAAATTCCTCAAAGGTAGTTACTTCGGTTGTATGAGAATCTCTAAAACTTGCTGCTTTGTTAAAAAGGGAGTCTTGTATCTCGTTTAATAAATCATTTACATGAGTACCAATTCCATCAATATTTTGAAGCGTTTTTTCCTTAGTATCCCTCCGTGCTAACTCAACTTGGTCGTTTTCTAAATCTCTAGGTCCAATAACTATTCGTACTGGGTATCCTTTTAATTCATACTCTGCAAATTTAAATCCAGGACGCTTTGTGATATCAGTGTCTACTTGAACACGAATACCAAATTGCACTAGTTCATCCCTAATTTCATTTGCTTTAGCTAAAAGCATTTCATTTTGTTCGGCTTTCTTTTTATTTAAGAAAGGAATAATCACTACTTGACATGGAGCTAACTTTGGAGGTAATACCAGTCCTTCATCATCAGAATGCGTCATAATTAACCCACCGATAAGACGTGTAGATACTCCCCAGCTCGTACCCCAAACATATTCTTTTTTTCCTTCAGCTGTTTGGAACTCAACATCAAATGCTTTTGCGAAATTCTGTCCTAAGAAGTGGGATGTACCTGCTTGTAGTGCTTTTCCATCTTGCATTAATGCTTCAATAGTAAAAGTATCATCAGCACCGGCAAAACGTTCGCTATCACTCTTGTATCCTTTTATAACTGGCATAGCCATCCAGTCTTGAGTAAAGGTAGCGTATACGTCATGCATCTGTTTTGCTTCTGCAATTGCTTCTTGTTTTGTTGCATGTGCGGTGTGTCCTTCTTGCCATAAAAACTCAGTAGTTCTTAAGAACAATCGAGTACGCATTTCCCAGCGTACAACATTTGCCCATTGGTTAATTAGTAAAGGTAAATCTCTGTAGGATTGTACCCATCCTTTGTAGGTACTCCAAATAATTGCTTCTGATGTTGGTCGTACAATTAATTCTTCTTCTAACTTAGCGTCAGGGTCAACAATTAACTTTGAGCTGTTTTCAGGATCGGTTTTTAATCTGTAATGTGTTACAACGGCACATTCTTTTGCGAACCCTTCAGCATTTTTTTCTTCTGCTTCAAATAAGCTTTTAGGAACAAAAATCGGGAAATAGGCATTTTGATGACCTGTTTCCTTAAACATTTTGTCTAATTGTTCCTTCATTAATTCCCAAATAGCAAAACCATATGGCTTAATTACCATACAGCCTCTAACTCCTGAATTATCAGCTAACTGGGCGTTTTTGACTAGTTCGTTATACCAAAGTGAAAAATCTTCACTTCTTTTAGGTAGTTTGTTACTCATATACTGTATTTTGGCACAAAGATTGTGATACTGTTAAATATAAAATAGTTTCAGCAAAAATAACTATTTTTATAAGGTTCAACAATTTAAATGTAAGAGATATGAAAGATAATTATAAATTCAAAAACAAAATGTTAGTTCTTGTAGGGGGATTAGCAAGTATCCTATTAGCATCTTGTGGTACATATCAGGCAACTACATATGACAATGATGGTATTTATAATAGTGATGCTCCTGTTGTTGTTTCGGATGAAGTAGTGGTTAAG
This sequence comes from Kordia sp., assembly GCA_002733415.1. GTDB lineage: Bacteria > Bacteroidota > Bacteroidia > Flavobacteriales > Flavobacteriaceae. The sequence continues at coordinate 20,277 of NVVR01000038.1, read as the reverse complement.
GAGAACTCAAATACAAAATACTATGAAGATTATTTTGGTAAATCTGTTACAGACTATGGACAAATTGGTGATGAAGAAGTTTTTACGGATGTAGATTCTTATAGCTCTCAAGGTGTTGTTGAGCAAAATACTGAGGTTGCTACTGAAAGTTATAGTGCATGGGAAGATGCTGATGATAATATTACGATAAACGTTTATAATACTCGTCCATACTATCATTCGTATTGGAGACCATATAATCACTGGAATAATTACTATTATAATAGTTGGAGTTATTGCTCTCCAATATGGGGTTGGTCACACAATAATTACGGTTATTATGGTAGTCCTTATAGCTATTACGGTTATTATGGAAATTCTTACTACAATAACAATTATTACGGATATAGAAATGTAAGTTACGCAAACGGAAGAAGGAGAGGATATGCGTCTAACTCATATTATGGAAGAAACGCTAATAGAGATGCGGTAAATTTTAGAGCAAACAGACGATCAACTAGAGCTGTTTCTTCTAGAACGGTACCAAGGTCTACGCTAAGAAGTACTCCGCGTAGCACATCAAGGGCTACACCTCGTTCTACACCAAGAGCTACTCCACGCAGCACGCCAAGGTCAACACCTCGTTCTACTCCAAGAAGTACTCCGCGTAGCACGCCACGGGCTATACCTCGTTCTACACCAAGAAGTACACCAAGGTCAACACCTCGCTATACGCCAAGAAGTACGCCACGTAGCACGCCAAGGTCAACACCTCGTTCTACATCAAGAGGTACTACAAGATCATCATCTTCTTCTAGAAGAGGAAGAAGATAAATTAGATAAAATATTAGATAGCCCTGCTATAAATTTAGTAGGGCTATTTTTATAACTTAAATAGAAGTATATGAAAAAAATAGTACTTATTATTAGTTTAATAGCATCAGTAGGTTTTGCTCAAAATATAAACGACGCTATATTATTTAGCGGGGAGAATATACAGGGAACAGCTAGGTATAATGCTATGAGTGGAGCTTTTGGAGCTTTAGGAGGTGATTTTTCATCAATAAATAATAACCCTGCAAGTAGTGCTGTTTTTAAAAATAGTTTACTAACAGGAACTTTAGGGGTAAGCTGGTCAAAAAATAATGCCGAATATTTAGGAACTAAAACATACGAGTCTAATTCAGGTATTGGAATAAACCAACTTGGAGGAGCGTTTGTTTTAAATAATGTAAAAGAAGATTCAAATTGGAAGAAACTTGTTATAGCGATTAATTACAATCAAGTTCAGAATTTTGATAAAGAATATTATATTTCTGGAAAAAGCGATACTTCTGTGAGTTCTTATTTCTTAAGTCAGGCTAATGGATTACAGTTTCAAGACCTACAAATTTTATCAGGAGAATATATTGAGGAAGCGTATTTGAATATATTAGAAGCTTATGGGTATCAACATCAGCAAGCATTTTTAGGGTATTATGGAGGTGTTATAGATCCTGTAGATGTATCTGATCTAGCAAATACATCATATATTGGTACAGGAAGTTATACTACGGTAAATCAGGATTATTATTATAGTAATAGAGGTGCGAATTCTAAATTTAATTTTAATATAGCTACTCAATATAAAGATGTATTGTATTTAGGCGTAGCATTAAACGGTAATTTTATTAATACTGAGCGTTTTACTAGTATTAGAGAGACTGGGTACGATGCTTCATCTCAGTTGGAATTTGTGACTTTTGACAATAAGTTAAAAACTACGGGAGCAGGGTTTTCTATGCAAGTAGGGGCGATAGGTAAAATAGGAAAGATGTTGCGTTTAGGAGCGTCGTTTCATTCACCCACTTGGTATGTTTTAAACGATGAGCAATCGCAAAAAATCAATTCTAATTTAGCGGATATAGATATTAGTTTTATAGGAGAAAATCAAGTAACTATTTTTGAAGATTATAAATTACGTACACCTGCTAAACTAACTGGTAGTGTAGCTGTTATTTTTGGGAAACACGGGTTATTGAGCTTGGATTATCATTATAAAGATTATAATAATATTAAATTACGATCAGATTCTGGTTTTGCTGATACCAATAGAAATATTAGTACTAGTTTAGCAGGAACATCATCTTTTAATTTAGGAGGAGAGTATCGTATACAGAATTGGAGCATGAGAGCAGGATATCGTTTTGAAGAGAGTCCATATAAAAACAAAGTTCTAATGGATAATCTTACGGGGTATTCTTTAGGGTTTGGGTATAATTTTGGAAGATCAAAATTAGATTTCTCATATAATCAAACAAATCAAAAAAGAAGCCATCAATTATATGATATAGGCTTAACTAATGCTGCGAAAATTGATGAGCGAAATGGAGCTATAACTACTTCGTTTACGTTGATCTTGTAAAAAAAAAACACTTTTATGGTGATTTGTTAATGAGTGTAGTGTTATTTCAGGACGAGACCCATATATGATAAAAAAGCGTATTTATTAAGTGCGCTTTTTTGTTGCTTTAGTAATTCGTGACTGCTGTAAATGATACAATTCTAATCTAGTATCAAAATACAGTTCATAATTTAATTTTAAGTTTGTATTGCTACGTTTAATAAGTATTGTTAGTAACAAGGTGTCATTTGGATTAATCGTTTTGTAGATAGGTGCAAACGTTTTTCTTCGAAATCCAGTACCTTCTAGTTGTACTAAGATTTTTTTTGCGTTTTGAGTATGATTTACAGCGAATAATTTAATCTGATGTTTTGTTTTTTTCTGGATAATAGTAATTGATTCCGTTTTTTGACTGAAACATAGTTGAGAACATACTGCAAAGCAAATAAAGAATAATAATTTTCTCATATTCCTGTTATTTTATTAGTTAATTAAGAGCTAATGAAGTTTGAGTAAAAGTATTGAAACTCCTTAGGTTACTAGTGTCCTTTTAAGTTAGTGATTTAAATTAACTTAAAAGCCGTGCCCATTAAAGATAATGTTTTTTTAAGTATTATCGACTAAAATAAAGAAGCTCATTTTAGCTTTTCATATTGAAATGGTAAAAAAATTTTATGTTTTTGACGTTTTTTTTTTCTGAAAAACGAGGTTGTTCTACATAGATTAAAAAAGAAAATAGATAGGGGTGAAAAAACATTTTGCAGTCAATAGGAATAAGTTTAAGTGAGTTCATCGTATATTTGTGAGTAAATAAGTTTATAAATGGAGTTAAAATTGCATAAGCCTATTTGTTTTTTCGATTTAGAAACAACAGGTATTCAAGTGTCTAAGGATAGAATTGTAGAAATATCTATATTGAAAATATATCCAAACGGAAACAAGGAAAGTAAAACATGGTTGGTGAACCCAGAAATGAAAATCCCAGCAGAAACTACTGCTATTCATGGAATTTCTGACGAGAAAGTCGCTAATGAACCAACTTTTAAAGAGTTAGCTCCAATTGTATATCAAATGATAAAAGATTCAGATTTGGCAGGATTTAATTCTGATCGGTTTGATATTCCGCTATTGGCAGAAGAAATGTTACGTGCAGAAGTTGATTTTGATATGAAAAACACGGTTTCTGTTGATGTACAAACTATTTTTCATAAAAAGGAGCAACGTACTTTAAGTGCAGGATACAAGTTTTACTGTGGTAAAGAGCTTGATGGAGCGCATTCTGCAGCAGTTGATACTAATGCAACATATGAAATTTTATTAGCCCAGCTGGAGCGTTATCCTGATTTGGATAATACTATTAAAGAGTTAAGTGAATTTAGTACCCGTAAAAAAAGTGCTGATTTTGCTGGGTTTATCGTATTTAATAAGGAAGACAAGGAGGCGTTTAGTTTCGGGAAACATAAAGGTAGATTAGTTGAAGATGTATTGCAAAGTGAACCAGGGTATTACAATTGGATCCAAAATGCAGACTTTCCATTATATACTAAAAAAGTATTGACGGCAATTAAACTACGCCAATTGACAAATAAATTTTAATCCACTAATGGGTTTTAAAGTTATTGAAGCTCAATAGGTATTGGAGTACTCCGATTAATATAGGTGTTAAATTCAGATTTTGGAGCTTAATAGCTATACGTGTAGTCTAAATTAAAAAGAATCCTTTTTTCAAAGAGAATGTAGTATGAAAATAATTTGTATTGGTAGAAATTATACGGAGCATATTAAAGAGTTGGCAAATGAAAAGCCAACAGAGCCAGTAGTTTTTTTAAAGCCTGATACTGCTATGCTGTTAAAGAAACAGCCTTTTTTTATTCCTGATTTTAGTAATGATGTACATCATGAAGTTGAGGTTTTAGTGAAAATAGACAGAATAGGTAAGTACATTGATTCGAAATTCTCTCATAAATACTATAGTCAAATTGGTTTGGGGATAGATTTTACGGCAAGAGATTTACAAGCTAAATTAAAAGCAAAGGGATTACCTTGGGAAAAGGCTAAAAGTTTTGATGGTGCTGCGGTAATTGGTAATTGGGTTGATAAAAGTAAATTTGAATCGATGGATACGCTTAATTTTCATTTAGAAAAAAATGGGGAGAAGGTACAAGTAGGCAACACAGCTAATATGTTGTGGAAGATAGATGAAATTATTGCATATGTATCACAGTATTTCACATTAAAAATAGGCGATATTATATTTACTGGGACTCCTTCGGGAGTAGGTAGAGTTGTTGTTAATGATACTTTGGATGGTTTTTTAGAAGAAGAAAAATTGTTTTCAATACGAGTAAAATAAAAAATGTGGTATTGGGTTTTTAATAGTAAAGCTGTTTATTAAATATAAAAGCAAGAACTTATGGAGGTGAATTACAAATTAGATAAAGTTAGAGAGTTAGCATCTGGTGATGAAGATTTTATTGCGGCTATTGCTGCTGCTTTTTTAGAAGAGGTTCCGGGAGCAATTGCTCAAATTAACGAAGGAATTGATAATAAAGATTTTTCTCAGGTGTATCAAAATGCACATAAGATTAAGCCAACAATTCAAATGTTCGATATCGCAATATTAGAGGATGTTATTGTGCTTCAGGATTGGGGTAAATTTGAAAAGGGAGATGATGATGTTTCAAGTCAAAAAGAGCGTGTTAATGCAGTAATTAATGCAGTTGTATCGGAGCTTAAGTCGGATTTTAACATATAAGATATTAGTCATTTAAATTTGAGTTTTATTACAGGTGAAAGCAGAAATTATAACTATTGGAGATGAAATTCTTATAGGCCAAATAGTTGATACAAATTCAGCCTTTATAGCCAAGGAATTAAATAAAATTGGAATTTCTGTTTATCAGATTACTTCTATTCAGGATGAAAAAAAACATATTCTTACCGCTTTAAAAGAAGCAGAAAGCAGAGTGGATATCATTATTGTTACTGGAGGTTTAGGGCCGACAAAAGATGATATTACGAAGCATACAATTTGCGAATATTTTAATGATACTTTAATTCAGGATAATTCAGTTTTAGCGCATATTACTGAGTTGTTTAAAAATAGTGAGCATAAAATTTTAACAAAAACAAATGTGCAACAAGCATTAGTTCCTTCTAAAGCAGTAGTGTTGCATAATCAAAATGGAACGGCTCCTGGAATGTATTTTAATAAGGGTAATAAGGATTTTATTTTATTGCCTGGTGTTCCTTACGAAATGGAAGCGCTCATTAAAAACAAGGTGATTCCTAAATTAGTTTCAACGTATAACACGCCATATATTTATCACAAAACAGTTATTACCCAAGGTGTAGCAGAGAGTGTTTTGGCAGAACAAATTTCTGAATGGGAAGATAATTTGCCAACATTTATCAAGCTAGCTTACTTGCCAAATTTAGGAATTGTAAAGTTGCGATTGTCCGCTGTAGGTATAGATAGAGACGAGGTTGAAAAAGCTGTAACTAAGGAAATAGAAGAGCTCCTGAGTCAAATTAAGGATATTGTTATTGGTTTTGATGAAGACTCTCCAGAAATAGCTATTGCTAATTTACTTATTGAAAAAAAGCAAACTTTAGCAATAGCGGAAAGTTGTACAGGAGGGCTAATAGCGTCAAGTATAACGCAAAATGAGGGGGTGTCAGCATTTTTTAAAGGAGCTGTTGTGACCTATGATACAAGTTCAAAATCAGGAATATTGGATATTGATAAAAGTATAATACAAGAACATTCTGTAGCAAGTAAAGCTGTTGCGAAAGCGATGGTGTTGTCAGTTAAAAAGAAGTTTGATGTTGATTATGCAATTGCGACAACAGGTAATACTGGCCCTACAACAGGTAATTCAAGCTCCGAAATAGGAACGGTTTATATTGCTATTGCGACACCTGAAAAAGTACTTATAGAAGAATTTAATTTTGGAAAAAACAGATTTAAAGTAATTCAACGTGCAAAAAATAAAGCATTGCAATTACTTCGAAAAGAAATATTGAGGTCTAAATAGCAGTATTTGTTACTGTTACAACTTTAGGGTAATAGTCAAAAGAATATAAATAAAAAATACTTGAAATAAATTAAGTAAATCCTTGGTGTAATAGATGAAAAGCTCTAAATTTGCACCTCGTTTAGAAATAACTAAAGAAAGTATAGATGTCAAGAATTTGTGAACTTACTGGAAAAAAAGCAATGGTTGGGAACAATGTTTCTCACGCAATGAATAGAACAAAGCGTAAATTTCACGCGAATTTGTTGAAAAAACGTTTTTACATTCCTGAAGAAGATAAGTGGATTACATTAAAAGTTTCTGCTGCGGCATTGAAAACTATTAATAAAAAAGGAATTGCTGCAGTAATCAAAGATGCTAGAGCAAAAGGATTTTTAAACAAATAATATAACGTTTAAAGACAAGAGAAATGGCAAAGAGAGGTAATAGAGTACAAGTGATTTTAGAATGTACAGAGCATAAAGCTTCAGGTGAAGCAGGAACTTCAAGATACATTACAACAAAAAATAAAAAGAACACTCCTGATAGGTTAGAGATAAAGAAATTTAACTCAATCTTGAAGAAAATGACTGTTCATAAAGAAATTAAATAAGTTTAGTTATGGCAAAGAAATCAGTAGCAACGTTACAGACAGGATCTAAAAGATTGACTAAAGCAGTTAAAATGGTAAAATCTCCAAAATCAGGAGCATACACATTTGTTGAAGCTGTTATGCAACCAGAATTAGTAAAAGACTGGTTAGCTAAAAAATAATTTTTTAGTTATACATAAAAGTATTACGAGCTACTTTCTAATTAAATTAGAGAGTAGCTTTTCGTATTTACTGACAATATTGCATATTGTTAGTTTTTGGATATCATTTTGCTATCCATTATATCAATAACCTCGATGATAAAATTTGAGGGGTTAACCCTGCTTTTAGGGATTAAGTGATACCGTAAAATTATGAGCTTTTTTAAAAAAATATTTTCCAAAGAAAAGAAAGATACTTTAGATAAAGGTCTAGAGAAAACTAAAACTTCTTTTCTTTCAAAGCTAAGTAAGGCAGTTGCTGGAAAGTCTAAGGTAGATGATGATGTTTTAGATGATTTAGAAGAAGTTCTAGTATCTAGTGATGTTGGAGTAAACACGACCTTGAAAGTTATTGAGCGTATAGAAGAACGAGTAGCCAAAGATAAATATTTAGGTACTGATGAGTTAAACGGAATTTTAAGAGAAGAAATTGCGGCATTATTATCGAAAACTAATTCTGGTGAAGAAACAGAGTTTACTATACCTGCCGGTAATAAGCCATATGTATTAATGGTTGTTGGTGTAAATGGAGTTGGTAAAACAACTACTATTGGGAAGTTGGCGTATCAGTTTAAAAAACAAGGGTTAAATGTTGTTCTTGGGGCTGCAGATACCTTTAGAGCTGCTGCAATTGAACAGTTACAAGTATGGGCTGATAGAGTGGATGTCCCTCTAGTAAAGCAAGCTATGGGTAGTGATCCTGCTTCAGTGGCTTTTGATACTTTGGAATCAGGAGTGGCACAAAATGCCGATGTCATTATTATCGATACAGCTGGTAGATTGCATAATAAAGTAAACTTAATGAATGAGTTGACTAAGATTAAAAGAGTGATGCAGAAAGTTGTAGGTGAGGCTCCTCATGATGTGTTGTTAGTTTTAGACGGTTCTACAGGTCAAAATGCTTTTGAACAAGCTAAACAGTTTACAGCGGCTACTGATGTTACTTCTTTAGCAGTAACTAAGTTAGATGGTACTGCAAAAGGTGGAGTAGTGATTGGTATATCTGATCAGTTTCAAATTCCAGTAAAATATATTGGAGTAGGGGAAGGTATTGAAGATTTGCAAGTGTTTAATAAATACGAATTTGTAGATTCATTTTTTAAATAGAGTTGTTTTATAGAAAAGATCATTTCGATACTAAAGTAAAGGATAAAGATTATTGATATGGCGGTGAGTTCCTACTCAAATAGAATAGTAAAGCGAGATTGATTTAAAAGTTGGTCTCTTTTTTTATAATATCCATTAAAATTTAAAACGACAGATACTTTCGCGTCCCTATGTGTTTAATACTTGGGTTGAAAGTTTTTTTTGAAAACAGTAATTTCCCTTTTTGTGAAAAGATAAAACACATATTAAAAGTTAATTACTAATGTATTGTTAGTCTGTTGTCAAAAGTATTTACTTTTTTTCTAATAGTGAAGGGGGCATTCTTCTTTTGTTAGCATTAATGATTTATGATGACGCTTTTTTTAACTTTATGGCATTCCAATTGTTATTCACATTTATTTGTCGTGTAGGTTGTAGCCTATAATCACCAAGGAAATCCCAGTCAAATTCAATATGTAAATTGGTCAACTCTTTTTTTGTAGTTCCTATAGGGTATACAATCCATAGAGTAGAGGTGTCTTGTAACCTTGGAAATAGGGTGAGCATTTGATTGATAAAACTGTCTTTGGAGCGTACAAAAACTAAAGCGCAGTCTACACAAGAAGTGTGTAGTAAAGATTCAGAATATTTTTCAGAATTAAACTCATCGCTAAATACAGAAGGTTTATTTAAAATATAAACTTCCTCAAATTTTTGGAGCTGTAATTTTTGTGTTAATACTGACATAATATAAAGGTACAAAAAAAAGCGTAAATATGGATGCGTGGTTTTGGCATAGATTTTGCTTTTTATAAAGTATATTGAATATGAGGACATTAGAAGGAAATGCAATTCTAAAGATAGTATCAATACCCCAAATAGATTAAGCTAATAAGCCATTTCATTGAAGTGGCTTGTTTTAGTTGTTAATTTTTCTCTGTTTATGACAATTAAACTTAAAGATACTCATAGGTAAATTAAAAAAACTTGTACTCAACTTGATTCGGGAGGTGATTTAATATGGGGGCTTTGAATTTTAGTAAGTATTAATAGCTCTTGGAGTAAAATTTGTTAAATCTAAAAAATTAAATTTTATCTAGCTTTACTCGTTTCATCCAGAAAACATCCGTTTTATAGATAAAAGGTGTGGAGTGATTATTCTGTCGGACTTAACTCTAGGGTGTTTGTTTTTGCATACCACCTTGCTGTTATTAAAGTCTATGTTGTATTTTTCGTTAATATCACTTTCTGGAGTGTGGAAACAAATGTAGTTCCCTTTACAGTCCATGTCCCTCTTTCGGATGTATTTTACTTATTAATGAGTCTTTGGGTTTTATACGAGTGAAAGGAAAAAGTATGATCACTGTTGATGATGGGAGTTAGCTCTAGTGATTCTTGATCAATATTGTAAGTAGCACTTAATTTATACTGGTCAATAAATTTTTCTGTTTGAGCAAATGTATTTATTGAAATAAGTAAGGAAAATAAAATGACAAAATGTTTCATATTTTTTTTTGATAGTTGTTTGTATGTTGATAAACAACTATCAAAAAATAAAGTCAGTTTTTTTTACTCAAAACCATTAATCAATATTTGTAATATTTCAATTGCGGCTTCACTAATTTTAGTTCCTGGGCCAAAAACAGCAATAGCTCCAGCATCGAATAGGTATTGATAGTCTTGATGAGGAATAACTCCGCCAACAATAACCATAATATCTTCTCTTCCGTATTTTTTTAGTTCTTCAATTACTGCAGGTACTAATGTTTTATGTCCAGCAGCTAATGAGGAAACACCTAAAATATGCACGTCATTTTCAACAGCTTGTTTGGCAGCTTCTTTTGGGGTTTGGAATAATGGTCCGATATCTACATCAAAACCAATATCAGCATAACCAGTAGCGACAACTTTTGCGCCACGATCATGTCCATCTTGTCCCATTTTGGCAATCATTATTCTCGGTCTTCGACCATCTAACTCCGCAAATTTATTGGCGAGTTGTTTTGCTTTTTCAAACGATTTATCGTTTTTTATTTCTTTACTATACACACCAGTAAATGATTTAATTTCGGCTTTATGCCTGCCAAACGCTAATTCCAGCGCATCAGAGATCTCTCCTAATGTAGCTCTCTCTCTTGCTGCATCTATAGCTAAAGCTAATAAGTTTCCTTTTCCTGTATGAGCAGCCTCTGAAAGCTTCTTTAAACAAGCTGCTACTTGTACTGTATTTCTGTCCTTTTTTAGTTTGTCCAAACGCTCAATTTGCGATTTACGAACAACAGTATTATCAACCTCTAAAATATGAAGTGGATCTTCTTTCTCTAAACGATATTTGTTTACTCCAACAATAATATCTTGCTCAGAATCTATCCTTGCTTGTTTTCTTGCTGCGGCTTCTTCAATACGCATTTTGGGGATTCCTGCTTCAATAGCTTTGGTCATTCCTCCAAGTTCTTCAACTTCTTGTATTAAATCCCATGCTTTTTCGGCAATGTCATTAGTTAAATTTTCAACATAATAACTTCCTGCCCAAGGATCAACAGTTTTGGTAATATGCGTTTCTTCTTGTAAATAAATTTGTGTGTTACGTGCTATTCTTGCAGAAAAATCTGTAGGTAAAGCAATAGCTTCGTCTAGCGCGTTCGTATGTAAACTTTGTGTTCCTCCTAGCGCAGCTGCGGTAGCTTCAATGCAAGTACGAGCGACGTTATTAAACGGATCCTGTTCTGTTAAACTCCACCCAGAAGTTTGACAATGCGTACGTAGGGCTAGTGATTTCGTGTTTTTAGGGTTAAATTGTTTTACCAATTTAGCCCAAAGCATACGTGCAGCACGCATTTTAGCTATTTCCATAAAATGATTCATCCCAATAGCCCAAAAGAAGGATAAGCGAGGAGCGAATGCATCAATATCCATTCCGGCTGCAATCCCTTTTCTGATGTATTCTAATCCGTCTGCTAAAGTGTATGCCAGTTCAATATCACAAGTGGCACCTGCTTCTTGCATGTGGTAACCAGAGATACTAATAGAATTGAATTTTGGCATGTTAGCTGTGGTGTATTCAAAAATATCAGATATGATTTTCATTGATGGGCTAGGAGGGTATATGTAGGTGTTCCTGACCATAAATTCTTTTAAAATATCATTTTGAATGGTACCTGCTAATAATTTTTGATCAGCACCTTGTTCATGAGCAGCAACAATATAGAAAGCCATAATCGGCAGTACAGCTCCATTCATTGTCATGGAAACGGACATTTTATCCAAAGGAATTTGATCAAACAAAACCTTCATATCCTCAACTGAATCTATAGCTACACCAGCTTTCCCAACATCGCCAACTACACGTTCATGATCGGAATCATATCCTCTGTGTGTTGCTAAATCAAAAGCAACAGACAATCCTTTTTGCCCTGCAGCTAAATTACGTCTGTAAAATGAATTTGACTCTTCAGCGGTAGAAAACCCGGCATATTGACGGATAGTCCATGGTCTTCTAACATACATTGTAGAATATGGACCACGTAAATTAGGTGCGATTCCGGCAACAAAATTTAAGTGCTTCAAATGTGAGATATCCTCTTTTGAATATGACGATTTTACAAGGATATTCTCAGCTGTATTTGAAGTGCTGACATCCTGTGAATTCGTTTTATTAGAACCCGTTGTAGAAAGGCTTATATGTTGTACGTCTTTTCTTTTCATCTTAGTGATTGTGTCCATCATGCGGACCGTGTGCTGCTGTTTTTTTCTTTTTTACATCAAGATCCAATGCTTTTCCTATTTGAGGTGCTTTTGGAGCAGTCTTTATAGTTGGAGTTACTGTAGGTTTTACTTGTTCAGTTAAAAAAGTAACTGCAGAAAAATCAGTGTTAAAAAATTTTGCATAATACATGTCCAATGCAACATAGGTCATTAAAGCTTTATCCTTATATTGGTCTCTAATCGCTCTATTGTCTGTCATTGCTGAAACCATTAATTTTGGACTTAAACTCTCTACAGAACGTAAGGTATTAAATGATCCTTTAATAACTGGATTAGAGATTTCATTTCCGATACATTCAGTAATTGTAGCGTCGTTTTTTAATTGCGGTCCATTCCATATACCAAGGCCTTTTAAAGTGTTAAATACTACAAAACTTTCTTCAGTAACATAATCAGTAATTCTAATATTTCCTCTAGAACGTGCAATAAAGTTTTTTAAAGCATTTTCTGGAGTAATATTAGTGTTAGGTCTTCTGTTTGTGTTTTTTGCTTGAATTAGTATTGCATTTTCAAAAGCATAATAAGCTTCGCTTAATAATTTAGCATCAACATTTTCACAGGTAATAGTTGCGGGTTTGTCAGCATGTTTATACTCAAATGTAACTTCTTTTTTACAGCTTAATACTGAAATACTTATTACGGCTGCTAAAACTATTTTTTTCATCTTTAAATTATTGTGTTTATTGGTTTTTATTCTTGTTCTAATCTTTCTTTATCTGACTTTTCTGAAAGTCTTCGAGGTGTTATGGGGGCTATTAATGTTTTTCTTGCTTCCCGTATTACAAAAGGTTGTTTTTCTAACTCATGTTTCATCTTGTCTTTTTCATTAGGGTATTTGTTTGTTCCTAATAATACAAGTGATCCATTGTCAAATTGTTCTTGTTCTTTTAACCCACTTTCTTTTATTTTTCTTTGAATAGTACCTTCTTTTAATTGCGCTAAGAATCCACCACCGCTTTCAATTAACTTGAATATTTCTAATGCATTTTCTGCAAATTGGTGAGTAATACTTTCTATATAGTAGGCACCATCAGAAGGGTTGTTGACACTTGTGAAAGCGCTTTCGTGTTTTAAAACGAGTAACTGATTTCGCGCAATACGATTTCCGAATTCATTTGAATTATGATATATATGATCATAGGGGAGATTACAAATGGTATTTGCACCCCCTAAAATCACACTCATGCATTCAGTAGTAGAACGTAACATATTTACATTGTAGTCGTAGATAGTTTTATTTCTGCAAGAAGGGTAGCTTAATATAGTACATTCAGTTTTGTCCGTATTATAAGCTTCAGTAATTGTTTTGAACAATAATTTTAGCGCTCGTATTTTTGCTATTTCAAAGAAATAATTCCCACCAGTAGCTGTTATAAACTGAATTTTTGGTAATACTGCGTCTTTAAAATTGTTAAAGTATTCGTTTGTGTGAGCAATAGCATACGCTAATTGCTGTGTGACTGTAGCGCCAGCGTTTTGATATATAGCAGTATCAACACTTATGATGTGATTTTTCGGATACTTTGCAATTAAAGTTTTGATAAACTGAAAGTCTTCCTTTAAAGAAGAATACCAATTCCCTGTTAGGGCTAAATTCCCTATAATATCAATATTCAGGTAGCATTTAGGTAAATTTAGTTGAATTAAGCCTTCAGCCATTTGAAGGTTTAATAACTTGAATTTAAACTGAAGCTCAATAGTTTTAGTATCAATGTTTAGTAATAGGTCATGAATATTTAATTCAGTACTAATCTCAAATACAATTGCTTCTGCCCCTTTGTCAATTGCTTCAATAGCATTTTTATTTCCATCACTTGCAGCAATAACCTTTATTAGTTGTGCAATAGACCAGTTGTTTTTTGAAATCTCTGGAGTTGTAATATTGGCGTCTTTATGATAAAAAGGTTTTACAGTAATGCCTTCGTTGGTTGTCCATAACAGTGTATCGTTATAGTCAGCGCCTTTTAGGTCTACTTGAATTTGCTGTTTCCAAGCGCTTGAAGATACTTCTTCAAATTCTTTAAATAAGAAGTTACTCATTAGTACTCGCTTTAGTAGGTTTATTTTCGTATTCTATAATATAAATCTCTTCGTTCTCTTTTTTCATGTAATATTCTTCACGAGCAAAGTTTTCAAGATTATCATCGTTCTCAAGTTTATGAATATCTTTCTTATCTTTTTCTATTTCAGATTGATATAGTTCTATTTCAGATTTTTTTTCGTTAATAACAGTATTTAGTTCTCTGTGAAATAAGTACGAATTATCATCAAAAAACAACATCCAGACCACAAAAGCAATAAATACAGCAATATATGGGTTGAGTATGTATTTGAAATATTTATGTTTTTTTAGTTTTTTTAGAAACATTCTTTTAAAATAAAGCTTAAAAATACAATTTCTTTAGGACAATTTTTCGTTAATAATGGTTTTTACAATATTAATTCCAACAGTATTAAATTTGTTGTTAGGAATGATAATGTCAGCATATTCTTTAGTGCTCTCAATAAACTGTTGATGCATTGGTTTTAAAGTATTTTGATATCTATCAAGAACCTCAGTTAAATCTCTTCCTCGTTCGGTGATGTCTCTTTTTATTCTTCGGATTAATCGCTCGTCAGAATCGGCATGTACATAAATTTTTATATCAAACAAATCTCTTAAATCAGGATTATTAAATATTAAAATACCTTCTACAATGATTACTTTTTTTGGGGTAGTAGTTATAGTTTCCTTTATTCTATTGTGTTCTACAAAGGAATATATAGGTTGCTGAATTGTTTTCCCTTCCTTTAAAGCAGTTAATTGCTCAATAAGTAAATCAAAATCTATTGACTTTGGGTGATCAAAGTTAATTTGAGTGCGCTCTTCATAAGTTAGGTCATTGGTATCTTTATAATATGAGTCCTGTGATATGATTGAAATTTCTTTTTCTGAAAGGTCATTTAATATCTGCTTTACAACAGTAGTTTTCCCACTACCTGTTCCGCCTGTTATCCCTATGATGAGCATGTGTGTTTTTTTGCTGCAAAAGTAGGCTATATTTTTAGCAAAGTCAAAACTAAAAAAAGACTAACAAGAGTTTGTTATATGAATAAATTAGTAGTATATTTGCACTCGTTAATTTTGGGTGTAGTAGCGCATCATGTGCGGTATAAACTACGTCACTTAAAGTTAACTAGTAGTAGTATTAGCGAGTTTTTTAAGTCAATAATAGTATTATTTAATTTCGGGGTGTAGCGTAGCCCGGTCATCGCGCCTCGTTTGGGACGAGGAGGTCGCAGGTTCGAATCCTGCCACCCCGACTGAAATTAATTCAATACATATCAAAACCTTGTTAATCCTATGATTAACAAGGTTTTGTAGTTTTAGGACTATCATAAGAATTGATAGTATTTGATATAAAACGTTAGCTATTCGGTTAACACTTTTGATTTTCAAGAGTGTTCGAGGAAACTTGTTAGCCCTTGTTATTGTTGCGTTTTATAGTTTTTATAGGTGATTTGACTACCGTCTGATACTGATTATTCATAATCTGTTAACGCAAAAAGGACGAGTCTATGAAAACTACAAGCACATTTAGTATTTTATTTTGGTTGAATTCAGCTAGAATGAAGAATGAAAAAGGATTAATTTATGCACGTATTACTGTCAATGGTGTACGAGCGGTTATTAGCTTAAAAAGAAAGATAGTTATTTCCGACTGGGACCCTATAAAAAATAGGGAAAGAGGTACCAAACAAGAAGCGAGGTTATTGAATCGTTACCTTGATCAGGTATATAGTTGTTTGTTTGAAAGCTATCAACAGTTAAGGGTGGAAAATAAACTCATCACTGCTCAAGCTGTAAAATCAAGATATTTAGGAGAGGATCAATAGCATCAATCGTCACTCACTTTAGTAGAATACCACAATACGCAAATGACAGAAACCTTACGTTGGGGTACTCTAAAGAACTATTTCACTACGCAACGATATATAAAGGAGTTTATTGAAAGTCAGTTTAAAACATCAGATATTTATTTGCATCAGTTATCGTATAAGTTTATAATGGGTCAAGTCCAAAACTTGTGGGATTAGATGTTTTAAGCAAAAATATTTGTTAGTCTAAATAAGAAAAAGTCTACGTTTCTAACCCCTCTAAACTGTGCTCTAAAAGCTTTTATTTTAGCATTGAAGGATTCAGCCGATGCGTTGGTGCTTCGATTGTCAAAGTAGTTGAGTATGTTTTTATAATGAATAGCCATTGTTCTTGCAATGGTATTAAAGCTTACTTGTCTTACTTTCTCATCCCATTTAGCTAATCTTATCAGGGCTGAAGTTTTATCTTTTGTATTATTGAATATCCAAGATAAATTTTGGCATAGTTTATATGCTTTTTCTAAGTCAGGGTATCGCTGAAAAAGTATTTCTGCTCTGTTTGATTGATTTTCAGTCCATTTATTACTGGATTTGTATAATAGATATCTACTTCTGGCTAAAAGTTGTTTTAATGTATCTCCATTAGATAGTAGCTTTGGAGTGTATTTTAAAAATTTGTTTCTCGCATTTTCTATTGCATCATTTTCAGTATCTATCGCTTCCCATCTATGTTTTATTCTGATTTCTTGTAAGGCATCTAAAGCTAATTTTTGAACATGAAACCTATCTATAACCAGTGTAGCGTTTGGGAATGATTTTTTAACGATGAGCCCCATATTCCCAGCCATGTCTAAGGTTACTTCTTTAACCTTATTTCTTTGCTTTATAGTGGTTTTACGGGGTGTTTTTATGACAACTTCTGCTTTAGTTCCTTTAACCATAGCTACTATTGCTCCTTTCTTTCCTTTTGCTTTTTTATTGGTTAGTATAGTGTAGAGGTCTCCGTTAGAGAAGGCCGTTTCGTCCAAAGAAAGGTACGCTCCTAGATTCTTAGGAAATAACATCCATTCTTTAGCGTGTAGCTTTTGATTCCACTGCTTAGAATCACTTAAATAGTCTTTATACTGTCTCTGTAAATTTCTAGGATTTACACCATAAAAGTTGGCGATAACAGATGTGCTATATGGGCTGTCACTGACTGATATCTTTTAAAAAAGCAGCAAAATCACTAGTGATTCTAGTGCCTTTTGCTACTAATTCCCAATCCCTAGTGACCAATTTCTTGGAGGTTTCATCAAGCCATCGCCTTCTAATTATATGTAGAAAAACATTCTTGCCTCGTATTGGAAAGTCTTGAATGGTGGCTTGTGGAAAAAAAACTTTAGAGTTTAGTTTAAGATTTTTAAATTTTCAGGAATGTTATTCAGTTCTGTAAAATAAAAGTGAAGTTCCCCATTTTTTTACCTCATGCTTGGTAAGTTTAAAATAGTCAACAAGAATTTCAGGTAATAATAATTTAGCAATATCTATTGGAGTAGTCAAAATTGATCTGATTTTTGAAAATCAAAGTTCTTAATTTTTATGCTACTCCACAACTTTTTGTATTGAGTCAAGAAACGTTTGAAAATGTGTATCCGTTTCGAAAAGCAAAATTAGTAAGATCCAAAGGTAATAAAGGAGATTATATCCTTTACTACGTGTGGAATGTTGAGAAAAATGGTCTCGATCGTAAGCGAATGACGATTCCTAAGCAGTATGCCACAATAGAAGAAAGAAAAGCATTTGTAAAAGATTCAATTAAACAATTGAATAAAATTCTTTCTTTAGGTTATCATATTAACGAAAATAAGCGAAAACTTAGGGAGCAACAAAAACTTAAGTTAAGTAATAAGACTATTACTAAAAAAGTGTATACGCTACGCGAAGCTTATAGTACCTTCATTAGGATAAAGAAAACACAACAGTTGTATAAGCGAGGTTTGGCTTTTATACAAAATACACTAAGGAGATTTGTAGAATGGGTTGAGAAAGAAAATGAAGGTGTTTTCTTTTTAGAAGAATTGGACTTTCATTTATTTCAGGAATATTTAATGTATTTGATAAATGAAAAAGAAAATGCTCCAAAAACCTATAATAACACTTTGGGAGTATTGCATCATTTTTATAGTGAATGTTTAAAACAGAAATGGCTTAAAGGAGATAATATTTTAGATCAATTTACTAAACTATCCGTAGATTATGAAACAAAGAATCGTCCTTATACTGATAAGCAAGTAATTGATATTAAAAAGGATGTATTAAAACAGGATACATATTTATGGACTGTTATCAGTTTTATTTATTATTCCTTTATGCGTCCCTCAGAACTTAGGCGATTAAAAGTGGGTGATATTGATTTAGATAAAGGATTGATATGGGTAAAATGGAGTATAAGTAAAGTAAAAAAAAGTGAAGTTTTACCCATAGCTAAAAAGTTAAAAGAATTAATAATAACAATGGAATTATCATCCTATGAAAAAGAGGGTTTTTTATTGGGGAAAGATGGTTATCCGTCAAAACAAAAAATGGGAGAGAATTACATGTCAAAGCATTTTCTGAAGATCAAGAAACATTTTGGGTTTGATAAAAATAGTGATTATACGCTTTATGGATTTAAACACACTGCTGTAGTAAATTGGTATAGAAAAGAGAAGGATATTATTAAGATTCAAAAAATGTGTAGGCATTCAAGTGTAAGAACAACTGAACGTTATTTAAAGTCATTGGGGTTAATAGATGACAAGGATGGAATAATTGGTTTGCCAGAGATATAATCTCTTAAGCTTGTTTTTTATTAAAATATTGAGGTCATACTAGTTTTTGTGTATAGACTTTAGTCGTTTAATGACGTCATTTAAGCGTGATGAGCTGTCAATCATTCGTTTTTGTGTTATGTAAAACAGAATGTTTATTTATTAAAATGATCTAAAATAATAATATAGTCGTCAACACTCAAAAGGCTTGTAAGTACTAATCATAAAGGATTTTGTTGACAGACAAGTAACGTGATTTTACGGGTAGTTTACTTTTGCTTACGGGTAGGTGACGGGTAGGTGATTTTTTATTTTTTTCCAATCAATAGGTAGTTTGTTTTTTTTAGTCATTTTATCATTGGAAATAGGGTAGATAAAGTTTTCTGTATTGAGCCTTGAAGCGACTATTTTCCATAATGGGATGACCATTTTTAGTAACCCTAATATCTATTTTCGCAGTACTATCAAATAGTATTGAAGCTTTTACATGTGTTTTACTTTTTTTGAAAAACGATAATTAAATATACGTTTGGAAAACCTTGTCTTAGGTTTCCAAATTCACTAGCGTTATTGGAATAGCGGGAAGTAACATTGATGTAGAAAACTTAGGGGGTCAAGCCTTTTATAGAGGAGAGATAACACTATTTCATAATAATATTCAAACAAGTAGTTTTTTTGGTGGTGGTCAACAAGCTAGTTGGTCTCAAGCTATAAGGACTAATGTAGGATTTGATGTAGGCAAATTTTATAAAGTAACTTTTATAAACTCAGGAGCAATGGTGCTCAAGTTACTATCCATGAGGTGTTGGAAAGTGATTTCGAAACTAATATTAGCCTATTATACCAATTTACCTCTAACAACCCTGCAACAGATGCTATTTTGATACCTTTTTGGGCAGCTCCCGCTTTTACGACTGTTTTTATTAGTGGGTTTAAGGTGTTTTGAAAATCTAGCTTTAATAGAAATGTATGTTATAAATAAGCTTCGTTGATTTTTTTTATATAAATTTTGAATCGCCTTTTTTAAGCACCTGTTAATGAGCAGCGTAGTGTTCGCGAATCATTAATATTAGTGATACGAAAAATACCCAATTATAATGCCCCATGTCTTCTAGGCCATTAAGGATTTTAAACAGAACAGGATTCCAACCCTTTTGTAACGTACACGAACCGAATTTGCGGTCTTTGCGTGCGCTGTGCCAATCAGCATCGTGAAAGACTACTTCATCGCCAACCCAAATGCGGCAACCATCGTCGCTTCCAACGGTAAAGTCAACCTTGCGCTTATCTGGGCTCCAGAGCCAGCATTTGGCGTATGCGATGACATTTTCTGTGGAGTCGACAAGTGAAAGGTTTAAGTATCCATCGTCTTCGCTCTCCATTGCAACCCATGCGAGAGGATTGCCTGTAATTGTTTTGGGAACAACAAGAGATAAGACGTTTGGCTCTGGCAGTTGTTTTTGCTGTGCAAGATTAGATAGACGGTCATCGTCGTTTGCGATTGCAAAGTGCCCTGCAACTTGCCATTTACTTATAAATTCACCAGGCAAATTCAGTTTGCGTTCTTTGGTATACCGCTTCGCAG
>NVVR01000010.1 GCA_002733415.1 Kordia sp. | reverse complement strand
TTAAAATTAATGGAAGGGAATACGAGGCTAAACCTGCAATGGTAGCCGTAACACCTCCAAATTTTGGACAAGGATTATATGGTGTAGTAACGATGAATGACGTTGTTCAGAATTTGTTTATTGGTAAAATGGGATATCCCGATCCTTCAGGAAAAGGAGTAGAGTTTTGGCGTGATATTTATCCAATATTAGAACGTATGACCAATACCCAATGGGTTAATGAAGGATTTTATATGTTATTTGGGAAAAATTCTCCATCAGATTTTACAAATCCAAAGATTATTGAATTATTAAAAAATCCAGATGTTAGTTCAGAGTCTGCTAGAAAAAGGGTTTTTGAATGGTTTAGAAACCCTGTATCTCCAGAAGATACACCAGAAAAAGTCCCTCCATTTTATGGTGATGGATTTGGTGACTATACAGATATTTCATTAGATAATTTACCAATTACGGTAACACAGTACAAACGATTGAAGAAATGGTCAGAAGGGATATTTGTAACAGGAGAACATTTAGAACAAATTCCATTTGATAAACTTTCTCCAGCTGAACAGGTTAATGCACTAAACCAAGCGCCACTTGAGGATTGTTTGGGTGGACCATTTCATCCTGGAATTGAATTGACATGGACGATGCGTGTAGAACAAATGTGGGATGAGCCATATCGTTTAAAGGTTGTTAAAGAAGGGAAAGCCATTCAATTAGATTTTGGAGACTTATTAACTCCAGAAATAGCTATGAGTGAAAATGGTCCTTGTGCCATAAATGGACCTGGATCTTTAACTAGATGGATGGGGGTACCATGGCAAACGGATGAAGCTAGTTGTTTATCAGGTTATACCGTTTCTACATATTTACCATTACCTTCCTTTTGGGCGGCACGTGTTCCTAATCAGGTATTAAGTGAAGATGGGTATTTAAGAATGCAAGCGGGTAATGTAAATACAGCTCAGCGTTTAAAACATCTTGACTATAGACAAGATTGGATGCGTGATATTGAAGATGACCATTTGAAGAGGCTTAAAAACATGGTTGATGAATGGAATCATTTAGGGATTATTACTAAACAAGAAGCACCAATTTCAAATAATTCAGACGGATATCTTCCTGAAGTATCATGGGTTGAAATGGGACGAAACTTTTCAGTAGACGATGCTGATCCAACCTTTGCGCAAGTTTTATATGCTGAGGGAGATGAAGACAGTGTGGTAAAAGTTGAAGACAAAGAAGAGCTTAGTAAGGTAGGTCGTAAATTTTTGGTAACTAATTTAAAACATGCAGCTGAGAAAGTAGCCGAAATTAGAAAAGATGCTCCAAAAAGTAGTAGAAAAAGAAAAACTATGAAACGTGGTGAACGTTAAACAAGAGTATCAAGTTATTATTATTGGTGGTGGTCCCTCAGGGATTGCCACCTCTTTGACCTTGACCGCTAGAGGGGTCTCTAACTGTATTGTTGAAGCAGAACTGGAACCTACAAGAAAATTTGGTGAAGCAATTCCTCCAAATGCTAAACCCCTGTTGAAAAAACTAGGGATCATGTATTTAATTGAACATCCTAAACACGCTGCTTATTATGGAAATAAAAGTTGTTGGGGAAGTGATTTTCTTGAACAAAAAGAATTTATTAAGGATATTTATGGCCATGGATATTTGTTGGATCGACTGTATTTCGAAAAGCAACTTCGACAACATATTAAATATAACACTAGTGTTTTTTTGGAAGGATATAAACTAAAAAAGCTTGTTCGTTATACTACTGGAATTGAAGTTAAGATTGAAAACAACAAAGAGACTTCCACATTAGGAGCAAAATACATTGTTGATGCGACCGGAAGAAAAGCCTCTGTTTGTCATCAATTAGGAAAAACAAAGAAAAACTTAGACACTCAATTTGCAATTAGTTTTAAAGCCAAATTATTAAAACCAATTGAACATCAAATTAATGTAGAAGCTACAGAAAATGGATGGTGGTATGTTGCTCCACAGCATAATAATGAACTAACAATTATGTTTTTTACCTTAAAGGAACTTCTTCCTGAAAAGAAATTGTTAGCATCATTTATAAGAAAGGAACTAGAAAAATGCCTACACATTTCAAAACTTACTAAAGTAGCAAACCTTTATTTTGATGCTTTAAAAGTAATTCCCAGTGGAACTAGCCGCTTGGATATTCCTTATGGTGATGATTGGATAGCGGTTGGGGATGCTGCATTTTCATATGATCCTATTTCATCTTATGGAATTACATCAGCATTCGCTTCTGGGTTTTACGCAGGACATGCATTGGCTAGTAAACTTTCAGAAGAAGACGATGCAATGCTTACTTACCGTTATATACTTGAAAATGCATTTCAAGCCTATATGGAAAAATTAAGCAATCATTATGCTTTAGAAAATAGATGGAAAGACAGTACATATTGGAAAAACAGATTTCAAATTGTTGATGTACAATAATATAATAATATAGCAATACAAAATCGTATTATCATTCCTTCTTCAAGAAGATGTCATAGCCTGTCATATTTTTAAGTACTATCTAATTGTAAATTGTTCCAACTAATATAAAAATATAATTATTATGTGCACAAGAGTATTTAACAACAAAAGCGAAGATTATTTAACAACTTCTCGTAACATGGATTGGAAAACACAACTACCAACCAGTCTATTTACATTTAAAAAGGGGCTTAATAAATCGGGTATGGAAAGCAGTGATGAATCTGTATTAACTTGGACATCCGTTTATGATAGTGTTGTTACTATGGTAGGGAATGAGGAAAGTGGTTATGGAGCTTCAGATGGTATGAACTCAAATGGTCTAGTAGCGAACGTACTCTATGATAGTAATGCTGAATACATTCGTAAAGATGGTGACTCCACAAAAAAACTAGATGTACTCAGATGGGTTCAATATGTATTAGATATGTATGGTACGGTTTCAGATGTAGTTAGTGAATTTAACAAAAATAAAATTCAAATTATTGGTAGTAAAGTTCCTGGAAGTGAATCAAATGCTACGCTTCACCTTTCAATATCAGATAAGCACAGTGATTCTGCTATTATAGAGCTTGTTCATGGAAAATTTTGTATTCATCATAGCAAAGCATTTACAATTATGACAAATGAGCCTAATTTTGAAACTCAAATTAAGCTTAATGACTATTGGAGATGGCAATGGAGTAGTGAGAATAAATTCCCTAGCCATACGATACCAGGTGGTCCATTTCCAACCGATCGTTTTGAACGTGCTGCTTTCTATCTTCATCATATTGATGCTCCAATAAACACTAAAGATTCACTAGCGCAATCAAAGTCTATAGTAGCAAATGCATCTGTCCCAATTGGATTTAATTTAACAATAGATAACAACCCAAATGTAGCACCAACACTGTGGTCAACTATTTCAGACCATAATAATTTGATCTACTATTTTTATAATGTTCGTACACCCAATGTAGTATGGTTAAACTTAAACAAATTGTCTTCAAATTATAATGTAGCAAAGCTAAATATGGTTGAATTGACAGCTGATAATCAGTTTATAAGTCATAATTATGATAATATCATTAATGATAATTTAATTCCTACTACTGATCCTTATCAAGTAAACCAAGTACTTTTAAATGTTACTTTATGATTAATTAAAAATAATAATTCATAAAGCAAAATTAGGACTAATCAAAAATAAATTTAATTCAATATTGATAAAAGAATATATAAAATGCATGTAATCTTTTATCATTATTTTTTACATATACTGATATAGCGTATTATTATACTTTTTATGTTCATTGACACATGTTTGGAGTGAATTGGTACATTATTATTTGATTTTGAAATTACTTTTGTTTACTACGTAAAAAAAAATACAAGCAATTTATCGTGATGACATGTGATAATATTTTTTTTACAAAAAAGGCAACTATTTTGTGATCTAAACTAAAAGTAAAAAACTAACTATGATGAAGAAAAATCATTATTTATTAGCTATTATATTATTTTGGAATTCAACTACTAATGCACAAGTAGCAACCAATTTTGATTAGCCATATGAAGCTTCAACTGATTATTCAATAACGGAACATCAACTTCAAAATAATGCAGGACAAGTTAGAGTAGAACATATTGCTACTGGAAATGAGCTTGGGTTTATTTCAGTTTTTACTCCAAGCAAATCTGGTTCAGCAGGTAATTTAGAACTGATAGATGGAGATGCCATTTGGGGTTTATAATGATACAACTATTATATATTCCAGTGATGTTACATCTTGGCCTACAGGAAATATTTATGTTATTGAAGACACTGATGGTATGCTAACAATAACTTTTGATGCAGTTGATTTACTGGAACTACAAATCCCAGGTTTCAAATGGATAGTTAGAATGTTATTGTTTAAGAAACGCGTATTTAAATAATATTTGTGCTTAGTATAGAATATTGTATTTTAAAAACATTCAACACACCAAGTACTACTGATTGTTAAATAACTATAGCATTGTGGGATGTTTTACATAGGAGTTTTAAAAATTAATTCTGCAAATTAATTTTTAAAAGCTACCAGATGATGTGGCTGATAAATTATAGCTTTAAAATATAAAAATATATGCAGGTCGTAATATGGCTATAACATAATTACTGTCGATATAAGTCTAACAAGATGATATCTGTAATAATGTAAAACACTCACGTATTCGCCATTTTACTCATAATAGTATTTGAACTATATGTTCTGCTTGGCGCTTGTCCGGTTCTCGAAACGGGGTAATTTTTCTTGGGTAAAAGCGAAGTCTATTTTTTTTATAATTTTTCTTCAAAAAAAAGTGCTTAAAGCTTCTTCTACTATGTTAATGACATCGAGTTTGCGAGATGCATGAACTCCATTAAAAACAATAAGAGTAATGTGAATAAACACTTTTTATACAACTACGTAGTAGTGAAGTATAGTGTGTTTGGAGTGTTTAGTTATTTTATAATACAAATTTTAGATTAGTATATGTGTTATATTTATATTGTTTTGTTGAAAATTTGTAATATGTTTGCACTATGATTTCGAATACTTTTAAAATAAATACTATGGTCCCCGCTGTTTCTATTAGCAGGCGTCCCCGCTTTTGTTAATCTTCTGAAAACAAAACAAGTACTTTATTTTTTATATTTCACAATTGCATAATTCATTTTTCATAATATCTTTTACTTTAGTTGCTCAACCGAGCAATGAAAGGTTTGCACCCTCTATTTACCGCCGCCCGTAAGGGTACTTTTTTTAAGGGAACCTTGGTGCGTCCGGTTCTTCATTTCAAAATTATATTCAACACACTTTTTTTAATTAAAATTCAATACAATGAAAATTGTAATTGCTGATAAATCGCATAGTATATATGCTACTATGATATGTAAAACTATTGCTGAATCTGCTAATATTAGAGGAACAGGAATAGCGAAGCGTACACCAGAATACATTATTTCCAAAATGGAAAGTGGTAATGCTATTATTGCTTTAGTTGATACAAATTTTGCTGGATTTTGCTATATCGAATCGTGGAGTCACGGGAAGTTTGTAGCTAATTCTGGTTTAATAGTCCACCCAAATTTCAGAGGAAATGGTATCGCAAAACAAATCAAGCAGAAAATTTTTGAGCATTCCAGAACGAAGTTTCCAAACGCTAAAATATTTAGCATTACTACAGGCTTAGCAGTAATGAAAATGAATAGTGATTTGGGATATAATCCTGTACCATTTTCGGAGTTAACAACTAACCAATCATTTTGGAAAGGTTGTCAAACTTGTAAAAATTATGATGTTTTAAAACGCACTAAACAAACAATGTGTTTGTGTACCGGGATGTTATATGACCCAAATTCAAAAAAAGAACAAAGCACTAAAAAAATAAAAACCAAGGTTTTCAAAAGATTAAAAAGCATAAAGCAAACCTTATTTTTAAAAAACAATAAAAAATGAATACATCAAAAAAATTAGTTATCGCATACAGTGGTGGATTAGACACTTCATATTGTACCGTGCATTTGTCAAAAGAGGAAGGTTTTGAAGTACATGCAGTAAGTATAAACACTGGAGGTTTTACTTCAAAAGACATAGGAATTATTGAAGCAAATGCTTATAAAATGGGGGCAACAACTTATAAAAATATAGATGCAGTTGCAACGTATTACGAAAAAGTTGTCAAGTATCTTATTTATGGAAATGTGCTAAAAAATAATACCTATCCTTTATCCGTAAGTGCTGAACGTGTAGTACAAGCTATTGAAATTATTGAATACGCGAAAAGTATTAGTGCAAAATACATTGCACATGGAAGTACTGGTGCAGGAAATGACCAAGTACGTTTTGATATCATATTTCAAGTTTTAGCTCCTGAAATTGAAATTATCACTCCAATTAGAGATAAAAAACTATCCAGACAAGAGGAAATAGATTATTTAATAGCTAATGGCATTGATATGTCTTGGGAAAAAGCCAAATACTCAATAAACAAAGGACTTTGGGGTACAAGTATTGGTGGAGAAGAAACATTAACATCAAATTTATCATTACCAGAGGAAGCATACCCTTCAAAATTAAAAAAAGAAGCTATTGAGGAAGTTACTTTAACTTTTAATAAAGGTGAATTAGTAGCTATAAATGGAATTAAAAACAGCCCAGAAATTAATATTGAATTATTAAATAATCTTGGGTCTGAATTTGCTATTGGTAGGGATATTCACGTAGGTGACACTATTATAGGGATTAAAGGTCGTGTAGGTTTTGAGGCTGCAGCTGCAATAATAATAATTAAAGCACATCATTTATTAGAAAAGCATACACTTACTAAATGGCAATTACAACACAAAGACTATTTAGCAAATTGGTATGGTACTCATTTACATGAAGGAATCTATTTAGACCCGATTATGAGAAATATTGAGGCTTTTTTAACAAATAGTCAAACACAAGTTTCAGGAGATGTTTTATTAAGCCTAAAACCATATCATTTTACATTAGATGGTGTTATTTCAAATAATGATTTGATGAAATCTGAATTTGGTAGCTATGGCGAAATTAATTCAGGATGGACAGCTCAGGAGGCAAAAGGATTTATCAAAATTTATGGTAATCAAAGTAAAATATATCAAAAAGTAAATTCAAAATTATGATTCAAGTAGGAATAATAGGCGGAGCAGGTTACACATCAGGAGAACTGATTAGGTTATTAATTAATCATAAATATGTAGCATTAAATTTTGTTTTTAGTACATCAAATTCAGGAAATCAAATCAGTAATATACATCAAGACTTAGTTGGAACTATAGATATGAAATTTACGGATACAATTAATTCAAAAGTTGATGTATTGTTTTTATGCTTGGGACATGGAAATTCAAAAGTATTTTTAGAAAATAATTTATTCTCTAATACAACTAAAATAATCGATTTAAGTAACGATTTTAGATTAGAAACTGATGCTGTATTTAATTCTAAACAATTTATTTATGGTTTGCCAGAATTACAAAAAGATGATATAAAAAATGCTGAATACATTGCCAACCCAGGATGTTTCGCTACAGCCATTCAATTGGCATTGTTACCTTTAGCTGAAAATAATTTATTAAGTAATGATATACATATTAATGCAGTAACTGGGGCTACTGGAGCAGGAACATCATTATCAAAAACAACACATTTTACGTGGAGAGATAATAATTTTTCGCACTATAAAGCATTTACGCATCAACATTTGGGAGAAATTATTCAAACCATAAATCAATTACAAAATGGTTTTGATAATGAAGTCATCCTTATACCAAATAGAGGTGATTTTTCAAGAGGGATTTTTGTTACTGCGTACACTAATTTTAATGGAACATTAGAAGAAGCTAAAAACGTGTACAAAACCTACTATAAAAATGCTGAATTTACCTTTGTTTCTGATGAAGAAATACATTTAAAACAGGTTGTTAATACTAATAAATGTCTAATTCATTTGCATAAATATAATAACAAGTTATTAATAACCAGTTGTATTGATAATTTATTAAAAGGAGCTTCAGGACAAGCAGTACACAATATGAATTTAATGTATGGCTTTAATGAAAAAGAGGGATTAGAACTAAAAGCTAACTTTTTTTAAGAATACTATCAATAATAAAAAAAATAAAATTATGAGTTTATTTAATGTATATCCATTGTTTGACATCACGCCTATAAAAGCGAAAGATGTTTATGTATATGATAATAAGAATATTGAATATTTGGACCTTTATGGAGGACATGCAGTAATATCTATAGGGCATTCACACCCAAAGTATGTGAAAAATATTAGTAATCAAATAAGTAAATTAGGCTTTTATAGTAATTCAATTAAAAACCCATTACAAGAAAAATTAGCAAAGCAATTAATAGCACAATCTAATTCTAATGGATATTCATTGTTTTTATGTAATTCAGGTGCAGAAGCCAATGAAAATGGTTTAAAATTGGCTTCTTTTCATACTGGAAAGAAAAAAGTGCTTTCCTTTAAAAATTCATTTCATGGAAGAACATCCGCTGCAGTTGCTGCTACTGATAATCAAAAAATTATTGCCCCGATAAACTTACAGCAAGATGTGGAGTTTATTGATTTAGGCGATTTAATAGCAGTAGAAAAAGCATTACAAAAAAAAGATATTTGTGCTGTGATTATAGAATGTATTCAGGGTGTTGGTGGCTTAAACGAAAGTACAATAGAGTTTTATCAAGGTTTAGAAACTTTATGTAAAAAATATAAAACTTTACTCATAGCAGATGAAGTACAATCTGGTTTTGGACGAACAGGAGATTTTTTCGCTTTTCAAAAGCATCAAATAAGCCCTGATATTATCTCTATGGCAAAAGGAATGGGAAATGGTTTTCCAATTGGAGGCATATTAATTAGTGATAATATTAAATCATCAAAGGGTTTATTAGGAACAACTTTTGGAGGAAACCATTTAGCTTGTATAGCATCATTAACTGTATTGGAAGTTATTGAGCAAGAAAATTTATTAAATAATGCTGTAGAAATGTCAGCTTATTTTCTTGAAAAGTCAAAATCTTTATCTCAAATCAAAAATGTAAAGGGTAGAGGATTGATGTTAGGGTTGGAGTTTGATTTTCCAATAGCTGAATTAAGGAAGAACTTAATATTTGAGCATCATATTTTCACAGGAAGTGCTAAAAACCCAAATTTATTAAGAATTCTTCCTCCATTAACTATAAAAAAGAAGCATATAAATAATTTTTTTAATGCTTTAAATAAAGAATTGTCATGAAAAAATATACTTGTATTAATGATATTAATAACATTTCTGATATAATCAAGGAAGCCATTGATTTAAAGAAAAATCCATTTCAGTATGAAAATATAGGAAAGCATAAAACATTAGTAATGTTATTTTTCAACTCGAGCTTACGAACACGTTTGAGTACGGAAAAGGCAGCTAAAAATTTAGGGATGCAAGTGATGGTACTTAACGTAAATGAAGCTTGGAGCTTAGAGTTTGATGATGGTACAATTATGGAATTCAATACAACTGAACATATAAAAGAAGCTGCAATGGTAATTTCACAATATGCAGATATAATTGCTGTAAGAGTATTCCCTAATTTAATAAATAAACAAAAAGATAAATCTGAAATAATCCTAAATAGTTTTATAAAATATGCTTCTGTTCCAATCCTAAATATGGAAAGTGCTACCGCACATCCATTACAAGGATTAGCTGATGCAATTACTGTAGAAGAATTAAAAGTAAATAAAAGACCAAAAGTTGTATTGTCATGGGCTCCGCACCCTAAGGCATTGCCACATTCAGTTGCTAATTCGTTTATAAAAACTATGAAAAATTTAGCTGTTGATTTAACTATAACGCACCCAAAGGGTTATGAGTTAGACAGTGATATTACTAAAGGGGTACATATTAATTATAATCAAGCAGCAACAATAGAAAATGCAGATTTTGTATATGTTAAAAACTGGAGTAATTATACTGATTATGGAAATATTTTGAGTGAAGATTCAAAATGGATGATGACTCAAGAGATGTTGCGTAATGCTAAATTTATGCACTGTTTACCCGTGCGACGTAATGTTGTAGTAGAAGATGCTGTTTTAGATAGTGACAATTCTTTAGTGATTCATCAGGCAAATAATAGAACATACGCAGCGCAAATTGTATTGAAAAAAATAATAGAAAATCTAGATTAATGAAAACATTAAAAATTATAAAAATAGGAGGAAATATTATTAATGATGATGTAGCTTTAACTTCATTTTTAGAACAGTTTTCTATAATTGATTCTTCCAAAATATTAGTACACGGTGGTGGTAAATTAGCAAGCAAATTAGCACAACAAATGCAAGTTCATGTTAAAATGGTTGATGGTAGAAGAGTCACTAATACGGAGACTTTAGACATAATTACTATGGTCTACGCAGGGAAAATCAATAAAAACATTATAACATTATTACAAAAAAACAGTTGTCAATCTATTGGTTTTACGGGAGCAGATGGTAATACCATTGTCTCAGAAAAAAGACAAGTTAAAGATGTAGATTACGGATTTGTAGGTGATATAAAAAAGGTGAATACATCGATATTAGAATTGTTATTGGATGCTGGTGTAACACCTGTTTTTTCAGCAATTACACATGATGAAAATGGACATTTGTTAAATACAAATGCCGATACTATTGCTTCAGCATTAGCGATAGCTTTTGCAAAAATATATACTACAGAATTATACTACTGTTTTGAAAAAAACGGCGTGTTATTAGATGTCAATAATGATGATTCTGTGGTTGAAAAAATCAATCATAAAAAGTATCAGGAATTATTAGAAGACAAAATCATTTCAGACGGGATGTTACCTAAATTGAACAATTGTTTTCATGCTATTGATCATGATGTTCAAAAAGTTTGTATAGGGAAATCGGAAATGATTTATAATAAAACCGCTAAATTCACAACCATAGAAATATAATGAAAACACCAAAGGAATTAACCTTAGAAGCAATAGAATTATTGAAGCAGTTAATAGAAACACAATCTTTTTCGGGAGAAGAACATGATACAGCATTGCTTATAGAAAAATGGTTTGTAGACCATAATATTTCGTTTAAAAGGACTCAGCATAATGTTTGGGCAGTAAATAAACATTTTGACGAAGCTAAGCCAACACTATTATTAAACTCACATCATGATACTGTAAAACCCAATGATGGATATACAAAAAATCCTTTCAAAGCGGTTGTAGAGGATGGGAAATTATACGGATTAGGAAGTAATGATGCAGGTGGATGTTTGGTGTCGTTACTAGTTACATTTATATATTTTCATAGCAAAACAGATTTAAAGTACAATTTAGTTATAGTTGCTTCCGCAGAAGAAGAGAGTAGTGGACCTGATGGATTAAATAGTATGTTAGAAATCATTCCTAAAATTGATGTTGCTATTGTTGGTGAACCAACATTAATGAATTTAGCAGTTGCTGAAAAAGGCTTAGTTGTTTTTGATGCTGAAGTAAAAGGAACGGTAAGTCATGCGGCTCATCCAAACAAAAATAATTCAATTTATAATGCTATTGATGTATTAAAATGGTTTCAAGACTACAGGTTTGAAAAGTCGTCTGAAGTATTAGGTGATGTAAAAATGACCGTAACACAAATTAATGCAGGTAAACAACATAATGTGGTTCCTGTAAACGTGAAATTGGTAGTAGATGTCAGAGTAAATGACAAGTATTCAAATGAAGATATTGTTAATATTTTACAAAAAATATCACCTTGTGATTCTATTATCCCAAGAGGAATAAAGTTAAATTCTTCATCAATACCAGTAGCACATGAATTGGTGCAATCAGGAATTTCCTTAGGAAGAGAAATTTACGGGTCACCAACATTATCAGATCAATCAGTATTAACTTGTCAGTCTTTAAAATTAGGGCCTGGTGATAGTACACGTTCTCATATGGCAGATGAATTTATTTACATCAATGAAATTGAAGAAGGTATTAAGATTTATATCGATTTACTTAATAAAGTGATTGTTTAACAACAAACAAATTAAAAACTTACACAAATGAAACTTTGGGATAAAGGATTATCAATAGATAAAAAAATTGAACAATTTACTGTTGGAAACGATAGAGAAATTGATATGCACATTGCTAAATATGACGTTCAAGCATCTATGGCACATGCAAAAATGTTACATAAAATTGAGATTATCAATTCAGCTGAATTAGCGCAGTTATTAGAAGGATTAGAAGAACTACAAAATCAAATTACAAACTATACATTTGTTATTGAAGAGGATTTTGAAGATGTACATTCTAAAATAGAATTCGAATTAACAAAAAAATACGGTGACGTAGGGAAGAAAATACATACGGCAAGATCAAGAAATGATCAAGTTTTAGTAGCATTACACCTCTACTACAAAGATAACTTATTATCGATTAAAGATAAAACAAAAACATTTTTTGATACGCTTTTAGGGTTAGCAGAAACGCATAAAAAACAATTATTACCTGGATATACGCATTTACAAGTCGCTATGCCATCGTCTTTCGGATTATGGTTTTCTGCTTATGCTGAACTATTAATAGATGACATATATATGTTAAATGCAGCATTAAAAACTGTAGATCAAAACCCTTTAGGGTCAGCAGCTGGTTACGGAAGTTCATTTCCTATAGATAGAGCAACTACAACTAAAGAAATGGGCTTTGCTACATTAAAATATAATGTAGTTGCAGCACAATTAGGTAGAGGTAAAAACGAACGTACTATTGCTGTTGTATTAGGAGGTTTATGTAATACCATGTCTAGATTTGCTATGGATATTTGTTTATATATGAGTCAGAATTTTGGATTTATTTCTTTTCCAGATGAATTGACTACAGGAAGTAGCATTATGCCACACAAGAAAAATCCAGATGTTTTTGAATTGATTAGAGGAAAATGTAATAAAATACAAGCCTTACAATCTGAATTGATTTTAGTTACTAATAACTTACCCAGTGGGTATCATAGAGACTTTCAGTTATTGAAAGAAAGTATGATTGCTGCTTTTGAAGAGCTTAAAGCTATTTTAGATGTCTTTAATTTTTCGATTAAACAAATTCAGGTGACAGATATCAATTTAAATGATGATAAATATAAATATTTATTTACAGTAGATAGTATTAATAACCTGGTTATAGATGGAATGTCTTTTAGAGAAGCATATCAGCAAGTAGGAGCAGAAGTAATTTTAGGAACTTATAAAGGAGATACTTCAAAAGAGCATAGTCATATTGGAAGTATTCACAACTTATGCTTAGCCGATATCAAAAATAAGTTTGAGTAGCAGAGAGGTATTATGATGGTATAAAATTATACGAAGCCTTGAATTTGTCAACCGCATCATCTCGCTCATAAATCGCGAAAATTCTCAATCTTTTCAATTTATGCCGTGTTTCAAGACAAAAGAAAGTTAATTAAATAAAATTATCCGGTGGATGATTAGATTATGTGGGCCAGATGGTGCTATGTTATAAAAATCATTAATTGATATACTTATTAAATAAAAAACTAAAGTAGCAAGTGTATAGAAATTTTAAAGCTACACACAGCCACCCGAGGCTCGCTCATAATTTTGAAAGTCTCCCAGACTTTCAAAATTATGCTGTATACTGTTGCCGAAACTACACGAAAACATTCTGTTTTTTTTATAACGTAAGTATTCAATCAATTCTAAACATAAATACAACCTAAAAGGTTTTGCTTTTTTTGGTGGTTGGAAGCGTTGGTAAATTATTCACGTCAATATTATTTTAAATTAAGGAGTTCATGAATGCTACGTATTTGTGTAATATAAAACAATCGATCGCTTTTGGAGAGCAGCAACTACGAAGTAATCATGAACTTCATTAAAAACAATAAGAGTAATGTGAATAAACACTCTTTTTACGAAGCGACGATAGGAGCATAGTGAAATGTGTGTAGAATGATATAATTATTTCAAAAGCATACTAATATTCAACTTATACATTTTCCCAATAGGGATGATATAATCTGCTATAAGGATTCTGTTCCCCTCAATACTTTTGATATGCTTAATGGAAACGGCAAAAGATTTATGAACTTGTAAAAACTCCTCTTTAGGTAATAATTCTAATACATACGAAACTTTTTCTCGTATCGTAATGGTCTCGGTAGTGGTAATTATTTTAGTGTAATTTCCTGAAGCTTCAATATATTGAATCGTGTCAATCACGACTTGTGTATGTTTCTTATTGGAGCGAATAAAAATACTTTTCGATTTATTTTCCGTTTCTACTGAAGTTTGGACTTGAGTATTTACAGGGCTACTTATCGCATTATTTACCGCTTTTAAAAAGCGCTCAAAGCTAAAGGGCTTTAACAAATAGTCGGATACGTTTAGTTCAAATCCTTCCAGAGCATGTTCTTTATAAGCAGTTGTTACGATAACTTTCGGTGTATTTGGCAAGATTTTTAAGAATTCGAAACCCTTTAATTTTGGCATATTCAAATCTAAAAAAATCAAATCTACTTTATTTGCATTTAAGTATTCAAAAGCTTCCAAAGCATCATAACAATTCTTCATAAGCTTCATATTTGGCAATAAATCACAATAGCCCTTAATAATGTCATGGGCTATGTATTCGTCATCTATAATTAAATAGGATATCATAATTTTGATATTGTTAATTCGACTTTGTATATTTCATTTGTACTTGTAAAAGATAGGGAATGTTTATTTAAATAACCCAATTCAAGTCTTCGTTTTAGGTTTTTAAGTCCTATACCAGGCTTCTCTGGAACTTCAGATGGATCAAAATTATTTTCTACTGAAAATAGTATGTCATCACCCTGTGTACTAATATTGACATAAACAAAGGCATCCTTTCTTAAATTTTCCACACCGTGTTTAAAAGCATTCTCCAAAAGTATGATAAAAAGTAAAGGCATTACTTTGCAATTCTTAGAAATATCGTCCGTAAACTTGATATCTATGGTTTTGTGATAGCGCATTTTATGAAGCTCAATATAATTTTTAAGGTAATCTACTTCTTCTTCAAGTGTGACTAGGTCTTTTTCTCCTTCATATATACTATAGCGCATCATATCGGATAATTTAAGAATCAAATCTTGAGCCTTTTTCGCATCAGTTCCTACCAAACCATAAAGATTATTTAGCATATTAAAAAAGAAATGCGGATTCACCTGACTTTTTAAATGCAGTAATTCTGTTTTAGCCTTTTCATTTTTAAGCCTTATAACTGATTTTATCTGTAAAAAAATCCATCTACTCAATAAAAAGATAAGTAGTATGAAATAAAAGAAAGCAAAGATCCCAAAGACCTCACTTTCACCAAATACATCATTAAAGATAAGTATGACAAAAGCGATTAGAATAAAAACTGTCCAAATTAGCCAATTTGGTATCCATTTAATACTTTTTTTTATAATCCAATTCATGTTCAATGATAGTTAATAAAAACGTTTCAAACAAATTAGTTGATAAACAATAGACATAAAGGGTTAAATCACTATTTAGTAGTGATAAAGTACGTTTATATCCTTCAAAAGTGTTTGTATCACACCTAATATGAAATGTATCCCTTTCTCTTTTTCGCAACAGAGGTACACTATAAGTTTGCGTTAAACAATCAATCAAAAAACGAACAATATGGAACTCATTATTGATAATTTATCAAAAACATATTCAAATGGAGTAAAGGCTTTACAAAATATTTCGTTAGAAATACCAAAAGGAATGTTTGGTTTATTAGGCCCAAATGGCGCAGGGAAATCTACACTAATGCGAACATTGGCAACCTTACAAGAAGCAGACAAGGGTACTGTTTATCTTGGTGATATTGATATCCTAAAACAAAAAAATGAACTAAGACAAGTATTGGGATACTTACCCCAACAATTCGGTTTGTATCCTAAAATAACTGCCGAAGTATTACTAAATCATTTTGCTGTTCTAAAAGGAATTGGCAACAAAAGTATTCGTAAAGAAACGGTAGAGGCGTTATTGCACAAAACAAATTTATACGCTGTTAGAAAACAAAATCTTAGTGGTTTTTCTGGAGGAATGAAACAACGATTTGGGATTGCTCAAGCCTTGCTCAACAATCCAAAATTACTGATTGTAGACGAACCCACTGCAGGCTTGGATCCTGTTGAGAGAAATCGATTTTACAATGTATTGAGTGAATTGGGAGAGAATACCGTCGTAATTCTTTCAACCCATATTGTAGAAGATGTAAAAGAAATGTGCACCAATATGGCCATCATTAATCAAGGGAATGTTTTATTGAAAGGAAACCCTCTAAAAATAATAGAAGAGTTAGAAGGAAAGGTATATCAGAAGACCATCGTAAAATCTGAATTGGAAACCTATAAACAAAATTATCAAGTAATAAGTGAGAAACTATTTATAGGAAAACCAATCATACATATTCTTAGTGACACAGAACCTGGGAATCATTTTTCACGGGTTAATGCAGATTTAGAAGATGTGTATTTCTCTCAAATCTTCGGGAATAACACTAACCTTTAAACAATTTTATAATGATGTGGTACGAAATATTTAAATTCGAAATAAGATATCGTTTAAAACGATCAGATACTTACATTTTCTTTGCCTTTATGCTGTTGTTTTCAATTGTAGGTGTAGAATTTATTTTTCAAGGGGTAGATATCGGTGGGATTAAAATGAATGCCCCTTTGGTTATTGCAAAAACAATGGGTGCAATTACGGGGCTATTCATGATACTAGCCTCTATGATAATGGGGGTTCCAATACTTAGAGACTTTGAATACAATATAGCCGCTATTATGTATTCGAACCCAATTAAAAAAAGAGACTATTTGTTGGGTCGATTTTTAGGTTCTTACGCGATTTTACTTATTGTTTTTAGCGGTCTTTTAATTGGGATGATCATCGGTGAATTCATGCCGTGGCATAAACCTACAGATTACCATCCGTTTCATTTTTACAGTTATTTGAAACCTTTTATAACCGTTATATTACCCTCCTTGTTTTTCGGAGCTTCCTTGTTTTTTGTAAGTGGAGCATTGAGTAAAAAATTGGTAGTGGTCTATACGCAAGGCATCATCTTATTCGTCATTTTTATGTTAACCAAGGCGATTACAAATGATTTTGCACAAGCCCTTTTCGATCCTTTTTCTTTAACCACATTAACATTGATTACCGAGTCTTGGACTGTTGCAGAACGTAATGTACAAGCCATCCCGTTTAGTGGAGTACTACTTTTAAATAAGTTGTTTTGGGTGTTGTCTGGAATTGCAATATTATTTTTGGGGTATAAGAAATTTAGTTTTACCGTAGTAAAAGATAAACGTCGATTCAAGAAAAAAACACAGCCTTTAGAGATTCAATCGAATGATGGATCCAATACTGAAATTCCTGAGTTTAAAACAGCACATGGATTAAAGTCGAAGTGGAATGAATTAAGACATTTCTCTTGGTTTTATTTCGTTAGTGTATGTAAGCAACCCTCATTTTGGGCGATCGTTATTTGCGGGATGATCATTATTTTAGTCAATTCGGTGAACTTGGGAACAGTTTATGGAGTTGACAGTTTTCCTGCAACCTATTTTATTATTGAAGAACTTCAGGAGTCATCTATGTACTTTTTCCTCATTATTTTGATGTTTTATTCCGGAGAACTCATTTGGAAAGAAAGAAGCGTTGATTTAAACTTGATTTATGATGCTACATCGATGTCTAATTTTCTAAATCTCGTTGGGAAATTTATAGGTCTTATTGGTATTTATATTGTGCTTATGATTTCACTAATTCTTTCAGGAATCATATTTCAAACCATGAATGGGTATTACAATTATGAATTTGAAGTATATTTCAATGGTTTCTTCCTCGAAATACTTCCATTTTTAATATTGTACACCTTCATCGCTTTCTTTGTACAAGTGCTCACCAACAACAAATTCATTGGGATTTTTATTGTGATGGTTTTATTTATCTTAAATATTGTCCTTGGTGCATTTGGCTATGATCACGCGCTTTATTTATTTGGAGGAAGTTCTTTAGCAACGTACTCTAATATGAATGGTTATGGTCATTTTTTGACACCATATCTAATCATAAAATCTTATTGGTTATCCTTTGGAATTCTTTTGTTAGTTGTAGCTTCTATAGTTTCCGTTAGGGGAACAGAAACGAATCTTATAAAACGATTGAAAGCAAGTAAATATCGAATAAGCAATTCAATTAAGAAATTAGGAGCTTCTATGGGTTTCATTTTTATACTCCTTGGAGGTTTCATTTTTTACAATACCAATATATTAAATACCTATTGGACCAATTCTGAGGAAACTGAATTTAGAGTCGCCTATGAAAAAACATTAAAGAAGTTTGAATACTTCCCGCAACCAAAAATTGTTGATGTGAATTTAACCGTTGAATTGTATCCTAAGTCCCTAGATTATACGGTTGAAGGCTATTATATGCTAAAAAACACGAGTGATTCGTTAATTTCAGAAGTGCATCTTCAAAAAATAATAGAATCAGATGTAGCATTAATTTCTGTGATCTTTGAAGGTGGAGCAACAGAGGATAAGAAGTATAAAACCTACGATTATAGTATCTTTAAATTAAACCAAGTATTACATCCAGGAGACTCTATAAAAATGAATTTTGAACAAACCTATACAACCAATGGTTTCGAATCTGGAAATGGCAGCACTACTGTTGTAAATAACGGTACCTTTTTTAATAATAAGAATTTTCCATCCTTAGGCTATAATAAAAAGTATGAACTTAATGATGCGGATGATAGAGTAGACTACAATTTACCTGAAAGAGTAGATAAGGCTGGAAGGAAAGATATAAAAGAGTTGTTGAATGCTAGATCTGGAAGTGATTCAGATGGAATTAATTTTGAAATTGTAATTGGAACGTCAGAAGATCAAACGGCCATCGCTCCGGGAACGCTTTTAAAGAAGTGGAAAAAGAACAATCGCAACTATTTTCATTACAAAATGGAAAACCAAATGATTGATTTTTATTCCATAGTTTCAGCACAATATGAAGTGAAGAAAGATACCTGGACATCAAACATTGATTCTTTGGCCAATCCTGTTGATCTTGAAATATATTATAGCAAAGGACACGATTATAATCTTGACCGAATGATGACAGCCATGAAATCGTCTTTTGAATATTTTAGTACTAATTTCAGTCCCTATCAATATGAGCAAATGAGAATTATGGAATTCCCTCGCTATGCAGAATTTGCACAATCCTATCCAGGTACCGTTCCGTTTTCGGAGGCTATCGGATTTGTATTGGATATTGATGACGAAGAGGATGTAGACATGGCTTTTTATGTAACGGCACATGAATTGGCACATCAATGGTTTGGAATGCAGGTAGAAGCAGCAAATGTTCAAGGACGCCTTATGATTTTAGAAACGCTATCGCAGTACGCTGCTATAATGGTTTTGAAACAACAATATTCTGAAAAAAAAGTACAGCAATTTTTAGCGTTGCAGGCTGACAAATATAAAGAAGGAAAACGCAGACAACATAAACAAGAGCCTTCATTGGCATTGGTAGAGAATCAAAATTATATTTATTATGCTAAGGGGGCTATTAACATGTATGAATTTCAGAACCAAATAGGAGAAAGCAATGTTAATTTAGCCTTAAAGCGATTTATTAAGGATTGGAATACTATAGATGGCAAACTGAAAATGAAAACAGACAGGTATGCAACTACGAATGATTTGCTGGGTTATTTTAGAGAGGTTACACCAGAGGAACTTCAGCATATTATTCATGAATTGTTTGAAACGATAGCACCATTGAAGATTTCAAATATATAATAGGGTTCAAGTGCATATTATTTTAAAGAAGCCGTCCTAATTTCAAATAAAAAGACCTTCCTATTTCAATAGCTTGTTAATATTCAACTTATACATTTTTCCAACCGGTATTTTATGTTGTAAAACATGGATGAGATTGCCTTCGATAAGAGTGATTTTATCTTTCGCTATAATAAAGGATTTATGAACTTTTACAAATTGACCCTTAGGCAATGCCTCTTCAAAGGAAGTTAAGGCTTGATGTAGTCACAATGGTTTGGTCTTCCAAATGGACTTTTACATAGTTTCCATAAGCTTCAGCGAATAAAATAGCGTCTAATTTTACCTGATAATGTTTTTTACTATCCTTGATAAAAATACTGGGGCTTGTTTGAGTCGTAATTTTAGTGAGACTCTCCTTTTAATGCAAAACAAAATATTTCAATATTAATTTTTCGCTTTTTTTAGTTGTATAAAAACACAAACACCATTTTTATATAGTAAAATAAACCGTTAGGGATGAACACATGTAAAATAGTGACGAACCCAAAAAACGTTTTTACAATACATATTGCTATACTATTTAAAATAGTATTTTTGTAGAAAACACTATCTATTGAAAATGCATACACGTATATTTTCTTTCATTTTAATCCTTGCTTCTTATGCTACAAGTTATGCGCAAGAACCTATATACAAACATTTTGGTGTAGATGAAGGTTTGCCTAGTTCCGAAGTGTATGATATCTATCAAGATAAAGAAGGATATATTTGGTTTGCTACAGATAAAGGCTTGTCGCGCTATAACGGTTATGAATTTGAAAACTTTGATATTAGTAATGGTTTACCAGGTAACGTAGTATTGCGCTTTTATCCGCAAACGAATGGCCAAGTGTGGTGTTATACACTTCATCATAAAGCCTTATTTTATTTTAATGAAAACTTCGATGGCTTCAGGGCCTACAAACATAACAGCATATTGAATAAAGCCTTAGGAAAGGGTAGTATTGTAAAAAGTATTTTTATTGATAAATTTAATACGGTACATTTTGGTGGAGTTTATATAAATGGAGAATTACTAATAAATAAAAAAGGAAAAGTAAGTAAAAAGTATTTTTTTGAGGGACACTCCTCAAAAAAAAGTATTGTTTTAAAAAATGATTCTAAAGGTGATGTCGGTTTTTATTTTAGAACAATTGATAAAAACATAATAAACAATAGTTATTCAAATAAAAGTACCGAGATATCACACATCCACGCATTATGGCTTGTCCGCAATAAAAAAGCGGTTTTTATGGATGGAAATTCAATAGCAATAATAAGTCGTAATAAATCCATTAAAACAATTAAAAGTCAATTTATGACTTTAGGAGTAAAAGCAATAGATAGTACTCGTTTTTTTGCAGGATATCATTACGGAGGTAGTAAAATAATAAATAGTAAAGGAAAAATTATACAAGAGTATTTAAAAGGTAAATCTGTCACTAATTTTTTAATAGATCATGAAGGTGGTTATTGGTTTACTACGCTTAACTCAGGAGTATATTATATTAAAAACCCTTCGATAGCTGTTTTTAAACAGCCAGAAAATAGTACCTCTTTTCATATCAATTCTTTGGTAAAAAAAAATAATGAATTATTAATTGGGTATAAAAATGGAGATTTCGCTAAAATAGGAACCAATAGAGTGTTTAAGCTTAAAAAAGAAGCAAGTATTACTACGCCTTCAATAGTTGAATACGATTCTATATCTGATAAGACTTATGTATTCTTTAATCATACAATTGAGAAAAACAATGAGTTCGTAGCTAATACATATTCAATTAAATTATCTGAACCATCGTTAAACGGAACTATTTTTACGAGTGGACCATCTGGTTACTCTGCAATAAATAAAAATAAATATACTCCGTTCCCTTATCGGATACAAGATGTGAGTGTTTGGAAAAAGGATACCTTAATAGCTACGCCTTTTGGGGTTTTTAAAAAATTAAATGATAGTATAATAACGTTATCTAAAGAATCAGAATTATTAGGATATAGATCGGACGATATAGATGTTAGTACGAGTGGAGATTGCTTTTTTATTGCAA
This sequence comes from Kordia sp., assembly GCA_002733415.1. GTDB lineage: Bacteria > Bacteroidota > Bacteroidia > Flavobacteriales > Flavobacteriaceae. The sequence continues at coordinate 63,333 of NVVR01000010.1, read as the reverse complement.
CTCAAAGTGCTGGTGTTGTTATTTATGGCAAAAATATTTACAACATCTCAAAAAAAAATGGCTTAACAAGTAATATAATTAATGAAATACATGTAGAAAATGATACTACCATTTGGGCTTGTACAAATAAAGGTTTGAATAGAATAGTGTTTAATAATACTAGCTTTAGTGTAACTAGTATTGATAAAAATGCTGGATTATTGAGTAATGAGGTTGAGGATGTAGAAATTATAAATGATACATTATGGGTTGGTACAAAAAATGGCTTATGCTATATGCCAAAAAAAGTATTAGATAATAAACAATTAGATAATATTTACTTTGAGCTAAAAGAAGTGAAGGTTAATGATGTAATTTATTCTGATAATGAAATTCCTAAATTAAATTATAATGAAAATAAAATAAGCTTTTTTGTTCAAGGAATTTCATATGCTAAAAATAACAACTTACAATATCAATATCGACTAAAAGAAATAGATAACAAGTGGAGTAGTACTAAAAACAGAAGTATTAATTTTCCTAACCTTGAGTATGGAACATATACTTTTCAGGTTATCCCATGTATAGGAAGTAAATGTTATACTGAAAAACAATTAGAATATAAATTTATTATAACACCTCCTTTTTGGAAAACTGGGTGGTTTTACATAGGATGTTTTTTAGCCTTAGGAGGGGTTGTGTATGCTTTTTTTAAAATACGTGTATTGACATATAATAAGGATGTAATTAGAGAACTTGTTAGATTACTTATAAAGAGATTAAAGCGTGATGAAAAATATATAGAGATTAGAATGAATGGGGAGCGAATAAAAATTTCTACCAACGAAATACTGTATATAAAATCTTCAGGTAATTATTTAGATATTATCTGTTCAGATAAAATATATACTATTCGGTGTAAAATAGGCGATTTTATTGCAACTACACCAGATGCTTTAGAATACTTACGCGTACATCGTTCCTATATTATACGTATTGATCAAGTTACGGGTAAATCTAAAAATTCTGTAACTATAAAAGAGTATATTATTCCTGTGGGAGAAACCTATTTAAAACAGCTAGATAAAATACAGTTCTAATCGCAGTTAATAGTTAAAAAAAGGCTCTTCTTAAAATTGATTTTATTAAAATGTCATTTCGAAACGCAGCACAGTGGTGTGAGAAATCGCATTCGGCTATAGTTTACTGTAAGAAATAATATAGCTGAGTTTCTTGTGTGATTTTTCCTAATGTCGAAATGGCAAAAATTTATTTTTTAAAAGCTATCCTATTAAAATCAAGCTAACTTCTATACAAAGGTAGTCTGTATTTATCCGATATAATGATTAACCATTTTGATCTTTACCATACAATTTGGAGTTAATAGTTCATTCTTAAATTTTAATTTTTACAAAAAACAACCTCACTCTTCAGGCCGATAGTTTTCATCACTTTTTTATATAGGTTTCGTCACAAAGCTTCTGTTTACATGGTTTAGTTGTAATTGATTAAATATTTTTGATTCATAGATTAATAGTGAACTCTTAAAGATAGCTGAGAATCACTTTAACTTTTAAATTAACCAAGCCCCCTTTTTCAAGGGGAATACAAAACAAATTTCTGATGAAAAAAGCACTACTTATTTTAATTACGCTATGTGTAGCAACAATAGGGTATTCACAAACGTTTACAGATAGTAATTTTATTGAATATACAGTTATTCCATCTACAACTAATGTTGAAATTACAGATTATGATTATGCAAATGGCGGTGCAACAGTTAATATCCCTGCTACCGTAGACTATAATTCTGCAACATATAACGTTACAGAAATTGGTGATGAGGCTTTTTTAGCTTTTGGATCAACTGAGAAAATAACAAGTATTGTTATTCCAGATGGTGTTACATCTATTGGTTCTCGAGCGTTTCAAGCTAATTTACTTGCAAGTGTTACAATTCCTGATAGTGTTACGCAATTAAGTAATCTTAGTTTTGGAGAGAATCCTCTATTGGCTAATGTAGTGCTTAGTAATAATTTAATATCCATAGCTCAATTTTCTTTTATAAGCTGTTCGCTAATCAATGTTGCAATTCCAGATAATGTAACTACAATTGGACTAAATGCTTTTAGAAATAATCAGTTAACTAGTGTTACTATACCTAATAATGTTGCTTCTATTGCAGCTGGTGCTTTTTTTGGTAATCCATTAACTTGTGTTGTCTCTGAAAGTACTATACCTCCAACTGTAGGTATAACGGTAGGAGGAAATACTAATCTTGATTCTTTTGGAGGAAGCCGTAGTAATATCGACCTATCTATACCAACTGGTACAGCAACTGCATACGCAACTGCACAATGGACAGGCTTTAATAGTGTTGCAGAAGGACTTTCTGGTACTTTTGTAGTAGGTAATATAACCTATCAAATCAATGCCAACCCAAACAATGAAGTAACTGTTACTGATTATAATACTGCTGGAGGTACAGTTGTTAACATACCTGCTACTGTTACTAGTGGTTGTACAGATTTTAGTGTGACTGAAATTGGCAATAGTGCTTTTAATAATAAAGGCTTAACTAGTATTAGTATACCTGATAGTGTAACTACTATAGGTGATAATGCTATAAGAAATAATAATAATTTAACTAGTGTTATCATTCCAGATAGTGTTATTAGTATTGGGAATATAGCTTTTGTTAATAATGGCATGACGAATTTAGTAATAGGGAATAATGTTGCTACTATTGGTGATTACGCTTTTCGTTTTAATAGTATAACTAGTGTTACCATACCAGATAGTGTTACAAATATTGGTCAACGAGCTTTTGAATCTAATGCAATAAGTAATTTAGTTATAGGAAATGGTCTTATAGGTATAGGTGATTACGTTTTTGGGTATAATGATATAACTAGTGTTACGATACCAGATAGTGTTTTGACTATTGGAGATAATGCTTTTGTATCTAACGATGAGATGACTAATTTAGTTATAGGAAATAGCGTTACGAGTATTGGCGAATTTGCTTTTGCTATGAATCCTTCTCTTGCTCAACTTACAAGTGTTACCATACCAAGTAGTGTTACAAGTATTGGAGATTACGCTTTTTCTATAGCCACTTTAACAGATGTTTTTTCTGAAAGCACAACACCACCAATTATAACTACTGGTACAAATGATACTTTTGGTAGTACTAGTAATCGTGGTACTATTCACCTACACATACCAGGTGGTACTGCTGTTATGGACGCGTACGTTAACGATTCAGGTGCCTTATGGACAGGTTTTAACCCGGTTACTCAAGATGCTTTAGGAGTTTCTGATTTTGAGTTATCTAATGACATCACCGTAATCACAACTACGGATGCAATAAATATAACGCATTCCAATAGCATTAGATTAGAAAACTATACAATTTATAGTATTACAGGAGCTAAAGTTACTACAGGAAAGGAAATCAATATAGATACAAGATTTTTAGCAGGCGGAATCTATATTTTAAAGCTAGATTTTAATAAAGGAACAGTTACTAAAAAGTTTGTTGCTAATTAGTCTGCTCAAGCTAAAAAACCCGCTTTTTCTTAAGCCTTAAAATGGAATTACATAATTTTTAAAATAAAGTAAGAACTTAATTTAAACAACCAACAACATGAAAAAAATGAAAATCCTTTTACATATTGCTTTTATAGCAATAACCCTATTATTTATAAGTTGTGGTAACGACGATGATGCAATAATTGTAGCGAATAATGTAATAAGCGTTCAAGATTTAGCAGTAACTATTGATGAAAACCCTACAGTAGGGCAAGTAGTTGGAACAGTACAAACTACTCAAACTGTTGGCGGAGGATCCTTAGTATACAGTATAACAACACAAACACCAACAGGAGCTTTAAATATTAACGCAAGTACAGGAGAACTAACTGTTGCCGATGCTACGTTATTTGATTATGAAACTAACCAAACAATTACAGCAACCATTTCTTTAATTGGAGTTACAAATACTGCAATGGTTACTATTAATTTGAATAATCTTCCAGATATATTAGTAAACTATACCGAAACAATTAGACCAGATGTTTCTGATGGAAAGGATGCATTTATTTATGAATATAATGCAGACCAAAATTTAGCAACTCATCCAGATTTTATGGCAGGAATGTATAATTCTCAAGAAACCAGAAATTTAATTCGTTTCGATTTTTCTCAAATACCAGCAGGCGCAACGGTACAAAGTGTAGAACTATCTTTATATTCTTATAACTCAACAGCAAACGGTACTCATTCAGGTATAAATACGTCACTTTTACAACGTGTAACCAGTAGTTGGGAAGAAGATACAGTTACATGGAATAGTCAACCAATAACTACTGTTGACGATGAAGTTGTATTAGTGAATTCTACAATGAATGTTCAAAATTATTTAGATATTGATGTGACCAATATGACTAGTTATATGATCGCTAATCCATCAAATAACTATGGTTTTATGTTAAGACTAGAAGATGAAACAAATACTTCAACAAGAAGAATGTTATTTGCCTCTAGTGATAATGCAGATTCTGATTTACACCCTAAAGTTGTTATAGAATATTCTGTTTATGAATAAAAACACATTACTTCTTGTTTAAAACTAATATTAAATGGAAAAAACAATCACAATTAAAAGAGAGTACAACTCATTAGATATGCTACAAAACTTTTTGAAAAGTACCTCACCTTTTTAGTGCTCTAAAGAATATGATATTTGGGAGCATAGTAGTCTGCTCAAGCTAAAAAAACCGCTTTTTCTTAAGCCTTAAAAAGGAATTATATAATTTTTAAAATAAAAAAGAACTTAATTTAAACAACCAATAACATGAAAAAATTAAAAACAATTTTAAACATAGTTTTTATAGTAACAACCCTACTATTTATAAGTTGTGGTAACGACGATGATGCAGTAATTGTAGCGAATAACGAAATAAGCGTTCAAGATTTAGCAGTAGCCATTGATGAAAACCCTACAGTAGGGCAAGTTATTGGCACTGTAGTAACTACGCAAACTATTGGCGGAGGTAGCTTAGTATACAGTATAACAACACAAACACCAACAGGAGCTTTAAATATAGATGCAAGTACTGGAGAGTTAACGGTTGCTGACGCTACGTTATTCGACTTTGAAACAACCCCAGTACTAACAGCAACTGTTTCTGTTGATGGAGCTGCAAATAATGCAACTGTAACCATTAATATAAATAACTTAAGTGAGGTAAATGTTCAAGATTTCACTACAGTAATTGATGAAAATCCAACCAATGGCGATGCTGTTGGAACTGTCCAAGCTACTGGAGACGGGACATTAACTTATAGTATAACAACCCAAACGCCAGCAGGAGCTCTTGGTATAGATGCAAACACAGGAGAGCTTACTGTTACTGATGCTACTTTATTCGATTTTGAAACTAATCCTACAATTACAGCAGATATTTTAGTTGATAATTCTGGAACTACAGAAACTATAACTGCTACAATTAACCTTAACAATGTAAATGAATTAAGTATTCAAGATTTTACAACAGCTATAGATGAAAATCCAACAAATGGAGATTCTCTAGGTACGGTTCAAGCTAATGGTGACGGGACTTTAAGTTATAGTATAATCTCTCAAACACCTACAGGTGCTTTAAGCATAAACGCAAGTACAGGAGAATTAACCGTTACTGATGCTACTTTATTCGATTTTGAAACAAACCCAACTATTACAGCTAATATTTCAGTTGATAATTCGGTAAGCACAGAAACGTCTGTTGTAACGATCAATCTAAATGATATAGCTGAACCTGCAGCAATAGGAGATTTTCGTGATGGTGGTGTTGTATTTTGGGTTGACCCAACAGATAATACACATGGTATGGTATGTGCTGTAAGTAATCAATTTATTTCAGGAGTATGGGGATGTGATAGCATAAGTGTAGGAACTGATTCAGTTATAGGAAGTGGAGCTACCAATACAGTAGCAATTGAAGCGGCCTGTACAACAGTTGGAACTGTTGTGGATCAAATTGCTAACTTGAGTCTTAATGGTTATGATGATTGGTTTTTACCTAGTGAAGATGAATTATATGCTATGTATTTAAACATAGGTATTGTTAACACTGAAATTGCAGCAAATGGAGGACAAATAACATATCAATTTCATTGGAGTTCTACTGAAATTAATACCAGTTCTGCTAGGTTTGTTAACCTTACTACAGGAGTTCTAGCTGGAGGTGGTAAAGATGGTAATTCATATTTTGCAAGAGCTGTAAGAGCTTTTTAAATTAAAACTAAACAGAGGCAAACCATTTTTACACCCTAAAGGTGGTTTGTTTACTAATCAAATAACAAAACATACCAATGGAAAAAACAATCACAGTTAAAAACGAATACAACTCGTTAGACACACTTCATAATTTTTTAAAAAGCACCTCTTCTTTTGAATGCTCTAAAGACTATGATATTTGGGAGCACAGAACTGATGCTAACGGACAAATGGAGCAATGTATTGTGCTTAAAAAAAGTTCAATGCATGGTATGAAAGTGTTTTTTCAAAATGAAAACACTTTAAAAATGACTTACATTATACCAAACAAAATAATGGATACCTATTTTGGAAAGAGTGTTAGAGCACGTAAAGATATAATTCAAATTGTAACAGGTATTATTAAGCAAGCTGTACTTGCTCCTGGGCAGAAAAAAGCTTTTGAAGAAATGGAACAGGTGTTTCATAAAATTTCTGTGTAATAATACCGTAATAAAGTATATAAAATGAAGAATGTTTTAAAACAGATTCTAGCATATTTAATTTGGATAGTAGTAGCATTGCTACTGGGTATTGGCTATATGCGAATTCTCTTAGGACCAGCGGGTGAACCATCATCAACTGGATTTATGCATCTGCTTAACTTGATGTCTAACTTAGTCTTGGTTTATGTAGGGTTAATAGGTGGAAGTGTTATTGCATTGTTATTTATTCCTATTGATGTTTTTTACCTAAAAAAAAAATTAAAGCTTAATAAAAAATCAACAGTTATTCGTTTTATTCTTCTTCTCGTCATTGCTATTGTTGTAGGAGTAACGCATTATATATTAGAAAAAGTTGTTGATGTTATTTAGATAGACTATTTGTAGTAGAACCCAAATTTTAGGAAAAAAAAGAAAATATTGATAAAACTCACGAAATGAAAAATATAGTTGGAATTTTATTGATGATTTTCTTATTGACTTCCTGCAAGAATTCACAGAAAGTAAAAATTGAAAAAAAATCTGATTCTGAAAATACAATCACTCAATCAGAGTTCATGAAATTGGAATTAAATCAGAATGAATTAGTTATTCAAAGTATACTTGATTTACCAGACCTTCAATGGGTTTATCATCCTGAATTGAAAGAAAGGTTACCTATAAAAATATTGGAATCGGGATTGATTAGAAAAAGTTTTAATCTAAATAAGTTTGGACAAAAAATTAGAATACTATTAGTGTCAGAGCTAGAAAAAGAAGGTATTAAAGACTATTTAATATTTGACAAAATAAATATTATAAAAGACACAACTGATTTTGAACTCTCTTATAAAGTAGAAGGTATAGGTTGTAGTGGGAAATTCGTAAAAGAAAATGAAGAATGGAAAGTTCTCGACTATTTTGTTTTGGAAAATTAAAAAACTATGTATTAAAATGAGTATAGCCGCAATATTTACACTTTTTTAAAAAATGAATAAACTAATTTACATAGCAATCTTCTCGTTGGCGTTTATATGTTGTAACTCAAATAAAAAACAAGATGTAGAAAAACCTTTGCCACTTACTGATTCCGTTCAGCCTAATAACGAACAAATAGTTTACTTTGCTAAAATTGACTCTGTAAGCATCAAAGAAATAAAACGATATACAGACAAAGACTTACCAAGCATTTTTGACTACTACAGGCAAGAAAGAATAGAAATACACAGTGCTTGGTCTGATAAACTATTTGGAAGATGTTGTTCAAATACAGACTTAACTTTTAATGAAAATTTATTTTTTAAAATCAGTTCCAACTTTAATAATGAAAAATACCCAATAACAAATATATCGGACACCGATTATTCTACTGCATTTGTTTTTAAATCTAATGCAAAAGTAAAAATAAATGTACAACTGGATTTAGAGGAATCATTTTTGAGCGGTAAATACTCAAACAAAAACTTACTAAAAGCAAATGAGGTTGTTATGAACCCTATAAAACTGAGTTTAATAAATGGCTATGTTAAATCGAAAGAACTTTTTTATGAAAATGGTAGAGTTAAAGGGTTGAATATATATATTAATAATCAATACGTACAATCCGTAATTTTAAATGATACACCATTAGTCCAAGAGTTTAAAGTAAATGCTATTTTTAAAACAAATGATAGCATCACTTTAGAACCTAAAACTTATTATAAAGGTACTAAATACGATGATATATGCATTTCAGAAGTGCAAACAAACTTAGGAGAAACTGCTCTTCCTATTTTAAACAGAAAATACAATCTTATGGAGTTAATAAATAAACAGTAAACAAATGAACAAAATACTTTTAATATTATTCCTATTATATTCAAATTATAATAATGCTCAAGACTGTGAATACCTTGGTATAGATAAAAAATTTGAAAATGGAGATATAGCGTACTTGTTTGGAGACAATGTAAGACTTAGAATAGCACCCTCTTCTGAAGCGGAAATAGTAGCTGTACTAAAAATTGGAAACTGTTTAGAGGTTCTTGAAAAAAGTAACGTAAAAACAACCTTTAAAGGCATTGAATCTCCTTGGTATAAAATAAAATATAAAAACGAAGTAGGCTATATCATTGGCGGTTTAATTTCCTTGACTAGAGTTAAAAAAAACAATTTAAGTTGCTTTATTAATCTTGAAAAAATTGATGATAGATTATACATTGTAACAAGAGTGCTTTTGGATACCAAAACAGCATATTTTGAAAACAAATCTGTTCATTTAGGAGATAATAATGGATTTTGTTTAAAATTATTTGATAATAAAGGACTACAAGAAATTAGCAATATTATTTACATCAATTATATTCCTGAATCGGGTGGTGCAAATTCTGGTGGTTATTACCTTTTTTTCGACACTAAAAAACTACATAAAGTAATTGAGTTAACATCAGGAAACGATATTGGAATTTGGGAATCGGAGCAGTTATATTTTCCTAATGACTCTTTGGGTGTTAAAGGCAAAATCATTTACATAAAAGAAGAAGGAGAATTTTCGGATAGTAAAACAGAAGAAAGCGAATCTGATTGGGGAAAATCATCAAAAATAAAACTAAAGTTGAAATGGATTGATAATAAATTGAAGCCAAACCCCAAAACCTTTGAAAACAATCCAGATGGTAAACGGTAATAAAAACAAATAAGGTTTTCTGTCAAACCAAAAATTGACATTTATAGCTAAAAAAATGAATTACAGATGTACCATATTACTTATTTTCGCAATTGGACTATACTCTTGTAACCATAAAGAAAAAATAAATTCGGTAGTAAATAAGCAGAAAGAAAGTGAAATTATTGACAAAAACTCAATAACTGAAATACAAATAGATACGGCATTTAGAGATACAATCGCAATTGATTATCTTAAAAATAAAACGCTTCTTAATATTCTTAAACTATTACCCGAAACTACAATGAATAGTTGGTGGTGGCCTAAAAAAGACAGAATAAAAGCAGTTGAATCAATCTAAAAAAATAATTATTTAATTGATTCAACTAAAATGTATAATAACATAAAGTATCTAAAACCAAATACATTAGGAATTCAAGTTGTGGATGGATTTTGGACATTATCTATCTATGAATTTAACGAAAACCACAGTTTTATAGTAACGAATAACATTGTTGGAGATAGAAACAATATTCAAACATTTAATTTCATAAACAATAAAATAACTCCATTAAAAATGATAAACTGGTTTGGTGGATTTGAATATAAGTTACTTATAAATAACACAACAGATTGTATTGAATTATTAGAAAATAATCTGGTATCCTACAACTACAACTTTAGCGATAAGGATATAGTTGAAATATCTGGAGCATTAAATAAAGAGGAGTCAGAGAATTGTTTCAAAGGAAACACCATAAAATACAAACTGAATAAAAAGGATAGAACATTTGATATTGTTGATGTTTATTGGAAAAACGATAAGTATTTAAGTTTTAACAAAATTATTAATGAAATTAAAGCGGATGAGTCAGCTGTAGTCCAAGATAATGATGAGTTTGAGAACTTTATTTTCTTTAGAAGTTTTCAGTTTTGTGATAATTCTAATGCAGCATTTACTTCAGAAGAAGCAGAGATAGTTTATTTAAATAAAGAAATAAACCTTGATTTTACGAAAATTAAAAGCTTACTAGATTGGAATTCTTTCTTTTATAAGGGTGCTAAACAGTGTATTGAAGATGAATTGGGAGAAAAAAATAATTCATCATATTTATTTTCAACAAATGAAGATTTCCCATTCGATAATATTGTTGTATTCAATGATAGGCATATAATCACTGCTCAAGATGGATTCTTTTTTGTTTTTAAAAAATATAGAGAAAGTGATTTAGTAAATGAGAAGTCAACTATTAAAGGACGAGAACATCTAAATCTTTCTAAGAATAGTCTGACACCAATATTACAAGCTATTGAAGAGTACGAAACGATTTCTTTACCAATTAAATTCTCTTATGATTTTGCTATTGAATTAAAAGATTTCAGCACAATTGAAGAAACGCTGGACATTACAGAATTTGATCACTTAACAGATTTTCAGTTTGCCAAACTTCCGTCATTAGGAAAAACAAGATTATTGCTTGTATCAGGATTTATGGAATCAGGACAATCTGAGTTGTACCTCTTAACTTTAAATGACACTCTAAATATAATCGATAACATTATGTTGTACACTCATAAAGAAACTGAAAGTGGTGGTATTACAACTAAATTCAAAATTAGTAAGGACTTCATGATATCAGTTCTAAAAGAAGAAGAAATTGAGGGAAGTATATTAATTTTAGAGAAGAAATGGTTTAAAATAGATATAGCAGGAAAAATAAAGGCAGCAGCTAACAAAATATAAAAATGATAAAGATGACGTACCAAACCCAAAGATTTGGCTTTATAAATAATACCATAAAAAAATGAAGATTCAACATATTTTATTCCTGTTTGTGCTTATCTCTTGTTCACAAAACACAAAAGAAAAGAAAGAGACTATTGTTAAGGCGAAAGATGTGGTTGATTTTGTAATTGATTCGCCTAAAAAGGTTGACGATGTAAGTTTTGATAAAATCATTAGTGAAATTAAAACTAAAGAAACACCATTAATTGATTCTACAAACTTTGACAATTTCAAGGAAATAGATATCTATAACAAGCAGGAGATTGAGGCACTTAAATTAGAAAAAGTGTATCCTAATTTTTATAAAGAAGGGTACAATTATAAAGCAACTGCTTCTTACAAAATTGAATTTTCAAAAGAGTTTCATTCTATAGTTTTAACCATATTAAAGGGAGAACACGAAATGGAATCTGTACTCATCAATTACGATTTGAATGGAAATATAATTGATTCTAAAGTCATCTCTTATGATGAAATAGCTGAGGGATTGTTTAAAATAGAAACTAAAATTGAAAAAAATAAAATTACTATAAATTATACAGAATGGACAGACGAAAAGCACCAATTAACAGATATTTATGAAGTTAAAGCCAATGGGGAATTAACATTCATTTCAGAAGAAGAAATAATGATTAATAATGTCATCAAACAACTAGGGTTAACTAAACAAAAAATTAAAACAGACTTACTTACTTATGTAATATTTGGAGATTCAAAAGAGAGTATTATCGTTATTCCAGAAATAGTTGATGAAGGCGAACACTATTTTGAACTAAATAGCCATATACTAATTGTAGACAGTACCACAGGTGATATTAAACATCGTTATTTTGAAAGTTATAAAAATAATAATTGGGCTTCTGATGCAGTAAAACTAGAAAGAATAAGAATAGATACAGCACATTACATTGTTGCAGAAAACAGAAGAGCTTTTGGCGTTAGCGTATTTTTTTATGGGAGTTCTCATGCAAATCCATACAGCAATGAAACCATTTCTTTGTTTGTAAAATCTGGAAGTGCTTTAAAAAATATTTTAAAAAACTATGATGTAATAAACTCTAGAGGAGAATGGGACACCAATTGTGCTGGAGAATTTACAGATATTAAAAGCATACTCATTATGTCTAAAGAAAAGACAAATGGGTATTTTAATATTTTAGTAAAAAGCAAGATTACTGAAAGCAAAGCTTATATAAACGAGAATGGCGATTGCGATTCTAAAGATAAAATTACCGCAGAAACAGCAGTATTAAAATTTAATGGTAAAACGTATGAATAAAAAGAATATGAAAAGTAAAACAACACAGTTATTAATACTGTTAACCATTGTATTACAGTCTTGCTCTAAAACTAATTATTTAGAAAACAGTATACTATTGTATGGAGAAAGTGATGATAAAAGTCTCGTAAGATTTAATTTTAAAGAGCAATTAAATAACCTGGGACATTTAGCCGAACCTTGGGCAACTAATACCTATAATGGCAAGGGGAGTTTTTGGGTAGATAAAAACACTTTTCAAAAACAAGATTCGTTAATAAACAGTCGAGGAAGCGTTTATGTGTCTAAAACTGACATTACAAATAATATGCTGTTGTATCTAGATTATGGAGATAAGGAGCTTCTACCAGTTACAGAAGAATTATATATTGAAAAGCTTATTAATACAGCACGTTATACACCAATAACATTACTGTACCATTTTAAAAATAATAAGAAAAACATTGAATTTTCCTCTACTGATAAACAAGTAATATATACTTTAAATATTGATGAATATCCAATACAACTTTTCATCAATAAGTCTAATAACCTCGTTGATAAAATCACCTATTTAAGTGATGATGAATTGTATGGAGACATTACAACATCATTTATGTACTCATCTTATATCAAAAGTGAATTCTATATCTATCCTGCTCATATAAAAATTGAAAAAATAAATGGAAAAGTTATTGATATTGTTGAAATTTTGACTTCAACAATTGACAACCAAGTTAAATTATTAGAAAAACCTAAAGAGAAAGAAGTAACAAAAATAAAAACAATTAAATACAACGATTATATTCATTTTATCGATTTAGAACACACAAATGATAGAGTTATGGTTGTTGAATTAGATGATTATATACTTGTTGCTGAAGCTCCAATAAATTCAAAAAATGGCGAGTTAATCATTTCAGAAGTAAAAAAAATAGCACCTTCAAAACCTATAAAATATTTTGTGTTTGGGCATCATCATCCGCATTATTTAGGAGGGTTAAGAGCATTTGTTCATAAAGAAGCTACCATTTTATGTACAGATATTAGTAAAAACTATGTTGAATATATAGCAGAAGCACCACATACGTTAACTCCAGATAGTTTACAATTAGAAAAAAAGAAGCTAAAAACTCAAGTTATTACAGATAGTCTTGTATTAGGGACAAATAAGAAAATGGAAATATATTTTATTGGGAACAAATCTGCGCATACAAAAGACTATTTAATATACTATTTTCCTAGTGATAAATTATTGTTTCAAGATGATTTATGTTGGATACCAAATGAAGGGGCAATTACAAAGGCAGGAAATAGACAACTTGGTTTATATAATGCTATTATAGAGTTAAATCTTAATGTAGAAACTATAATTCAATCTTGGCCAGTAAAAAATCACAAAGTAAAAACCGTTATACCTTTTACAGATTTAGAAAAATCGATACTCATTGAAAAATAAAAATATTTAAACCTATAAACATATGAAATTAATAACTCATTTAGTGGAGCATTAAGAACATTCACTTGCTCTATGGCAAGTGGAACACATTATCAATTAAAAGGGCTTACCTATTATTGGTGTAAACCCGGATATTAAACGTTATGATGGTACATTGTTAAAACATTCACCTAATGACTTAAGTAGACTGATTAAAAACGTTATCAACCATAATTATGATACAATGGAGGTTACTATGGCGAAAGCGCAATTGAATGATGGACAAACACTATATGCTTTTAATGATTTTTGTATAGGTGTAGCAACACACATGTCATCAAGGTATACCATAGTATTTACCGGACAGCAAGAAAAGCAATCATCAAGTGGTATTATAGTTTCTACTGGAGCAGGATCTACAGGTTGGTTAAGTTCTATTTTTAATATGACTAACAATATTAATCGCATTAAAAATAAAAAGAACGTTGATTGTGGAACTATACTTAATTGGGATGATGATAAATTGGTGTTTGTAGTATGAGAGCCTTTTTTGAGTAAACAATCACAAGTAGGGTTAGGCAATGGAGTTATTACTAAAAGGAAAACGCTTAAAATTTAATCACATATTGCTTCAAAAGGCGTTATTTAACGATAGTATAGAAGCTGATTTTATTAACTTCAATTCAGGTAGTGAAGTGGAAATAGGAATGGCTAAAGAAAAAGCTAGTTTGGTTATTATTACCTAAATTTAAAAGGGATAACTTTCCGTAATTTATACATCATGTCGAATTATGACTAAAGTGAGTCATAATTCGACATGATGTTACTTTACTTGGGTAAAAGCCAAGCAATACTAATGCCTTCTTTAAAAATTTATTCTAAAAAGTTTCTTTACGATGTTAATGGAATACTCTTTTTGAGACAACGTAGGAGGGAAGCATAATGTGTATGGAATGAATAAATAGCTTTAATTACACTGAATAGTATACTTTTGTATAAAGGATAGAATTAGTTGAAAAAGATTCAAGAATACCATCTTCACAAAAACGATTATTCCAAGCTTCATTTTGAGGTTAAAGACGCTGAACCTTATTTTAAAAAAAACTTTGACCATGCCATAAAAGCCCATAGGCATAGTTTTTATCAGATTTTATGGTTTAAAAGTGCTGGAAGACATTATGTAGATTACGAAATTGTAGATCATCCAGAAAACACTATTTTTTTTATAAAAAAAAGTCAAGTACATTATTTTTGCCCCGATTCTAAAAATGAAGGCTACTTGTTTCATTTTAATGATTCATTTATTAATAAATATGATAGTGATTCCGAAACTAAACTCAACTACTTACTCTTCACTGAAATAGGTAATGCATTTATAAATCCATCTAAATCACAATTAATAAAGTTTGAGCAACTGACCAACCAAATTTCAGAAGAGACACATAATAAGGACTATAATTATGTGCAGCAATCTTATTATCTATTTCAAGCAATACTAACCCTAATAGAACGTATTAAAAAGCAACAACATGCAATAGATTATACTATTGATGTGGATTATGAGATTGCCGTACAATTTAAACAGCTAATAGATAAACATATTAATGAATTTTTGAGCATAGATAATTTTAGTGAGTTGCTAAGTATTAGTTCAAAAAAATTAACTGGTATCACAAAAAAATATCTTTATAATACACCAGCTATTGTTATCCATGATAGAAAAATATTGGAAGCAAAACGATTGTTATCAAATCATAAATTATCAATAAAAGAAGTGGCATACGATTTGGGCTTTGATCAGGCCACTTATTTCACAAAGTACTTCAAAAAGCATACAGGACACAATCCAAGTGAGTTTCAAGCGCAATTACCGTAATTTACCATTCACCGTCTTCATTTTGCCATTTTATGGTTTTAATCTGCTACATCTTTGTACCAGGATAATAAAACATATATAAAATGAAAAAACAAGCATTAATTATTGGTGGAACAACCGGAATTGGAAAAGCTACCGCAGAACGTTTATTAAAAGAAGGCATTGAAGTAACTATTATTGGTCGAGCTGATAAGAACCTTGCAAAAGCCGAAGCCGAACTGACAGCATTAGGATCTGTTAAAACGGTAGGATTGGATTTATTCAATCTAACTGCAGTTCATGAATTTTCAAACAACCTAAATGAAACATTACCTAATATAAAGTATTTAGTAAATGCTGCAGGGTATTTTAGCCCGAAACCATTTATAGAACACACTGAACAGGATTACGATATTTATCACAACTTCAACAAAGCTTTCTTTTTTATTACTCAAGCCGTATCGAATATAATGAAAAAAAACGGAGGTGGATCTATTGTAAATATAGGATCTATGTGGGGGAAACAATCTATAAAAGCAACACCATCTTCGGCATATTCAATGGCAAAAGCAGGACTTCATGCATTTACACAACATCTTGCTATGGAATTGGCAGAATATAACATTAGAGTAAATGCGGTATCACCAGCAGTTGTTGTCACTCCAATTTATGGGTCATTTATTGAAGAAGATAAAATTGAAGAAACTCTACAAGGGTTTAATGATTTTCATCCGATTGGGCGTGTTGGAAGACCAGAGGATATTGCAAAAACCATTACCTTTTTGTTATCAGACGAAAGTTCTTGGGTAACAGGTGCTATTTGGGATATTGATGGTGGTGTTATGGCCGGTAGAAATTAATTTAAACCCAAAAAACTATGTTAAACGGAATAAATTTGGATGAGCTTGAACAATATATAAAGCTTATCACAGAAAAGCCAGCAGAAGCTATTTCAAATTATGGTATAACGGACAAATGGGTGGTAGTCCCAATAATTCGCCTTCCCATAATTGTGGTGTGGCTAAATACCCTTTGTATTGGAGTTGTATATTGTTTACTGTTTTGATGGTACAATATTAGGTTTTTTTTAAATGTAAACGATAAAATTCAAACCTTAAAGAATAGCCAATAGTAAATGTTATATTTTATTTAGTACAATTTTTAAATCCTTTTATAGTTATCACCTCTAATAATTCATATTTCACTTAGCTCAATATCGTATTTGGTATAGACCGTTATTTTATGCTGATTTATAATAAGAAAGGTAAATATGAATAAAAAGGAAAAATCAGGTATTTACACCTATTGTAAGTATATTTTTAAAAAAGTAACTTTGTTATCATCACGAATTACGTGAGTATAAGAAATACAACTAAAACCAATAAAACATGAGTTATTTATCGTTTAAACCTGGGAAAAAACATTTAAAAGCTAGCGCAAATAATAGAGTTAAAGAACACTCTTCAGGATCAGTTAAAAAAGCATTTTCACAATGGATTATAGAAAATTATGGTGAAAATTATACAAAAGAGTTAAGCAATCAACGTTCTAAAAACGATGGAAAACGCTTTAAAAGCACTTTTTTAGATTCATCAGAAAAATCTGAAATACCAACTGTAGGTATCATTGGAGGAGGGTTTGCAGGATTGTATTCAGGTTTAATATTACAGTCATTGGGAATAGAATGTGAAGTTTTTGAGGCTTCAGGTAGAGTTGGAGGAAGAATAGATACATGGTACTCTGAGGAATATGACGAAAAAGACGTGAATAAAGCTGGTTTGTACGGAGAAGTAGGAGGTATGCGTATCCCTCAATTCTCTGAGGATATGTTGCCTGTACAACATTTAGCGCTATCAGTAAATTCAGTTTTAAAAAGAAACAAGCTAGATGACAAAATCATTAAATGGCGAAAGTTTTATTACAATTCCGATGTACAACGTTTGAGATATAACAATATGAAATCACCTATTGAGGCACATGATGCTTCTTTAGACTCTTTAAATTTTGGAATAGATAAAGGTGGTGATCTACCTATGGTTTGGGTAACTGAAGCAAAAGCTTCTGATGGCACTCCATATTTGCCAATTAATATGGTTTTGGATAAAGTTAATGAACGCTTTATTACGGTAATTAATGAGTCCTTTTCTAAAGGATTTGCATTGCTAATGGCATATGATAATTATTCTATGTGGGCGTATTTAACTAATGTATTTACATTAGGAGAATTAGGCGAGTACTACAATCCAGAAATGGGAAAGGAATCTGATCATTTATCATATAATATAGCTAGTTATTTAGAGACTTTAAATGTTGGTACAGGGATGTATTCTGTATCCTTTGTAGAAATGGTGATAGCAGTTTATGATTGGGAAGGTAGTAAAAATTCATATGCACCGGAAGACCCAAATGTATACATGGTTACTGTTGATAATGGAATGCAACATTTTCCAGATGCTTGTAGAGCTGTTTTAGATTTAGAAGATGGAGTATTACATGAAGATGGTATTCGAGCTCAGCAATTAATAGGTATGATTAAGGGAGCTGACGGAAAAAAAGGATATTCACCAGATAATTTAACAAAAGCTGCTGAAGCACCTGCAACAGTGCCTAAGGCTGATGCTATTCCTCCAGTAGCAGGAACGCCTTCAAAATCTAAGCAACGTGTTTTTATGAATCATAGAGTTACGCAAGTAGATTATGATGAATCATTATTCAATGGATATGGAGGTATGAATGTATCTCTAAGTGTTACTAATGATAGTGATGAAAGAGAAGTAGAGATAATTGAAAAGAAATATCCTTATGTAATAAGTACTTTACCTAATGGCGCTTATTTAAGTGGAGAATTAAAGACAAATTTCTTTGACAATTTATCTTTTTCTAAAGCTAGAGCTATTCGAGAATGTAATTATATGCCGTCATTTAAAGCATTTATTACATTTGATGAACAATTTTGGGCAACCTTAGGAAACAGACAAAATAAAGGATTAGGAGTAGCAGTATCTGATCGCTCTAACCGTCAAATTGTATATCCTTCATATGGTTATGAAGCAAAAAGTGGCGTGTTACAAATATATTGTTGGGCACAAGATGCGGAACGTATGGGAGCTTTAACAGATGAAGAACGTGTAAATGAATGCTTAAAAGGTATTGCTTATTTATACCCAGAAGTAAACGTTTATGATTTATATTCTGGCTACAAACCAGAAATAACCACTAAAACCTGGTTCTGGGATAATCATGCTAATGGAGGTGCATTTGCATTATTTGCTCCTGGGCAATTTAAAAACTTATATCCTACCTTATTAACGCCAGAATTTAAAGGGCATTTAAATTTTGCTGGAGAATGTTGTTCTGTTCATCATGGATGGATTGTAGGCGCTTTGGATTCGGCTTATAACGCAGTTAATAATATCCTAAAACAAGCTGGAGAAACAGATAAAATAAAACAATTAGAAAAAACATGGGGAGCATTGTCAGCTCCAGACGTAGTACCATCTCTTAAGAAAGATGCGGCGTTAGTGTAAATATAGTAGTTTAAATATTTAAGGATTAAAAGCAGCTTCTTTTTAAGAAGTTGCTTTTCTTTTCTTCAATTGGCTAACTGATATTACACCATCAAAACCTGTAGTATATATCAGATCCTCAAACCTTATCAAATCTTGAACAAAATTTTCAGTAGTAGCTATTATGGATTTGTAATTAGTACTAAAGTTATAGCTCACTACTTTATTATCTTCTGCATAAGTAAGTATTGATAAACGTTAACATTCTTATAAATCGTTTATTTAAAAAATACTAAACCATTGTACAGAATATTCAAATTAAACGAAAGCTACAAACCATAAATGTTTAAACGCCCAAGTACTGTAGCTTATACAATACCTATAAACATCTTTGGATATTTTACATAATAGACAATTATAGCTTTCGAATGTTTAATAATGAACAGGTCGTAAAATGGCTATTACATAATTACTGTCGATATAGGTCTAACGACATGATATCTGTAATTATGTAAAATACTATTGTATTCGCCATTTTACTCATAGTAGCATTTAAACTATAATGTTCCGCGTTGCGCTTGTCCCGTTCTCGAAACGGGGTAACTTTGCTTTGATAAAGTAAAATCACTTTACTCCTTTTTTTTGAAAAATTTTAGACCTTAAACACTCTTTAAAATGTTAATGACACCCTTTAGGGTTCACGAGCTCCTATTTATTAAAATAGGAAAGGAGCGAGTAAATACTCTTTATACAACCCTCTCAAATAGACTCTTAATAAAATATAATTGTATATCTTTGATAAAACAACCAATCTTATGAAGAATTTATATTCAGTATTATTAGTAGTTTTATTTACTGCTAGTTCTTTTGCTCAAGCACCTCAAGGATTTAATTATCAATCTGTAGTTCGAGACAACTTAGGAAATATTATTGCAAATACAGCTGTATCTTTAGAATTTCAATTACATCAAACTATTATTGCAGGAGCAGTAGTTTACACAGAAACTCATTCTGTTATTACAAGTAACCAAGGAGTACTAAGTGTTGTCGTTGGACAAGGAACAACTATAGATGATTTTACTACCATAAATTGGGGGAATGACTCATATTTCTTAGAAACTAGTATAGATGCAACTGGAGGAAGTACTTATGTAAGTTTAGGAACTACACAAATGATGAGTGTGCCTTATGCTTTAACGGCTCTAAGAGTAGAAACAGGAAATACTTTAGATGAAGCATATGATGAAGGAGTAAGCGCAGGAGATGGAAGAATTATTAGCGCAGATGCTGGAAGAGTAAAAATAGTAGCAACAGGAGATTATGGATTAGAAATCACAGCGGATCCTACTTTGACAGGCCTATACATTTCTGGAACTACAACAATTGGTCAGACAGGAATTTATGGTTATGGAAGTGGTGATGCTTACGGAATTTGGGGAAGTAATAATGGTACAGCTTCGGCTGTATACGCGACTCATAATGGTGTTGGTGAGGCATTAGAAGTATCTCAAACTGGAGCAGGAAAAGGTGTGCTTATAACTAATACAGGTACTGGACGAGCTATTGATATTGTTAATAGTAATGTTGTAAATACAGATAACGCATTAAGGATTTCTCATGCAGGAACAGGTACTGCTGCACTTATTAATAATGCAGGAACAAGTACAGGACTTCATGTTTTTAATGGAAATTCAGCTGGAACTGATGAAGCCTTATGGGTTTCACAAGCCGGTTCAGGAGACGGAGTTTATGTTGATAATTCTGGAACAGGAAAAGGTATAGAAATTTTAAATATAAATACAACAACGACTGAAACAGCTTTGTTTTCTGGAACCATGGGCTTAGGTGCTGCAGGAGAATTTGTTATTGATGATAATAATGGCAATACAATGAATACATTAAATGTATTAAATATGGGAGCTGGTGGTGCAGCACATTTTAACACTGTAGATGAAATAACAGGAAAAGTAAATTCTTTACCTACAGTTAGAGTTACTTCTAATGGTAAAGGACCGGGTATAGATATCTCTATGATAAATACTGAGGTTGGAGGTGATAGTAATACAGAACCAGGAATTTTATCATTGCATTCTGGCTTTGGTCATGCAGGTTATTTTAAAGCAGATAATGCTGCAAATACATTAGCCGCTGTTGAAATTATAAATGAGGGGCTTGGTAACGGATTACATATTGAATCGTCTTATATTCCAGGAATTAATGTAGGTACTAGTTTATCTGTAGAACAAAATGATTTATCTTTTTCATCTACAGAAGGAAGAGCAGCACATTTTGATCTTGCAGAAATAGGTACAATGGCAGATTCGGCAGTATTGATTACTTCAGCGGCAACAGATTCTGGGAGTTCAGCTTTAAGAGTTATAGCAGCAAGTACAGATAAGCTTGCAGGTGTTTTTGAAGGAGATGTAGAGATTAGTTCAGATTTAACTGTAGGAACTACATTTGTTGTTCCAACTGCTACAATTGGTGATTTAACAGTTACAACATCTATCTCTGCTCCAGCAAAAGCGTTTAAAATAGATCATCCATTGCAACCAAATGATATGTTTTTATTACATAATTCTATAGAAAGTAATGAACGTGTTAATATATATAGTGGTAATATAACGACAGATAATAAAGGGTATTATACAGTAGAATTACCAGATTATATGTCCGCGTTAAATGGAGATTTTAAATATCAATTAACGATAATGGATAAAACTTTTGCACAAGCAATTATATGGGAAGAAATTAATATTGAAGACAATACATTTATAATTAAAACAAACCAATCAAATATCAAAGTGAGTTGGCAAGTTACTGGTGTTCGAATTGATCAATGGGCATTAGATAATCCAATGAAAGTTGAAGTAGCTAAATAAATCAAATGGTATTGTGAAATATACAGACTATTCAACGTATAAAGAAATTACTAGGTATTACTTGGAAATAATGAAAAAATATTTGAAATTAATTTTCTTTTGTTTCAAGACAAAAGAAAATGAGAAAGCTTTTAAAGGTTATTATAGTAACGATAATATAGCAAGTGTATAGAAATTTTAAAGCTACACACAGTCGCCCAAGGCTCGCTCACAATTTCAAAAGTCTATCAGACTTTCAGAATTATGCCGTATACTGTTGCGGGAATTACACGAAAACATTCTTATTTTTTATAGCGTAAATATCCAATCAATTCTACACTTAAATACGAACCTAAAAGGTTTTGCTTTTTTTGGTGGCTGGAAGCGTTGGCAAATTGAGTTTAAAATAAAATGCAATAGCATTTAGGTTTTATAAAACAATCGAGCGCCTTTGGCGAGCGGCAATTTTACATAATGACTAATTATGGCTTAAAATGGTCAAACAGCTATAAATAACTATCACAATACATTTGAACTATAATGTTCCGCGTTATGTAGCTTTGCTTTGTAAAAGCAAAGTCTACTTCTTCATTTTTAATGAAAAGTTTTTGACTCAAAACACTGTTTAAAAATGTAATGAAATACTTTTTATACGACCCGAGAAAAGGAGGGGAGTTATAATGTGTATGAAATGGTTTGATTAGCTCTGGTGCATTAAAAACCTGTGTGTTGAAAACGGCTTCTTTTAAGAAGTTTCTTTGCTATTTTATAATGAACTAACCGATATTACCCCATCAAATCCAGCACTATAAATGGTATTTCCCAAGCATATTATGTCTTGAATGAAATTTTCAGTTTTAGTTATTATGGATTTGTAATTGGTGTTAGTATTATAACTCATTACAATATTATCTTCAGCACAAGTGAGTACATTATCATTATGAGATATTATTGACCGAATACCATCATTATGAAGTTTTGTCTTGCTTATATTTTGACTTACAATATCAATTTTTATTAGTGTCCCATTTTTTGAACCTGCATATACGTTACTGTTCTCATTTAAGTGTAAACAGAATATCGGTTCAGTACCACGATATAAGCATTTTACCCCCTTAGTTACTATGTTTGTTATCTTGATAGTACCATCTTCACCACAAGTTATTATAGTACCATTTGGATGTATTGCTACATCCCATATCCAATTATCATGAACTTTTATTGATTTTTGTAACTGTAGTTTATAATCAAATATGTTTAGCTTACAACAGGTTATGGTTAAAAATGTAGTAACGGTGAACTCTTCAGATAATATATATGATGTAGCTAAAATTTTAGCTAAAGAAAATTTTCATGCACTTCCAGTAGAAGAAAATGGTAAATTGGTAGGTATTGTGACAACAACAGATTTGATAAATTATTTATTAGAGCAATATTAGTTTGAGCTGATAAATGTCATAATTTATAGCTGTGAACTAAGCTACGGTTGATATATTAATAAAAATATTATGTGTATTGTGCAGGAAGTTTTAGATCAGTAAAAGTAATATCATTGTATAATCGGTTAGGTTTTATAAATCATGTAAATATAAATGGAGGTTTTACGAAGCTATTAAAAAGTAAAACACCTTTAAGAAATTATAGAAAAAAGGTACTACATGCGCGTCTATAGTAAGTAGTTTAAGTTGAGAAAAAAATCGATTGAATATAAATTCAATCGATTTTTTTTGTTTTAAAATTAGTGATAATAGTTTGTCTGATAAGTATCAGTCTCTCCATTAAAATTCCCTTGAATGTGCATACCAAATATTCTCATTGGATCAGCTATTTGATATGGACTAGTAATTAATCCACTTGGGCATAAATAGCCTCCTCGGTGATTAGATGGGCCTCTCATATATATAGGACTAGAATTAGTACAAGGAGAAAATACATTTGAAAAAGAAAATGTATTTCCATTTAACCAATAATCCCAAGAATAATCCCAGTCTCCTGTTATATTAGTAATTGGTAAATAATTGTTTCTAGTTTTCCATTTTCCCCAACGCTTTCTTTCAGCTTTAGATAAAGTAATGAAAATAGATTGCATTTTATGAGTTGTTAATTCACTAGATCTGAACCATACATAATGGTAGAATCGATGCTTAGCAGAATCATAAT
Source organism: Kordia sp. (assembly GCA_002733415.1). Classification (GTDB taxonomy): domain Bacteria; phylum Bacteroidota; class Bacteroidia; order Flavobacteriales; family Flavobacteriaceae. The sequence continues at coordinate 39,102 of NVVR01000010.1, read as the reverse complement.
ACCACGTTTTATTTCCTGGTGTACCTTGTGCTGTAAATATATTATCAATATAAAAATCATTTAACCCCATTATTGAGCTAGATTTTTGTTGTTTAGATAGCATTAAAGTTTTATCATTTGGATTTTCGTAAACTTTTGAATTTACACCATGTTGCGTATAGTGATATAAATCACCTTCAATTATAACAAATCCTTTTTCGTTACATACAAAAGCAGAAGGCTCATAATTTACTCTTAATGAATAGCCATAAGAGCCATCTTCTTCAATAGTTTGCTGAATGAAACCTTCATTTAAATATTGGTTGTAAAGATTTGAAAATGCAATAGGTTTATTTAAGTTTTCTAATTCGTTTAGAGTTGCTCCTTCATCAATGCCTGAGAAATACTCTTCATCAAATCTATCCTCAGCCATACTAATTTTGTCCATTATTATTTGTTGGGTTTCAAAATTATATTTTTTCCCCCATAGAATTCTTTGCTCTTCATTCATATCTGAAAAAGAATTTATAGCAAAATAGAACTCTTTAAAACTAATAAACTCAAGTATTCCATCTCTTAGCTGTACTCTTGTTCATTAATTTTAAATGTAGAATTAACAGGTGGTGTTTCAAAATCCTCTATATTATCTTTGTCGCAACTGCAAATAAAAGTGCAAGTAATTAGTAGAATAAAAAATTGTTTAATTGTTACTGCTGTTTTTTTCATAATGGTATTTATTTTACAGTGTATAAACTTTAAATTATATGACTTTAAATTTTATACACTGCTGTATAGATTATATTATTTTTTAATAATTCTTTTCATGTATTCTTTATCGTCTATTTGTAATTTACAGAAATACAAACCGGTTTTCCAACTAGTAGTATTTACTTTAAAATCATTAGAAGTAATAGATGATTCATAAAATAGAATACCACTAGCGTCTAGAATTTTCACACTAGCTTCTTTTACAGTTTTAAAGTCTTCTATATTAATTTTAAAATGATCCTTTACAGGGTTAGGTGCTACAGTTATTTTTCTTGTTTCATTAAGATATACATTAGATACAAAGCATTTTTGCATGCATGTTTGATTAATGATGTGTAGTATTCTGTATTTACATGTATGGTCTACAGTTAAAGATATTGGAGTGTACATATCAGCTCCAGTTCTTGTAACTGTATGTATTTGAGTCCAACTAGTTTCTCCGGTACATTGTCTATATACATTATAAGTTTCTTCTTCGTAATTCGCTGCATAAGAAGGAATATTACTAATAACTAAGTTATTTGCTGTTGGAGAAGCACTAAAATAAGTATTAAATGATGGATCTGGCTTACAACATTGTTGTACAATAAAACAAGTCGTAGATGAACACCAACCTGTATTAGAAGGCCAGTTGATTGTTACACAGTATTCTCCATCACCTTGATTAGGGATTTGGTAATCTCCAGAAGACCCTATAGGATTTCCATTATATGTCCACTCAAAAGAATATCTATACATAGTGGGTTTTATAGGACTGTAGTTAAACCCAACCATTCTAGGTGCTTTACCACAATAATAAATATCATCAATAGAAATAGTTGGACCTACGGCTTCTAAAATTGAAAATTTAAAGGTGGTAATACAACCATTTTGATCAACAATATCAAGTTTATATGTTCCATATTGTGTAGGAGTAAAGCACATAGAAGTTGATAAAAGTATACTCATATTTAAAGTTGGGTGTGGACCCCACCATTGGTATGAATAAGAGTTTCCTACTGGAGCTACTGGTGCACAAATTTCCTCAAAATTCGAATCACAAATTTTAATTTTAGTTGGAATATTAATAACAATATTTTCTTTGCAGCAATTATTTACCGCTGCATCATCATATCTACCTATAAAATAACCTCTTGCACCTCCAGATGCATAACTACCATCTATTGTTAAAGGAGTAGAAACACCGCTTGTAAAATATGACCCTACTAAAATTTCCTTGTTATTAGAGTCTATAAGAGCTTCAGATCCAAATGATGAACAAGATGTTGAGTTAGATCCCCAAATACTTACACCATTAGTATTATTTAATGATGTAGCAAAGTATGTATAACCACAAGGAGCTTTAGATGAATTTGAAGATTTGTTAACGGGGTCATAAGTGGCACCAGTAACATAAACATCCCCACAGTTATTTGTTTCAATACTATACGGTTTTGGTGCTATATTCCTAGACCATAAAAAACTACCAGCCCCATTTTTATCATAAGCAACAACTTTAGTGTCTTCGGCCCAATATATAGCATTGTTAGTATCACTAACTTCAACATCATAACTTCTCCAGTTGTACATGTTTGTTAAACCATCTGTTTTTAAACCAAATGTTGTATTAAAGTTACCATTGGCATCAAATTTTGCTAGAAAAGTATCAGGAGTGGCTGTAGATGATGGTGTAGAAGAGGTGAAAATATGTGGTGTAACACCATTATAAAATATAGCAGTACCTCTGAAATCTCCAGTAATATATACATTACCATCATTATCAACATCAATATTAGTTCCTCTAGTGATATTAGATGCATCTATTTTTTTTGCCCAAACTAAAGTTTTTGTTGGTGTAATAGTATACTTAGCTATATAAGTACTTGATCTATTACCAGTAAGTGTTGTTCCATCAAAAAAACTGATTGTAGAGCTTGGGGTATTGTGAGATCCAAAATGCCCTACGACATATAAGAAATTTCCTTTTATCCTAATATCTAATATTCTAGAATTACTTCCTGTTAATTGGTCCCATGTACTAGGGATTGCAGCACCAGAAACCCCTGTACTTACTATAGCTCCTTTATTTGTACCATTTGAGCCTACAGCATAAATATTTGCCCCTTTATATTCAATACCACCTTCTCCTGTATTACCAGTGTAGCTTAAAAGTGAAGATATATCTTTTGTCCACTGTAAGTTTCCTGCATTATCGAAGCGCCTAATTGCACGTGTAAAACCTACATTTGATCCGTAAGTATATACATTGTCAGATTGGTCTATAGTAGCGTTCATTGCACTAAGATAACTACCATCTTCATAATTTACATAATCCCATGATTGTGCATATGTAAGAAAGGACATAAAGAGCCCCATTAAAAATAAACTACTTTTTTTCATTTTGGTTATTTTTTTGTTCCTTACTCTTTTAAATAGGTTTTTCGGGGTCCACCTTTTGATCGATCTATAAACAAGTAGCAGTATTCAAATTTCATTACCCACTTATTTCAAATAAATATTTTTAAAAAGTTTATAAGCACCAAAAAACCGTCTAAAATTCCTTTTTTAGACGGTTTAGGGTAGTATAAATTCTTAGTTAGTATGGGCTATTAGCTTCAATTTCAGACCAATTTGTAAAGTAGGTTGTATAATTTGAAGTAGTACCTTCTTCATACCTAGCTCTAGCTTTTAAATGGTAACCATTTAACCTTCGAGTACCACTATAAACTTGAAAACCTTTTGAATAGCCGTTTTGGCTTCCTCCGCTCCACCATGGTTGAGAATATGGTCCTACAGCACCTCTACATTTAGCTTTATGCCAAATGTTTTCCATTTGGATGTATATTCTATTGTATTGTCCAAATGTAGCACTAGAGGTAACAATTAGGCTTGCTGAACAATAAATTCCAAATTTTTCATAATTAGCATACATGGTAAATAATCTATTACCAGGAGTAAGAAACCCTTTTGCTTGGTTTCTTGCTCCAGCTGCATCTTCCTTACAACGTTCAAATAATGATGACGTACCACTTTCAACTAAACTAATAACATCATCATCAGTTGAATATTGCTGAATATTTATATTATTTAAATTTTCATTTATTAAATCTGAATATTGATCCTTAAATTCAGTTGGTAAAACAAATACAGTTTCATTTTCTTTATTTACCTTATAAATATAGTTTCCAATTTGTACAGCATTATCTTTATTTAAGATTTGAGAAAAATAGTCATCTTTGATTAAAGATTTATTTTTGCTATTTTTATTCTTTTTTGCATAAGTAATGTGATTCATATTGGAAACTTTACCAATAAATTCATTACGCATTTCATCAGTTGGGTTTGTAACTACTTTCGCATAATCATCAACACTTTTGAATATAAGTATATTTCCATCTGATTTAATTTTAAAGTAATCACCTTCGAAAGTATTAAGGTTTACTATTTGTGTATTAACTTCTTTTTCTTCAAATAATAATTCTTCTTCAGTGCATGATAAAAGACAAAAAAAGCTAAAAAATGTTAAAAGGATATGTTTGTTTATTATTTTTCTCATAATATTTGTTGTGAATTAATTTCCAACTCTGTTAAAGTTTTTTTTGGGTACTCCTTTGATTTGTACCAATTTGTTTTTATAAAATTGTTTTATTTTATATTAGAAGAAAGAATCTGTTTGATTATCAAAGTTATAATAAGCACCTCCTAATTGAACTGAAAGTATAGGTAATCCAACAACTATAACTTTTTTACCTCTAAACCATTTTTTATCGCAAAGAATAACTGCTCCAGGAGTAATACATTGCCAAGCAGACGCTCTATTTACCTTACTACTTTTTAGGTTAAAAGGCACGGTAGTGACACTTAAAAACCCTGTAAGGCTTGAGTTATCCCAAAGTATACCACTAGTACTTATTTTACTCTTACTATATTTACTTTTTATGTGTTTAGCATATTCTTCTTCTATAGTTGGGTCTTCTAAATTTAAGTTTTTAGAATAATCAAGTTCGTTTTTTAATAGTTGTATTTTTTCTAGAGTGCTATTTGCCCATACTTTATCACTGTATTTATTTTCAATAAAATACACAGCCTCTTCTATAGAGTTTACTTCAACAATATCATCGGTTTCTACAATATGTATTGTGATTTTTTCATTTTCTTGATTAGGACTAGACAACTCACTATTAATTAATGGAAGTGTATCAATGCTTTCGTCATTGCTACAACTACTTAATAAAATAGTTGCTACTGAAAGTGTTACGATTAGTTTTTTAATTTTCATAATATGTGTTATAATTTACCTACTCTTTTAAGTTACGTTTTTCGGCTTGCACGTATAATTTAGATCGATCTACACACAAGTATTGAAATTGGAATTTCATTACCCGTAATTTTTCAGAAAAAGAAACATTAATTTTTCATGTGTCAAAAAAAACTTTTTTTAACACATGAAAAATAGCATATATTGAAAATAGAAGATTAACTATTCAATATTGTTAAGGAAGTATTTTAATGTAATTTATTTGTGTACTAGTAGACTTTTAATTTCTTCAAAAAAAGAATTAGAATAAGGAATATGACTCCAATAAGAATAAGGTATAGATTGGAGGTCTTATTGAAATCTATGGCTTTTGTATCACCAGTAAGTATAAGTGAGGACCAAAAATATGGAGATAATTCACTGTTTTGGTGATTACTTAAATATTTTAATTTGGCATTATGTAAAGCTTTGGATTTTGTTTGCCCTTGTTTTATACCATTATAAAAAGAAATTAAAATTTTATTATTAGACTTTTCATTAACATTCCATAGCGATGCAATAACACTTTTTGAACCACTATAGAAAAATCCTCGAGATAAACTCATAACACCTTCACCTTTTAAGAGTTTTCCAGAAGCACTTTTGCAAGCATCTAATATTACTAAATTAGCTTGATTATTTATACCATATAATTCTTTAAGGTGTATTTTTTTATCTGAAAAAGCTAACCATGGTTCGTTATCATCATTAATACCAGCATGCGTGTTTATATGTACAATATCATAATCGTTTAAACTAGAAATAAAGGCAGTAGTTGTTGCTTTTTCATTTTTTAATAGCGTAGTAGGAAGTAAGGAGGAAATATGGTCCATTTCTGTTTTACTACGTTGTAAACTTGGTAACGAATCATAATTAAATACAATAGGAGCAAAAGCTATAAGTTGCTTTTTAGCTGAACGATTTTGTTTTTCAATCTGCTTAAAAACAGAGGCAGATTGATAGTAAGAGACTTCAATATTTTGTTTAATTAAATAACCTTGAATAAAATCTGTGTTGTTTGGTTTGGTAATTAAGGCTTCAAAAGGTAAACTTTTAAGCTTATAGTCTGGTACCACAACTAATTTTTTATTAGAAATTAGTTGTAGGGAGTTTCTAAACGGAAACACTTTTTTATAAATAGAAAAAGCTGTTTCGTTATATAGCTTATTATCTTTACTATAAATAATAGGGTGGTTTAGTAATGTCTTTAAAGTGTCAATTGCATTTAATAATTCGGGAATGTTTTTTATTTCAAAAAGTATTGATTGCCCTTCACTGCAAAAAAATCCATAGCCTAATTCATCGTTTAGAATATATTCTATATAATTAGTCGTTTTGGAAACATGCCTTTTTCTAAGCTCTTCTAATGACAAAATTTCAGGTTCTTTCTTAGAATTAAAATACGTAGGGTAAAGTGTTCTAATTGAATCTAAAAAATGAGCATAAGTATTTTCTTTTTCTAAGTATAATTTAGTTTGTATATTATTATTAGAAGTTTTATGACGTTTATTTTCTATGGATAAGATAGCATAACGCAAATTAAATTCTCTTTTTAATATAGAATCAGGAATTTTTAACCTTTCTTTTTCATGAGTAGCATTTAAGTTTTCTAACAGAAGTAGTGATTTATTTTTTTCCATAAAATAAAAAGCCGCAGCAGTGTCATTTAATAAATAACACACTTTTACTGCTAACATATAAGAATCCACCCCTTTGTTAATCCAGAAGAGTTTAGAGTCATTACTGGAACTTTCAAATCTAATTAAGGATACCAATTGGTCAATTAAATATAAAGTGCTTTTAGAGTGTTCTAAGTATATTCTTTTATGTTCTTCATTATAAGCTATAACAAAATTATTAGCTTTATTAATTAAATAGCCTAATATGTCTATTTTATATTGTGACGCTTTAATATCATCAATGGAAGGTAAATAGTCAAGAGGTTTGATAGTATCTTTAAGTTTAAGAGCAATATTTAATGCCTTATCATAATACGCATTTTTGTCTATAGAAGTTTTAGTTTGTAAATAAAATCCCTGATTGTAATGAGTGTCAGCTATAGTTATTATATTATTAGTAATTCCTAATGCTTTTTTATAGTATTTATTCGCTAGTGCATTATTTTTTGATTCAGAGTATAATACGGCAATATTATGGCTTATAGTTCCAGCATCGTTATATCTTTTCCTTTTTAATGCTATGGGTAGTATTTTTTTTAAGTACTCAATAGCTTTTTCTTTATGACCAATTCCTTTATAAATCTTAGCCAAATTATTATTTAAGCCAATGTTTATTGATTGATCAATACTTTCAAGTTTCTGAGAATACAACTCAACTTTAATCAAGTCATCATTCGATAAATTATTAATATAGCTGTATGCTGTAATAGCGTATTTGTATGCTAGTATTAAAATTTTTTGATCATTATAGCTAGGAAATGAGTTAATTACTATTTCAAAATATTGTAAGGCTCTAAAATAATCTCCATTTATTATAAATAACTCTCCTAACTTATTGTATGCTTTATAAGTATACCTGTTGTGGTTACCATTTTTAATTATTTTATTTAAAAAATATTCGTGTTGCTCAATGTTATTTATAAAACGATATTGTTGAGCAATATTATATAAGCTATTGTCCAGTTTATAATTTAATTCTGGAGTTGTTTCTCTAATATCAATAGCTTTTTGTAGTTCTAATATTGCTTGATTATAGTCTTTATTATAATATAAATATGTTCCTATTTGATGATATACATCACTAATATTTTCAATATTAATTAAAAAATCAGAATCTATTAAAAGAGCTCTTGTTTTTGCTGTTTTTTCATAGTTATTTAATGACTTGTCTTTTTTTATGGATAAAACTTTTGGGTGATTTTTTTTTTGTGCTATGCTACTAAAGCAACTAAGTATTATAGTACAAGATAATAGCCGGCTTATAAACAAAGACATATTTAAAGAATATTGAATTAAAACAAATATTTGATTTAATAAAAAAATGATTGCAAGATAAATATTATGCTCATAATATTTAAACTTGACTAAATTAACTTTAAATTTTTCTTTTAAATAGTGTATTCTAGTTACTGTATATAATTTTTAAGCTTATTAAATTCCCTATTTGGGGATTGTTTATAATAAAAGTAACAAACGTAAACTTACTAGATTTACGTTTGTTGCCAAATTTAATCTAGCTCTATCAATTTAGAGTAGAAAGTGGGTTTAGAAGTATATAAATAATCTCCTCCTAAATTAAGTTTAGATATAATCCCACTGGGGCTTAGTGACATTCCTGAATTATATAAATATTTAGCCGCTACAGCAGAAACAACCGGAGCAGAGAACGAGGTTCCGTTTATATAGGTGCTATCAAACGGGATTTCTTGTCCTTTGGCAAAGAAATCTACAGTAGACTGCCCGTAATTAGAAAAGTAAGCTATATCTGTGCTGTTAGCATTACTAGCAGCTATAGCAGTAACATTCTTTAAATCATAGTTAGAAGGATAATGTTTAAAATCAGAACCCCAACCGTCGTTATTATTTGCCCAATTACCAGCAGAAGTTACAACTAATACATCGTGCATGTGTGACGCAATAATGGTTTGTAAAATATCATCCGCAAAATCTATTCCACTACCATCATAATCATACCAACCTAAACTCATATTTATAATATCTGCACGCTCTATAGCAAAAGCAGTTCCACAAATTACTTCAAAACGTGATGATTTACCTTCCGAGTTAGATACTTTTACTGGAAGAATGTTATGAGGAATGTTTAGTTGGTCTAAAGAGTTGCTAATAATACTACTTACTGCTGTCCCATGTAAATCTAAATAATCATCGTAGCAATTGTCATCATCATTAACGAAGTCCCATCCAGAAACAATTTCATTTATAGGATCTGTACTACCATTATGTAAAAATCTATTTCTATCAAATACTGAGTAATTAACATCTATCCCTGTATCTAAAACTGCTATAGTAATAGAATTAGTACTAGGGCTTACCATTTTAGAAGTATATGATGTGTTACCTGTACCACCTGTTAATGTATAGTTTTCTGTTTCATACTCAAAATAAAACTCCTTATCAACATTAATAATACCTTCAATACCACCATCTTCCTCTTCAGGCATTATAGATCCCAGTTTAGATTCTAAATCTACATCAGGTCCAAAATTCCATTTTTCAAGATTAAAGTCCATACAAGAGGCACAAACTTCATAAGATATTACATTATATAATCCTCTTAAATTAGATTTTTGTATTGCTGTAGTTCCAGGTACATATTGTATTATAAGTTCTGTTTTAGAAAGTACAGGGATGTTTTTAGGCTTTTTATTACCTAATCGAGAGGGTTTAATTCTTACATTTTCAATGGAATGGCTATTATACATAAAACCATCACTATCTAGATCAGAACAAGCAAAAAAAAGAAAAGAAAAAGATAGTACAAGTATTATTAATTTTTTCATTATTATAAGGTTTAGTATTGTTATTATTAGTTTAGTCTATAATATTTGTTTTTTTATTGACTAAGTGTGAGTCATTATCTTTACAATGGTATGGTTGAAATCAGGAGGGCATATGGTTTGATTTCTTGATATGTTCATATTATACATTTATATTAAAAAAATAGGTTATATAAAATTATCTTGAAAATTGTCATAATACTACCTAGTATAAAATAATTAAAAACATTACCCGCAAATTAAATAAATTTCAATTATTTTTGACTTTACTCTGATAAAACTATGCAAGAAAGCGAGAAGTATTTACAAGCTCTAATAGATGGCGATAACAAGATAATATTGGATATATATAATCGTTTTCACCCTAAAATACAGGTTTTTATATTGAGAAATAATGGCAGGCATGAGGATGTACAAGATGTTTTTCATGACGCATTAATGTATTTAATAATGAAGCATAGAGAGTCTCCTTTACAAATAGCCTCTTTTGAGGCCTATTTATTCACTATATGTAAGAATATTTGGAGAAGTACATTAAAAAATAAAAAAGAATGGGTAATGAAAGACGGAGTATTACCACTAGTTAATAAAGAAGATAGTTTGGCTACTTTTACTATAGAGCAAAAACACTTAGAGTTTTACCAAGAGAAATTTCAATTATTATCTGATAATTGTAAAGAAATACTGAGTATTTACTTTAATGGAATGAGCTATGAAGAAATAATGAAAGACTTGTCGTATAACTCAATAAATGTAGTTAGACAGCGTGTTTATAAATGTAGAGCCAAAGTTGTACAATTAATAAAAGCGGATTTCCGTTATAAAAAACAAGCATAATGAATTCAAATAAAGAAGACAAAATGCATGAAATGATAGATGCATATATAAATGACATGATGTCCTTGAAAGATAAGTTATCTTTTGAAAGTAGAATGGAAGCAGATGAAATATTAAAGGAGGAGGTATTTATTTATATGTCATTGAAAGAATCTTTTAACGAAAAAGATTGGCATACTTTAGATAAAAGAAGTCATGGAGAAGCATTGCAAAATATTAAAAAGGAATTGAAAAGTGCAACGTTGCAAAATGTGTCTATTAATGTTAAAAAAGCAGAAGAAGAGTATTATAATGTAATTAATAAGAAGCTAAACAAACGTAAGAAATTTTATTTTGTAGCAATAGCGGCTTCTTTTTTGTTGTTTGCGAGTATTAATCTTCCTTATTTGTTAGGAAATGATTCCCTAGAAGATCATTATAATAATTATGCCGACTGGGAAGGCATTCCATCCTTAATTGAAAAAGGAGATGAAGTTGCCATAATAGAAAAATTATATGAATCTAAAGACTATAATGCTATTACAAGTCATTATGAAATTATGCAAAATGGGAGTGAAACGTTTCATGCTTATAGCTTATTAAAAGTAGGGGCTTCATATTTTTTTAATGGCAATTATAATGAAGCCTTACAAGTTTTTGATGTATTTATACAACTAGATACAATAGCAAGTTCAAGAGGTAATTGGTATAAGTTATTGGTATATCTAAAGCAAGATAATAAGAGAAAAACACAAGAGACTTTAAATGTTATTTTATCAAATAAAAATAACTATAATTATAAACAGGCTTTAAAAATTAAAAAAGATTTAAAATAGTAAACAAAGGCTAAAACACTCTTTAGAGCATTTTCTCTAAAAAGTGTTTTAGATAAATACAGATGAATTGAACGATTATATTTAGGACCTGACAATTATCTTATCTATTGAATATTATAAGTTTATTTGACTTGGTGAATTCATGATAAGAATATCCTTTTATAATATTATAAATAGCACTTAAAACTTTAAATTAATTAACAACATATTACTAATCTGTATCTAGATGCAAACAGAATCTTGCATAACTTTAAAATAAAAATAATCAGTAGCTTCTAGTAATACACCAATAGTAATAATAGACTATCGAAATTTAAATGCATTTCGTTTTTCAGGATATGATAACGAAGTAATAGTTAAGCTAACTAGTAAAATTTAAATTGCATATAAACTAATTTCAAACTCTAATGTTTGAGGGGTTTAAGATTGAATTCTGATTTTTTTTTGTGTAATCGACTACTTACTCCTAAAAACATGTATCCCAAAAGGGGCAAATATCTATATTATTATGTTTAAAATTGATGCCTTTTTTTATTCAATTCTTCAATAAAAATGAGCTGTATTCGGTAAAATTTAAGTTTTTAATTTCACATTCTTTCAAAAACTTTTCATATTTATAACTACAATATTTAAGCGTATAAGTACTTTAAAACAGGTATTTATACGCTTAAATATTTTAAAGGCAATTAATAAATTTATTCCATTAAAAACAAGAAATATAATTAAACTACTGTAGCTATATTTTAGAAACCAATTTTACTTCTTAAGTATAGTGAAAGAGCCGATTAGATACAGTTTTCTTTAATTGTATAATACAATTTTAATACGCAATAATTATAAACTTATAACCAATAAAAAATACATTCAAAATGAAAAACATTGCAAAAACATCAGATGTTATTATTGTAGGAGCAGGAGTATCTGGACTGTATGCAGCTTGGCGTCTTCTTAAAAAGAATTCAAAATTAAAAGTCACTATTCTAGAACGTTTAAACAGAACTGGCGGACGTTTAGATACTGATTAAATAAAAATAAAGACAGATAAAGGTAATGATTCTGTGGTTAGAGATGAAGAAGGAGGTATGCGATTTGGAGACAGTTATATGATCTTGCACCAGCTGAACAAAATCAAAACCCAGGTACCATTTTAAGTGTTATTTATAACCGAATTTTAAAAGCTAATGGTGTTGATGGAGCGCCTTCAAATCCTACTCCAGAGTTTTGGCAAAAGTTTCGCCTTGACTTTAAATGGAATGGTGTAACACTAAACAAATGGCAATTAGGCGGTTTATTAAAAGAGATGGGATACTCACAAGAGTGTTTAAAAATGATGGTAGACACCGTTGGTTTTCAGGCACCATTTTTATCAACAGTAAGTGCTGGTGAAGCATGGCAAATACTAGAAGACTTTCCTGAAAACCCACATTATCATGAGTTAAAAGAAAATGATCGGGAGGTTTTAAAACTTTTTTATGATGATATTGATAGCAAAGAAAAAAGGCAAGAACTTGTTGAAGCATTAAATAGTTTTAAAAATGATAACTCAACTCCAAGTGAAAAGACGAAAGCAAAATCAATCTTGAGAGATTTTTTTTAAGCTGGTATATCTGAATCTGGAAAAATTCTTGCTAAAGAATTGATAGGAAAAGGACATCAATATCTAGAATTATTTATCCAGTAAATATTTTCTTTTAAACGGCCTCATAGAATTTTGGTTAAAACAATAGGTGAGTGGAGCGACCATATTTTAGATAGGGAGTACCAAATGTACTTGAGTTCTCGCTTTTTAATTTAAGCTATAAATGAACTAAGTTAATTCAAAGGTTTTCTAAAATATAGTGTAACGAACCGTTAATTGTTTCCAAAAGTATATGAAGCCTTGAATTTTTGTTTCTTTTGTTTTAAGACAAAAGATAATGAGAAAATATTTTGAAGGTTATTATAGTAACGAGATTATAGCAAGTGTATAGAAATTTTAAAGCAAGGATAATGCGGTAGGGAAATTTTATACTGTTGCGGAAACTACACGAAAACATTTTGAAAACTTTTTAAACGAGAATATCCAATTAATACTGGCCATATTAATAAGCTAAAAAGTTTTGCTTTTTTTGGTGGCTGGAAGCGTTGGCAAATTGTGTGTAAAATAAAATGCATTAGCATTTAGGTTTTATAAAACAATCGAGCGCCTTTGGCGAGCGGCAATTTTACATAATGACTAATTATAGATGCAAATGATAAACGTGAACATTCTTATAAATCGTTTATTTAAAAAATACTGAACCATTGTACAGAATATTCAAATTAAACGAAAGCTACAAGCCATGAATGTATAAACACCCAAGTACTACAGGTATTAATGAAACTAAAAACATCTTGGGATATTTTACATAATAGACAATTATAGCTTAAAATGGTTAAACAGCCATAATAAACTATTATAATACATTTGAACTATAATGTTCCGCGTTATGTAACTTTGCTTTGCAAAAGCAAAGTTTGAACGACTACAGTTTCTTATTTTTTTCTACTCAAATGTTTCTTAAAAAATGTAATGGAATACTCTTTGCCCGAAGCGACTATAGGAGAGAAGTGGGAATGTGTGTGAAATGGTTTCGTTAACCTACACACTCACAAACCCAATTTGCTTTTCGCAAAGTCAATTACTATAAGTAACTATGCCTATTATATTTGTATATATGAATCAAATTAAGGCAATATTAATAGACAATGAACAAAGTGCAAGAAACGTGCTAACTAATTTATTAGAAAGGACTACTCATAACATTAATGTTCTTACTACGTTTAGTAATTTAGAAGATGGTGTAGAACAAATAAAAGCACTTGAGCCTGGTATGTAGGTAGGCAATATACTTGAAGGCCTTATTTAAAAACTAAAATGTTAACTGGCTTAATTTTTATTGGGGAGTATTAACATGGGTGTCTTAAGATTTTGACACATAGTTGTAGTTAATGACTTTTTAAAGTACTTTTCTAAAACAGTATTTCTATAATATATTAGAACTAACATATTAGCACTTACTTCTTCTATAAACTCATTAACATATTGTGCTTTATTGGTATAGTTTGAAATCTGGTGGAAACTAAAATTATATTTAGAAAGGATAGTTTCCAATGATTTTAATTCCTCGGTTTGATTGTCTGTTAGTTTTTCTGTTTTAGAAAGGTGTAAAAGACTAAGTTTAGAATTATTGTCTTCCGAGAGTTTCTTTACAGGTACTAGTAATGTATCATCCATTGTATGATTTAAATCAGATAACATAACAATTCTATTTAAACCCTTAAATTGGTATTCATTCGGTACAACTATGGTAGGAATTTGTTTAATATTTTTGATCACCCTGGTAGTATTACTTCCTAAAATAGATTCTATGGTATTATTAGCACCTTTTGTCCCAATAATTGTAAAATCAATTTCATGTTTGTCTGAAGTGAAATTTATAGCATCATCTAAGTGATAAAAACTTAATATAATTTCAAATTTATGATTGGGATTAAGTTTTATATTTTCAGCATTTTTCTTTAATTTAATTAATTCATTATTTGCCTTTTCTTTGGAAGTGTTAAGCTTGTTATTAGAAAAATTGGTTATAGAACTTTCCCTCATAATGATTGTATGCAGCAAAAAGAACGTACATTCAACTTTTCTAAACATATTAACCGCATAGATCAATGAAGACCATGCGTTTTCCGAAAAATCAGTTGGGATTAGTATCTTTTTCATTGAATTCATATAGATTTTAATAATTTGTTAATTTACAAGAAAACGATTTTTATAAATATACTCCATAAATTATAAGTTTTGAATTGAAAATAATCATTCCTCAACAATTATTTTATTGCTAACTATATATATAACAATCTAATAAGTATATAAGTTACAAAAAAAAAAGAAATAAAATTTTATTGCCCATGGATTTTTCAAACAATTCTATTAATGTAATAAATTATGCGATAGATTGCTGTGGGGTTTAGGAAAATTCTTGAAACGTTCTAATTTTTCAAGTAATCTGGACAATTCTACCAATATATTTTCCATTCCCATAGGCTTAAGGCTTGTCCATCTCATCATTTTTATGGCAGGGTATTTCGATTTTGTATACATAACAATATACTTGTTTTTAATCAATTAATTATGCTCTATTGATTTAGCTTAGTTTTAACTAGCTGTAAATAAATTAGATTTACTTAAGTTTTTGTTAAACCAAAAATAACCGGAATTTCACTTTCCATTCCGTTGTTCTGTACAAAAACAACTACTTTCAAGTTATTGGCAATACGTTCAATGATTTCTATACGAGAATTGAAATCACTATTGCCATGAGCTAACCCAGTAAAAACAAGGTCAGCTTTGGCACTTTTCTTTATAAGGGTTCCGAGTATATCATCACTTACTTTAAGTAAAACATGAATTTCAGCTTCAATACGTGCTTCTTTAATAGAAAACAGTATATGACGTTCCCTCTCATATTTTTCAGCTTCAGAATTAACAATAGAAAAAATGTTGATTACCGCCTTCTTCCATTTTCTATTTAGTCGTATTAAATAGGAAAGAAGCAGCATTAGGTCTCCATTTCTATTTTCTCCTCTCCACCAAATATCAATTCGCTTATTTAATTTGGTGGTAAATGGTTTGTTGCAATGGACCATCAATATATTCTTCCTAGACTTGGAGAGATCATGAATAACTTGTAACTCTTGTATTTTACCCTCTTTGTTACTAGACCACCCAAAGACAACGGTGTTGGTTTTTACACCCGCAGTACCATGTGAGACTGCCACCTGATACATACCATGTTTTAAATCGCTTACCACATTAACTTCCGTTAAAGCTTGTAAGCCTTCTGCCTCAAGGTCTTTTTGCATTTCAAATGCAATCTTATCACGCCTATCTAATTCAGAAGTATCTTCAAAAGTGACAAGTTTAGAGATCGTTAACAGCCCACTGTTTTGCCCGAGCATTTCAGTGAATTTAACTAATTGCATATGATCTTTTAATTCATGAACAAATAAAATTATAATGGGACGCCAATTTCTAGTATGAACTTTTTTAGTATTCAATCGTAGTAACGCATACCGACTCATATGCATCCATATTCCAGTAGAGGCATCACCCCATTGCTGCTCCAGTTTTTTACTAAATAAATAAAATAGAATCACTGACTCAAGTCCCAAAGCAAAAACGAAGGCCAATGGATCAATCAACCACATTACCACCATTGCTGCAATAGCACCTAGGAGTGAAACAAACCAAGGTACGTGTATTTTTGGACGATAAGAAGGTTCTTTGATAAGTTGTTCAACAGCTGCACTCACATTAACAGCCACATAGAGTGTTAAAAACAGTACTGAAACATATTGAGCGATTGTATTTAATCCACCAAGAAAAACAGCAGCTATCGCAATGACCCCGCTAATCCAGGTAGCAACAGTAGGTTGCCCAGATGAAGAAAGCTTGGATAAGAACTTTGGAGCCAATCCGTCCATCGATAAAGCTTGAAGTATTCTTGGCCCTCCCAATATACTACCGAAGGCAGAAGAAATCACAGCTCCCCATATTGCAGGATAAATAATCCAAGGTCCGAAAACGGCTAATCGCGTCCAGGTAGTAACCCCTGCATCAGGATCTGCCATTTGCTCTAAAGTAAGCGCACCAGTAATTGCTAGGAGCAATGGAATAATAAGATAAATTACTGCTCCCGTAACTACAGCTGCAAGCGTACCTTTTGGAATTGATTTTTGAGGGTCTTTTAAATCCCCGCTTAAACCAATTCCAGCCGTAAATCCTGTAACAGCAGGAAAGAAAACTGCAAACACATACCAAAATCCTTCCGGCGCTGTACTATAAGAGGCAATCGTAGTAGGAGCGTGGAGGTCTTTTGTAAGCACACCAATAATCAATGCAAGAATTGAAACCCCTACAATAATCAATATTGGGATTTGTGATTTTAGTACTAGCTTGGCACTTTTACCCGATAGGATAGTGACTAAAATAATGAATATAATGGTAAGTCCTTGTAAGGAATATCCAAATAAAAGGTCTTGACTTTCCGGCCATAGAACCAATATAGCCTCTGAAAGACCATAACAATAGAAGGTAACACTTAGTGTACGGCATAAGTATAAGGGAATCCCAATAGCGCCACCGGGCTCAAGACCAAGGCTTCTGGAAATCATATAATATTCGCCCCCAACACCCACTTTTATATTGGTAGCGATTGCCGAAGCGCTTAAGCCGGTAATGAATGTGATAGAACTGGCCATTAAAACTATGATGATTGTATTTATATAACCAACATTTCCAACAACCCAACCAAACCTCAAATACATGATCAAACCAAGAATGGTCAATATACTTGGAGTATAAACGCCTAAAAACGTTCCGAATTTATGATGTTTACCACTTTTTTTTACCATATGTATCTTAAGTGTTAATTGATTTAACTAATTAGTCGAGATATCCAATGATCATCCAATTAAAGATAAGCTATATTTTAATATGATGTTTATTATTTGTTAGGTGAATGTTTTAATTTTAAAAATCTATTTCGGCCTCATAGAATTTTGGCAAAAACAATAGGTGAGTGGAGCATCCATATTTTAGAGAGCGAGAACCGAATATAATTGGGTTCTCGCTTTTTAATTTAAGCTATTTATAAACTAAAGGAGTTCAAAGGTTTTCTAAAATATAGCGGAATGAACCGTAAATTGTTTCCAAAATTATATGTAGCCTTGAATTTTTGTTTCTTTTGTTTCAAGACAAAAGATAAAGAAAAAACTTTTAAAAGATATTACAGTAACGAGATTATAGCAAGTGTATAGAAATTTTTAGCAAGGATGATGTTGTAGGAAAATTTTATACTGTTGCGACAACTACATGAAAACATTCTATTTTTTTATAACGTAAATATCCAATCAAATTCTACCCATAAATACAACCTAAAAAGTTTTGCTTTTTTTTTGGTGGCTGGAAGTGTTGGCAAATTGTGTGTAAAATAAAATGTGATAACATTTAGGTTTTATAAAACAATCGAGCGCCTTTGGCGAGCGGCAATTTTACATAATGACTAATTATAGATGCAAATGCTAGTTAGCAACATTCTCATAAATCACGTATTTTAAAAATACTGAACCATTGTACGGAATATTGAAATTAAACGAAAGCTACAAACCATGGATGTATAAACACCCAGGTACTACAGATAGTAATGAAACTACAATTACTATGGGATATTTTACATAATAGACAATTATAGCTTTCGAATGTTTAATAATGTGTAGGTCGTAAAATGGCTATTACATAATTACTGTCGATATAAGTCTAACGACATGATATCTGTAATTATGTAAAATACTATCGTATTCGCCATTTTACTCATAATAGCATTTGAACTATAATGTTCCGCGTTATGTAACTTTGCTTTGTAAAAGCAAAGTTTACTAATCAATAGTTTTCTTCAAAAAAAATAACAAAAACTTCTTTGACAATGTTAATGAAACACTTTTTATACGACGACGTAGGAGGGAAGTATAATGTGTGTGGAATGGGATGATTGATAATTGATATAATAGCTAAATTATATTATATTTGATATAAATATATTCTCTCATTAAATAATCTTTATGAAGCCAGACATTAAACAGAAAATAAATCCTAAAAACCCTAATAAAGTTAAAGATTTAAGATTAGAGAGTGGTAGACTTAAAGAAGTACCGCATGAATTAAGTAATTTCAATAGATTAAAATTTTTAAATTTATTTAATAATAGTATTACTGAATTACCCGACTTTTTTGAAAACTTTGAACAGTTAGAAAACTTAAATTTAAGTAATAATAAATTTATTATATTTCCTGAAGTAATTACGTTATGTAAAAAGCTAAAAGTTTTAAATTTTAAAGATAATAGAGTTACAGATTTAATTGGACTGCAAAAACTTTCTGATTCATTAGAGAAAATAGATTTATCATCAAATAATTTAGGCACCCTTAGAGTAGATTTTTCTTCTTTTGATAAATTGAAAGAAGTGAACTTAAGTGATAACGGTATTAGTAAATTTCCAAAATCTATACTTCTTGAAAAAATAAAATCACTTAATTTATCATCTAATAAAATTGAAACTTTACCTGAAGAAATTAAAAATCTTAAAACTATTAGACAATTAGATTTAAGTTTTAATAATATAACTGAATTACCAGAAGAAATTTGTGAGCTTACAGAGTTACGTTATTTAAATTTAACAGGTAATAATATTATATCATTGCCAAAATCTTTTGCAAAGCTTAGTAAACTTCAAGAATTAAATTTAAATGGTAACCCAATAGGAGATGTACCTATTGAAATTTCAAATCAAGGTTTGAAAGGTGTTTTAAACTATTACCTACACTTAGGTGTATCAGTTAGATTAAATGAAGCAAAACTATTAGTTGTTGGACAAGGAGCAGTCGGAAAAACCTTTTTAATTAATAAAATGATTAATGGTAGTAACCCTGATACTTTAACTACTGAGGGGATTGATATATTTAAATGGCATTTAAATTGTGAAACAGAGAAAGAAGGTAAACAGAGAATAAGATTAAATGCATGGGACTTTGGAGGGCAGGAAATTTATCATTCTACACATCAATTTTTTCTAACAAAAAGGTCTATTTACTTATTTGTTTGGGAGGCTAGAAAGGATGAAAGTTTAATTAATTTTGACTATTGGTTAAATATTATCCAAATGTTAAGTAGTTCTTCTCCAGTAATAATTGTCCTTAATAAAATAGATGAGAGGATAAAAGAAATTGACGAAAAATCATTGAAAGAAAAGTTCCCTAATATTAAAGCTTTTAAGGCGGTAAGTGCTCAAAATGGAACTAATATCGATCAGCTTATTGAAAGTATTAAAGCTAATATAATAACTCTCCCACATATTGGAGATAAGCTTCCTGAAGTATGGAGTAATATAAGAGAAGAATTAGAAGAATTAAAAGACAACTATATTTCATATGAGTGCTACATTGATATTTGCCATAGTTATGGATTAAACAAGGCAGAATCGAAACACTTAAGTAATTACTTTCATGACTTAGGAGTTTTCCTTCACTTTATTGATAACCCTATTTTAAAACCAGTTGTATTTTTAAAACCAGAATGGGCAACAAATTGTGTTTATCGAATACTCGATTTAAATGATATTATAAGAAATTTTGGCGAGTTTAATAATGAAATATTAGAGGAACATCTTACAGAATACGATTCACAACAAATGAGTTATATTATTGAATTGATGAAGAAATTTGAACTTTGTTTTGAGATTAGGAAAGGAACTTTTATTGTTCCTGAACTATTAAAACCAAGTTCTCCAGAATCTGGAATTGAAATTATTGACCCAATCAGTTTAATTTATAAATATGATTTTATGCCAGCTGGAATACTTTCTAGATTAATTGTAAGATTAAAAGATTCTATTTATGAAGACTATTATTGGAAAAACGGCTTATACGTAAAACATAATAATTCAATTGGAATTATAGAAAGTAATCAATTTTCAAGAACTATAAAAATTAAAGTATCTGGTGAACTTAAGGCTACCTTATTAGGTATTATTAAAAGAGAATTAGATATTATCAACCAAACATTAAATTTCCCACATCATGAAACTACAATTCAATGCAATTGTGAGGAGTGTATAAAATCAGACGACCCCTTCATGTTTGATTATGAGTATCTTGAAAGAGCTAGAACAGCAAATTTACAAACAGTCCAATGTCAATTGTTTTTAAAAAATATAAACCTCTCTAAATTGATT
The DNA here is from genome assembly GCA_002733415.1 of Kordia sp. Taxonomy (GTDB): domain Bacteria; phylum Bacteroidota; class Bacteroidia; order Flavobacteriales; family Flavobacteriaceae. The sequence continues at coordinate 18,140 of NVVR01000010.1, read as the reverse complement.
GGGCCATATGATATGTCTCATGAAAAGTATGAACCTAATTTTGGTTTTACTAAAGAAGATTTAACTTATGATATCTTGGAAATATCAACTAGGATTTTAGAAAGGAAAAATATTGCTAATTTAGAAGATTTAATAACTGATAACTTCACGGATAATCTTAGATCAAAAGGTTATACAATTACAGACCAAACTAGAAGCGGTATAGCTAAAAAGCATAGTGGTGAATTAGATATTATGGTTAGGAATAGTAAGCATATGCCAGTAGCTATAATCGAAGCAATGAAACTAGGTTCTTTTAACTCTGGAAATAAAACAATTATTGCACATTTAAATAAGTTGTTAATAGATTACGATACAAGTGGCCTATCAAGAAACTTCATGCTTATTTATTCATTTACTGAGAAATTTTCTGAATTTACAGAAAAGTACATAAATTATATAAAAGATTTACCATCTAATCCAGAATACAATGAAAAAGCAAAACTTATTTCATATAGTTTGAATCATGATTTAAGTAAAAATGAAAATATAAAAGTGCTTATCTCAATGCATCAGAGAGATAACGTTATATCCGAAGTTTATCATTTTCTTATTAAAATTAATTAAAATTATGTCGTCTGATATAAATATTAAAACAAATCTAAGTGGCCTCATAGAATTTTGGTTAAAACAATAGGTGAGTGGAGCGTACATATTTTAGATAGCGAGAACCGAATATAATTAGGTTTTCGCTTTTTAAATTTTAGTTGTAAAGAAACTAAGTAAGTTCAAAAGTTTTCTAAAATATAGTGAAATGAGCCGTTAATTGTTTCCAAAAGTATATGTAGCCTTGAATTTTTGTTTCTTTTGTTTTAAGACAAAAGATAATGAGAAAAATATTTAAAGGTTCTTGTAGTAACGAAAATATAGCAAGTGTATAGAAATTTTAAAGTTAGGATAAATGCGGTAGGAAAATTTTATACTGTTGCGGCAATTACACGAAAACATTCTATTTTTTTGTTAACTTAATTATCTAATCAATTCTAAACTTAAATACGAAACTAAAAAGTTTTGCTTTTTTTGGTGGCTGGAAGCGTTGGCAAATTGAGTTTTAAAAAATTAAGGCAAAGCCTAATTATTTTAAATAAACAATCGAGCGCCTTTGGCGAGCGGCAATTTTACATAATGACTAATTATAGATGCAAATGTTTAGTTAGCAACATTCTTATAAATCGTTTATTTCAAAAATACTGAACCATTGTACAGAATATTGAAATTAAACGAAAGCACAAAACCATGAATGTACAAACACCCAAGTACTACAGATAGTAATGAAAGTATAACATTGTGGGATATTTTACATAATAGACAATTATAGCTTTCGAATGTTTAATAATATGTAGGTCGTAAAATGGCTGTTACATAATTACTGTCGATATAAGTCTAACGACATGATATCTGTAATTATGTAAAATACTATCGTATTCGCCATTTTACTCATAATAGCATTTGAACTATAATTTATATTATGTAAAATAGGATATTTGTGATGTACTTCTTTTATTACAAAAAATACTACGATCAAAAACCAACTTTATATTGCATCAAATATAAAGTTGGTTTCTGATTTTAATAATTTACCATAACATATAGTCTTTGGGGACTTTTTGAAAGTATTGGTTTTAAGTGTTACTTTCAGGAGTTAAGACATATACTGAAATTGCTTTAAACAAAGTTAACTTATAATAGCGTTGATTAATACTATAATTCGTTCAATGAATACTTCCTATAGTTGAACAGATGTGATTTATTAGGGTATTAATAATCTATTATTATAAATTTATAGATAATATATATACATATTTATTATCCTATTCTAATATATTGATACCTTTGTGGCATGCAAAAAAAACAGACTTCTCAATTAGAATTTATTGCTATAATGGCCTCTCTAATGGCAATGGTTGCTTTATCTATTGATGCATTGTTACCTGCTTTAGACCAAATAGGTATAACGGTTGGTTTTAAAAAAGTTACTGATGGTCAGTTATTGGTAACCATGATCTTTTTAGGTTTAGGGATTGGTCAATTGTTTTTTGGCCCCTTATCTGATACTTACGGACGAAAGAAAATGGTTTATGTAGGTTTTATTTTATTTGTGTTTGCTAGTTTTATTTGTGTTTTTTCTGAATCACTAACAATTATGATTGCTGGTAGAATATTACAAGGAATTGCACTATCTGCCCCAAGAACGATTAGTATATCTATAATTAGAGACAGTTATGAAGGTGACTATATGGCGAAAATAATGTCATTTGTTACCGTGATCTTTATTATTGTCCCCACCGTAGCCCCTGCTTTAGGTAAGTTTATATTGGATTATTACTCTTGGCAAGCTATTTTTTATGTGCAACTTCTTTTTGCAGTTATTATAGGGTTTTGGTTTGCTATTCGACAACCTGAAACCTTACCAAAGGCCAATAGAATTCCTTTTACCCTAAAGGTTTTTATTACTGGTACTAAAGAAGTTTTTAGTTTTAAGCAAACTGTTGCTTGTACTGCTATTTCTGCCCTAATAACAGGGTCCTTTATGGTTTATTTAAGTGCTTCACAGCAGGTGTTTCAATTACAGTATGGTTTGGTGGATGAGTTTCCGTATATATTTGCTTCTTTGGCATTAACTGTTGGTGCAGCAACTTTTTTAAATGGGAAAATTGTAATGAAATACGGTATGGAGCCTATATTAAAATGGGCTTTAATGGGCTTTGCAGTAGTTTCTGTACTCTATGTAATTATTTTTTATAATACTGTAAATCCATCTATTGAAATACTCCTCCTCTTTTTCGGAATGCAGTTTTTTTTCATCGGATTTATTTTTGGAAATCTTCGTGCGCTAATGATGCAACCCATAGGACATATTGCTGGTATTGGTGCTGCAATAACCGGATTTATTGCTACGCTTTTTTCAGTTCCTTTAGGAACTTTTATTGGAAGTTTTGTTAACACCACTGCCCTGCCTATGTTTATTGGTTTTGCATTCTGTGGTTGCTTATCAGTCCTAATTTATTATCTATTAAAACGATTGACTTAACATGGTAACTATATGTTTTGAAGATGAATTCATCCTAGCAGTACTCAAACCTAATAATGTTTTGGTACATCATTCTAGTATGGCTAGAAATCAATCTGATGAAAAATCATTAATACAGCTCTTATTTGATGCGTATGGACTTCCCTTCTATCCTATTCATCGTTTGGATAGAAAAACTTCAGGTATTATACTATTTGCCAAGAAGAAAGAATTTGTTGCGCCTTTTCAAGAACTATTTGTTACCAATCAAATTCAGAAAACATATTACGGATTGGTGCGTGGTCATATTGCAGAATTAGGTAAAATAGACTCTCCTGTTAAAGGTAGAGACGCGAATGTACATAAAGATGCACTTACCTATTTTAAACGTCTAAAAACTGTTGAATTAAACATTCCTGTGCACCCTTATGCCATGTCAAGATATAGTTTGGTTGAATTAACGCCAAAAACTGGACGCTTACATCAATTGCGTATTCATTTAAATAAAATATCTCATCCTTTAATTGGTGATCCTAAATACGGCGACAGGTTTCACAACAGAATGTTTGAAACTGAATTTACTTGCTCCAATTTATTTTTACATGCAAAACAACTAGAATTTACACATCCATTTACTAATGAAACACTATTGATTTCAGCCGAACTCCCTTCTAACTGGAAAACAATGTTTCTACAGTTTAAATGGAGTTCATAATATTGCTAGAAAGCTTTAAAGATGCTTTAATAAACAAACTATACGATTTCTCCTTATATTCTAAATAAAAACTCTTTTTTTTATTGTTCTTATATAAAGTAGCATCAGAAATGAAAATATAAAAATAGGAGTATTTCTTTCAACGAAAAGCTCTTAATTCTAACAGTGCAACGGTCTTTATTCTAATATTAATCAAAATAACCTATTTTTACTTCATGCAACAAAATGTGATTTTCTTATTGTTAGATGTTATTGGTGTTATACTCGTTTTTAAATGGATAATACAACAGTTTATAGACTTTAAAGTTTCTCCTGATAAAGTTGCTTTTTTCAGCCTTAAACGATTTAAATCATTGTTATTGATACTTCTTTTAATCGGTATTCCATTGTTAATAATCAATACCACTACAATAGAAGAAGTTTTTCATCTCACAGATAATCAATTAAATGAAAATAAATTATACTATTCCATTGCTGTTTCATTCGCTATTAGTTTAATCTGGTTATTGTATATAATTAAGTTAGATATTTTTGAAAAAGAGAAAAAAAGGTATATCGCGTTAATTTTATTGCTTTCAATTTTAATTACTTGTTTTTCTGAAATTCCATATGGAGTAATACACCAACTAGGGTTTACAGATTCAGAATTACCTGCTTATAGCTTTCTTTACAGTGTTTTTGGAATTGGTTTTATTGAAGAAACCATAAAGTTTATCCCTTTTTTAATCATGTTGAAATTTACAAAAGCTATTAACGAACCTTATGATTATATCTTTTATGCTTCAGCATCAGCACTAGGATTTGCTTTTGTAGAAAACGCAATGTATCTGAATAGTTATGGTTTGGACATCATAAATGCACGTGCTTTGTACGCTACAGTAGCACATATGACATTTAGTTCCGTAATTGGATATGGATTGTTTTTAATAAAATTTAAAAAGACGAAACTAAACCCAATTCTAGTATTTATAAGTTTTTACCTATTTGCGATGTTATCACATGGGTTTTATGATTTTTGGCTGATAAACAAAGCTGTTTCAGATTATGAAGGACTCACTACCCTATTCTTTTTAGCCACGGTTCATATTTGGTTTCTGATGAAAAACAATACTATAAACAGTTCAAACTTTTACAATAAATATATTAGCATAGATAATGACGCTATCAAAATTTACTTAATCATTAGTTTACTAATGATATTTATGACTAGTTATTTGTATGTAGCCTTTGCTTGGAATGAACAAGAAGCAAATAGTTTTTTCTTTAAATCAATATTTGCTTACGGATATATCATGTTATATTTGATAGCTACGTTATCACGCTTTAATTTAATCCATGGAATACTAAAACCAATTCGCGTGAGTATTAATATACTATTTCCTAGCTTAAAGTGATGCTTTAGTTGACCTCTTTAACTACCTAGCTTAAAGAGAAGTAACATTTACCGATAGTTTTTGTCTATAATGCAAAAACGCTACTTTTAAACGACCTCATTCCTGTATCGAATTAAACGCAGCGCATTAAAAACAACTAGTAATATTGAGCTCTTAAACACATTACACTATCAAATAATTATTGTTTATTTATTGGCGAGTTTTAAAATCCAATTGGTCTAAAACAAGAAAAGCTTCATGTCTTTAAATTAATAAAGAAACAAAGCTTTCCATATCTAAAAAAACTCTAATGCGTATGCTCAGCTTCACTCTTTTTCAATTCCGCCATTAAGTAATACGCGCCACTTTGTGCCACTAAAGTTCCTTTTTCCAATGGCACTACAAAATCAAATGCTATAAGACTATTACTCGTATTTTTAATCAACACTTCTTTAGGAATGAACCCCCATTTTCCATCATTTTCTTTTTCTGCAGTAAAAATATAATATTTATCTCCTTCTTGAAAAACAGCATCTTCAGGAAGTGCTTGGGTCAATGTGTTTTTAGTAATTATTCGCGCACTTACATACATTCCAGGAATTAAATTCTTATCCTTATTTTCAATTTCAGCATGTACATGTAATGCTTTTGGCCCCTCTTCAAAAGATTTTCCTACAGAGTAAATTTTCGCTGTCAACTCTTTATTTCCTAATGATTCAATTGTAAATTGGACAGTTTGACCATTTTCTACTTTGTTTATATCTTTTTCAAATACCATTAAATCGGCATGAATATGCTCGGGATTCACCACTTCAAATAAAGGAGTCTGTGGCTGTACATACTGTCCGGTTTTAACTTCAACCTTTTCAATAAATCCGTTTATCGGACTTCTTACTGGAGCTACTTGGGAAATATTTCCGTTACGTACACTTTTAGCAGAAATCCCTAATAAGCTTAACTGACTTGCTAGTCCTTTTGCTAATCCTTTAGCACTAGAAAATTCCGATTGTGCTAATTGATAATCACGTCCAGAGCCAACATTAGCCTCGTATAATTTTTTCTGTCGATTGTAATCTTGCTCTAAAAAAGTAAGCTTGTTATAGGTTTTCAAATAATCCGTTTGCATGGTGATTATTGATGGATGACTGATATAAGCCAATACTTGTCCTTTTTTAACTTCATCACCTTCAACAGCCTTAATACTACTGATATTCGCTCCTAAAATACTAGTAACTATAGCTTCATTTTGAGGAGGAACCCCTAATTTACCATTCACCTCAATAAAACCGCCCATATTTTGCAGCGTAAGCTCCCCTATTTTAATATCAAGAATGTCAATTTGTTTTTGTGTTAATTTTATTTCTTCTTCATGTGCGTGTTCATCATCTGTGACTTTTTTAGTAGTTTCAAGATCATGACCTTCATGCGAATCATGAGTAGGTTTTACAGCTGATGTTTCTATATGATTTCCTTCTGCATCATGGTTATGAGCTTCGGTATTATCATGCTTACAGCTTGTTATTACTAATGATCCTAGTAATAACATTGTTATATATATTGTTGTTGTTTTCATGCTTTATCTCCCGTGTAATCGGGAGTCTCTTTTTAATTAAACTTAATTGTTTTTTTTGTTATTGACAACACTTCGGTAAGCTCAGTGTGATATCAGTAACAAAAACTATTCATTCAAAAAATACGCTAATTGTATTTTTGTTTCTTGATATTCTTGTAATACTTTCCATGATTCAAGTTCTAATGCTATGGCTGCTTTCATATTTTGTAAAAAAGCTAAATAATCCATAGCTCCTTCTTTGTAAGATAATAAAGCTCCATTTCGTTGCTCTTTTGCCAATGGTAGCGCATTATTCTTATAATAAGCCCAATTAACTTCCAATTGCTTACACTCACTTATTAATGTAGTATACAAATTGTTTATCCGCAATTCTTTGGTTTTATTTTCTTGTTCAGTTAGTTTTACTTGTAATTGAGCTGCTTTTGCTTTTGCTCGTGTTTTCATAAAAACCAATGGAATTTGAATACCTACTTGATAACTATTAAATCCTGTCTGATCTCCAATTCGCTGAACCCCATACTGAGCAGATAATTTAGGCATAAACTGAGCAGTAGCAACTTTCTTATTTGCAGTAGCCACTTCTAGTTCATTTTGCCAATACGTTTGCAAGGGATGATTCTTTAATTCTGTTTGAGAAACAATTGCCGTAGCATTAAAATTAGACAAATCAGTAACCGTAACTTCAAGTAACTCATCAGACAACAACCAATTGTTTAATTCTTGTAAACTATTTTGATAACTGGTATAAGCCTTATCTTTTTTTAACTGAATTAAAGCCCCTTGATTTACTAGTATATTAAATTCTAGTTTTGAAATCAATTCTGTTTCAAAGCGCAAATCAAGTGCCTTATTCAAACCTGAGTACACAGAATCAATTTCAACATACGAATCAAATTGAAGTTTTGCTATATAAGATTTAATCCAAGCTGATTTCACCTTTCTTATTAATTGTAAACGAGTTAGTATTGCGCTAGTTTCAGCAACTTTAATATTGGCTCTGACTAACTTGCTTTTTGAAGCAATACCAAATACATCAATGTTCGTTTGACCAATTCCTATAGTTGTATAGGTTGGATTGTTATTATTACCTACTTCATCTGCACCAGTAAATAGTTGCGTATTCCCAAAATCCCAAGCAGTACCTTTCAATGCTTCTGTTTTTGCTATAGATAAATTTGCTACTTCCATGGAAGGATGTTTTTCTACAGCCATAGCCACTGCTTCATCCATACTTACAGTTTGCTGCGCTTGGGCCACCCCAAACCCTACTACTAATAAGACTGTTACTATTGCTTTATTTGGTATTTGTAATTTTATCTTTTTTTCTTCTATATTTTCCATCCATCTATATAGAATTGGAATTACAAACAATGTTAATAAGGTAGAAGTTAATAATCCTCCAATAACTACGGTTGCTAAAGGTTGTTGTACTTCTGCTCCTGATGAAGTAGACAAAGCCATTGGCAAAAATCCTAACATATCAGTCAAAGCTGTCAACAGAATAGGTCTGATACGCCTTCTTGTTCCTTGTTTAATACGTTGATCAATATCAGTAACACCTTCCTCTTTTAATTCATTAAATCCGCTTATTAATACCAACCCATTTAAAACGGCAACACCAAATAATACTATAAAACCTACTCCTGCTGAAATACTAAAAGGCATGTCGCGAAATAGTAATGAAAATACTCCTCCAATAGTTGCTAATGGAATTGCCATATAAATCATCATGGTTTGCTTAAATGACTTTAACGCCATAAAGATCAATACAAATATCAATCCTAAAGCTATTGGCACGACGGTTTTTAATTTACTGGTTGCACGTTCTAAATTTTCAAATGCACCTCCATAACGGATATAATATCCTGAAGGGAGCTCTATTTGTGCTTCAATTTTTTGTTGAATTTCTTCTACCAAGGATTTTATGTCCCGACCACGAACATTAATCCCTACATAGGTTCTACGATTAGTATTGTCTCTACTAATTTGCATTGGACCAGACTTGTAACTGATATCAGCTACCTCTTTTAACGGGATCTGCGTTCCACTTGGCAATGGCACAAATAAGTTTTTAACATTACTTAAGTCTTGTCGCAACTCTTTCTTTAATCTAACTACTAAATCGAAACGTTTTTCTCCTTCAAAAATAGTTCCTGCAACACCACCAGCAAAAGCTGTTTCAATCAACTTATTCAGTTCATTTATTTGTAATCCGTATTGCGCTAACTTCCTTCTGTTGTATTTAATTGTAATTTGTGGCTGTCCCGAAATAGCTTCTACTTTCATATCTGCAACTCCATCTACCGTAGCAACTATTTTCCCTATCTCTTCTGCTTTTTCGGCTAAAATTCCCAAATCATCACCGTATAGTTTTACAGCAATATCTTCACGAACACCGGTAATTAACTCATTAAAACGCATTTCAATCGGTTGCGTAAATTCAAAATTTACTCCTGGAACTTGTTCTACTGCTTGTTTCATTGATGATATCAATTCATCTTTAGAAATATCACGTGTCCATTCGCTCTCAGGTTTTAAAATTACAAATACATCAGCAATATCCATAGGCATGGGATCAGTAGGCACATCAGCTACTCCTATCCTGCTAATAATATCGATTACTTCAGGGAATTCATCTTTTACTATTTTCTCAATCTTTGTAGTAGTTGCAATGGATTCTGATAATGAACTTCCTGGTTTTAATATGGCGTGAAAAGCTAAATCTCCTTCATCTAATTGCGGAATAAATTCTCCACCCATTTTAGAAAAAACGTATCCTGATACTCCAAGCAATATAATTGATGATATGACAATTAGTTTCCCTTTTTTCAAAGCTCTTACCAATCCATTTTCATATTTATCTTCTAACCAATGGACAATTTTATCTCCCCAATATTTTTTTGAAACATCTTTAGGCGCTTTTAAAAACACTGAGGTGATCATTGGGACATAGGTCAAACAAAGCACCATTGCTCCTATCATAGCGAAGCTAAACGTCAATGCCATAGGAATAAACATTTTCCCTTCAATCCCTTCTAAGGCAAGAATTGGTAAAAAAACAATCAGGATGATAAACTGTCCAAAAAAGGCAGTGTTCATCATTTTAGAAGATGCTTTATAAGTGATTTCATCGCTGTCTTGAGCAGTAATACTTCCTTTTTTCTGAATGCGTTGATAAATCATAAATACCGTACTCTCTACTATAATTACCGCGCCATCTACAATGATACCGAAATCAATGGCTCCTAAACTCATTAAGTTTGCCCAAACACCAAAGGCATTCATAAGTATAAAAGCAAACAATAATGACAAAGGAATTGTTGATGCAACAATCAGTCCACCACGCCAACTCCCTAAGAAAAATACTAATATAAAGATGACGATTAAAGCACCTTCTGCTAAGTTTGTTTTAACTGTAGAAGTGGTATTGGCAATAAGTTTACTCCTGTCAAGAAATGGTTTTATCGTAACTCCTTCAGGTAATGACTTCTGTATTTCAGTAACCCTATTGGTTACATTTTTAATTACTTTATTGGTACTTGCTCCTTTCAACATTAAAATCATTCCTCCAACAGCCTCTCCTTCTCCGTTTTTGGTCAATGCTCCGTAACGGGTAGCAGTTCCGAATTGTACTGTTCCAATATCTTTAACCGTTATAGGGATTCCTCCTTTATTAGCTACAACTATGTTTTTAATATCGTCTAAACTACGCGCCAACCCTTCTCCTCGAATAAAATTAGCTAAATGGTTTTTCTCTATATATGCACCACCCGTATTTTGATTATTATTTTCTAAGGCTTCGTAAACATCATTAATTGTTAACCCAATAGCTTTTAATTCATTAGGATCAATACTAACTTCGTATTGTTTGGCATTTCCACCAAAAGCATTTACTTCTACAACCCCAGGAACCATAGCCATTTGTCGGCGGATAATCCAATCTTGAATGGTTCGTAATTCAGTAGCATCATATTTATTTTTAAATTCTGGAGCTACCTCTAAAGTATACTGATAAATCTCACCTAATCCTGTAGATATTGGCCCCATAAACGGAGTTCCAAACCCTTTAGGAATGTTTGCTTTTATTTCAGTAAGCTTTTCAGATACTAATTGTCTTGGTAAATACGTATCCATATCGTCACTAAATACGATTGTCACTACAGATAACCCGAAACGAGAAATTGAACGAATTTCCGTCACCCCTGGTAAATTAGCCACTGCTACTTCAACCGGATAGGTAACAAATTGTTCTATATCTTCTGTACCCAAGTTAGGTGCTTGTGTGATAATTTGTACTTGATTATTGGTAATGTCTGGAACTGCATCTACAGGAACCTGTTTAACACTATATATTCCACCAACGATAAGTGCAAGCGTAAACAATGCAATAATAAATTTATTATTGATTGAAAACTCAATAAGTTTATTAATCATGATTTATTTATTAAAAAAAAGAAAGAAGATCGCTTTGCTCTTAATCCCGATAACTATCGTGAAAAGAGGAAAGATTAATTCTAGTTTCTATTTTTGATTGTAATTAATTGAAATATTTACTTACTCGAATTTTCAGAGTAAATACTATAAGATTTCCGTATTCACGAAAATGACAGTAATTCAATTAAGCAAACTGTGGTGGTTGGAATAAAGACTCTAAATCTTTAGAAGTGTGTTTTCTAGTATAAAAATCGATAATTTCATTGTTACTAGGAATGACTATAAAATCATAATTCAATTCTGAAGGGATATAAGCAACAGAAACGCTTATATCTACACAATGATGATGATGTTCTGTTTGTTTATCATCATCTGTATCATGATCATGATGTTTATGATTTAACTCGTTATCATGAAAATACTCGTGAGTAGACACGTCATCATATGCGATAACATCAATATGTGCTTGCATTGGAGTTGCAAGAAATATCATAGCTAATATGAATGTAAAAAATTTCACGAAGTAAATATATAAAATAAAAGCCATAATTTAATTATAGCTTTTATTTTATGAGTTGTTTAACGAATATTAATATGCTAACAAGTTTTTTAATTCATCTTCAAATCTATCTTTAGCAAGGTATTGTTTTTCCAATGTTGGTAAAAAAGGTATTGGTGTTTCTATGCTAGACACACGTTTTACAGGTCCATCTAAAGCCTCAAAACAGTTTTCCATGATTAACGCTGATAAATCAGAACCAAATGATCCAAACTCGTTATCTTCTTGTAAAATAATAGCTTTACCCGTTTTATTAACTGAGGCAAATATTGCTTCTTTATCCAAAGGAGCTAAAGTTCTTAAGTCAATTAAATCCGCAGAAATAGTTGGGTTTTTTTCTAAGGTTTCTAAAGCCCAGTGTACACCTGCTCCGAAAGTAATAATACTAATATCAGTACCTTCTTTTAAAAGACTTGCTTTTCCTAAAGGAATAGTATAGTAATCGGTTGGTACATCTTGATACACACTTCTGTATATCGCTTTATGTTCAAAGAACATAACCGGATTAGGATCTTCAATTGATGTTGCTAATAATCCTTTTGCATCTGCGGGAAATGCTGGATATACAACTTTTAATCCCGGAACTGTTGTAAACCAAGCTTCATTAGTTTGTGAGTGGAACGGTCCAGCTCCAACTCCTGCTCCACATGGCATACGCACAACAACATCGGCGTTTTGTCCCCACCTGTAATAAGATTTTGCCAATAGATTTACTATTGGATTGAATCCTGAAGACACAAAATCAGCAAATTGCATTTCCATAACCGATTTAATTCCACTTACAGATAATCCATAAGCAGCAGCAATAATAGCAGATTCACAAATTGGTGTGTTACGAACCCTGTCTTTTCCAAATGCTTCAACAAAACCATCGGTTATTTTAAAAACACCTCCATATTCTGCTATATCTTGTCCCATAACAACCAAGTCCTCATGTTTTTCCATGGACTGATACAAGCCTTTTGAAATTGCATCTACTAAACGAATGTTTTCTGTTTCATTATTTTTCTCAACATGTTCATAATTAAACTCTTGAAAAACATCATTTAACTCAGTACTTAAATCAACTTCAATGTTAGGCTCATCAAAAGCAAGTGCTAAATTATCATTTATTTCCTGTTTAAATTGTGTTCTTAAACCGTCATTAATTGTATCATTTAAAATCCCTTCGTTTTCTAAAAACTGTTTGAAATTTTCTATCGGATCTTTAATAGCCCAAGCATCTATTAAGTCTTTCGGAACATATTTTGTCCCACTAGCCTCTTCATGCCCACGCATTCTAAACGTTTTAAATTCTAGTAAAACCGGACGTGGATTAACGCGCATATCTTCAACCAAAGATTGTACCTTAGTATATACTTCTAAAATATTATTACCATCTATAATATGGCTTTCCATTCCATATCCTTTACCTCTATCAGCTAAATGCTCACAATTAAATTGCTCGCTAACTGGTGTAGATAATCCGTATCCGTTATTTTCGATACAAAATAGTACAGGCAAACCCCATACAGATGCAACATTTAGTGCTTCATGAATATCTCCTTCGCTTGTCCCTCCATCTCCAGTAAATACAGCACAAACTTGCTTATTATCCTTTAATAAATTTCCTAAAGCAATTCCATCAGCTAAACCAAATTGTGGTCCTAAGTGAGAAATCATTCCTACAATATTAAATTCTTGTGTTCCAAAGTGAAAACTACGGTCCCTACCTTTAGTAAAGCCGTTTGCTTTTCCTTGCCATTGTGAGAATAATCGGTATAAAGGGATTTCACGAGTGGTAAACACCCCTAAATTACGGTGCATTGGCAAGATGTATTCTTCTTTATTTAAAACAGAAGTAACACCTATTGAAATAGCCTCTTGGCCTATTCCAGAGAACCATTTTGAAATTCGTCCTTGGCGTAATAAAATTAACATCTTCTCCTCTATCATTCGAGGTTTTAGCATTGCGCTATATAATTGCAATAAAGTTTCGTTAGATACGTCTTTTCTATCGAAAGTTATTTGTGTTTTTTCGGTTATGGTTGGGTTCATTATTTCTATTTTATGTATCAAAAATGAAGAAAATTATATTAGTATCAAAACGAATACATTTTTTTTATGAATTGTTAATAACTCCTTAGTCTTTAACTTTATGAATACTACATGTTTTTTCTTATTTTTGAGGCCTCAAGTGTTTTACTAAATAAAAGTTATTAACTATTTTAATAAATTCGAAAAAATGCAAAATATACCAAGTGTTAATCTAGCTGATTTTATCTCGGGAGATGAAATAAGAAAACAAAAGTTTATTAATGAAATAGGAAAAGCTTACGAAGAAATAGGTTTTGTTGCACTAAAAGGACATTTTTTAAGCGAAAATTTAGTTGATAACTTATACGGAGAAATTAAAAACTTCTTTAGTTTACCTGTGGAAACTAAACGTTCTTATGAAATTGATGGTATTGGTGGGCAACGTGGTTATATTTCTTTTGGAAAAGAGTCTGCTAAAGGAAAAAAAGAAGGTGATTTAAAGGAATTTTGGCATTTTGGACAGTATGTAGAAGATAATCCAGCTCTGGCAGCTGAATACCCTGATAATGTAACCGTAAATGAATTGCCTAAATTTAACGCTGTAGGTAAAGAAACATATCAAATGATAGAGAAAACAGGAGTTTATGTATTACGTGCATTGGCTTTGTTTTTAGATTTAGATGAGTTTTACTTTGATAACTATCTCAAAAACGGAAATAGTATTTTACGTCCAATTCATTACCCACCTATTACTGAGGAACCTAAAAATGCAGTTCGTGCAGCAGCGCATGGCGACATTAATTTAATTACATTATTAATGGGGTCACATGGTAAAGGACTACAAGTACAAAATCATGCTGGTGAATGGATTGATGCTATTGCTGAACCAGATGAATTGGTAATTAATGTTGGTGATATGTTAGCGCGTCATTCAAATAACCGTTTAAAATCTACCATACACCGAGTTGTAAACCCTCCTAAAGAATCATGGGGAACTTCTCGTTATTCTATTCCGTTTTTTATGCACCCTGTAAGTGAGATGCCATTAAATTGTTTGGATAATTGTGTTACTTCTGAAAACCCAAAAGGATTTGAAGACATCACAGCAGGAGACTTTTTAACTGAACGCCTGATAGAATTAGGATTAATTAAAAAATAAGTTTATAGTTTATAAGCTTATAAATTAATTGTACCTTTTTAAGGTCATAATTTTCTAAACTCATAAACGAATAAGCCATTTAAACTAAATAAACATGGATTTTAAAGATCAGTTAAAAAACTTATTTCCTGAACATAAAGAAACGGAAATTCCTAAAGAAGACAAATCAACAATTTGGATGCAGGATGAACCTTTGTTATGTAAATATGTGAAACGTAAAGGAAAACCAACTACTATAATTGATGGATACACCGGAGCAACAGCTGATTTTAAATTACTTGCTAAAGAATTAAAACAGAAGCTTAGTGTTGGTGGTAGTTTTAAAGACGATTCCATTATCATACAAGGTGATTACCGTGATAAAATTATGGAATTATTAATTGCTAAAGGTTTTAAGGTAAAAAGAGTTGGCGGTTAAAAAACATCCCCACAAGATCCTCAATCTACATTTATAAAATGGCTATAAAAGAATCAGAATTAATCATAAACCCTGATGGGAGTATTTATCATTTAAATTTACTGCCTGAAGATTTGGCAACTACTGTAATTACTGTTGGTGACCCTGATCGAGTTTCGAGTGTCACAAAATACTTTGAAACTATTGAAGTATCAAAACAAAAAAGAGAATTTAAAACCGAAACAGGAATTTATAAAGGAAAACGTATTACTGTAATCTCTACAGGTATTGGGACTGATAATATTGATATTGTATTTAATGAATTAGATGCACTAGTAAATATTGATTTCAAAACCCGTACCATAAAGCCTGAACATACTTCATTGGACATTATTCGAATTGGCACTTCTGGTACTATTACAAATACCATTGCAATTGATACATTTTTAATTTCTGAACTAGCTGTTGGATTTGATAGTTTACTACATTTTTATGATAGTAAGCACATTCAGAATATCGAAATGTCAAAAGCATTAATGGAACAAACTAATTGGGCTAAAGAAAAATCTGATCCGTATGTGGTTGCTTATGATGAATCACTAGGGGCAAAATTTAAGTCTGATAAAGTTATTAATGGCTTTACTGCCACTAACGTGGGGTTTTACGGACCGCAATCGCGTGTTTTACGATTGAGTCTGCAGGATGATCAATTAAATGATAAATTAGCTGATTTTAATTTTGAAGGAAAACAAATTACTAATTTAGAAATGGAAACTGCTGGGATATATGGCTTAGCTAAATTACTAGGACACAAAGCAGTATCTATGAATGCTATATTAGCTAACCGAGCAACTGGTGAGTTTTCTGAAAACCCTGACAAATTGGTTGAGGATTTAATTGTATATTGTTTAGATAAATTAGTTAAATAACCATCCGTTAATAGAAAAGCATATATCTTAGTACTATGAAAAACATCAAAATAGGTGGAGTTCCGGAACATTTCAATTTACCTTGGTATTTAACCTTACGTGATAAATCCTATCATGAAAAGGATATAAATTTACGTTGGCATGATTATTTTGGCGGAACTGGTCAGATGTGTAAAGCGTTACGTGATAAAGAAATTGATATGGCTGTAATCCTTACTGAAGGAATTATACGCGATATTATCGATGGAAATGAATGTAAAATTATTCAGATATACACAAAATCACCATTAATTTGGGGAGTTCATGTTGCTGAAAATTCTCCTTATAAAACAATAGATGATTTAAAAGGAAAGAAAGCAGCTATTAGTCGCTACGGCTCAGGATCACATTTAATGGCTTATGTAAATGCTGAAAAAAATGGGTGGAATGCTAAAGAAGATTTAGATTTTGAAGTTATCAAAAATTTAGATGGCGCTGTACTTGGACTACCAAATGGAATTGGTGATTATTTTATGTGGGAAAAATTCACCACAAAACCTTATGTTGATAATGGTACATTTAGAGTTGTAGATCATTGCCCTACTCCTTGGCCTTGTTTTGTAATCGCTGTACGAAATGAAATGCTAGAAGAAAATGAAGCGGTAATTAAAGATATACTTGAAATTATAAACGATACTACTGAAGAGTTTAAAATGATTCCTAGTATTGACCGTATGATTTCTCACCGTTATGATCAAAAATTAGAGGATGTTCAAGAATGGCTGGGAATTACAGAATGGTCACAAGAAAACTTGGACAGAAAAACAGTTGCTAAAATTCAAGATAGACTGTTAGATTTAGATATTATTCCTAGAAAAGTAAATTATGAAGAATTAATTTACAGTTTATAACAACCAATTGATTTCCGGTTTATTCTTAGATACCAAATAAACATTAGTTTTTAAAAAATGCTCATTACCAAACCAATAGCCTCTATTAGCGCTCAATGGTGAAGGATGTCCTGTTTCTAAAACGAAATGTTTTGATTCATCAATCAATTTTACCTTTTTACGCGCATAACCACCCCAAAGTAAAAAAACAACGTCTTCTTTCTCATCAGAAACTTTCTTGATTACAGCATCCGTAAATGTTTCCCACCCCTGTTTTTGATGACTTCCAGCTTTTGATTCTTCAACAGTTAGTGTTGCATTCAATAATAATACTCCTTGTTTTGCCCAAGCCGTTAAGTCACCTGTAGCAGGATATAAACAATCATAACTCACAGTTAACTCCTTTAATATGTTAACTAGTGATGGCGGATGTTTTATTCCATTATGCACCGAAAAACAAAGTCCGTTTGCTTGCCCTTTTCCATGATATGGGTCTTGACCTATTAGCACAACTTTTATGTTTTCAAAACTGCATTGATTGAATGCGTTAAAAACATCCTTTTTAATCGGATAACATTTCGAATTTTGATATGACGTTACAATAAAATCAGTTAGTTTTTTAAAATACTCTTTATCAAATTCTGACTGTAATTTTTCTTCCCACGAATTAGTAATTGTCTCAATCATATCTTAAATTTATTATTGTCCGTTTAAGACTATGTTTTTTTTACAATCTCTTATAAGAAACTTCAGCTAAAAAATATTAAACTGAACTAATTAGGTTAATTCTTATTCTATTATTTCTTAATTATTGACAAACATGTCTTTGTTCTTTACCCTATCAGTGTAGCGGCCTTTATTTCATCAGTTGGGATGTCTTGAACGGAAAAAGGTATTGTTTAAAAAACAAATATAAAAAAAATGCCTCATTAACATGAGGCATTTTAATTTTTAAGAAATCTTATTACTTATCTCTTTAAGGAGAAATGCGCTTTAAACTCTTTTTGAGCACTGTCGCTTCCTTCTATGTAAATAATTTTAAACCAGTAATCAGATGCTGGCATTTG
>NVVR01000009.1 GCA_002733415.1 Kordia sp. | reverse complement strand
AATCTGTAAGGAATTCAACAATAGCATTATTTAATTCTTTCAATGAAGAAACAATGTTAGTTATTGGTTATTCTGGAGGTGACACAATGAGTGTTAGGGCAATTTCGTACGTTATTCTTGGTCATCAAATACATCATATTAACATCGTAAAAGAGCGTTATTTAGTTTAGTTCATGTAGTATTCAAAGGACTCTAGAATGATGTTATTTGGTACAGTTTGGTCAATTACAGTACTTCCAATAGCGCTTAGTAGTACGAAATTGATATTTCCGTGAGAATTTTTCTTATCAAATTTCATTAACTCAATAATAGGGTCTAAATCCGAAGTGTCAAAAACAACCTTTTCATAAGTGTTAAGAATAGCTTGTTTTATGCTATCACAGGTGTCTGGGCTCAAGTTGGTTAGTTTTGTTGAGATATAGCAGGCTAAAACCATTCCTATGGCAACTGCCTCTCCGTGAAGTAGGGTGGTTTTGTTTTCGTTTTCTAGGTAATAAGATTCTATAGCATGACCTAAAGTGTGTCCGAAATTTAACGTTTTTCGCAAACCTTGTTCTGTTGGGTCTTGAGTGACTACGTTGTTCTTGATGACAACAGACTCGTAAATTAAATCATCTAAATCTGATGTAGTTAATTTTGATAAATCAATTAACTTGTTCCAGTACTGCTCGTCCTGTATTAATCCGTGTTTTAGCATTTCGGCTAAACCTGAGCGCATTTCGTTTTGTGGTAGTGTGTTGAGGAAGCTGGTGTCGATCAAAACCATTTCAGAGGTGTTTATAACTCCTATTTGATTTTTTAAATTACCTAGGTCAACCCCTGTTTTTCCTCCTACAGAAGCATCAACCATTGCTAGTAAGCTTGTTGGTACATTGATGTAATTTATGCCGCGTTTGTATGTTGAAGCCACAAAGCCTCCAAGGTCAGTTACTACACCACCTCCGATATTTATAATTAAACATTTCCTGTCAGCATTTAACTCTGACAGCGCATTCCAAACGCCAGAACAGGTTTCAATATTTTTGTTTTCCTCTCCAGCTTCAATTTGAATCACTTCAATATCAAGTGTTGTTTCTATTTTGCTACAAAAATCAGGATAACAATGTTCTAGTGTATTCTCGTCAACTATAATAAATAGTTTTGAGTAATTAGTTGCTTTTAAATGTTTGTTTAGAGAAACATAACATTCAGTATTGAAATGCACAATTGAATCTTGTGATATTATAGCCTTCATAGTACTTAATTTGTTGTAAAAACAATGGTTTGTCATAACCAACAAGCAAAGAAACAAGTTTTTTTATTACTAGTGTTAAAAAGTAATGTAATAATCAAAAAAAGATATAGATTTGTTTTTATATAAACACAAATTAATAGAATATTATCCTTAGTTTTTTTTCTGATTGTGATATTGGTTAATTTGTAAATAAATAGTAGTATAATTATATTTCAATCATGAACAAATTATTTAACAACACAAAAGTTGCTTTTTCTTTAAAAAAAGATTCAGAGTTAGAGCGCGCTTATTTTCTATTCAAGATGATTGCCAATGAACCACTGGTTCGTATTGGTACTGCAATGACTAATTTTGCTATAAAAGCACACTTGCCAGTCGAAGGGCTTATAAGAGCTACAGTATTTGACCATTTTTGTGGAGGTGTGTCTGAGGATGATTGTATTCCGGTAATAGATAAAATGTATGCTAAAAAAGTATGTAGTGTACTTGATTATTCTGTTGAAGGTAAAGTCGATGAAGCGCAATTTGATGCTGCCTTTGATATGACGGTAAAACTGTTAGACTTTGTAAAAGAAAAAGAAGCAATTCCTTTTGCGGTATTCAAACCTACTGGCTTTGGTAGAATAGAGTTGTATGAGAAAATAGGAAATGAAATTGAATTAACATCTGAAGAAACTGAGGAGTGGAATAGGGTAGTGGCTCGTTATGATAAAGTATGTGCCTTGGCTAAAGAAAAGGATGTGAAGTTGTTGATTGATGCAGAGGAAAGTTGGATGCAAGATGCGGCTGACGATTTAATTGCAGAGATGATGCGTAAATACAATACCGAAAAAGCAATTGTATTTAACACCTTACAAATGTATCGTTGGGATAGATTGGATTATTTGAAAGAACTACATGCGGAGGCTAAAGCTAAAGGGTTTTGTGTGGGGATGAAGTTAGTGCGTGGAGCGTATATGGAAAAAGAAAATGATCGTGCAATGGCAAATAATTATACATCTCCTATATGTGAAAGTAAAGAAGCTACTGATAGGAACTTTAATAATGGAATAACATATATGCTTGAATATTGCGGAGTATTGTCGCTGTTTGCGGGGACTCATAATGAAGATAGTTCGTATTTAGTAATGCAGTTAATGCAAGAAAACAATATTCCAACAAACTCTGATTCGGTTTGGTTTGGGCAGTTGTATGGTATGAGTGATCATATAAGTTACAACCTTTCTGAAGCTGGATATAACGTGGCTAAATACTTGCCGTTTGGTCCGGTTAGAGATGTAATGCCGTATTTAATTCGTAGAGCAGAAGAAAACACTTCTGTTGCTGGTCAAACGACTAGAGAATTGAATTTAATAAAAGAAGAACGAAAAAGAAGAAAAGTGTAATTTTTTTCTAGATTTATATAAAAAACTCTTAAATAATGATGATTTAGGAGTTTTTTTGTGTTGTATTAAGGGTTGAATTATAAAGTTGATTGTTTATTGATGCTAGTAATTGTTAAACAACCCAAATCTTCCCAGTTTTCGGTTTCTTTTTGAAAAAAAATCACTTTTGAGGTGTATCCTTCACCGCTAACACCAATTTGACATATGTCAGGTATATCATTATTATATTCTTTTTTAGCTACTTCATAATAATTTATAAACTTATTGTGTAGTAGGTTGTACGCTGCAGAAAGCACAAGTCCTCTTGGGTCTTCGTTTTCGGGAGCTAGAAACCTAATTAAGGCATGTTCTTCAAATAATGACCTAGTATTAACTAGGTGTTCCGGGGTATCTTTAGCAAGAATAATGTTTTCCGGCATTTTAGGAATATCATACAGTTCGCAAATGCTATTAAAAGCTATTGTTGCTTGCTGTTCAGGTTTTATTTCTGAAGACTGAATTTTTATAATTAAGTTGTATAGCTTATCATCTTCATTAATCCACTCTTGAATTTGGTTTGTCATGTATCTTAAATCTTTAGATTGTAAAACTTCGACAAATGTACTAACTTTCAATTAAGCATTGTGCTGAAGTTTATCTTTTCAATTTTTCTTGTATCCGTTGTAGTTTACTCTTGGTAATTATTAAAAAAAGTGTTTCTGGTTTTTAGTTAATGAAATTTTTATTTAAGATCAAAAAATTGTTTGCTATTTCTTATTTTAAAATAGAATAATTATTAGTCATAGGTAATAATTAAGGGCGTGTTTTTGTTTTTTAAGCATTTATCTTAATAGTAATGTTTAAATTATTTTAAATAGGATTTTGTGTTAGATGGGAGCGTTTTTTTTATGACTGAAGATAAAAAAATATTTTTTTTGGGTAACATTTTTATTGAAAAGGGTACTCTAGTGTAATACTTGTTTTTTAAGTTAAATTTTGTAATAATTATCCCAACTATGACATTATGAGTTTGTGCTCCTAAAATGATATTAAGGTGTTTTGTTTTTATAGGAGTATAATAAGCGAATTCTATAAAATTTAGGGTTTTAGTTTTGTTTAAATCCGTAAACAGAATGATATCCGATTAATAAGGACGATCTTTTTAATCAAAATATTTTTGACTATTGCTGATAGCTTTAAGTTAATAGCAATATCTGTAATTATGGGATAAGATAAATTTCGTAGAGTTCAATTAAGTGTGTCTTTAGTGATATGTGTATAAGGTAATAGTTGTAATTAATATTAATTTATGTATTTAAAAAGATTGGTATTTAATAAAATTATTAAATTATAATCCCAAAATAATAATGATAAGAAGAATTTTATTGCTTTTAACGGTGTTGCCTTTTTGTGTTTTTTCACAAGTAGGAATAGGTACTACAACGCCAGATTCCAGTGCGGCGTTAGATATTTCAAGTACATCCAGTGGGGTGTTATTACCACGGGTTGCTTTAGTTGGTGTTAATGATGTGGCAACTATTACTGCTCCAGCGTCAAGCTTATTAATTTACAATACGGCTACAGCAGGTACTGCTCCTAATAATGTAACTCCAGGATATTATTATTGGGATGGTGTTATATGGGTTCCTTTTACTAGAGAAACAACATGGAGGAATTTTGAAACAAATAACCCATCGTATACAGTTTCTGATCGGATATACCATATGGGACAAGTTGTTATAGGGTTTGACCAAGCAGATGCTTTTGACGGTATGGTAGAAACAGATTTTGATGCTTCTGCTGATGTTTTATTGTATGCTAAAGGGAATATTATGGTTGGTGATGTGCCAGATACGAATCCTATGAGTGGAGGTGGAATAGGTAATTTTGGGTATAAATGGAATGGGTGGAGAGATTATTGGAATGGAGATAAAATAGGAGGGCAGATTATGTCTGATTTTAAAGAGTCGCCAGGGTGTAGAGATACTCAAGTAATGGATATGGTTTTTTCATTAGATCCTGGTTGGAGAGGTTGTACACAGGAAACAAATGACCCGACTGAAGAAGTGTTGCGGTTAGAGCATGATGGAGATGTGGTTATAGCTAGTTTGGCAGGGGTAGGGACGGCAAATTTAGAGGTTGATGCAACGGGAAAGTTGCAAAGAGCAACTAATGTCGCAGGAACTGTAATAACAAGTCCATTTCATGGTGGTTTGGGAGCAGCTTTTTGGACACACCCAGATATAAATGTAACAGTAGATTTTGATGTCGCAAATGAAATTGTAACAGTTAATAATAATTCAGGTAGTTATTGGGATATTAGCATTAGTGGTAGAACGTCTAATAATACTATTGGTTCAATGAATAATATACATAATGATGTGTTTAATGGTGGTTCTCTTGCTTTGGATTTAGGAACAGATCCAGACGGTTCATTTATGATTACAGCACGAAATGAAGAGGCGCAGCAAGGTTTTACTATGCAGATAAATTATTGGAATACTAACGCTGGAGGCTTGATAAATACGTGGTAAAGTGTTTTGTAAACTGATTAAGACATAAAGCCCCCATTAATTAATGGGGGCTTTATGTCTTAATCGAGTGTTAATTCAATGTTTAATATTGAATTATTTAATAACTACATTTTTAATTATTGCAATACTATCGCAGTTTTCTACTAAAAACTCATATGATTTTTGGTTGTAATTATTTTCAATTAGGTAGACCTTGCATGACTTAAGTTTAGTTTTGCTTTTAGAAAAATCAACCGATCCGTTTAAGTATGCATCAGTAATTGCAGCGGTATCTAATTCGTTGTTATTTACTAATTCTTGTACGGAAGGAACAAAAGCTCTCTTCTTTAATCTAATGTCTTTAAGTGTTCTACAGTTAGGTAGGTAACAAAAGGTTGTTTTCTTTTTCCCCCAAATAAAATAAACTACAATACTTCCAAGAATTCCTCCTACAAGGAAATAAGCAAATCGATGAATAAAACTCATTTTTAGAATTAAAAAATTAAATTATTAAAAAATTAAACGATTGTCTTTTTAATCAATGTCCTCAAGAGGCAAAACCCACTGATGGGTTAAAATATTAACAAGTTTGCATCGTTATACGGTAGTCCAAACCAATCTGAAACAGATTTACTGGTTAAAATTCCGTGGTAAAAATACAAACCATTTTTCAAACCTCTATCAAAACGTATAGCATTTTCTATTCCGCCGTCTTCTGCAATTTTAGATAGATAAGGCGTGAAGATATTGCTTATAGCCTTAGAAGCTGTCCTTGAGTATCTTGAGGGGATGTTTGGCACGCAATAATGAATTACGTCGTATTTTACAAATGTTGGTTTATCGTGTGTTGTTATTTCGGAAGATTCAAAACAACCTCCCATATCAATACTAACATCCATAATTACGGATCCAGATTTCATTTGTTCTACCATCTCTTCAGAAACAATTATTGGAGATCTGTTTTTACCTCTTATGGCTCCAATAGCGACGTCACATCTTCTTAAAGCTTTTAGTAATGTTTTTGGCTGCAAGGTAGATGTGTATATTGGCCTTCCTAAATTTGCTTGTATACTACGTAACTTTGTTAAGGAGTTGTCAAAAACTTTAACATTAGCACCAAGTCCTATTGCTGATCTTGCTGCAAACTCTCCAACAGTTCCAGCTCCAATTATTACAACTTCTGCAGGAGGGACACCGCTAATATTTCCTAATAGCAAACCGTTTCCTTCGTTAGTATTTGTAAGTAATTCAGAGGCAATAAGTACTGATGCTGTTCCAGCAAGTTCACTAAGGACTCTTACTGCTGGGAAAGTACCGTCATCATCTTTAATAAATTCAAAAGCTAAGGCTGTGATTCTTTTCGTAGCTAGGGCTTCAAAGTATTTTTTGTTTTGAGTTTTTAATTGTAATGCTGAAATTAATAGTGCTTGTGGATTTAAGAGCTCTATTTCGCCCAATGATGGTGGTTCAACTTTTAATACAATAGGGCATGAGAACACCTTTTTAGTGTCATTGGTTATCTCAGCTCCAACCTCACTATAGTCTTTGTCTTTGAAACCAGAAGCAATTCCTGCGTTAGCTTCTATTAGTATTCTATTTCCTTGTGAGACTAATGCTGCTACAGCATCAGGTGTTAAACAAACTCTTTTTTCTTGATAAGAAGTTTCTTTAGGAATCCCTATAAAAAGGCTCCCTTTTTTACGAATTAACTCTAGTGTTTCTTCTTGTGGTAATAGTTGTTCTTTAGAAAAAGGAGATAATAATTTGCTCATTGCTTTAGTTGGTTTAAACCAAATTACAATTATTTTTTTGAATATAAAATTATGAGTTGCTAATTTCTAATATAAGAAAATTCTTCTCTTGATTTAAAAAACAGATCTCGATTGTTTGCGCACAATGTAGATTATATATTTTACAAAACACTTATCGACGGGAGTCTCTTCTAATTAAGTATAATGACTGTAAAACACCTAGCATTAGGTATGTTCTCTAGTTAAATATAGTGAGATTTAAAATACCCAAATATAGCTATTCTCTAAGGTTATTGAATATTGTAAGTTTATTAGTTCAGAATTTATAAGCTGCTAATATGTCAATGGGTTAATTAGTAAGAGTTTAACTTTTTATTTACAGTGAATTTATTCTGAGCGAGTTCTTTTAGACAGAACGATTATTAATTCAGCCAACAACTGAATTAGATGCATTATTTATTTTGGAGTGTTTATAACACTCCAAAGTGGTTTAAATATATGGGGGATTATAAAGTTTACACGCATAATGATGTTTTAAAATACATATATTATGGTATAACTATTCCTTTACATTAATATAGGAATTCAGACTTTACAGTTGTTAAAAAATAGACTAAGAAAATTAGGCATCTGTAGTCTTTGTTGTAGAGAGGGTATAGGTGAAGTTGATTTAGGTTTTGCTTTTTTGCCTCAATATGAAAAATAAAGCTATGCTTTTGAGAGTACTAGGAAACTAAAGGAATTCCCTGACAGAATATTACGTACTGATTTTTCTGATGGTGACTTGGACAAGGAACGTCTATTTTATATATTGACAAAAACCAAAATACCTGCAGTATTAACCGAAAACTTCTTTATGGATGATTTTGATGAGTATAAAGACATTTTAATGAATTTGGAAGGACGTTTAAAATCATCAGTTTCCATGTAAAAGATATTGTAAAAAAAATACGGATCAGGTGTTTAGCGAGTCAGTACTAT
Source organism: Kordia sp. (assembly GCA_002733415.1). GTDB lineage: Bacteria > Bacteroidota > Bacteroidia > Flavobacteriales > Flavobacteriaceae. Next base: position 77,756 of record NVVR01000009.1, on the reverse strand, counting down.
TAAATTTTAACTTATTAAAACCAAATCAATGAAAAAACAATTTATGTATGTACTACTATTCTGTAGTATTTTAATTACGTCATGTGGAAGTATAAAAATTGCTATTTATGACCAGTACAGTTACCAACAAGAAGTTTCTTTAAAAATAGAAACAAAAGCACTTTTGGAACATGCTACAGAAGAGTACGCTATTTACAAAGATCAAATAACTCATGTGTTATTAGAAATGGAAAAGATGGAAGAGTATGAAAAAAACAAGCCTGACAATGCCATTAGTTACCAAATGTGGCACTTAATGACGGATGCTGATAGAAATAGTGTAGCAGGGTTGTTTAAACGTTGGAAAGAAAAAGGGCAATTACCTGTAGTGTTTACTCAAGAGGCTTCAGTACAAGTCATGGGAGCCTTTGACGCTTTAATTAAATATGAGGTATCAAAAGATAAAGAGAAAGAAAATATTTTATTAGAAATAATTAAGAACTACTAAACCTTCTTAAGGTTCCTTTCAACTGGGGAGAAGGTTAGGACGAGGGAAATAATATTTAATGCATATATATCGTACTGATATCATATATAAGAAAAATAAAGACATATGGATTTCGATGAATTATTAAAAGAGTTAAGAAAGAATTTACTAGTTGCATTAGGTGATAAATATTCCGAATACAGTAATCAATCTAAAAAAGATATAGATGCGTTTTTAAAGGTGTCTAAAGTAAAGTTAAAACGCTGGGCAATTTTATTAGCGGAAGGGCAATTAACTGAAGAGGATTTAGAATGGCTAGTAAAAAGTCAAAAGGAATTACTGATTTTAGAAGCGTTATATCAAACAGCGGTGTCTAAAATTGCTTTGGGGCATTTGAAAAACAAGATTATTAAAATAGTAATAGAAACAGTAAAAGTAGCAGTGCTAGCTTGAATAGTATAGGTTTTATTTTTGATGAAATTTACTATTAAATCTTGTCACTTCGAGTGAGGTTTTTTGAAATGCAAGGGGAGAATGTTTTGCATCGAGAAGTATTAGTTATCTCTTAATCAAGTTGAGGGCAGACTAATTTTCACTCCTTGTGCTGGGACAGTTGATTTAAAATTATAAGTAATAAATGAGTAAAGTAGTTTCTTTTATACGAGGGTTTGGTATTTGGTTTAAGGTTTTAATTGCAGAATTAGCGCACAATATTATTAGTGTGATTTTAGTTGCATTGCTTTATTTCCTGCTTTGGCATTTTCCACAAACACTAGATTTGTTATTGGTATTGAATCAGAATGATGCAGCTAGTTTTTGGCAAGTATTCACCGTAGAGGTACCTCTTTATTTTAGTCTGTTATTGATCATTTCGTTTTTTATATGGAATACACCAAAATACTATTATAAAACAAATTACTCTTTAGTTAAGTTTAAAAATGTTATTGGTTTTGTGCCCACTAAACATTATGATGCAATTGTAGAAAGTAATCGATATGCGTACAATTGTAAGCATCATGTACGGAAAGTATTGCCAAGAGTATTAGGATGTTTGGTGTTATTTATGTCTGCTTTTGCAATTTTAAATGCAATGGATAATTTTGGTATCGATAGTGATATAGAGAAACTCTTTAATCCATTTAGTACTTTCTTAGCTATTGGTTTTTTCTTAGTATTGTTGTTGGAGTATCATACCTATTGCTTTATTAATAAATTGGTACGTAAGGTTCCTAAAATGAACTATATTATAGCAATAGTAGTGTTCTTATTATTTGTTTTAATTCTAGGGTTAGGCGCTACGAATACTCAAGCAGAAGAAGATTTATCCTTGTTGTTTATCTCCAATTTAGCATTGGCTTTAATTTTCTTCATGATCTCGTTTAATACTAGAGATTTATTAAAACAAAGGTTTAAACCTTTGTTCTATGGAGGTATTATTATTGCTGGGTTACTGGTGTTGTTGGTATATATCATTTTTAATTGTAATCCAGAAATATCACGTAATATAAACCCTCTATCAGTATTGTTGATTTGTTTAATTGCATTGTATACCATATCATTTTTATTTGTTTTTGCAGGAAAAAAATTACGCTTCCCTCTGTTTACCTTTATGATGTTAATTGGGGTCTTTTTAGGAGAGTTTAATGCTAATAGAGCTTGTTTTGACCACTATTCTTTAGATAAGGTAGAAAGCATGCATAAACGAGTAGCAATGAAGCAATATATACACGATTGGATTTCGAATAGAAAAGACAAAATAGCACAAGCTGAAAATGGAAGCTATCCTGTCCTTTTCGTTTCCTCAGAAGGTGGTGGGTCAAGAGCTGGTCTGTGGGCTTTTTTAATTCATAGTTATTTATCAGAACAGTCAAATAATGCCTATTATGAAGACTTTTTGTTCTCTATGACTGGCGCTTCTGGAGGTGGTGTAGGGAATGGATTGTTTTTTGCAACCGCACAACAAGCAAATGAAAGGAATACTAAATTGAAGTATACAAGTGATAAAAATTTTAAATATAAAGCAAGTGAACTATATGCTGAAAATTATTTGTCTACGTCAATAGTTGGCTTATTAGGGAGAGATTTGTTTAAAAACATATTGGGATTATTCTCCTTTGACAACCGAGGGGAGTTATTACAAAATGAATGGCAAGCTGCGCATAAAGCAGCTTTTAAATTGAATGAAAATGATTTAGAAAAAGAAGTATTGTCCTTCTATTCAAAAGCTAATGTATCCGGTTTTGTTCCTCCGTTATTATTAATGAATTCCTCACATGCTCAAACAGGAAAATATAGTGTTATAAGCCCCGTTGACTTTAGTGAAGTTGAAGCATTTTCAGGTTATTATGATTTCATAAAACAATTAAAAAAAGTTAAAGGACAACAACGTTCAGTTAGACTATCAGAGGCAATGCGTATGAATGCAGCATTTCCATATTTAACACCAGCAGGAGAAGTTAAAGGAATGGGGTTATTTGGTGATGCTGGGTATTATGATAATATAGGAGGAACTGTTACCACTAGTCTAATGACTGTTTTTAATGAGGTATTGACGTCTACCCCAGAGTTCAGTGATATTAAAGATAAAGTAGCTTTAAAAAGTGTGTTAATATATAGTGATCTAGATAAGAAAGAAGGGGTAGATGATCAGTCAGCACCAATATCTCAATTGGGTGCTCCTTTGAGAACATTAATGAATGTTAGATCTGGGCATACAAAAGAACAAATAGCTAAGCTGAATCAGGTTCCGTTAGCATTGCAACGAACTGACATTATTCCAAGTACTAAAACCAGTACAGTCATTCAGGAAAAGTTAAGAAGCCTAAAAAACACACAAACAGAAAGTATATCACCTATTTTGCCATTAGGACGTTATTTATCTGGTACTGCAATAAAAGCAATTGAAAAGTGTTTAGAGTTAGAAGATGTAAAGTCTCAATTAGATAGCTTACTTTATTATAAAAAAGTCCCTAAAGACATTGGGGAAAGTAAGGAATCAAGCTTAGTTATACAAAAAAAGAAAGATCGATTTCGACAATTGTCTTTTTATTTCGTAAATTTGTCATAACTAAAGTTTGTGACTATGAATACAGCTGTTCAACATTCGTTCTCAGAAGATAAAAACGAAGGATTATTATGTTATTTAAATTTAGACATTCCATTACACAATGTATATGACTTCATTGAGTTGTCAAGGAATGGAATAAATAAACGTAATCTATTGTTTTTAGCAAAAAAAATCGACTTTGATTTAAAGGAGATGGTTATCATATTACATATATCTGAACGTACGTTACAACGTTATACTCCATCAAAAAAATTAAGCCAAGAAGTAAGTGAACGCGCTATTCAACTAGCACGTTTGTACTGTAAAGGGGAAGAAGTGTTTGGGGATTTAGAACAGTTTAAAAAATGGATGCAATACCCGAGTATGGCTTTAGGAATGAAACAGCCAAAAGAATTATTGGATACTACTTTTGGTTTTCAGTTGCTTAATGAGGAATTAACAAAAATTGAATATGGAGTTTTCTCATAATGGTATATCAGTTATTTGTTAAATTTGTAGATAGGAAAAATAAGGGGTTTTATTCTTTATACGAAGAAGAAAAATCAATTATAGCAGTAGCTACGTTTACTTTTTATTCTGAAGTAAAAGAATTAAAGAATGTTTTAACTCAATTAATTTAACGAGTAAATGATATCTGTATATAGAATAGCAAAGGACGGTTATATAAGAGATCTTACAGGTATTGGGGCTAAGTCAGTAGGAGGGAGATGGAATTTTAAAGGAATATCGGTACTCTATGCGAGTAGTTCTATTTCGTTAAGTGTTCTAGAGTGCTTAGCACATTTTCCAGCGGCATTTGCGCCAAAAGACATGGCTATTGCAACTATTTCAATTCCTGATACATCTATAACCGAGATTAAATTAAATACACTTCCTGAAAACTGGCGTGAAGTACCTTCTCCTCGAGTATTAAAGGAGTTGTCCTATCAATGGATAAAATCGCAAGAGAGCTTAGTTTTAAAAGTTCCTAGTATTATTGTGCCACAGGAATTCAATTATGTTATTAATACATTTCATAAAGAATTTCATAAAGTTGTGCTAGAAGATGTGAGTTCTTTTTCTTTTGACAATAGGGTGTTGTAGATTATAGAGGTAAGTAGTTGTTTTCACGCTTATAAGTAGCTTTAAATCAAATAATATCGTCACCCTGAATTTGTTTCAAGGTCACACATAGTGGAATATGTTGCTGAAACAAGTTCAGCATGACGAAGTACAATTCATCAGTAGTAGTATGTTTTACCTAAGCAAACTTATGTGGATATCTACTGACTTCTATAGTCTTAATATGAAATTTTTTCTATCTAGCACTAATTTCTAAAGTTCTTGTTTCGTCAGAATTTTTATGAATCTTAATTGTTATAGCGTCTTCGGGGATGATCTTCGGTATTTTTTCCGGCCACTCTACTAAACACCAGGAATTTTGATAAAAGTAATCTTCTATGCCAATATCATACACTTCTACCTCGTTTTCAATTCGATAAAAGTCAAAATGAAAAACGGTATTATTACTTCCTTGGTATTCATTAACTAAAGAAAACGTTGGGCTGGAGGTAGCTTCAGTAACTCCTAATTGTTTTGCTAATTCTTTTATTAGAGTAGTTTTTCCAACTCCCATTTCCCCGTAAAACAATAATGTTCTCGGGGTTTCTAGGTAGGTTAGGATTTTAGTTGTGATATCTTTTAGTTCGGTTAAATGATACGTAAGTTTCAAAACTGATTTTTTTATAAAGAATAAGGGAAAGCAGACTTTTATTAGTGAATTTTAACACTAAAAATTTGTGTGCAATATTGAAAAATGTCAATTTTCTTAATTCTTAATTCTTAATTCTTAATTCTTAATTCTTAATTCTTAATTTTATTTAGGTTCCATAACTACAAACGGAATAACCATTTCTTCTAAAGAAACTCCGCCGTGTTGGTAGGTGTTTTTAAAGTAACTTACATAATGATTATAGTTGTTTGGGTAGGCAAAAAATAAATCTCCTTTTGCGAAAATAAAAGAACTACTCATATTGATACTTGGTAGGTGTATTTTTTTAGGGTCTTTAGCTACTAAAACATCTTTGTTTTCATACGTTAAACTTTTACCTGTTTTATAGCGTAAGTTTAAACTGGTTTTTTTATCTCCAATAACTTTTGATGGCGCAGTTACATTTATTGTTCCGTGATCTGTAGTGATGATTAACTTCATCCCTAGCCCTTGAGCTTGAGTGATTATGTCTAGTAAAGGAGAGTTTTTAAACCAACTTTGAGTTAATGACCTGTATGCTTTGTCGTCGGATGCTAATTCCTTTATAACTTGCATGTCTGTTTTAGAATGCGACAACATATCTACGAAATTATAAACAACTACGGTTAAGTCGTTTGAAGCGCATTGCTTAAAGTTGTTTGCTAATTTTTTACCAGCGTTTAAATTCGTTATTTTAAAGTAATCATGCTTTATATTAAGTCCTAATCTTTTAATTTGAGCTTTTAAAAAGTCATTTTCAAACATGTTTTTACCTCCTTCATCAGTGTCGTTTAGCCATAAATCAGGATGTTTTTTTTCCATATCAGAAGGCATCAATCCGGAAAATATTGCATTTCTTGCATATTGCGTTGCAGTAGGTAAAATACTACAAAAGGGTTCTTCTTTAATTTTTTTGTAATAGGTGGCAATAGTAGGTTCAAATGCTTTCCATTGGTCGTAGCGTAAATTATCAACTACAACTAGAAGGGTAGGTTGTTCACTTAATTCTGGTGCTACCCATTTTTTAAACAAGTTATGTGATAGCATTGGAGCTTCATTATTTCCGTCAAACCAATCGGCATAATTCCTATCTATAAACTTACAAAATTCATTATTGGCTTCTGTTTTTTGAGAAGCTAATATTTCTTGCATTCCGTAGTCCTCAATACTTTCTAACTCAAGCTCCCAGTAAATTAATTTTCGATACAGTTCTGTCCATTCGTCCCAGGAGTTAATCATAGCCAAGTCCATAGAGATTTTTCTAAATTCTTGTTGGTAGTTTGAAGTTGTTTTTTCAGAAATTAATCGTGAGTAATCTAAGTTTTTCTTAATACTTAGTAGTATCTGGTTTGGGTTTACAGGTTTAATTAAGTAGTCAGCTATTTTAGACCCGATAGCTTCTTCCATAATAGCTTCTTCTTCACTCTTGGTAATCATCACTACTGGGATGTGAGCTTTCTTTTCTTTTAATTCAGAGAGTGTTTCAAGTCCGGTTAATCCAGGCATGTTTTCGTCTAGAAAAATAATATCGAAATTATGTTCTTCAATAATTTCTAATGCCTCAGCGCCACTTACACAGGTGGTTACGGCACAATTTTTTTTTTCTAAAAATAAAATATGTGGTTTTAATAAATCTATTTCATCATCAACCCAAAGAATCTTGATACTATTCATATAAAATAAAGTTTTAAGCTACTGTAATATTACAAAAACAAATTGTTAAGTTTGTGAAAGAACTCATAAAACTAATGCCCTTTTGAGGTAGCATCAGTTTTTGTTTCTTAAATTTAAAATTATAAAAAGGTGTTCAATAACAAACTCAAGATATTAAACGATCCTATATACGGTTTTATTACAATTCCTAGTGAACTTATTTTCGATGTGATACAACATCGTTATTTTCAACGCTTAAGACGCGTGTCTCAAATGGGATTAACGTATTTGGTTTACCCAGGTGCGCATCATACCCGTTTTCATCATGCATTAGGAAGCATGTATTTGATGAGTGAAGCAATTAAAGTATTGCGATTTAAAGAGGTGCAGATTTCAGAAGATGAGGTTACAGCATTACTATTAGCTATTCTATTGCATGATATTGGTCATGGTCCATTTTCACATGCTATGGAACATAGTATTGTTGAAGGGATTACACATGAAGAAATTTCTTTAAAATTCATGAATGCCTTAAATGATGAGTTTGATGGGAAGTTGTCTTTAGCAATTCAAATTTTTAAAGGGGATTATCATCGTTATTTCTTCAATCAACTGATAAGTAGTCAGCTAGATATGGATAGGGCTGATTATTTAAAACGGGATAGTTTTTATACAGGTGTAGCTGAAGGAAATGTGAATTCGGAACGTATTATCACAATGTTGAATGTTGTAGATGATGAATTGGTAGTAGAGGAAAAAGGAATTTATTCTGTAGAGAAATTTTTGTTAGCGAGAAGATTAATGTATTGGCAAGTGTATTTGCATAAAACAAGTTTAGTTGCTGAGAGTTTATTGGTGAGAGTTTTAAAGAGAGCTAAGGAATTAGTTGAAAGTGGAGTTGTGGTAGATGCTAGTAAACCGTTTGATTATTTTTTAAAGCATCAAATTGATGATACTAATTTTAGTGAAACCGAATTAGAAATATTCTCTACGTTAGATGATTATGATATTGTTTCAGCTATGAAATCATGGATGACTCATGATGATGCCGTATTATCTAATTTATCTAAAATGATTATTAACAGGGAGTTGTTAAAAATAAAGCTAACCAAAGAACCTATTTCTGATGTAGATTTTGAAAATTTGAAACAACAAACAAAAGAAAAATACAATTTGTCTGATCATGAAGTCAATTATTTTGTTTATCAATCTACAGTAAGTAATCAGGCATATGATACTCAAAAATCAGGAATTAAAATTCTATTAAAAACAGAAGAAGTAATTGATGTTGCGGAAGCGTCAGATCACCTTAATTTAAAGGCTTTGTCTAAACCAGTAAAAAAATATTTTGTCTGTTATCCGAAGGGAGTTTGAAGTTGAACTCAAACTTGAAATTACGAGTTCATTTTAAAATTTTCAATTTCAATTTCAATTTCAACTTCAATTTATGAACCAATTTTTATATATTTGCGGATAATGGAATTTACAGCAGAACAAATAGCAGGTATTTTAGAAGGGGAAGTTTTAGGGAATCCTGAGGCTAAAGTATCAAAACTAGCAAAAATAGAAGAAGGTGTTGATGGTGCGTTAACCTTTTTGGCAAACCCAAAATATACACCATATATATACACTACAAAAGCCTCTGTGACTATTGTTAATAGAGATTTTGTGCCTGAAAAAGAGATAACGACTACATTAATAAAAGTAGATGATGCTTATAAATCATTCTCTAAATTATTAGAATACTACAATCAAGTAAAAAATAATAAAGTAGGAATTGAAAACCCCTCTTTTAAAGCAGAAACTGCAACTCATGGTGAAAATGTATATTTAGGAGCATTTTCATACTTAGGAGAAAATGTGGTTTTAGGAGAAAACGTTAAGGTTTATCCTCATGCATATATTGGTGACAATACTACAGTTGGTGATAATGTAACGATCTTCTCTGGAGCTAAAATATATTCAGAAACAGTAATCGGTAACGGTTGTATCATTAATAGTGGTGCAATTATTGGAGCTGATGGTTTTGGATATGCACCAGATGAAAAGGGAGAATTTCAAAAAGTACCCCAAACAGGAAATGTTATTTTAGAAGATAATGTGGAAATTGGAGCTGCTGCAACTATTGATAGAGCTACTTTAGGTTCTACAATACTTCGTAGAGGTGTTAAAATTGATAATCAAGTGCAAATTGCACATAATGTCGATATAGGTTCTCATACTGTAATTGCTGCTCAAACAGGAATTGCTGGCTCAACTAAAATTGGAGAATATTGTATGTTCGGTGGGCAAGTAGGTGTTGCAGGGCATTTAACTATTGGTAATAATATTAAAGTACAAGCGCAAACAGGTATTGGACATCGAGTAAAAGATGGTGAAAAACTTTATGGTTCTCCGGCAATTGATTATGGTAACTATGTAAAATCATATGTGCATTTTAAGAACTTGCCTAAAATAGTAAGTCAACTAAATAAATTAGAAAAAAAAATAAACAACAATGAGTAATACTCTTGTAAAACAAAGAACACTTCAAAGCGAAGTTACTTTAAAAGGAATTGGACTTCATACAGGTAAAGAAGTTACGTTAACATTCAAGCCAGCTGCTGAAAATCATGGATATGCTTTTTCTAGAACAGATTTAGAAGGAAATCCTGTAATTCAAGCAAAAGCTGAGTTTGTTACCGAAACACAACGAGGCACTAACCTTGAAAATAAAGGGATTCAAATTAACACTTCAGAACATGTATTGGCTGCCTTAGTTGGATTAGAAGTTGATAACTGTTTGATAGAAATGAACTCGCCAGAACCGCCAATTATGGATGGTTCATCGAAATATTTTGTTGAAGCGATTGAAAAAGCGGGAATAGTTGAGCAAGATGCTGAAAGAGATGAGTATATTGTTAAGGAGGTTATTACCTATACTGATGAGGCTTCTGGTTGTGAAATTATGATTATGCCTTCGGATAAATATCAAGTAACTACAATGGTAGATTATGATACAAAGGTATTAGGTACTCAAAATGCAATTTTAAAAAAACTATCTGATTTTAAAGCTGAAATTTCTAACTCAAGAACATTTAGTTTTTTGCATGAAATAGAAACTTTGTTGGATCATGGTCTAATTAAAGGAGGTGATTTAAATAACGCCATTGTGTATGTAGATAAAGAAATATCAGCAGCAACAATGGAGAAGTTAAAGAAAGCTTTCGGTAAAACAGATGTAGCAGTAAAATCTAATGGTATTTTAGATAATTTAACGCTGCATCACCCAAATGAAGCTGCACGTCATAAATTATTAGATGTTATAGGGGATTTAGCCTTAATAGGAACACGAATTAGAGGGAAGGTTATCGCTACTAAGCCAGGACATTTTGTAAACACAGAGTTTGCAAAAAAAATGGCGAAATTAATAAAAAAAGAACGCCGTAATTCTGTGCCCGTTTATGATGTAAACCTTACACCTGTAATGGACATACATCAGATAATGGATATGTTGCCACACAGACCACCATTTTTATTGATCGATAGAATTTTAGAGCTTTCTGATCAAAAGGTTGTTGGAATGAAAAATGTAACCATGAATGAGCCTTTCTTTACAGGGCATTTTCCAGATGCTCCAGTAATGCCTGGTGTGTTAATTGTAGAAGCAATGGCGCAAACGGGAGGGATATTGGTATTGAGTACGGTTCCTGATCCGGAAAACTATTTAACATTCTTCATGAAAATTGATAACGTTAAGTTTAAACAAAAAGTTTTACCAGGAGATACCTTATTCTTTGATTGTAGTTTAATTTCTCCAATACGAAGAGGTATTTGTCATATGCAGGCCTATGCCTACGCAAATGGGAAATTAGTGGCACAAGCAGAAATGATGGCTCAAATAGCAAAAAAACAATAACATTATGAATCAACCATTAGCATACGTACACCCAGGCGCTAAAATAGCAAGAAATGTTGTTATTGAGCCTTTTACAACGATACATAATAATGTAGTTATTGGAGATGGTACTTGGATAGGATCTAACGTGACCATTATGGAAGGCGCTAGAATAGGTAAAAATTGTAAGATTTTCCCAGGGGCAGTAATATCAGCTGTTCCACAAGATTTAAAATATAATGATGAGGATACTACTGCGGAAATTGGTGACAATGTAACTATTCGTGAATGTGTAACCATTAACAGAGGGACTACTGATAAAATGAAAACTGTTGTTGGGGATAATTGTTTAATTATGGCGTATTGTCATATTGCTCACGATTGTTTTGTTGGTGATAATTGTATATTTTCTAATAATACTACTTTAGCGGGGCATATTACTGTAGGTGATAATGTTATTTTGGCAGGAATGGTTGCTGTACATCAATTTTGTTCAATAGGAAATCATGCTTTCGTAAGTGGAGGTACATGGGTTCGTAAAGATGTGCCACCATTTGTAAAAGCAGCTAGAGAGCCAATTTCATATGTAGGAATTAACTCCGTAGGTTTGCGAAGACGTGGATATGCAACAGAGAAAATAAGAGAAATTCAAAATATATATAGAATCCTTTATCAAGGGAAAAATAATACTACTCAAGCTGCTGCAGTTATAGAAGCAGAAATGACAGCTTCTAAAGAGCGTGATGAAATTTTAATGTTTATTAGAAATTCAAAACGGGGTATTATGAAAGGATATTTTAAATCAAATTAAGAGAAAATTAAGTTTAATTAAAAAGATACCCGCTCTTGTGGGCAAAGATTATGGCAACTACTTCAGATATTAGAAACGGATTATGTATTAGGTATAATAATGATATTTATAAAATTATTGAATTTTTACATGTAAAACCAGGGAAAGGACCAGCTTTTGTTCGAACAAAATTAAAAAGTGTTACTTCAGGGAAAGTAATTGATAACACATTCCCTTCAGGAAGAAAATTAGATGAAGTACGTGTTGAAACTAAGAAGTTTCAGTTTTTATACCCAGAAGGTGATACATTCCATTTTATGAATGTTGAGGATTATAACCAAATTACTTTAGAGAAAAACTCTCTTGATGCTCCTGGATTATTAAAAGAAGGAGAAGTAGTTACTGTGTTAATTAATGCTGAAGATGAAATGCCATTATCTGTTGATATGCCAGCTACGGTTGTATTAGAAGTTACACATACAGAACCTGGTGTTAAAGGAAATACTGCTACAAATGCTACAAAACCAGCTACTGTTGAGTCTGGAGCAACTGTAAATGTGCCTTTATTTATCAATGAAGGAGATAAAATTAAGGTAGAAACTGAAAAAGGAACTTATAAAGAGAGGGTTAAAGCATAGTAGTAAAATGAGCAAATCTAGAGAAGAAATAAATAAAACTGAACAAGATTATTGGAATAACAAAAAGCTTGACAGAAAAAAAATTAAACCTCTACGTAGGCATGCATTTCATTTTTCATATAATAGAGAGCGAAAGCTATTAAATGAAGTTATTCAAGTTACTGAAGGTAAAGAAGTTTTAGAATTAGGTTCTTATGTTTGGTCTGACTGGATAAAAAACAAGGTTGTACCTAAGAAGTTAACGTGTATTAATATATCTGAAACGGAATTACAAACAGGGATTGATCACGCTAAGGGCGTTTCTTTTGAAACAGAATTTCATTTGATGGATGCTAATAATTTAACTTTCCCAGATGAATCATTTGATGTAGTTATTGGTGGAGCAATACTTCATCACCTTGATATAGAGAAAACATTGTCTCATGTGCATAGAGTTTTGAAGCCTAATGGAATTATTATTTTTTTAGAGCCTTTAAACATGAACCCTTTATACAAGATTTATAGAAAATTAAATCCGCAAGAAAGAACTCCAGATGAACATGCATTAGTATCTTCTGATTTTAAAATAATAAAGAAGAAGTTTACATTTGATCATTATTTTATGGATTTTTTTAGTGTAATATTTGGTTTTATTTCATTAAAAATATATGGGGATAAAAATTATGGTAATTGGCTAAATAAATTTGGATTTAATTTAGATGTTCTATGTTCAAAAATACCATTCATGCACGTGTTTTTTGCAAGAGTAGTCTTGTTTGGTAAAAAAAAGTAATATGAAATTCCCACAAATACATACCTTATCACAAATAGCAACAATTATTGATGTTGATTATGTTGGAGTTGCTGATTTTCCTGTTTTGGGAATGAATGAAATCCATGTAGTTACAGCAGGTGATATTGTTTTTGTAGATCATCCTAAGTATTATGATGCTGCTTTAGAATCTGCTGCAACAGTTGTTTTGATAAATAAACAAGTTGATTGTCCAGAAGGCAAAGCATTGTTAATTTCGGATGATCCATTTAGAGATTTTAATAAACTAACAAATTACTTTAAGCCTTTTGAAAAAGCCACAGGTGCTATCTCAGCTTCTGCAAAAATAGGAGAAAATACTATTGTTCAACCTAATGCTTTTGTAGGAAATAATGTGATAATTGGCGACAACTGTTTAGTTCATGCGAATGTTTCTATTTATGACAATACTGTTATAGGGAATAATGTAACAATACATTCAGGTACTGTTTTAGGGGCAGATGCTTTTTATTATAAAAGCAGACCCGAATTTAGAGATAAATTAATTTCTGGAGGTAATGTTGTTGTAGAAGACAATGTTGATATTGGAGCGTCTTGTACTATTGATAGAGGAGTTACAGCTTCAACTACTATTGGTGCTGGTACAAAATTAGATAATCAAGTTCAAATAGGACATGATACTATAGTCGGAAAAAAATGTTTACTAGCATCTCAAGTTGGAGTAGCAGGATGCGTTGTAATTGAAGATGAGGTTATTCTTTGGGGGCAAGTAGGTGTTAAAAGCGGAATTACTATCGCAAAAGGCACAGAGATTTTTGCACAGTCTGGTTTAGGACATTCTACCGATGAGAATAAAAAATACTTTGGTTCTCCAGCAGTTGAGGCTAGAGAACGTTTCAAAGAAATGGCTTATATTAGAAAACTACCAGAAATAATAAAGAAATTGAAATAATATTGTATGAACCCAAAAGAACTAGTCAAATCGTTTTACGAATCAGATTTTTATAAAAATGAAGACGTTTTAAAATCCTTCATTCATCCAGAATGTGAATTGTATTGGAGTAGTAGTGCGGGTTTTGTAAAATTTAATTTCAATGATATTATTGAACACGGTAAACGTATTGCGGCTTCATTTAAAGAGTTAAGGCCGGAAATTAGTCATATTATTGCAGAAAATAATTTTGTAACAGTGCGTTATACGTATTATGTAATCTCATTTGATCATCCTGAAGAAGAAATATGTTTAGCGCATTTTATCTCTATTTGGGAAGTAAAAGAAGGTAAGTTATTCCGCTGTCATGAAATGAGTCAAATGGCTGACGAAAATGCAGTAGATAATAATGCATATTTATCAGTGAAAGTTTCCTGATAAAAGCTTATTAGTTAGATAGAAAAAATTACATTTGTAACAATTATAAAAAATTAAAAAAATGAGTGTTTTAGTAAATAAAGATTCAAAAATTATAGTTCAAGGTTTCACAGGTAGTGAAGGAACATTCCATGCTGGTCAAATGATTGATTATGGAACAAATGTTGTAGGTGGAGTTACTCCTGGTAAAGGGGGGCAAGAGCACTTAGGTAAACCAGTATTTAATACAGTTCAAGAGGCTGTTGAAAAAGTTGGAGCGGATACTACTATTATTTTTGTGCCACCAGCATTTGCTGCTGATGCAATTATGGAAGCTACTGACGCGGGTATTAAAGTAATTATTACAATTACTGAAGGTATTCCTGTTGCTGACATGATCAAAGCTAATGCATATGTAAAAGCTAGTGATGCTCGTTTAATCGGACCTAACTGTCCAGGGGTTATTACTCCAGGTGAGGCTAAAGTTGGTATTATGCCAGGTTTTGTATTCAAAAAAGGTACTGTAGGAATTGTGTCTAAATCAGGTACGTTAACTTACGAGGCTGCTGATCAAGTTGTTCGTGAAGGATTAGGAATTACTACTGCAATAGGTATTGGTGGAGATCCAATTATTGGAACTACAACTAAAGAAGCTGTTGAATTATTAATTAACGACCCAGAAACTGAAGCAGTAGTTATGATAGGTGAAATTGGTGGTCAGTTAGAAGCTGATGCTGCAAACTGGTATAAAGCTAGTGGAAGTAAAAAACCTGTTATTGGTTTTATCGCAGGTGAAACTGCTCCTGCTGGAAGAACAATGGGACATGCCGGTGCTATTGTTGGAGGAACTGACGATACTGCTCAAGCTAAAAAAGCTATCATGAGAGAATGTGGAATTTACGTAGTAGATTCTCCTGCAGAAATTGGAGCTAAAGTTGCTGAAGTATTGGCCGCTGTTAATGCCTAATTAAAAAACTATTTTTTTAAGGTAATTAATACTGCTAGGAAAAACATAAAATAAGCATAAAAAAAACGCTATCAATTTGATAGCGTTTTTTTTATGCTTATTTTTAAAGCAACTATAATCAATTTTTTAAATGAGAAAACTAACATATCTCTTATTGCTATGTATTTTAGTAATAAGTTGTAAGAAATCGGACTCTTCAAATGAAGTAAGTCAAGAAAAAACCTATGCTGTAAACCAGCAAAATGATGCAAAAGGATATGCGTATGAAACTGTAGAAAATGACCCTACAGGATTACGTTTATATACCTTAGACAATGGTCTAAAAGTGTATTTAAGTAAAAACACTGAAGAACCTAAAATCCAAACGTATATCGCTGTACGTGCAGGTTCTAATTACGATCCTAAAGAATCTACTGGATTAGCACACTATTTAGAGCATATGGTATTTAAAGGTACTCATGAAATTGGTACTGCTAATTGGGAAGAAGAAAAGGGGCATTTAGAAAAAATATCGAATCTATATGAGCAACACAGAGCGGAACAAGATCCTGCAAAAAAGTTAACCCTATACAGGAAAATTGATGAAGCTTCGTTGGAGGCATCTAATCATTCTATTGCAAATGAATATGATAAAATGATTAGTTCATTAGGAGCAGAAGGTACAAATGCACATACTTGGTTTGAAGAAACAGTATATAAAAACAAGATTCCAGCTAATGAATTAGAAAAATGGTTGTCTGTAGAAAGTGAGCGTTTTAGCGAGTTGGTACTGCGTTTATTCCATACGGAATTAGAAGCTGTATTTGAAGAGTTCAATCGTGGACAAGATAGTGATTTCAGAAAACGTTATGCGGCTATGTTAAAGGATTTATTCCCTAATCATCCATACGGACAACAGTCTACTATTGGTACTGCGGAGCATTTAAAGAATCCTTCTATGATTGACATTCATAATTACTTCAACAAATACTATGTTCCAAATAACATGGCTGTAGTTTTAGTAGGTGATTTTGATTTTGATACTACAATAGCAATGGTTGATAGTGCTTTTGGAAAAATGGAACGTAAAGAAGTTGTACATCCTGAATTACCAAAAGAAGAACCAATTACTGCTCCAATTTCTAGTGAAGTTTTTGGTCCTACCGCAGAAAGTATATCCGTAGCGTTCCGTTCAGGAGCAATTGGAACTAAAGAAGAAAAATTATTGACTTTGGCTGATATGATTTTAGCTAATGGGAATGCTGGTTTAATTGATTTAAACTTAAATCAAAAACAAGCAGTTCAACGTGGTGGATGTTCTCCAACCTTCTTAAATGATTATGGGTACCATCAGTTTACGGGGTCTCCAAAAGAAGGGCAAACTCTTGATGAAGTTAAAGATTTACTTCTGGCTCAAATTGAAAAATTGAAGAAAGGGGAATTTGATGAATGGATGATTGAGGCTGTAGTTAATGATTTAAAATTATCTCAAACACGTCAATATGAAAACAATACTGCTTTAGCGAGTGCGTATTATAATGCGTTTATACACCATGAAAATTGGACAAATAAAGTTGCTTTTTTAGATGAATTGAAAAAAATAACTAAAGAAGAGTTAGTAACGTTTGCAAATTCATTTTATAAAAATAATTACGTAATTACCTACAAACGTAAAGGAGAAGATAAAAATATTACTAAGGTAAAAAACCCTGGTATTACCCCGATAAATTTAAATAGAGGGAAGCAATCAGAGTTTTTACAGGCTTTTAATAAGAAAGAGTCAAAAGAGATTGCCCCGTTATTTATTGATTATAATAAAGAATTACAGAAAACTACTTTAGAGAATGGAGTAGAAGTATCTTATGTTGAAAATAAAAACAATGATTTATTCGATTTGAATATCATTTTTGACATGGGTAAAGACAACGATAAAAAACTTGGTTTAGCAGTTGGGTATCTTGATTATTTAGGAACTGATAAGTATACACCTGAGCAACTTAAAAAAGAGTTTTACAAATTAGGAATTAACTATCATGTAAGTACAGCTAATGATAAATCATATGTAGGAATTAGTGGTTTAAAAGAAAACCTAAATGAAGGTTTGGCTTTATTAGAGCACTTGTGGGAAAATGCAATAGCGAATCAAGATACGTACAATAAATATGTAGAAAAAATAGCTAAAGGTAGGTTAGATGATAAAACTCAAAAAGGAAATATTCTTTGGAATGGATTATATAACTACGGACAATATGGTAAAAATTCACGTTTACGTAATATTTATCAATTAGATGAATTAGAAGCTATTAATCCGGAAGAATTAGTAGCTGCAGTAAAAGATATGCGTAACTATAAACAACGTATTTTCTATTACGGTAAAGATGTTTCAGCAGCTGTTTCAGCTTTAAATAAAAACCATAAAATTTCAGCTGATTTAAAAGAATATCCTAAGGCTACTGAATATATTCAAAATGATACAGGAGGAAATGTATATTATGTTGATTATGATATGGTTCAAGCAGAGATACTTTTACTAGCAAAAGGAGAGCCTTTTAAAGCAGAAAACATTGCAGCTTCTACTTTGTTTAACACGTATTTTGGTAGTGGATTATCTTCAATTGTATTCCAAGAAATTAGAGAATCGAAATCATTAGCATATTCAGCTTTTTCTAGTTATAGAAATGCATCTAAAAAAGGAGAGGCAAATTATGTAATGGCTTATGTAGGTACTCAGGCTAATAAAATGGAGCAAGCAGTTAATGCAATGATGGATTTAATGAATGATATGCCAGCAGCTACTGAGCAATTTGAGGCAGCAAGAGCAGCTACGTTAAAGAAAATTGCAGCACAACGTATTACCAAGTCTAATATTTTCTGGTCGTATGAACGTCTTCAAAAGTTAGGTATTGATAATGACAATAGAGAGGCGATGTATAACACCATTAAAAATATGTCAATGGAAGATTTAAAAGTGTTTTTCAATAAGAACATTAAAGGTGAAAAATACAATGTATTAGTTATCGGAAACAAGAAAGATGTTGACATGAAAGCTTTATCTAAACTGGGAAAAGTACAAGAAATGGACATTGATTATTTATTCAATTACGAAAATGAAAAGGTGAAGTTGTAAACATAATCACTTTTAAGATTTAAAAGCTCTCAATTATATTGAGAGCTTTTTTTTTGTGTACAAACATATGTTATTATTGTCCTATAGACTTAGTGGGTTTGATTAAAATAAATGAATTATATTTGATGAATTCTTCATCAAAAATGATAATTATGAAAAAAAAGTACTTATTTATTTTAGTCTTATCCCTAACGGCCTTAGCCTTTAGTCAGGATAAATGGCAAAACATGATGTATGATCATGAAAATAATTTTTATGACATACAGCGAGATTTTAATATCTATTATGAATCTGTTGTGAAAGGGCAGAGTAAAATACCTAAAGGGGTGGGGATAAAACAATTTAAACGCTGGGAATATTATTGGGAAGCTAGAGTTGATGAAAATGGAAATTTCCCTCCTGCTGGTAACACACTAAATGAAATAAAAAAATATTTTAGAGAGCATCAAAATAATAATACCTTAAATAAATCATATGATTCTGGCACTGGTACTTGGGAAATAGTTGGACCAACACCGCTACCTTCAAATGGTACTGGGCAGTTAAATGGAAGTGGTAGGTTAACATGTATTACATTTCATCCTACCGACGCTAATACAATTTTTGTTGGTGCACCAGCGGGAGGAGTATGGAAAACGACCAATAATGGTTCAACATGGACTGAGCTTTCTGGTGGACTGACAAGATTAGGAGTGTCTAGTATTGTAATTCATCCAACTACACCCGATACAATGTTTATCGCTACTGGTGATAGAGATGGTGCTGATTCCCCCGGATATGGAGTATGGAAAAGTACTGACGGAGGAGTAACTTGGAGCTCACATAATACTGGTATGGGGAATAAAACCATAAATGAGTTGATTATGGATCCAGCTGATCCTAATAAAATGTTAGCTGCGGCAAGTAATTATCGTGTATATAAAACTATTGATGGAGGTAGTAATTGGACTCAATCTTCTTCTTTAGGTAATAATCCAAAGGACATTGTTTATCACCCAACAAATTCAAGTATTGTATATGCTGCAGGTTCACAAGTACATAGATCTACTGATGGTGGAACTACATTTTCACCAGTAACTTCTGGTGTGCCAGTTGGAGCATCAAGGATTGCTTTGGCTGTATCTGTTAACGAACCAAACTGGGTGTATTTAATTGCTGGTGGAGGATCGGGTCTTATTGGTATTTATAAATCAACTACTAGTGGCGCAAGTTTTTCTACCCAAACAACTACACCTAATATATTGGGCTATGAAATAGATGGTTCAGGTACTGATAGTCAAGCTTGGTATGATTTGGTAATCGTTGCTGATCCAACTAATGCAAATAATATATACACAGGTGGAGTTAATATGTGGAAATCTACTGATGGAGGAACAACAATGACTTGTATGTCATATTGGGTTGGTGCTTCAGGTGGTGTAGATGGAGTACATGCGGATCAACATGCATTAGAATTTTCACCACATACAAATAACTTGTATAGTGGTAATGACGGGGGATTATATACATCAACAAACAATGGAGTAGATTGGTCTGATTTAAGTAGTGGTTTAGCCATTGCACAAGTATATAAAATTGGGGTATCGCAAACTACTAAAGGTCTAGTTATTAATGGATACCAGGATAATGGTACTGCTATTAGTAGAGATGACTCATTTAGAACAGAAATTGGTGGTGATGGTATGGAGTGTGAAATAGATCCTACAGATGCTAATTATATGTATGGAGCATTATACTATGGTGATATCAGACGTTCTACTGATAATGGAAATGGTTTTTCTCGAATTGCAGCTGATGGAGTTAATGGAATTGATGAAGCTGGTTCTTGGGTAACACCATATAAATTAGATCCCAATACACCTGCAAGAATGCTTGTAGGATATGATAATGTTTGGCGTTCTAATGATGTGAAAACTCCAGCTGCAACAGCAGTAGTTTGGACTAAAATATCTACATTCTCTGGAACGAGTAATATTAGAGATATAGCTATAGCGCCTTCAAATAGTGATATAGTATATGTTTCTAGATATGACAATAAGTTATATCGTTCAAATAATGCTACTTCAGCTAGTCCAACTTGGACTGATTTAGGAGGGAGTTTACCTGTAGGGAATGAGCCAGAAGATATTGAAATTGACCCAACTGACCCTACTCATTTATTTATTGCTTTGAGTAATAATATATATGAATCAATTGATAGTGGTGGAAGTTGGACAGATATTTCAGGAACACTACCAAATATTTCATTAAACACAATTGTTATTGACAAAACAAGTTCCGTAGATGCGATGTATATAGGTATGGATGTAGGTGTTTATTATAAAGATAATAACCAAGCGGATTGGACCCTTTATAAAACGAATTTACCTAACTTAGAAATTACTGAGTTAGAAATACAGTATGCAACGGAAGTTTGTGAAAATAAATTATATGCAGGAACATATGGTCAAGGACTTTGGAAAAGTGATTTAAAAGATCCCGGAAACCTTGCGCCAGTTGCTTGTTTTGATGTAAATACAACAACAGGATGTGTAGGTAACACATTTGTGTTAAGGGATTATACTGCATTTACTCCAACTTCATGGTCATGGACAATTACACCTACAACTTTTAACTACACTGGAGGAACTGACGCTTCATCTCAGAATCCTCAGGTTCAATTCACAGCGGCTGGGACATATACTATAGCATTAACAGCAACAAATGCTACTAATAATGATACTGAAACGAAACCTTCATACATTACAGTTAGTGCAGGAGCTATTGCAACGACTTTTAATGATGACTTTGAGGCAGAAACAGTTTGTGGTGCTACAAGTGACTGTGGTACAACTACGTGTGTGTTAAATGGTTCTTGGAATAATTTAACAAACGGTACTGATGATGAAATTGATTGGAGAGTTGATATAGGAGGGACTCCTTCTACAGCTACAGGGCCAAGTGTAGATTATAATCCAGGTTCAGGATCAGGTAAGTATATTTATACGGAAGGTTCTAGTTGTTTTGGAACTACGGCTATACTTGAAAGTAATTGTTTGAGTTTAGATGTCGATTATGATTTCGAATTTGCGTATCATATGTATGGTTCATCAGTAGGGAGCTTGCATGTAGATATTTTCTCAGCTGGAAATTGGATTAATGATATTATATCTCCATATTCAGGTGATCAAGGCGGAGATATTTGGAAGTTAAAAGCTATTGATTTATCTGCATATACAGGTCAAGTTGTAAAGCTTCGATTCAGAGCTATAACCGGAACAAGTCACTTTTCTGATATAGCACTTGATGATATTAAATTTACAGCACAAGTAGTATTAAATATTGAAGACAATTATTTGTTAGAAGGAGGAGTAGGGATATATCCAAACCCGGCTAAAAATGTACTTAATATTATAAACCCAAGTAATTTAAAGTTAAATACTGTTGCAATTTATGATATTACTGGAAGAAAAATATTAATGGCTGATTTAAAAAATATGGATACTGAAAAAAGTATAAATATTCAAAGCCTTCAAAGCGCGGTGTATATTGTAACTATAAATGATGATACGAATCAAATAACTAAAAGATTGATTAAGGAATAATTTATTTTTTAACAATAATTTTTAAGTAAAAGCTTCACTAATTGGTGAAGCTTTTACTTTTTAACCCAATAGGGAGTTTAATACCTGATTTGTATTCAATATTAAATGGTCTTTCAACTAAATATTTAATGAGTACTACCGAATGGTCAGAATATACTACCAAATAATAATTTGCATAATTCAATAGGTTTCTTTTATTTATCTTCGCAAAAAATAATCTAACAATATGAAAAAATTCCTTTTTACTTTAGCTATTGGTTTAGCAAC
The DNA here is from genome assembly GCA_002733415.1 of Kordia sp. Lineage (GTDB taxonomy): Bacteria > Bacteroidota > Bacteroidia > Flavobacteriales > Flavobacteriaceae. Next base: position 55,513 of record NVVR01000009.1, on the reverse strand, counting down.
ATTAACTTCTTGTAGTGAAGATGATTCAGTCAGTACATTACCCGGTGATGCCTCTAGTAACGACGGTATATTGCCCACTAAAGTTGATGTCGTCTATTCGGATGGAGAAACCGAAACCATTGAATATACATATGAAGGTATGACACTTATAAAAGAGGAGTCTTCTGATGGCTATTATACGGATTACGTATATGAGGATAGTAAAATAACTGAAATTAATTACAATAATGCACAAAATGAGGAGATTTTAGAATCATACACCTACAATACTCAAGGAAGAATAGCAACAATTTCAACAAATATTATTGGTGTAGGAGTTTATGAGTACAATTTAACTTATAACGCAGATAGTTCTGTTGTAACTGAAACATCAATCACTTCGCCAGGAAGTGAACCTTCAACAACAACAATTAGTAATGGGAATATGGTTGGTGAAAATGAAGGAGGAGTGAATATTACTACATACACTCATGATAGCATGAATGCGCCATTTAAAAATATAAATAATAGAAGTGTTTTATTGACTATTAATTCTGAGAATGGTTATAACTATCTTTTTAATGTAAATAATATTTTAAAAGATGATACCGAAAGCACTATGTTTCCTGAAAATATTACTAATACATATGCTTATACGGATTATGATTTTCCTAGAGTAACTACAGAAAACTATGATGGAGATATTACAACATATACGTATACGTACAATAATGATTAATATAATTTAGTTTTAAGTTGTTAACCGAATATAAATTACAAAAAACGTATTAAACGCTCTCATATATGAGGGCGTTTTTTTTTAATAACTATTTTGTTTTAAAGAATATTAAACACCTTTATTCCTTATTTTTGAACTTTTTAAGCAGCTATAGTTTATGATGAATTTACCAGATATAACAACAAAAGTCATTTCCGTAAAATTACGTCCAAAAGCGGAACGAATGGTGAAGAAAAGACATCCTTGGATTTTTGAGGATAGTATTGTAAAGCAAAGTGTAGCTGCAAATTCCGGTGATGTTGTAGTAGTTTACGACAATAAAAAAAATAAGTTTCTAGCTTGTGGATTATACGACCCGTATTCTCCAATTAAAATTAAATTGGTGCAATTCGGTAAACCTGCAAAATTAGATGCAGAGTTTTTTAAGAATCGTATTGAAACCATTTTTGATATAAGAACAGCGTTATTAGCAACAGATACTAATAGTTATCGATTTGTTTATGGTGAAGCTGATGGATTACCAGGGTTTATAGCAGATGTATATGCTGATGTTTTAGTGGTGAAAATATATTCAACCATTTGGTTTCCGTATTTGAATGATATACTTCCTCAGTTACTAGAAAAGAGTAATTGTAAAACGATTGTATTGCGATTGAGTAGAAACGTTCAAAAAAGCAAAGAAAATAGCGGGTTAAAAGATGGTCAAGTAATTTATGGCCATTTAGAAGATAATGTGGTTCTTTTTAAAGAACATGGAGTGAATTTTTCTGCAAATGTAATTTACGGACATAAAACAGGTTATTTTTTAGATCATAGAGAAAATAGGAGGCGAGTAGGTGAACTTTCAAAAGGAAAGTCAGTATTAGATGTATTTTCATATGCAGGAGGATTTTCTGTTCATGCATTAGCTAATGGTGCTACTGAAGTTACTAGCCTTGATATTTCTGTACAGGCACTAGAAATGGCTGTGCAAAATGGAAAATTAAATGAATATACTGGTACTCATAAAACCATGGCAATTGATGCATTTGTTGGTTTACACGATTTGATTAAGCAAGGTAAAACCTTTGACGTTGTAATTATTGATCCACCATCGTTTGCTAAAAGCGCAAAAGAGGTTGATAAGGCTATACATAGTTATTCACGCTTAGCACGCTTAGGAACTTCTTTAACAGCTAAGGGAGGGTTATTAATATTAGCGTCCTGTTCATCAAGGGTTTTAGCGGATAATTTTTTTGACATTTGTGAAGCAGAAATCCAAAATGGTTCACGAAAACATGAAGTTTTGGATTATACTTTTCACGATAGTGATCATCCTGTGATTAAGAGTTTTCCAGAAGGAGCGTATTTAAAATGCGGATATTATAAGCTGGATTAATACCATTTAAATCAACTTTTTCGAGGAAAGCCTATGAGGTATGAATCAACACTATAATTTTTCGAACGGGGTGTTAAACCCACAAGTGGGAATAAATAGGTTTGAATTAATTAATAAAACCCGTAAGTGGGATTAAATTTGGGGTATGCAAACAATAAAAAACATTCCTTTATATAATAGGAAAGGGCAACGTATTACCAGTATTACGGAACAAGAAATAAGTTATATTGATGAGACAAAAATAGATGAACGCTTTTTTATTGTTGAAAACGATTTTATCGTTGTTAAAAGTAAGTTCTTCCGACAAGAACATTTAGTTAAAAATTGGACTTTTTGTATTGATAAACAAAGTGTATATTTAAAAAGAAAAGAAGGAGTAAACTACAAAAAGGTATTGTTTATATTAGAGTCACCACATCATAATGAATTTGATTATGATGATGGATTTAAAAGTTTAAAACCCTTAACAGGTAATTTTGAAGTTTTTAAAATTAATTTCCCTAAGTTAATGGAAGAAATAACTTCTGATGAATCTTTGTCGTGTGAAGTAACTATATATATACCTGTACCGTTTCAGAACTCATTACATTATTTGTTTCGTAGAAACATAAAAGAGCAAACGAAATTTGGCTTATGGCTGTATGGTTGGTGGGATTTAAAATTTCATAAAGAATTTGAAGAGTTTTTGGGCTATCGAAAATTCGATTATTACATCAATTCAAGTACAAGAACTTATAGAACTATAATATCACAAAAATTATCAAAGCTAATTGCTACAGAATATCAGGTATATAATCCTAATAGTAGCTATTGGCGAAGAAACGAAGTTAAGTTTGGATTAAAGAAATTAATCCATTTAGACGATAGTCACGTGCTATTTAAAGAAAATGAAACAGCTGATAGCTCCCCATTTTAAAACCACTAGTGGGTAGAGGTTATTTAAATTAGACAAACAAATCAGGAATTAAATCTTGTGGTGGGATTAAAACCTTTGTTTTTCGTAATGTAATTAAACTGTTAAAATGGCATTGTATTTGATTATTTTAAATTAGTTTTATAATCTGAATTAACGTAACATATGAAAGCATTTCTTACTCTTATTTTTTGTTTATTGCTTTCCGTTCAGTTGTATGCACAAATAGGATTGGACTCAAGCACAAAAAATGGAATTGCCATTCCAGCAGATAAGAAAGAAATCATTCCTCCTAAGCCCAATATATTACTTAATAAACCGAAATCACCAACGGTTGATTTAAACAATCCTTTAACGGAACCTAAACCATTTTATATGAATCAGAAATCTGACTTGTTAGATGCTGGGGAAGAGTTGCAGAAACGATGGGATGATAATAAATTAAAAGCAACAGCAAAATACGATCAATACCTAGGTAATTTTAAAACAAAAAGTAGTTATTTAGGGCTTCAATGTAGAGATTTTGGAAGTGTAGATGGAGACTATGTGCGTATTATAGTAAATGACGTTGTAGTTGAAAATAGTTTGCGTTTAGGGGGCTATTTTAAAGGGATCAATATCGATTTAGTAGATGGCTTAAATCGTATTGATGTAATTGCTATTAATGAGGGAACAGCTTCACCAAATACTGGGCATTTTATGGTGTTAGATCATGAAGGGAATGTGATAACAGATCAAAAATGGAATTTATATTCTTCTGGAAAAGCAACAATGATTATTTTAAAAGAAGACTAATGTAATGTTAGAAATACGACCAAATTGTGAGCACTGTAATAAAGACTTGCCAAACGATTCTACTGAAGCGTTAATATGTACTTTTGAATGCACATTTTGTATCGATTGTGTTACAGATATATTTAATCAAATATGTCCCAATTGCGGCGGAGGTCTCGAAAAAAGACCAATCAGACCTTTGAGTTTTCTAGAAAAACATCCTCCAAGTGTTGTAAGGGTTTTTAAACCTAAAAAGGTGAATTAGCATATGATACAATTCAAAAGTAAGTACCTATGTGTTTTACTATTCCTTTTTACTCATTTCTCCCAAGGACAACTTAAAATAAAAGATGGGGTAACTGCAGAAGAGTTAATGGCTGTGTTACTTGGAGATACTGAAAATATCATCGTGAGTAATTTATCAATTAAAGGAAGTCCTAAGGCTTTTGGAGAATTTAAGTGCAAATTGGATTATAATGATATTATACCTGAAGGTATTATTATGAGTAATGGTTATGTTAAAAACGCCATTGGTCCTAATAATGATACTAGAAAAAGTACAAAAGTAAATTTCATGAGTGATCCTGATATAAACAGAATATCAGGCTATAAAGGTTGTTATGATACCGCTTTGTTTGAATTTGATTTAATTTCTGCTACAGATAAAATTCAATTTAATTTTTTCTTTGCATCGGAAGAATACCCTGAATATGTACATAAAAATGTGAATGATGCGTTTATTTTTTTAGTAACGAACACGATAACAAAGACATCAGAAAACATAGCGATATTAAATGGAGATAAAAACATTCCTATAACAGTAGATTATATAAATCATATAACTAATAGTGAATATTACATGCCTAATATCCCATGGAATAAAGACACATTGAATAAGTATAGGGATGATATTGCAAAACTTGAATTACCATTTACTTTTCAATATGATGGATTTACAAAATTATTAAATGCTACAGTTATTGTTATTCCAGATGTAAAATATCATTTTAAATTAGGGATAAGTGATGTTGGTGACCAATTGTATGATTCAGCTATATTCCTAGAAGCTAATTCACTTAGAAGTATTGGGAAAAAGAAAACTCTGGCAGAAAAAATACATAATATTAATGATCAACTTTCAATAGATTTTAATATTACATTTGAAGTTGCTTCAGATAAAATAATAGATAATGATTCATATAAATTACTTGATGAAATTATAAAAGAATTGCTGAAACATAATGATTTAAAAATCGAAATTATCGGTCATACTGATGATACAGGTACTTTTAATTATAATGAACTGTTGTCAGTTAAAAGAGCTAAAACTGTAAGTAGCTATTTTATTTCAAAGAGTATTGATGCTTCAAGAATTAAAACAAAAGGAGTAGGAGCAACTCAGCCAAAAAGTAATATGAAGTCCGAGAATAGAAGGGTTGAAATTGTGTTTATAAAAAAATCCAATTAGTATATCAACTTTCTAGTTATAAATGTATCAGTCAAAGTTACTTTTCGTTTGTGATAAGCTTTAAGAGTCAAATCCACTTGAAGGAGTAAAACTACCGTTATTAGGCAATTCAAATAATTCCAATTCAAAATAAGGAACAGCTGCAATTAGATGATCAAAAATATCAGCCATAATATACTCGTAGTTTTCCCATCGTTTATCCGTGCTAAACGCATATATTTCTATAGGGACTCCTTGAGTAGTAGGAGCCAATTGCCTAGCCATAATCATCATGTCCTTATTAATAGCGGAATGATTTTTTAAATACGTTTCGGCGTACTTTCGGAATAAACCAATATTAGTTAAGTTTCTCCCGTTTAGTAATAGTGATTTATCTATAGATTTATCCGTATTATAAGTATCAATTTTCTGACTTCTGTTTTCTAAATAAGAAGAGATGATTTTAATTTTAGAAAAGGCTTCTAAATCAGTTTTAGAAAGATATTTTACACTATTTAATTTAATATGCAAAGCTCTTTTTATACGTCTTCCATCAGAATTTTCCATTCCTCTCCAATTTTTAAAGGAATCAGAAATCAAGGCATAGGTAGGAATTGTTGTAATGGTTTTATCGAAATTTTGAACTTTAACGGTTGATAAATTAATTTCTACAACATCACCATCTGCTCCATATTTCTGAAAAGTAATCCAATCACCAATACGGACCATATCGTTTATGGTCACTTGTATGCTGGCAACAAAGCCCAAAATAGTATCTCGAAAGATTAAAATAATAATGGCTGAAGCAGCTCCAATTCCTGTTAAAAAATCTATTAATTCTGTACTTGTTAATATTGCCAAAACGGATAATACTCCAAACGCCCAGGCAAAAATCATAAAAACCTGAATATAACTATCTATAGGCTTGTCTTTTAACCGTGGTAAGGTTTTAAAAAAGTCTTTTAATGACTTTAAAACACTTCTAGCAATCCATAGCGCTAATACTATTCCGAAAATTTGTAAGCCTTTATCTATAAAACCTTCAAAATAAGGAAAATCTGAAAAGACTACAGAGGAAAATTTCCATGCTAAAAACAGCGGGATAATATGTGCGATATTTCTCGGCGCTTTATTGGTGATTAATATATCATCAAAATTTGTTTTTGATTTGATAGCAATTCGGCTAAAAGTTGCTAACATAATCTTACGAGTGATAAAATCAACAATACATAGAAGTAACAATAATATAACGAGTAACACAAACATATTAATATATGTAGCCATTGTAGTATCTATCCCTTTTGAAACAAGGGTATCAAATAGTAGGTGTGTTATTTTTCTCATATAAATAGTGATATAGTACAAAAATACTGCGATTAAAATGAAAACAAAACCTTTTAACTATTTAATCACAGTATGAGTTTTAATTATCAATTCATACATCGGTAAAATTGATTTTCTCTTGATTGTAGTTATACGAGAGTATCTTGTTTATTAAGCGTATATTTGCGGCCTATAGAAGCAAAATTATGTCAACATTTACACATTTAGGAGTACGAAAAGATATCGTAAAATCTTTGAAAGAATTAAACATAACTACCCCTACGGAAATTCAAGAAAAAGGAATTCCGATATTATTGAAACAAAAAACTGATTTTATTGGTTTAGCACAAACTGGAACAGGTAAAACGGCAGCTTTTGGGATTCCAGTATTACAACATATTGATACGAATAGTGATGAGGTACAAGCGTTAATTTTGTCTCCAACTCGTGAGTTAGTACAGCAAATTAAAAAGCAACTATTTAAGTTTACGAAATACGCTGATGATAAAATATTTTTAGAAGCTGTATTTGGAGGTGAAAAAATAGATAAGCAATTAAAAAAACTAGAAAGAACTACTCATGTAATAGTAGCAACTCCTGGGAGACTAATAGACTTAATCAATAGAGGGACAGTTAACTTAAGTCAAGTTAAAACTGTTGTTTTAGATGAGGCTGATGAAATGTTGAGTATGGGTTTCAAGCAAGAATTAGATACCATTCTTACGCATACAGGAGCAACTAAAAACACATGGTTGTTTTCGGCTACTATGCCAGAAGGGATTAAGCGTATCATAAAAATGTATATGTCTGATAATGCTGTAAGAGTTGCAGTAAACGAAAATTCATTGGTAAATGCCAACATTTCGCATCAATATATTAAAACAACCATTAAGGAAAAAACTTCCGATATTATTGCGTATTTAGGAACAAAAGATGCAGGTAGAGGGATCATATTTTGTAAAACGAAGTTAGGCACTCAAGCATTAGCTAAAGAATTAACTGAAGAAGGATTTTCAGTAGGTGCCTTAGAAGGTGATATGCAACAAAAAGAACGTGATAAAGTTATGCGTGCTTTTAAGAAGGAAGTTATTCAAGTGTTAATTTCTACAGATGTTTCTGCACGAGGGATTGATGTTCATAATTTAGCATTCGTATTGCACCACCAATTACCACAACAGTTAGAATACTATACGCACAGGAGTGGTAGAACTGCAAGAGCAGGAAAAAAAGGGGTTTCAGTAGCTTTTATTTTACCAGTTGAATTAGAACGTGTGTTCGAAATTCAAAAAGAATTAGGAATTAAATTTAAAGAAGCTACTTTAGCGTAATTTAAGAATTTCAAAAAATGAGTTTTCCTCATTTTTTTGAATACTGAATATATAAGGATATGGGATTGACAAATAACGACATTTTTAAAAAATTAAGAGTAGCACACAAATTACGTGATACGGATATTGTAGCCATTTGTGCTTTAGTAGATTTTAAAGTTTCAAAAAGTGAATTAGGAGCGTTCTTTAGAAATGAAGAACATGATAAATACATGGATTGTGGTGATCAGATTTTACGTAATTTCTTAAACGGATTAATTATTCATTTAAGAGGGCCATTGCCTAAAAAAGGGGAGAAACCAGCTTAATAATTGGTTGTAATATTATAAAAGTGCTAAGTTTGATTATTTGTCAAACTTAGCACTTTTTCTGTTTAGAAGAATATAATTCATCTAACTCTAGTAATAGCACCATTATATAGTTGGTTTTCATAATTGTAAAATATTTCGGGGTAGTATTTTATTTTTAATTGCTTTTTTGCAATTCTACTCATGCGTATTTGAAGTTTTTGTATCGTTTTCATAGCTCAGTGATTTATTGATTAGTATAATTATCTGTAACGTCTTTTAGCATTCCAAATATTTGCTTTAGTAGTGCTTAACTTATGTGTAATTTGATTGTTTGCTGTAGTTTCCATAATAATTGTTATTTTTTGATTGATGATTAATTGTTTATCTGTAACGTCTTTTAGCGTTCCAAATATTTGCTTTAGTAGTGCTTAACTTATGTGTAATTTGATTGTTTACTGTAGTTGCCATAATGATTGTTATTTTTTGATTGATGATTAATTGTTTATCTGTAACGTCTTTTAGCATTCCAAATATTTGCTTTTGTAGTACTTAATTTGTGTGTGATTTGATTGTTTGTTGTAGTTGCCATAATGTTTTTTTTAATGTTATAGATCTTATATACATACAAAGATAATCTTTTTACAGTACTATGTAAAGCAAAGTACTGTTTTTAACACTTTTTAACATGTGCAGGTGTAAGTTGCTGATTATTAGCGACTATTGTTATTGTGAAAATATTTAAATAAATACAACTTCACAGAGCAGTACAGAAATAATAATGGTATTGTACTTTAGAATTTAATTTAATGGATGATTCTGTGATACTGTTGTTGTAGAAATTTAAGGTTTGAATAAATTGAATTAGGCGTGATCGTTAGGGATGAAGAACATAAAAAACATATGTAATGTGGTGATCAAATTTCATGTAATTTCTTAAACTGATTGGATATTAATTTAAGAGGCCGATGTCTAAAAGGGGAGAAGCCAGCTTAATAATTGGTTGTAATATTATAAAAGTGCTAAGTTTGATTATTTGTCAAACTTAGCACTTCTTCAGTTTAGAAAAATATAATTCATCTAACTCTAGTAATAGTACCATTATATAGTTGGTTTTCATAATTGTAAAGCATTTCGGGGTAGTATTTTATTTTTAATTGTTTTTTTGCAATTCTACTCATGCGTATTTGAAGTTTTTGTATCGTTTTCATAGCTCAGTGATTTATTGATTAGTTAATTATCTGTAACGTCTTTTAGCGTTCCAAACATTTGCTTTAGTAGTACTTAACTTATGTGTAATTTGATTGTTTGCTGTATTTGCCATAATGATTTTTTTGATTGATGATTAATTAGTTTATCTGTAACGTCTTATAGCGTTCCAAACATTTGCTTTTGTAGTACTTAACTTGTGAGTAATTTGATTGTTTGCTGTAGTTGTCATAATGATTGCTTTCTTTTGATTGATGATTAATTTAAATTGTTATATACCTAATAGACGCACAGAAATCAGTTATGTTACAGTACTATGCAAAACAAAGTACTAATTTAACGTTTTTTAACACATGAAATAGTAACGTGTTGATTATAAGTAACTAAGAGTGTTGGGTAGATGTCCGATTTTTAGAAATAATTATGAAATAGGATAGATGGTTTTTTTGGAATACTCATAATGTTTCATAACAGCACAAGAATATGTTGCAGATATAAATTATTATCCAACAGGAACTAAAAATAAAATTCAAAATTTAAATACCCAAGAGTAGCCGTAGTTATTACGGGTTTAGATAAAAAAGGACTAAGAGATTTGGTTAAGGAGGAAAATAGTATAAAAAAGAAATTAAATTTTTTCTGCACAAACGTGTAATTATTACGCAGATGTATTAAAAAAGGAGATAGAGATACATATGAAATTTTAGATAAAACATATTTGTATACTGATTTATAGTTATAATTTATAGAGATAAGTAGTAGTTTACATATCTAAAGGCCTATAAATTAAACATTGTCGTTACCCTGAATTTATTTCAGGGTAATCAGTAGGGGTGTGAGATACTGAAACAAGTTCAGTATAACGAAACTGATAAATGAGTCATTTATATAAGCTGTGTTTTATACAAATATAACTATGTTATTATTGTCTTCTAAAAATTTAAAAAGGAAAATCATTGTTTTTCCTTTTCAATAACACTCAATGCCAAACGAATTGTAGCGTAATCCATTTGTTCCTTGAAGTATTCAAAATAAGCTTTTAGACCTTCAGGGGTTTTTAAAGTTTCTTTAGCTTTTTTCACTTCTGCAACTTCATTTTTGTCTATAAACTCATAAATATCTACATCCTTTCCATCAGTATATAATTTTGCAAGATGAGAAAAAATGGTTGTAGGAGCTAATTCTCTTTCTGCTGAGATTTCGTCAATACTTAGTCCTTCTTTATATAATTTATACGTTATTTTATGAGTATTTCCTTTTTTTGTTTTTACCTTTTTCTCTTTAGTAAAAGCAATTATTTCATTAATAAAAACAGTTCCATAAACATCTAACTTTCGTTGTCCAACACCACTTATGTCCAAAAACTCTTCATCACTCATTGGACGATTCATTTCCATATCCTTTAAAGTAGCATCATTAAATACTAAATATGCAGGAATATCTTCTTCTAAAGCAATGCTATGTCGTAGTTTACGTAAACGCTCAAATAAATTACTTGAAGATGCTTTCTTAGTGGTTTTCTTTTTGGTTTCCTTTTCAGCTATGGCAACAGGTTTTGTGAGCTTAACTAATTCATTATCAAACAATACTTTTTTTGAAAATTCAGTGAGTTGTAAGGCATTATGCTTGTGAAAAGCTATTTCGCAATAACCTTGATTTACTAATTGAATAATGTAATGTTGCCAATCCTTCCAAGAAATATCATTTCCAATACCGTGGGTTTTAATCCTATCATATTTTTTATCGATTACAGTGGCATTCCTAGCGCCTCGTAAAACATCAATAACAATACCTGTTGCTTCGGACTCTTTTAAACGTACAATTGTAGACAATGCTTTTTGAGCAATAACAGTTCCGTTAAAAAATTCAGGTGGGTTTTTACATACGTCACAATTATCACAGTTTTCAGAAAGGAGTTCGCCAAAATAACTCAACAAAATTTTCCTTCTGCAGGTAGTAGCTTCAGAAAATTGCTTCATCCGGTCTAATTTTGCAATTTGAAATTCAAAATTACTAGTTCCTTCTGCAAATTTTCTCAATTGTATTACATCCGAATAACTATGAAAGAGTAACGCATTTGCTTTTAATCCATCTCTACCTGAACGTCCAATTTCCTGATAATACCCTTCTATGTTTTTTGGCATGTTATAGTGTATCACCCAACGTACATTGGATTTGTCTATTCCCATACCAAAAGCAACAGTAGCACAAACTACCTGAGTTTTATCAAAAATAAAGTCTTCTTGTGATTTGTTACGTTTTTCAAAAGTTAAGCCTGCATGATATGTAGTTGCTTTAATTCCGTTTAACAGCAATTTTTCAGCTAGTTGCTCAGTAGATTTTCTACTTAAACAATACACAATACCAGCTTCATTTGGTTTGCTTCGGATAAACTTTATAATTTGAGACACCCGATCATTAGCCGGACGTACCTCTATTTCAATATTTTTTCTATCAAAGGATGAAATTGATTGATAGGCATTAGGGATGCGTAATTGATTAACGATGTCCTCACGTGTAGCTTTATCGGCAGTAGCTGTTAAGGCAAGGATTGGTGTATTGGGGAGTTTAGCCTTTAAAAACCCCAGTTGTTGGTACGACGGTCTGAAATCATGTCCCCAAGAGGAAATACAATGTGCTTCATCAACAGCAATACAGCTGATATATTGCTCATTAACCATATTCTCTAATTGTGATAAACTCTCAGGAGCGACGTATAACAGCTTTATTTTTGAATGATGAATATCTTCAAATATTTGTAGGTGTTCCTCTTTGGTTTGACTGCTGTTGAAAAAATTAGCAGGAATACCATTAGCCTTTAACCCATCTACTTGATCTTTCATCAAAGCAATTAAAGGTGATATTACAAGGGTAAGTCCTTTAAATAATATTGCTGGTAATTGAAAACAAATAGATTTTCCTCCTCCGGTTGGCATAATGACTAAGTTGTCATTTTTGGCAAGTACCGATTCAATTATTTCCTGCTGTTCTGCACGAAAACTATCGTATCCAAAATATTTTTTTAAAGTTGGTAGTAATAGATCTTGATATTCTGAAACTTGCATTGTAATGGTTTATTTGATGGTAAAAATACTCGTTTTATATGTTTCGTTGCACTTATACCTCAAAATTCTCATCTAATTCGATAACTTCTCCTGCTTGCATGGTATTTAAATGAATTTTACCAATTCGGGCACGTATTAATCGTAAGGTAGGAAACCCAATAGCAGCAGTCATTTTACGAACTTGTCGGAATTTCCCCTCTCGTAATGTAATAGAGACCCAACTTGTCGGACCATGACGTTCATCACGTATTTTTTTAGAGCGCAACGGTAATGAATCAGAATTTTTTTCTACGAGAGATACTTTACAAGGTTTTGTAGTATAATCAGTTCCGTCAACAGTAATGATAACCCCTTGTTTTAATTTGTCAATAGATTCATTGCTAATGATACCATCTACCTGTACGTGGTATTCTTTTTCTACTTTACTGCTGAGTATAAAATAACTCTTCTTTCCGTCAGTAGTTAATAATAGTAGCCCTTCAGAATCTCTATCTAACCTTCCAATAGCCATAGTACCTTTAGGGAACTCTGCTAATTCTCCTAAAAATTTATGATTCTTTTTCTTCTTCTGTTCATTGGTGATAAACTGACTTATAAAACCATAAGGTTTACAAATGGCATAATGTTTATGTTGTATTTTTTTTTTTGTAGTTTCCATTTAGACTATTATACGATGTGTGATTTCTCAACACAAAACTAGTTGTAATTGTATTCCAAATAATTTCACTCGAAGTGACATCTCTCTTATTCATTTTAGTTAAACTTAAAACACGTCAATTCGATTGGTTTTGGTGAAAAACTGTATTGATATTAATGTGGAGTACTATTGCTTATTTGTATTCAAAATACGATACACTAATTCTTTTGTTAATGGTTTGTTTCCAGCGTGTTGTTTTATACTTTCAAATAAGAATTTAAAATCACAACCAGTTGCATAATTACTGCATCCGTAAGCTGTTTTTCCTTTTAAAACAGTTCCTTTTTTACATTTAGGACAAGCTAAAATATCAGGTGTAGTTGCCTTCTTTTTTTCTTCTAATACATATTCAAAATATTCATTAAACTTAATAATACCTTCAGCTGTTCCATGTTCTCTTTTGAACCCTTTTAAGTTTACAGTAGCTCCTTTAGTTATTAATCTGATGAGTTGTTTTTCTGATATTTTCTTATCTAAGAAAGTAAATGGGGCTTTAAAATTACACCCGTTTTTGTATGCACTACAACCAAAAGCGGAGGACCCCTTTAAAATTTTTCCTTGTTTGCATTTTGGGCAATCAATTTTTGATATATCAGTAGCGTTATTTTTAGCTGTTTTCTTCTTGGGAGCTTTAAAATTTACTATTGTAGCTGATGAAATATTGGCTCGGGTACTTTCTGACCGTACTTCATAAACCAATTGATCTACCATTTTTTTCATATTATTTATAAAAGTTCCAGCATTATAGGTTCCTTTTTCAATTTCTTTCAATTGTTTTTCCCATAAACCAGTCATTTCAGCCGATTTTAATAGGGTATTCTGTATGGTGTCAATCAATTGAATACCTGTAGAGGTGGGTAAAACTTGTTTTTTATTTCGAATAATATATTTTCTTCTAAATAAGGTCTCTATAATATTCGCACGAGTAGAAGGACGTCCAATTCCATTTTCTTTCATCAATTCCCGAACCTCGTCATCATCTACTTGTTTTCCCGCTGTTTCCATAGCTCGTAATAAAGTAGCTTCAGTAAATTGCTTTGGAGGTTTTGTTTCTTTTTCAAGAAAAGAAGGGGAGTGAGGGCCTTTTTCTCCTTTTACAAAAGTTGGGAGAATCCCTGTTTCGCTTTTAGTTATAGCATCTGGGCGCTCAAATACAATACGCCATCCTTTTGCTAATATTTCTTTTCCAGTAGTTTTAAAAGTGACCGTATCCGCTTTTCCAATAACATTGGTGTTCGCTACTTTGCAATCGTCATAAAAAACTGCAATAAAACGTTTAGTAATAATGTCATATACTTGTTGCTGATTGTATTGCAAGTTGTTTTGAACTCCTGTAGGAATAATAGCGTGATGATCGGTTACTTTTTTGTCATTAAAGACTTTAGCCGATTTTTTTATTTTCTTCCCAAGTAATGGCTGTGTTAATCTACTGTAATTAGATAATTTTCCTAGTATACCAGCTATTTTTGGGTAAACATCATTTGGTAAAAATGTAGTGTCTACTCTTGGATAGGTGACTACTTTTTGTTCATATAATTTCTGAACTATTTTTAAGGTTTCATCGGCTGTAAATCCGAATTTGGTGTTACAGTATACTTGTAATCCAGTTAAATCGAATAATTTTGGTGCATATTCTTTTCCTTCTTTTCGGGTAATAGAGACAATTTCAAAGTCACTTTCTTGAACTTTATTGGCAAATAGCTCTCCTTCAGATTTTTCTAAAAAACGACCTTCTTCACAATTAAATAAAGTATCCCTATATAATGTTTGTAATTCCCAGTACGCTTGAGGCTTAAATTTTTCTATTTCCTTAAAACGATCAACAACCATTGCTAAAGTAGGTGTTTGTACTCTACCTACTGATAATACTTGTTTGTATCCTCCATGTTTTATAGTATACAACCTAGTAGCATTCATACCTAGTAGCCAATCGCCAATTGCTCTTGAAAAACCAGCATAGTATAAATTATCATAATCCTCAGAAGGTTTTAAGTTTTTGAACCCTTCTTTAATAGCTTCTGTTGTTAAGGAAGAGATCCATAAGCGTTGTATTGGCCCAGTATATCCTGCCTGATCAATAACCCAACGTTGTATGAGTTCTCCTTCTTGTCCAGCATCGCCACAATTGATAACCACAGTCGCTTTATCAAATAAATTTTTAACAATATTGAATTGTTTTTGAATACCATCATTTGCTACTACTTTGGTTTTAAACTTTGTAGGAAGCATAGGTAAGTTATTCAAATCCCAACTTTTCCAATAGGGCTTATAATCATTGGGTTCAAATAGTGTGCATAGATGCCCGAATGTATACGTAACTATATATCCATTGCCTTCAAAATATCCATTACGTTTAGTGTTAGCTCCTAATACAGTAGCTATTTCTCGGGCAACACTTGGTTTTTCAGCAATACAGACTTTCACTTGAATGGTTTGAGTATAATAGTATGCAAAGTACAGAAATTTACTATATTTATGAAAGGATAATTTAAGATATCATTGATATAATTATTGATGCATTAAACTATATGGAAAAATTATTAAATCGTATTCATAAATGTACAGAATGTGCTGCTTTCTTAGCGTTTGGTCCTAGGCCTATTGTTGCAGCAAGTGCGGCCAGTAAAATAATTATTATTGGTCAAGCACCAGGGAGTGTCGTTCATAAAACAGGTATTCCGTGGGATGATAAAAGTGGTGAAAATTTAAGAAAGTGGATGGGGGATTAGTATGGAAGATTTTTATGATGCTGAAAAAGCAGCTATAATTGCTATGGGATTCTGTTATCCGGGAAAAGGGAAAACAGGTGATTTACCACCAAGAAAAGAATGCGCACCGTTATGGCATTCAAAATTATTGGATAAAATAAATAATGATGTTTTTTATTTTATTAATAGGTAAATATTCACAGGATTATTACTTAAAAAAAACAGCTAAGAAAACCCTTACTGAAACAGTGTTTAATTTTGGTGATTATTTGCCAAAATACTTTGTATTACCACATCCATCACCAAGAAAAAATATTTGGCAGGCAAAAAATAAATGGTTTGTAACTGATGTATTGCCTGATTTAAAAAGTAAAATTTAATCAGTTTTAAATTAAAGTATTTATAATTTCATTGTAAGGAACTAACTAAAGTTGCTACCAATGAGCTATGAATTTAATTCTTTACTTTTTCACAGGTTTATTAGTAGCAATCATTGGTGCATTACCATTAGGGACTGTTAATGTAGCTGTTATAAATACAACTATTAAGGAAAATATATCAAGTGCTTTAAAGATCGTATTTCCAGCAGCAATAGGAGAGTTGTTATTAATATTGTTTGCAATTAGTTATTTTAAAACAATTCAAGAGTTTATTTCCCAGAACTACTGGTTGGAATATATAATAGTGTTACTACTATTCGTTTTAGGAACTGTCTTGATTTTTGGAAAAAAAAACTGTATTAAAGATGATAATGGAGAATGTATCGTTACCAAAAATAAAGTTCGATTATCAAAAGAAGGGCTTGGGTTTTTATTAGGCCTGTTTAATCCTCCCGTTTTAATTTATTGGCTATTAGTTATTTCGTTTTTAAGTACTAGAATGATTCTATTAAATATAAACACTGGCTTGTTGTTACTTTCTACGTTCTTTTTTGGGGCTTTTATAGGGAAATCAATAACTTTATATGGTTATGGGAAATGTAGCCATATACTCAAAATGAAAGTAAAAGGAATTACTACAACAATTAATAAAGTAATAGGAACTTTGCTATTAATTGTAGCAGCAATTCAAATAATAAAAATTAACTACTAAATAAATTAATTAATAGCATAAAACAGTATACTTATGAAAAAACACATTTTACTAGGATTTAGAATCTTAATCGCACTAATTTTGATTCAAACATTACGGTTTAAATTTGCCGCTCATCCTGATAGTGTTTATATATTCTCTAAAGTTGGTTTAGAACCGGTTGGAAGAATAGGTATTGGTGTATTAGAGCTTATTGCTGGAGTATTACTTCTAGTTCCTAAAACTGTTTGGGTAGGTGCAGGATTAACAATGGGAATCATTGGCGGAGCAATTATGATGCATTTAACGCAATTAGGGATAGCGGTAAATGGAGATTCGGGTGTGCTATTTTATACTGCAGTTTTTGTATTTGTAGTTAGCAGTATTATCTTATGGAATTATAAAAAAGACATTCCGGTAATCGGACGAAAATTTGAGAATTAAATGAAGACAATATACTATTTAATAACGTTTGTTATAACTGTAACATCATACGGTCAAAACACAATATATAATACTCAAAAGGGCTATGTCGCCAATGGATATGATGTAGTTTCATATTTTAGCAATGAAACCCTTAAAGGGAATGATGAATATACATTTACTTATGATAATGTAAATTTCAAATTTTCTAATGAAGTAAATTTAAATCTATTTAAAAGTACCCCTGAAAAATACACTCCACAATATGGAGGTTGGTGTGCGTATGCTATTGCTTTAAAAAATAAGAAAGTAGGGATAGATCCTAAAACGTTTGAGATAAGAGATGGTAAGTTGTATTTGTTTTATAACTCCAAATTAATCAATACACATAAGAAGTGGTTAGCTAAAAAACCACAAGTATTAATAAGAAAAGCAAATGTTAATTGGGCAACTAATTTAACGAATTAAGTGTATGATATGGCTAACATTTATTAGATTACTCCCATTTGAATGAATAATTGACAATTTGTTTAACAATTTTTAACAAATTTTAGTAGGAAAGTCCTATATTTGCGGTATATTGAAGTGATAAAACACTCATAACAAAGTGTTTTCAATTCATAATTATATAATACAAAAAACAAAATTAAGAGTAAATAATGGCAAAATCACAACAGACATTTAACAAGATTGAAAAAGAAAAAAAGCGTTTAAAGAAACGTGAAATAAAAGAGAAGAAAAAAGCTGAACGTAAAGCAAATGCCGTAAAGCCTACGAGTCTTGAAGATATGTTAGTTTATGTTGATGAATTTGGACAGTTAACTGATACTCCGCCAGATCCAACTAAAAAGAAGGAAGAGATTGATTTAGAGAGTATCGATATCTATATTCCTAAGAAGGTTGCTGGAGAAGAGGATGATGCTGGTTTTGGAAATGAAGGAAAGGTTTCTTTCTTTGATGATTCAAAAGGTTTCGGATTTATTATCGATAGTAAAAATCAAGAAAAATATTTCGTTCACGTAAGTGGATTAATTGATGAAATTAAAGAAAACGACAAAGTTTCTTATGAACTTGAAAAAGGGATGAAAGGAATGAACGCCGTTAGAGTTAAAAAAATATAAGTACTACATAAATAGTACATTTTTAAAATCCTATTTTTTATTAAATAGGATTTTTTTATAACCTGAGTTTGATGGAGGTTAATTACTAGATTTCGATACAAAATTATTACATATTTTCACTCAATCTGACGAAATGAACTTTTAAAACATGTCAGTTCGAGTGATTTTCAATAGAAAATTGTATCGAGAATAGTATTTTAAAAATCTTATGCTAAGTTCAAGTTATTTCTAATTTATAATTACAATACATATGTCTACAACATTTTCTGATTTAGGGATTTCTTCAGCAATAAATAAAAGTTTAATTGATTTAAATATTACTGAGCCAACAGAAATTCAGGAAAAAACAATTCCAGTTTTACTAAGTCAAAAAGATGATTTTGTTGGATTGGCAAAAACAGGAACAGGTAAAACAGCTGCTTTTGGATTGCCTTTATTGCAATTAATTGATACTACCAAAAATACTATTCAAGCGGTTGTTTTAGTTCCTACAAGAGAATTAGGACAGCAGATTGTTGCTAATTTAGAGTCATACGCTACAAACCTTCCAGAAATGTCAATTGCCTCAATTTGTGGAGGAACACCAATTAAGCCACAAATAGAACGCTTAAAAGAAGCTACTCATGTTGTAGTAGCTACACCAGGACGCTTAATTGATTTGATTAAACGTGGAGAAATTAATATAACTACAGCTGATTATTTAGTGTTAGATGAAGCTGACGAAATGGTTACTTCGTTAAAAGACGGATTAGATAAAATTGTAGCAGTTTTACCTAAGACAAGAAGGACTTTATTGTTCTCAGCTACATTACCAGGGACGATAAAGCAGCTGATTCAGAATTACATGTCAAAACATGTCACACAAGTAAGTGCTGACATGAATACTGTTGGAAACCAAGGAATAGATCATCATTTTGTAGTTGTTGAGCCTATTGAGAAGTTAGAGGTGTTAATGCATTTTTTAGCGTCTAAAGAAGGAGAGCGTGGTATTATATTTTGTAAAACCAAAGCTGCAGTAAATAAGCTAGCAAAAAACTTAGCAATCAATCGTTTTTCATCAGGGGCTTTGCATGGAAGTTTATCTCAAGGAATTCGTGATAGAATCATGGAGCAATTCAGGGAAGGACATATCAATACGTTGGTTGCAACTGATTTAGCAGCAAGAGGAATTGATGTTAAGGAAGTTTCTTATGTAGTAAATTACCATTTGCCTGATACGTTTGAAACGTATGTACACCGTAGTGGTAGAACAGCAAGAGCAGGAGCGAAGGGCTTATCTTTATCGGTAATTCAAGAAGAGGAATTGGATCATATTCCAGACTTTGAAGAGGCACTAGGACTTCAGTTTAATGAACTTAAAAAACCTGATGCTTTAAGTATTGAAGAAAATAATACGGTATTGTGGGCGAAGAAAATGTTTAAAACCAAGCCTAATCGTGATGTTTCACCGGCTTTAAAAGATAAAGTAAAAACGGTTTTTCATCATTTAACTAAGGATGAATTGATAGAAAAATTATTGGCAAGCTATATTGCTTCTCAGCAAAAACCAGTTGCTGATACAGATATTAAAAAGCCTAAGAAAAAGAAGAAAAGAGATTAATCCCATTCTATATAAAAATAGCTCCTAATGATTTTTGATAAATTATTAGGAGCTTTTTACGTGAACCTAAACTCTGCCTAATTTCTAATTTATACAATTAGGCTCCGAAATAAACTCCGAATAGCGTTAAAAATAATTAATAAATTTAGTTTAATTGCAGTTATGAACTGCAAGAAAGTTAGACCATCTAACTTTATGTCGTGTGTGTCTATTTATATCAATCTTCATCCATTATTTATCCTTTTCAGTATATTTCACTTGTTATTAACAATCTGTAGTAATCCCTTATTGAATGTTTTGTGTATACAGGTTTGTTGCTTGTATCTATTGTTATACGTTAATAATATTTTCATTAATATTTGTGACTAATTATGAGCTAGAGTTTTTTCTCCTTGATAAAATATTTCTCAGAATATATATTTAATACAAAAAGAATGAGTAACTTTAAGTGACCATTTTCTAACGAATGTTTTGACTTACCCTTCTTACATAGAGTATTTTAGTTAGGAAATACACCTTCCCTTATACCTACTTGAGTTTAGCTAAAATTAATCAAATTTATATTATAATTATGAAAACAATTAAAGAGCTTGATCCAGCTAGTATTGAAACTTTTCAAAGTAAATTAAGAGGCAAAATAGTCCTTCCTGTAGATGCAAACTATAATGAAACTCGTAAAGTATACAACGGAATGATTGATAAACATCCTGGTATGTTTGTGATGTGTGTAGATGTTGCCGATGTTATTGCAGCAGTGAATTTTGGGAGAGAAAATGATTTACTGGTCGCCATAAGAGGTGGTGGACATAATGGAGGTGGTTTAGGGCTTTGTAATGAGGGTTTAGTGATTGATTTATCAGGTATAAAGTTTGTTAGGGTAGATACCTCAAACAGTACCGTAAGAGTAGGTGGAGGAAACCTTTGGGGAGAAGTCGATCATGCGACACATCCTTTTGGTTTAGCCGTTCCAGCTGGAATAATTTCAACTACAGGCGTTGGTGGGTTAACCCTTGGAGGAGGAGTTGGTCACCTTTCAAGAAAATACGGGCTTACAATCGATAATCTACTCGAAGCTGATATGGTTTTAGCGGATGGTAGTTTTGTAATGGTAAGTGAAAATCAACATAAAGATTTATTTTGGGCTATTCGTGGTGGTGGAGGAAATTTTGGTATTGTTACTTCATTCAAATTTCAAGCACATCCTGTAAGTACGGTTATTGGAGGACCTACACTATGGCCTATAGAAAAGACGGAAGAAATAATGGAGTGGTATCATAATTTTATAAACAATGCTCCGGATGAGTTAAATGGTTTTATAGCAACGATGATTATTCCAGGAGCTCCATTTCCTGATTTTTTACATGGAAATAAATATTGTGGAATCGTATGGTGTTATACAGGAAGTCAAGAAGAATTTGATAAACTATTCAAGTCAGTACGTGATTTAAATCCTGTTTTTGATCATGTAGGGGAAATGCCATATCCAGCTATACAAACACTCTTTGATGGTTTAATGCCTCCAGGATTACAATGGTATTGGAGAGCAGACTTTTTTAATGAGCTAGGAGAAGATGTTAGGGCACAGCATTTAAAATTCGGGTCAACAATTCCAACACCATTATCCCAAATGCATTTATACCCAATAAGTGGAGCAGCTAGTAGAGTAGGGAATGAAGATACGCCTTGGGCATATAGAGATGCAAAATATGCAGGAGTAATTGTAGGGGTTGATCCAAATCCTGATAATGCTTCTAAAATTACCGATTGGTGTAAGGCATATTGGGAAGCATTACACCCATATTCATCTGGTGGAGCGTACTCAAACTTTATGATGGATGAAGGGCAAGACAGAGTTAAAGCAAGTTATAAGCATAATTATAATCGTTTGGTAGAAATCAAACAGCAATATGATCCTAATAACTTATTTAAAGTAAATCAGAATATTAAACCAATAAAAGGACCTGCATAAAAATTGTAGGAGATAAGCCATTATTACACAATGTGTTGTAATGGCTTGTTAAGGTTTTAGTTAGATTATGTTCTTAAAAATAATCACTTATGAACTACATGAAAGCATAGAGCATCCAACTTTATGACGCGCCCATTCTGGTCGTTTTGCAAACCATTTTTGATATTCCTGTTGTTCTTTATAAGGGTTTTTTAACATCATATACAGTTTATCTAGTAAACTATAATCACCTTTGTCAGCGGCGTCAATTGCTAACTGCGACATGTAATTTCGCAATACATACTTTGGGTTTACGGTGTCCATAGCTATTTTACGTTCTTGATCAGTAATAGTTTCTTCTTGTAATCTTTGTGTGTAGCTTTTAAACCATTTTTCCCAGCGTTCTAATACAGTACCAGTAATTTCTTCAGGATTGTAAAAAGAATCCAATACTGACGCTAAAAACGATGTGTCATCTGTTATAGGGTTGTTCTTGTTTATATTGGATAGGTTTCTATAAAAGATAGTCATATCCGTTTCTGACAAATGTAAATTAGATTCTAATTCTTTAATTAGCTCTTTATCACTTGTGTTATCAGTAGTAAGCCCTAATTTCGATTTCATCATTTGTTCGTATTTTTGATGAAATTCTTCGTTATAACCATTTAATATTTCTTCTAAAGCTGCTGCATCTTCAATTAACGGAAATAACGCATTTGCTAACTGTAATAAGTTCCATAAGCCAATATTGGGTTGATTACCAAAACGGTAACGCTTATGTTGCTTGTCTGTTGTGTTAGGGGTCCAATCAAAATCATACCCTTCTAGCCAGCCGTATGGACCGTAATCTATCGTTAATCCTAAAATAGACATGTTATCGGTATTCATAACGCCATGCACAAAACCTACTCGTTGCCAGTGGATAATCATTTCTAAGGTTTTATCGGTAACTGCTTTAAAGAATTGTAAATAGTCTTCTTTATTTCGTGATGTTATTTCAGGGAAATGTTGTGTTATAGTATAATCTACGAGTGTTTTTAAAGTATTGTAATCTTTTCGAGAACTATGTATCTCATAGCTTCCAAAACGTAAGAAAGTAGGGGATACTCTGCAAACAATAGCGCCTTTTTCATAGTCAGGATGTCCGTCATACAATACATCTCGTAAAACTTCATCGCCTGATAATCCTAATGATAATGCACGAGTAGTAGGAACTCCCAAATGAAACATTGCTTCACTGCATAAGTATTCTCTTACAGATGAGCGTAAAACAGCCAAACCATCCGCAGTTCTGGAATATGGTGTTTCGCCAGCTCCTTTTAATTGTAGAGTCCATTTTTTATTATCATGCTCAACTTCAGTTAAATTAATAGCCCTACCATCACCTAGTTGCCCTGCCCAATTACCAAACTGATGCCCACCATAACACATAGCATAGGGCGTAGTGTTTTTTAGTATTGTATTACCCGTAAATATATTTAGAAACTCTTCTGATTTGAGGTCTATTTCTGTAATCCCTAATACTGAAGCAACTTCATCTGCTGTGTGAACAAGCTGAGGTTTCTTTGTCGTTTTAGGAGTAACATACGAATAACAAGCACCAGAAACCTGCCTTCTGGTGTTTTCTAATAATGGATCAGCAGGAAGGTCCTTTGTAAAAGTGTTTGTTATTTTTAATTGCATTGTAGTTTGTTGTTTTATATAGTTTTACGCGTCTTTTATTAATCTTTTAGTTTGATGTTTTTCTTTATAGTTGATTAGCATAAAACTTACGTAATCGTGCAAGTTTAGGATCAATAACGATACTACAGTATCTATTTCCTTTATTGTTTTTATAATACTCTTGATGTTCCAAATCTGCTTCATGGAATATTTCATACGGAACTATTTCAGTAATAATTTTATCAGGAAAATATTCAGAAACTTCCTTAATAACTTCAAGGCAAACTTCTTTTTGTATCTCATTATGATATAAAATAATTGATCGATATTCGGTTCCAATATCAGCTCCTTGACGGTTTAAAGTAGTAGGATCATGAGTTGTCATGAATATATTAATAATGCTTTTATAAGAAATTACTACAGGGTTAAAATACACTTGAACTACTTCAGCATGACCAGTTAAACCAGAACACACTTCTCTGTAAGTAGGTGTTCCAGGAACAGTACCACCACTAAATCCTGATTTTACGACTGATACACCATCAATTTCCTGAAAAATTGCTTCTGTACACCAGAAGCACCCTCCACCAAACGTGGCTATTTCATGCTTTATTTTATTCATTGGTATTCTTCTCTATTTTAATACTTTCAGAATTGACACAATAGCGTAATCCGCTAGGTTTAGGCCCATCAGGAAATACATGTCCTAAATGTGCGTCACAAGTATTACAGGTTACTTCAACTCTAACCATTCCATAGGTATCGTCTTTTATATAATGAATAGCGTTTTCTTTAATTGGAGCTGTAAAACTAGGCCACCCAGAACCAGATTCAAATTTTATACTAGAATCAAACAATAAGGTATCACAACAAACACAGGCATACTTTCCTAGCTCATGGCTGCTACATAAAGCACCACTGTGTGGAGCTTCAGTTCCTTTATTTCGTGTAATTCTGAATTGCTCAGGTGTTAATATAGTTTCCCATTCATTAGTAGTTTTTTCTACTCTTTTATCTGGAGTTGGATTGCCATTTACGGCAAAATGAATTACATCTTTCCAAGTGATCATAAGCGAGTTATTATAGTGTTGTATAAGCTATCAAAAATACAACAATTATTACCGTTCTATAGTCGTTGTGTTAGGCAATTAATTACACTTTGGTTTTGCTACCACCATACTACAAAAACCTTTTGTAGTGTGGTGTTTTCAGACTTAATCCAACATAATGGAGCTCTTTCCTGAATAATTGATTTCTGTATAGTTTTAATAGCATCATTATAATCCAACCAAATCACATCATGATGCACTTCAGTTAACCAATTTAATTTTGAAGGAATATGAAATTTACAGCTATTTAATTGCTCTAAATCATTAAAGGGTAGGTAATAGCCTTTAATACACTGGTTGTTTATGATGCGTAATTGCATGCCAAGCATGTGATATGGTACAAATAATTGTGCTTTGAAATAAACCTGTTGCTGTATTGTATTTACATCAAGATTGAATTGCTTTAGCAGTTGTTCCGTTTCGGGTTTATAGAGTAGTGGTAGTTGTTTTGTTTTTAGTTTCGTTATTTTTTCAATCAAGCTGTCTTTTCTGTTAGGTCCAATCCAATGCTCTAATTCAGAGCTTCCTACAGACTCATCATATACGTAAAACTTATATATAATTTCTAAATGAATGGTTGTGTTGTTGTGTTTTAACAAACAATCTATTTCCCCAATAGTTACTTTATCACGTTTAATTTGGATGTTTTCAGCTAATACCTCAATACTCTTATTGAATTGTAATTCATTTGAAACAAAACGTTCAACCAAATGTCCTAAGCGTAATTTTTTATCATTAACTAGCTCAGTTAAACCACTATTATATTCTAGTAACTTTATTTGAGCTAAGCCAACTAGCTCATTGTCCCATAATTGTGGTGTAGAATTATACCCTAGGTATTGAAACTGTATGTTTTTTTCTTTCTTGATAATACAATAGTATGGTATTATTGTTATAAGTAAAATAAAAAAGCCTTGAAACTGTATTAAATTTCAAGGCTTTGGTGATTTAAATGAGATGTATTTATAATACCGCTTTTACAGTATATCCTTGTTTTCTTAATAACTTAATTACTCCAAAATCACCTCCTAAATGTCCTGCGCCTACACCGAAAAATGTAGTCTGTTTTTTAGCAAACACTCCAATTTTAGATATCCATTTTATATTTCGTTGATCTAATAATTTATCAGAATGTTTAGCACTAAATGAACTTTTTTTCATCTTGCATGAGCTTCATCAAAGCGTTTAAATTTTCAGATTTATAAACCTTTATCTTTCTTCATATTATCTTTAGCAGAATTAAGAAGGTCTTTTAGTTGGTCCTTATATGGTATTTCGTCAAATACATTCAGTTGTTCCTGTACTGTATCTAAACCTAAAATTTCTTCATTTTGTGAAGCAGCAATTTTCATTAATTCAGCTTCAATGGATTGACTTAAACAATCATGTAGTTTTGGATATAACATTGCATGTATAAAAAAAGGTTTAAAAGTATTTAGGATTGTTAAAGGGATCCCTGTTTGTTCTTGTATAAAATCATTTAACAGTTTATACTCTACTTCAGTTGTTAATTCTTTTATGGTTTTTGCGTCCTTCATAGCTACTCCTTGCATCATTCTTGATTGCATATCAGGGTCTCCATATCTAATTCTAAAACTAATAGTTCCGTTTTATTCATTGCTTTCTGAACTTTTTCGTTTAATGATGCATCGCAAGTCATATGGATTGTTCCGAACAGGTAAGATGATTCTTTAATGTTATTACCAGAAATCTCCCAAAGTAAAGAGTTTTCTAATTGTTGCGCTTTTGATTGAAATTGAGTAACAATAGTTATTACTAAAATGTAAAATAATATTTTCATAGATATAGTTGATTTCTTAGTATATGTGTGCAAAAGGGATTAATTGTTTACAGTGTTTATAATAATAAATAGTGAAAAAACACACAAACGAATGTTTTAAAAATCAATACTTTATAAGGTGTTGGTGAATATTCATACACTGAATCATAGAATCAATTTTAAGAATATAGTAGAGTTTAATATGTTAGTTTAAATATGATTCACTCCTTGACTACTAAAAAATAGGTTATATTTAAAACTTAATAATTAGCACATAAGAACATCATATGAAATCATTTACAATAGAAGCAATTAACACCCTTCTTAAGGGAGAAATTATAGGGAATACTACTCAAGAAATTTTAGGTATTGAGGAAATAAAACGTGCTACTGAAAATCAAATAACGTTTATTGGCAATCAAAAATACGCTCGTTTATGGAATGATTCTAATGCTAAAATTGCAATTATTAGTGATTCAGTTAAAATTGAACCAGGAGAAGGAAGAGCTTTTATAAAAGTGAAAAATGCTGATTTAGTAATGGCTCAATTATTAGATGAATTTAGTCCTAAGTCACCTGAGTTTGTAACAGAAATACATCCAACTGCTGTTATTCATGAATCAGTTTCACTTGGTAAAGGATGTAAAATAGGTGCTGGTTGTTATATCGGTAAAAACGTAAGAATTGGTGATGGAACTATTTTATATCCTAATGTTACCGTATTTGATGATACAATAATGGGGAGTAATAATATTGTTTGGTCAGGAACAGTAATTCGTGAACGGACAGAAATAGGTAGTTTCTGTATTTTTCATAATAATGTAAGCATTGGAGCTGATGGGTTTGGATATAGGCCAAGTGTTGATGGTAGAGGTTTAGTGAAAATACCACATATCGGAAATGTTGTTATCGGAAATGCAGTTGAAATTGGAGCTAATTCATGTGTTGATAGAGCTAAATTTAGTTCTACTATTATTGGAGATGGTTGTAAAATAGATAATTTAGTACAAATAGCTCATAATTGTGTATTAGGGAGGTCATGTATTATGGCAGGAGGTAGTGGTTTAGCTGGTTCTGTAACATTAGGAGATGGAGTTATTATTGGAGGAAGTGCATCAATTAAAGATCATATAACTGTTCATTCAGGAGCTATAGTTGGTGGCGGATCTGGTGTTATGAATGATGTTCCTGCAGGTAAAACAGTTTTAGGATACCCTGCTTGTGATTCAAAAGAAAAAATTAAGCAATGGGTTGCATTACGTAAGCTTGCTAGAAACTAATTAAATGACTATACAAGATCTTATAGGAATATATAATATAGCTGGTAAAAATCAGGGTAATACCGAACTTAACTACACAGGTACACTGACGTTAAACCTTGATAATAACAATAGAATAGTAGCGAAATGGATAATTGATAATGAACAAGGACAAACAGGTACAGGTTTTTTTAAAGACAATATTTTAGTGATTAATTTTAGTTACATGGGTGAAGATAATGCATTATACAAAGGAGTGGTGGTTTATCGTTGTATCACTAAAGATATACTAGATGGTTTTTGGTCAGAAAAACATGGGGATCCACTTTGTTTAGGTGAAGAACGTTGTTTTAGAGTGAATGATGAACAAAATAAATTTGATTAAAGACTACTATAGAAACTTTAATACAGCATGCTTTTTATGAGTAAATAAATTGGAATTAAAAATATAATGATGCCTTGTCCAAGTAAAGACGCTATGGAGCAGATTTATGAAATGAAATAATGGGGAGGTACCGAATTTGATTTTTACTCCGGTAAAGGATGATAAAGGAATTATTGTAACGACACTGATACTATTTTTTAAAAAGAAATAGTATCAGGTTTCTGTATCATTGTCTAGCTAATTAGAATAAAACAAATTTTAAAGTAGAGTTATAACTAATGAAAGAGCGGAATAGTTAAAATAAGTATATTCGCGACTTCAATAATTAATAATTTATCAGTGGCAACTACCTCACAGAACATTTATTTAACAAAAAAAGAGAAACTCACTTGTAGGATTTGTGAAAAAAGGGTGCCCTTAGGTAAAGCTTTTGTCGCAGAAAGTGAAAAACACAAAGGTACTTGCTTTACTTGTTCTCCATTTGTAGGTTATATCATGTTACCTCCTGGAAATGCTGCTATGACTAGGCGATCAAAAAAACACTCTACTTTATGTGGAGTAGTATTGTTTTGGAATCAACGCAGGAAACGATATGAACGTAAAGGGCAGTTAGTTGAAGAAATTGCTATAGAAAAAGCTAGATTAGAATGTGAGTCAGACAAGGACTCACGTGCTTTGAAAAATAAAAAAGCTGCCGTTATACGTGCAGTACAGGACAAAGCTTATATTATTGTTTTTGCTGAAGCTATACGTCAACGCTACCCGAATTGCCCTGCTAATAGAGAAAATGAAATTGCCGCACATGCCTGTGAAAAATACAGTGGAAGGGTAGGGCGTACTGCAAATGCCAAACAATTTGATGGCAAAATGATTGATTTAGCTGTAGAAGCACATATTAGGCATACCGAAACAAATTACGATGATCAATTTGGGAAAGGTAAAAGAAAAAGGGAAATACGTACTGATGTAAAGTTGGATATAAATCGCATATTAAAACAATGGCGTCATCAATAGTTTTTTCTGAGGAGCACTTATTTTCCATTTTGGTAATAGTATAGTTTAGTTAGAAGGAATTTAATGACAGTCGGAGCTTATCGAAGACTAATTATGTATCCTTGTTGATATAGAAATTTATACAGCAAATTTTTTATGAATAATAACCCTAAAAACACAAAGAAACCTTGGCCAAGTAAAGACGCTATGGAGCAGATTTATGAAATGAAATTATGAGGAGGTGCAGAATTTGATTTTCACTCCGGTAAAGGATCGTATGGAGATGAGATAGTGAATCCTATATAGCTAATTGTAACATCATTTTTAACCTCATTTGATGATTCCCTGGTTGTATGTGACCTAGGTTGTGGAGATTTTAATGCAGGAAAAATATTAGTAAAATTTACCAAGAAATATGTTGCGGCAGATATCGTAGAAAGCCTTATTAAACATAATAAAGTCAACTTTAAGGATGATAAACTAGAGTTTTATTGTTTGGATATTGCAGCAAATTATTTGCCTTCTGGGGATTGTGCTTTATTAAGACAAGTGTTACAATATTTACCCAATACTGAAGTACAGAATGTACTGCGTAAAATAACCGGTTTTAAATATATTATTTTAACAGAGCATTTACCAATTGGAGATTTTATTCCTAATAAAGATGTTATTTTAGGGCAAGGAATTCGGTTAAAAAAAGGAAGTGGTTAAAAGGTATTAGCTTATTAAGAAACGATAACAGAAGTGGAGTATAATGTGTATGTATGATTTAGGAAGTGATTTAATAGATTAATACTTTCCGAAAGGTATTTTAAGTGTTTTTTTTGAAAAACTCTGGAACAAGGTGTTAGTACGTCATAGAAGTTAGTGTTAAAACACAAGTGAAAATGTAGTGTAACCACCAGCTTCTGAATTGACCAATAAATTCCCTCCATGCTTTTTCATGATGTTTTTGGATAAGCTTAAACCAATTCCGGAGCCATTTTTTTTGGTAGTATAAAAAGGAATAAAAATTTGGTTGAAGATCTTTTCTTCAATCCCATTCCCATTATCATGAATACTAATAGTTGTTTTATCAGGTTCTATAATACAATTGATTTTAATGGTTGGATTTTCTCTTCCTTCTAGCGCATGAATACTATTATTAATTAGGTTAATCAATACTTGCTCAATCAATTTACTATCAGCCAAAATAGTAGCATTTGCTGGAATGGGTGATAATTGTAATTTAATGCCAGCCTCTTCAATAGTTGGCTTCATTAACAATTCTATAGATGATAAGAATTTCTTAATATTAATTTGATTCAATAAAGGAATGGGGACATTAGATATCGTTCTATAATCTTTAACGAATGCTAATAAACCATCAGATCTTTTTTTAATTGTTGTGACTGCCATGTTAATGTCCTGAATATCTTCCTGATCAAGTTTATCAATACTTAAAATATTTCCATGTTCATCTTCTGTAATTGATTTTAATGTAGAGGCTAGGGAACTAACAGGTGTGAAAGAGTTTAACATTTCATGTGCTAAAACACGTATAACGTTATGCCAAGCTTCAATTTCTTTCTGTTCAATCTCTGAACGAATGTCTTGAAAAGTAATGATCAGATATGTATTACCTAACAGCTGGATTTCAATTGTTTCTAAAGATAATTGCTTCTTATCTGTTTCATCGCCAAAGTCTACTAAAGTTTTACCACCATCAGCTGTTTTTTTTATTTCACTAACTAACCATGGGACATTATTAGCAAAACGATGCCAATACTTGTGTTGTGGTTGTTGAAGAATATCGCAAGCTGCTTTATTTAAAAATAGCATTTCTTCATTAGATTCCTTATTAAACAAATCATCTTTTTTGATTGATATAATACCTAAATTAACATGTTCTAAGATGTATTTAAAATACTTGTACTGCGCTTCTTTCTCTATTTTGTTTTGCTTAAAAGTTTTAATAATTTGGTTAAAATCATCAAATAACTTCGCGAAAGAATCTCCTTTTTTTGATGAAGAAAAATACACTGAATAGTCTTCGTTTTTTAAGGCATCAAGGAACTTGACCAAAGAGTAATTTGTATTATTAACGTAACGGATTAAAAAAAATACTTGAAGAAAAATTGTAAAACCAATTCCTATACTGCTAAACCATAAATAGTTTAATAACAAATATGAAAAAAGAACACAACTAGCCAGTATGGCAATAATGCGTATAGTTACTTGTAATGTGAAACGTTTTATCAAAATACTAGTTATTACAAATTAAATTTTTCTAACCTACGATACAGTGCAGCACGAGTTAATCCCAACTCTTTGGCTGCTTTGGAAATATTTCCTTCATGCTTGTCAATAGCTTTTTGAACCAATAGTTTCTCAATTTCTTGCAAGTTTAAATTATCAAACTTATCACTTAGGGTCTCTTTCTCTTTAGGTATTATAGTAAGGTTAAAGTCAGCAGGTTTAATTTCATTACCATCAACCATAATCACACCTCTTTCAAGCGTATGTTGAATTTCTCGAACATTACCCGGCCAATTATGAGATTGCAGGACTTTCATTGCATCGCTAGTAATTTTCAAATGAGATTTTTGGTATTTTTCAGCAAATATATTTAGATAATGGTTTATAAAATCAGCGATATCTTCAGGTCTATCTCTTAATGGAGGTA
Source organism: Kordia sp. (assembly GCA_002733415.1). Taxonomy (GTDB): domain Bacteria; phylum Bacteroidota; class Bacteroidia; order Flavobacteriales; family Flavobacteriaceae. The sequence goes on along the minus strand of NVVR01000009.1, from coordinate 23,650 downwards.
TGGTAATTTCTACCGTATTAATTCTAAACAATAAATCCTGTCTGAACTTTCCTTCAGCTACCCATTGGTGAATAGGAGCATTAGTAGCGAACAATAGTCTCGCATTAAATGTTCTTTCAATTCCTTCACCTAAACGAGATACTTTTCTATCTTGAAGTACCGTTAATAATTTTGATTGTAAGTTTACGGGTAGGTTGCCTATTTCATCTAAAAAAAGTGTTCCATCCTGGGCCATTTCAAATCGTCCAGGTTTATCTTCATGCGCATCTGTAAATGCACCTTTCTTATGACCGAATAGTTCACTTTCAAAGAGGCTTTCAGATAAAGAACCTAAATCGACATGGATAAACGGACCTTCTTTTTGTAATGAATTTTTATGAATTTCTCTAGCCAAATGCTGTTTTCCTGTACCATTTTCACCTAAAATAATAACATTTGCATCTGTAGTACTTACCTTTTTAATGGTATTCATAACAGCTTGCATTTTTTTAGATTCCCCTATAATAGGACCAAATTTTTGTTCATTACTTTTTAGTAAGATATCATTTGTATGCTTTAAAATAGAAATTTTATGATTTGACCTGCTTAATGTTAATCCAGCATGAATAGTAGCCAGTAATTTCTCGTTGGTCCAAGGTTTTAAAATAAAATCAAAAGCGCCTAATTTTATGGCATTAACTGCTAACTCAACCTCTCCATAGGCTGTCATCAAAATCACAACCATTTTAGTATTTATGCTCAAAATATGTTTTAACCAATATAGGCCTTCCTTACCATCATTAAAACCAATACGATAATTCATATCTAATACGATAACATCTATTTGTTCTTTAGATATTATTTGGTTTATTTCTTTAGGGTTGTTCCTAGTAATAATAGTATTGTAATGTTTTTTTAACACCAACTTTGCCGATAATAAAATATCATCATCATCATCAATAATTAAAATTGTAGCATTAGTTTTTACCATTTTATATAGGTTGTTTTAATTTTTAACAAGATACAAAATGTTCAATAACGAACAATAATATGTTCGAAAATGAACACTGTTTAATTTTTGTAAAACTACTATTCCCTTTGTTTGTAGTGTTTTACGACATGTCTGTTTTTTGGCACATGCATTGCTTTTAGGTTATGGAATAAAAATAGCATCATCAAAATCAATTAAAACGAACAGTATGAAAACAATAACAATCAATCAAACAGTAATGGGAATTAAGCATCACAAATTAATGCTTTTTACCAGTAGTAAAAAAATTAAGATATCAGAATTTTCAGAAAACTCAATAACATTTAAAGCCTAAAACCATGATTTAATATTAATAAAAACAGTAAGTTTTATAGTTGATACAATAATATGTTTCTTGTTTTAAAATATGGGTATAATTGAAAAAATAAATTTCAAATGAAACAGATAGGAATGGATAAACGGATTGAGAAAAAAAAATGGAGTACGACCAAGACACTATATGTGGTTGGTATATTAGCTTTTTTAGTGCTTTCAGCTTTTGGAATAGGAGCTATCAATAAAAAGATTTATAAAGTAGATCCTTCTAGGATATCTGTTAAGAAAGTTACAGAAGGAGATTTTCAAGATGTAATATTAATTGATGGAGATGTACTCCCTATAAATTTAGTATTAGTAAATACTACTGAAGGTGGTACTGTAGCAGAAATATTCGTTGAAGATGGTGTTTTGATAGAACAGGGTACAGCTCTTGTAAAATTAAATAATCCAGCGGCTACATTAAATTATATGAATCAAGAAACTGCTATTATTGAGCAAATAAATAATTTAAGAAGCTTTAAATTATCATTAGAGAAAGATCAAAGAGACCTTTCCGAATCTTTAATTGATAGTGAGAATAGTTTAGCAGATATTGAACGAGCTTATAAAATAGATTCAGTACTATATGCAAAAGACATTATCGCAAGAAATAATTATACAAATACAAAGGAGTCCTATAAATATCTGCAAAAAAAACGCGATTTTATGGATAAGAATGTGAGCAAAAGTAAACAGAATAATCAAACTCAATTGCAACAAATTAATATCTCAATCTCTTTAATGCACCGTAACTTAGAGTTTATCCATGAAAGTATCGATAAAATGTTAGTTCGTGCTCCTGTTACTGGTATGCTATCATCTTTTGATCCTGTTATTGGAGAATCTTACATTAATAATCAAACTGTGGCTAAGATAGATGTGCAATCTGGTTTTAAAATTAAAGGGCAAGTAGACGAATATTATTTAAGTATGGTTAAAACAGGACAATTAGCGCGTTTTTCTTTTGATGGTAAACAAATTGACTTGAAAGTAAAAAAAGTACTATCTGAAGTAGTAAACAGACGTTTTGAAATAGAATTAGTATTTGTAAATGATCCACCAAAATCTATCACAAACGGTCAATCACTACAAGTACGTTTAGAGCTTTCAAAAGCACAAAAATCATTACTAATACCCCGAGGAAGTTATTTTCAATCTTCAGGGGGGCAATTTGTATATGTCTTAAATAATAAAGGTGAAGCTTATAAGCGTTATATAAAACTCGGAAGTCAAAATCCGACTTATTATCAAGTGCTAGAAGGCTTAGAGGCAGGAGAAACTATTATTACCTCATCGTATGATGAGTTTAAAAATTATGAATCAATCAAATTAAATAATTAAATCAATCAAATCATGATCAAATTAAACGAATTAACAAAAGTATACAGAACAGACGAAATTGAATCAACAGCGTTAAATGCTGTTTCTTTTGAAATTAAGAAAGGAGAATTTGTTTCCATAATGGGACCTTCAGGTTGTGGTAAATCTACATTACTAAATATTTTAGGAATGTTAGATAAACCTGAATCAGGTAGTTATAAATTTCTTGGGAATGAAGTAGCACATTTAAAAGAAAAGGGACGTTCAGAAGTACGTAAAAAAAATATAGGATTTATATTTCAAAATTTTAATCTTATAGATGAACTTACCGTATTTGAAAATATTGAGCTTCCTTTGCTTTATAATAAAGTACCTGCTTCTGAAAGAAAACAACGAGTAAATGAGCTTCTAGAAAAAATAGGAATTGCTCATAGAGCTTCTCATTTTCCACAACAATTATCCGGTGGGCAACAACAGCGTGTAGCAGTTGCCAGAGCATTAATCACAAAGCCACCATTAATTTTAGCTGATGAACCAACTGGTAACCTGGACAGTTCACATGGAAATGAAGTAATGGAATTAATATGTGATTTACACGAAGCAGGAACTACCATAGTAATGGTAACACATTCCTCACATGATGCAAGTTATTCCGATAGAATCATCAATTTATTAGATGGTCAAATTGTATCTGAAAAGAAAAATAAATTAGTAAAAGCAGCTATATAATTTTTTTAAAAAAAAACTATGTTTAAGAATTATATAAAAGTAGCTTTTAGAAGCTTAAATAAAAATAAGACCTACGCTATCATCAATATTTTAGGATTAGCATTAGGATTAGCAGTAACTATAATGGTTTTTATGTTTATTAAAGACGAAACTAGTTATGAGAAGCATTGGGATGGCTATGAACGAGTGTATAGAACAGGTATAAAGGCTAGTGTAATGGGGCAAGCCATGGATGCTCCTGTTTCTCCAAGTCCAATGGCACATACATTTAGAACAAAATTTACAGATGTAGAAACTGCAACTAGAATTCATACTGTTAATCAGGAAATTATGGTTAGGTATGAGGAAACAAAAGTATATATACAAAAGGCTGTACAGGCAGATAGTACTTTTTTTAAAGTTTTTAATTACGAGTTTGTTCAAGGAGATCCAAAAACAGCTTTAATAGGAGAGAACTCGCTAGTTCTAACAGAGGAATCTGCTAGAAAAATATTTGGTGATGTAAACCCGATTGGAAAAGTTGTAAAATATGATAATAGGAGTGATTATATCGTAAAAGGAATTGTTAAAGAACCAAAAGGCCATTCTCATTTTCAGTTCGATATGTTTATGTCACAAAATGGCATTCGAAATGTATGGTTGATGAATAATTATTATACCTATGTGAAATTGAAAGAGGGTGTAGATTGCAATGTTTTTTTTAAAAAAATGCGTCGCAATTTTATAAAGAAAATTGAACCAGATGTGGAGCGGATTTTGGGGTCTACGGTAGCCGAATTATTTAAAGGAGAGAGCTATTATGAGTATCAAATAATGCCTTTAAAAGATATACATCTGCACTCTAATAGAGAAATGGAAATTCAACAAAATGGAAACATTATGTATATTTATGTATTTATAGGAATTGCATTATTAGTAATTATAATTGCTGGTATTAATTTTATGAATTTATCTACAGCTAGAGCAGGTAAAAGGGCTAAAGAAGTAGGAGTACGTAAAGTAAGTGGTGCTTCAAAGAAAATGTTGGTTACTCAGTTTTTAACAGAATCTGTTATTCAAAGTTTTATAGCACTTTTCTTGGCATTTATTTTAGTTGAATTGTTTTTACCAGGTTTTAATAATATTCTAGAAACAGAATTGTATTTATTCAATTCGCATATAGGTGAAACACTGGTATTCTCTTTAATAATAACCCTTTTTTACGGCTTGTTTGCGGGTAGTTACCCTGCATTCTTTTTATCATCATTTCAACCAATAGCTGTTTTGAAAGGAGACTTTACAAAAACTAATGGAGGTGCTTTATTAAGAAAAATTTTAGTCATTACTCAGTTTACAGCTTCTACAATTTTAATAATAGGAATGATTATTATTTTTCAACAAATTTCATTCTTGCACAATAAGGATATCGGGTTTAAAGGAGGCCAAGTAATTGTAGTTCCCATTCAAACAGATCTAATGGCAGAGAATTTTAGAAATTATAAAAGTATATTCCTAAAAAACAGTAATGTTTTAAACACCACTAGAGCTTCCTTTTATCCAGGGGATACTCCTAATCAAGATATGTATATATTGGAAGGAAGTAAGGACCTATTACCGTTATGGAATATGGATGTTGATTATGATTTTTTCAATACATTAGATATAAAAATGTTGGACGGTATAAAATTTGATAGGGAAAAAGAATCTGATTCTATACCTTATTTTATACTTAATGAAACAGCTGTTAAAAATTTGAACATACAAAATGCTATTGGTCGTAAATTGTCAATAAGTCAAGGCTCTAGTGATAATGTTAATTACGGAAATATTATTGGAGTTGTAAAAGATTTTCATGTTGAAGGGTTTAATTCCGAAATTAGACCAATGGTATTAACGATTAGTAATGAGCTTTGGTTTGCTTCCTTTAAAATAGCAAATATAGACATGACTTCAACGATTGACTTTATAGAAAAAGAGTGGGCGAAGTTAGAGCCATCACATCCTTTTAGATATACTTTTTTAGATCAAAAATTTGGAAAATTGTTACGTCAACAGGAAAATTTTGGTAACATGTTTTTGGTTTTAACAATTCTTGCAATTATTATTTCATCTATGGGCTTATTCGGTTTAGCCTCTTATACAGCTCAACAAAGAACCAAAGAAATTGGAGTTCGTAAAGTTTTAGGAGCTTCTGTTCCTCAAATAATGAAAATGTTAACTATGGAATTTATAAAATTAGTGTTATTAGCGAATGTTTTTGCATGGCCAATTACATATATATTTGCTAAAGACTGGCTATCAAACTTTTCATATCAAATTGAAATGCCAATATTTCCCTACATTTTGGCAACATTATTAGCCATGCTAATAGCCTTAATAACGGTTAGTTTCCAAGCATACCAAGCAGCGGTTTCAGATCCTGTTGATGCATTGAAATATGAGTAGTTTTATTGACTAAATAATTAGCATAAAATGCATTGTGACATAGATTCTAGTTAATTTATTATCAATTGATTATTTAAAGAAAATGATAAAGCGTTGAATACTATTTTTTAACTTATAAGGAACTAAACATACGTTTAAAGAGGAAAAGCACAAACTGTAAATGTTTGTGCTTTTTTGTATATTAATATTATAAAACTAGTTACCCAATAGCATCTTATAATCATAATTGAATTAAAAAGATAAACAGTACTACTTATTTAGCCAATACTACTTTCCTGAACTGACTGAGTTCAACAAATTCATGCACATTATTTAATATTATTTTGCTTTAAGAGCCTAGAATAAAGTATAACCATCAACTTCAGATAAATTATTTTATAGAACTGTTATATAATCAGTTATGTGTTTTATTTTGAATTATGAAAGATTAGTATTAACTTATAGTCTATACTAATATAGTCATGAAAACACCAGTAAGATTAGAGCAAGCAATAACAAAACTATATGTAGCTTTTCATAATGGGACATTAAATCCAGAATGTTGTAAAAGTTGTGCTGTAGGTAATATATGTGATAATACAGATTATTGGAATTACTTAACAGAATCTCACGGTTCATTAGAGTTAAGTTATATAGGAAAACTGAATGAAAGTTTTGGTCGAAGAGTTTATGGGTATTCTCCTAAAGAATTACTTCGTATAGAAATTGTATTTTTAAAAGGATGTGGATTTAGTGTACCCTTAACACTCCATTCAAAAAGGCCAGAAAACCCTACTGATAAAGATCTTTTATTCCACGGACTTAATGCCACTATAGAATTTCTTTGCAAGCTTGACAATATTCCTAATGTAATGGATTATTCAAAATTATTTGAATTTGAAAATAATCAGCCTAAATATCAATTACCTCTATTTGTAAGTTAATTTAATAATCAGATTATTATTTAATAAATAATTTATTTTTTTAATTGTATAGGACCTTAATGTTGCATTAGGGTCCTATACAATTAAACTTAAAAAACCAGTGGATAAAGATATTTTATCTAGTCAGGCATACGATCTCTATCACTTTTCTTTCTGTTAAAACGATAGGTGAGTGTAGCACTAACTCTTCTCCCAGACCAAATGGTTGATTGATTTACAGTATAATTTTCTCCTTGTATAAATCGTTTGTTATCTCTAGAATTAAATACATTATTGACATTCATAGTAAGTGTAGCGCTGTCACCCAAAAAATCATGACTCATTCCTAGATTTGCCCAATATTGAGATTCTGAATAGGTCTGCCCACTTTGATTGGCTGCTCGGTAATTAAAACTCGTTTGAAAACTCAGTTTTGAAAACTTAAACCTCGAATTCAGGCGAGTAAACCAAGTATTGTCGTCAATATTATAAAGACCTCTTTGTTTAAATGAATAGTAATTGATCTCGCCAGATAATCTCCACCATTTATAAGGAGAATAAGTGGATACTAATTCAGCTCCAATTCGATCCTCTTCTCCTGAATTTACAGTTTGAGAAATAAGGACGTTATCGTCATTTGTTTTAATTAAGGTTTCAAATAAATTGGTGGTACGTTGTTAGTATATATAAGGGTTTAAAGTAAACTTGCTCCATCGTTTTAGAGTTCCAAATTCAAAAGAATTTGTATACATTGGGTTTAAATCAGGATTTCCAATTCTAATGTTTTGTTGATCTGAAATACCACCAAACGGATTAAGATGCCAAAAGCTTGGTCGTCTAATTCGTTTGCTATAGCTTAGTTGTAGGTTTGTAGCATCATTAATAGAATATGTTAAATGAACTGTTGGGAATAATTTTGTGTAGTTTTTATTGGTGTTATATTGATTTTTTCGGTCTGTACTTTTCGTATTAGAATACTCAGCTCTTAAACCTAATAAATATTGAAATTTTCTTTTTCTATTTCCATATTGAAGATAAGCACCATATATGCCCTCATCATAATGCAATAAGTTATCTAAACTATCAACTATAACTTCATTGTCCCAAACTTTGTAATCACTGTTTATTCTTCTTACTTCTCCCTTAATTCCCATTTCCAAATGGGCTTTATCTGAAATAGGTATTTTATAATCAGATTGAAAAAGGAAATCTTTGCTGCTTTCTATATCACGGCTCTTAAGTGTAGTTAATGTTGTGATGTTTGGAAATAATTCCTGTTGCACAATGGACTCATTTTCATCATCATTCCAAAAATCATACTGCAAATTTATTGTAAATTTCTTTCCTTTTTTATCAAAGCCTTTTTCATAATTTAACTCAATTTGATTTGCCTTTTGTGGCTCTTTATAATTTTCTGTTGAATTTAAAACGCTTTCTAAATTTTGATTGGCATCTAAGAAATTAAAGTCATAATTCACTTCATTCTTGCTCACATTGTATCTGTGGTAATAACTTAAAGTCAATGTGTTTTTATCGTTTATATAATAATCCCCACCAAAGTATAGGTTGAATCGTCTTCTATTACGTTTCATTTCAATAGTTTCATCTAAAATTGATGAAATAAACTTGTTTTCAAAATTAGTTCTGTAATATGACCCTTCACCTTCAAAATCCAAGTATCTATATCCCAAGTTAGAAAACAAGTTTATTTTTTCTGTTTTATAATTTACATTATAATTAAGACCATGGTTTGCAGGGGCTCCCGTTGTTAATTGAAATGAACTACCAAAACCACTTCGTTTGTTTTTCTTTAAAATTATGTTAATAATTCCCGCTGTACCCTCAGCATCATATTTGGCAGATGGATTTGTCACTACTTCAACTTTTTCAATGTTTTCCGCTGGTATTTGTTCCAAACCATTGTTAGTTGTTAATACTGATGGCTTGCCATTAATTAAAATGCGAACATTAGTATTTCCTCTTAAGCTTACCGCACCTGCTGCATCTACGTTTACTGATGGGACATTTCCTAGAATATCAGTAGCAGAGCCACCCTTGGAAATCAAATCCTTACCTACATTAAATACACGTTTATCTAGTTTGTATTCAATAGTTGATTTTTCAGCTGTTATTTTAATGGCATCCAATTGTTCAGACGATTCTTCAAGGAATATATTTGGTAATTTTAGATTTTTATTGAGTAATATCTTTTCAATAAGATAATTTTTAAACCCCATAAATTTAACCTTTACAGTATAAGTACCTGAAAGGGTTTCAAAACTAAACTCACCCTTTTCGTTTGTTGTGCTTCCAGTTATTATTTCATTATTGTTTGTGTTTAATAAAATTGCCGTAGCATATTCTAAGGGCTCTTGAGTTATTTTGTCTAGGACTTTCCCTGAAATAGTTACATTTTTAGACATTTGAGCAGACATGCCAATGCAAATAAATAAAATAATTAGTAAGATTGATTTTTTCATGTTTGTTAATTGTTTTTTGATTGATATTTCAAAAATGTAAAATAATAGAGTACGTCACCTATCCGGTAGACAAATAGGGGGTAATAGACGTCGTTTAATAGGTTTTCAATGCTTAAAACTATTTGTCTACATAATGAGTGTGTTTAGGAGTGTTTCCATACTTTCTGTCGATAGAATGAAAGAAATTAATCCTTATTTCTATATTTATCCCTATGAATTATTCGAACAGTATTTATCATTATTTTAAGAAAAATTGAGCTCTGATGCATATAGCCTTTTGGGGTACATTATTTGTTTTGGGACTCTCCCGTGCCTTAATGAAAGAGAACCATTCGCTCATGAAGACATTTGTTTATGATTTGTGCATGTTGGCTCCACAAGTGCTAATGGCGTATTATTTGGCCTATTTTGTAATACCTAAGTTTTTCCTTAAAAAAAAATTATACGGTTCTATATTACTATTTCTCTTAGGCACATATGTAATGGGGGTTTTAGCTAGAATTTTGATAGTGCATATTGGAGAAACATTAGTAAGAGTTCCTCCTTTTATACAAGAACCGATACTTGAAATCTTTATGGATTGGAAGAAATTGCTCCTTCATTACATTCCAGCCATTTATTCTGTGTCTTTAATTTTCTTGTTTATAAAATACTTTGTAGAGTATAATAGAATAAGGGAAAAGGATTTAACATTGGATAAAGAAAAAGCAGAAGGAGAGTTGAAGACCTTAAAAGCTCAATTGAACCCTCACTTTTTATTCAATACATTGAATAATATTTACACACTTTCTTTAGTGAATTCTCCTAAAGCACCAGAATCTATAGGGAAGCTATCTGAAATTCTGGACCATATATTATATAAATGCAATAGTAAGTTTGTGTTGCTATCAAGCGAAATAAAGTTACTTGAAGATTATATAGATTTAGAAAAATTGAGATACGATGAAAGACTTCAGGTATCCTTTAAAACCAACATTGAGACTGATGCTGAAATACCTCCTTTAATTTTACTGTCATTAGTAGAGAATTCCTTTAAACATGGTGCAGGGGAGGATAGTGGCTCTCCTAAAATAGAAATTTCAATTACAAATAAAAATTCTTTGTTTACATTCGAAATTTGAAATACCATTTCCAATCATTATGAGGGAAGCAATAAGGAAGCTATAGGACTTGCAAACATAAAAAAACAATTGGATCTGATTTATCAAGACCTATACAGTCTAAATATTGATAGAAACAAGAATATATTTACGGTAACTTTACAAATCAATCAAAGCTCTATTTAGATGAAAATAAAATGTTTATTAGTAGATGATGAGCCCTTGGCTATTAAATTGATTGAAAGTCATATTTCAAAAATTGATGTATTAGAAGTTGTTGCCAAATGTAACAATGCATTAAAAGCCTTCGAGATTTTGAGTACACAGGAGATTGACTTAATGTTTTTGGATATCAAAATACCAAATTTAACAGGTATAGATTTCTTGAAAACTCTAAAAAACCCTCCAAAAACTATTTTTACAACTGCTTACAGAGATTACGCCATAGAAAGCTATGATTTGGAAGCAGTAGATTATTTGTTGAAACCCATAACATTTGAACGCTTTTTTAAGGCTATAGATAGATTACTTAGAGAGAACAAAATCGTAGAAAGCACAAAAAAAGAAACTACTCAAAATGACTATATTATTGTTAAATCAGGGAACAAGCACCATAAAATTGTTATGGGTGACATTTTATATATTGAAAGTTTAAAGGATTATATAAAAATTCATACTATAGATGATAAGCATATTGTATCCAAATATAAAATTGGTGATATAGAACAAGAGTTAAAGGAAAGTCATTTTCTACGTGTTCACCGCTCTTATGTTATTAATATAAACAAAATCAATGCTTTCACCCTTAATGACATAGAAGTTTCTTCAACTGAAATACCAATTGGAGCTAGTTACAAGGATAAGGTTGTTTCTTTTTTGGATAGCTTAAAGCGCTCTTAACCAATTAAAACTTCTTAGTTTCTCTTTAACGATATTCCTATGTGATGGATTATTAAAAATAGTTTGAATTTGAAAATAATGTAGCTAAATATCAATTACCTCAATTCGTAAAATAACAGTATAGGTAATACCTTCTTATTTTACATTTTATAAAACTAAGCCATGTCTTGAATTGCCTTTATTACAGCAATTTCTGCAGCTTCTTGAGCTTTTATCACTTCTTCATTTGAATATTGAAATTCTTCTTTTTTTGTAGTTTTTTTTTGAATACTATCTTGTTTGCTATTGGTGTTTTTAGTCACCGATGCTTTTTTTGATGAGTCGTTTTTTGTTGTTTTAACCATTTGCTTATAAGGTATTACTATGCTATCAAGCTTTTGATATTATTTGATATCATTTTTTAATTCATTTTCCCTAATCTCACTATATGATTTACTAAGTTCGTCCATTAAGATTTTAATTTCTTTATAGTTTTCAGCAAAGTTATTATTCTTAACTGTTTCGTTCATTAACTTCACAGCATCTTCTGGATTAGAGGCTAACATTGCCTTTACAGCAACCGTAGTTACAGTATTTTGTAAAGTATATAACTGTTGTTGTTGGTTTACCAAATTTAGCATAGCCATACCTGTAGCTTGTGTCATCACTTGGTGTGCCATAATACTAAGGTCGCCACCACTATGCTTTTTAAAGAGCTCTTGAATGGTAGTAATAGAATCAGCTATTTGATCGTTTATAGCTGATTTGGTTTGTTTAGTTTCCTCTGCTATATTCATAAGTTTATTTAGCTAATAATTTTTCAACACATTTAGTAGTTACTGCTTGTGTTAATGTATTAGCATTTTGTTGGTTAGTAACCGCATTTTGAGATGCTACACCGATTGAACTTGCTACCGATTGATATAAATTAGAAAGTGCTAATGCTGGTGCGTTTGCTAAAACTTTTACATTTGTTTGTGTTACTGAATCTGTAATTTGACTGTTTACTGCTGTTGGAAATGCCATATTTGATGTTATATAAAGGTTATTTTTTAATGTTGTTCGTAGTATTTAATAAATAATCTACACAACTTACTGTAGCTGCATTACCAATAGTGTTTAATTGTTGTTGGTTGGTTACAGCATTTTGTATAGCTAAGGATAAAGAACTTGAAAGTACTTGGTATAAGCTACTTAATGCTAGGGGACCAGCGTTTGATATTACAGCGATACTTGATTGTGTTACTGAATCAGTTATTTGGTCATTTACTGAAGTTGGAAAAGCCATGTCTTAGTATATTTTATTAATTTATGATTGAATTTTCAATGTAAAAATTAATTACCTAAGCGCATTTTATTTCAGCTTGTTTTTGAATAATTAGACCTATAATCAGGGGTTTTTACTTGGTTTTTATTCAGGGATTTGATGATTTTATAAAAATAAAACATGAATAACTCAATTCCAAAGTGCTGTACTCTGTCTATATCTCCATCGTTGTTACCCCAGTCATAATAACTTCATTTTAATTCTCAATTACAAAACTTGGAATAAGAAACTTAATCTATCTAACACAAATCAATATTGGTAGAGTCATTTTGTTAGTTCATATATCTAATTTTAAAAAAAGGGCTATTGAAAATACTTTTGTTTTATAAAAATGAAGCAAGATGTATCATAGAGTAATAGTAATTATTTTTTTTAGTATAAGTATTCAAATTTTCGCACAGCGTAATGAAGCAGGAATATCACTTGATTATACGCAAGGACCTTTATCAGATGATGGTATTTATTCCTCTAAAACTTCAATAAAATTCTTAACTCCTGTAAAATTTAAAAAAGAAAACTAGTTAATTCTTTTGGAGTTGATTATTATAAGTTAAGCTATGATAATAGTTTTGGCATAATAACGAATGATTTAGAAAATATTTATAATATTAGATACATACATCTTTTAGGAAACAATTTGGCTTTATCGGGACAAATGAGCACATCATTGTCTTCTAATTTAACTACTTCAATAAGTACAGATGATCTTAATTTTAGAGGAGGGACATTTGGTAAACCATCGATGTTATCATTTGGATTAAATTATTCAGCCATTACTAGAAAGCCAAGAATACTACCATCTATAAGTTACGTTTTATGCCATGCTTCAAGACAAAAAAAAACCTTTAAAGAGCTTATTATACTTGTGAAATTATTGCCTAGTTTCCGATGAAAAAAATATCTAATGAATTGGCATTTTTTTAAGCAAATCATAAAAAAATAAGGTTTAAAAGCTCCGGAATATTTTTATAAGGAGATTTCAGATTTATAATGTATTGATTAAAAGAGACTTAAAAATGTTACCCGTGTTTTTAATAAACTTACCACTAATTTTTATGTATAAGTTTCCTTCTCGCTAATTGTCCTGTTTTGGTATAAATTTTACATTTGAACAAATTAACATTTGTTATGTTGTCCATTTTTTAATCGTAGAACTTTAAAATTTTCAAATCTTATCAAGATGAGACTTTTAAATTGATTAAAAAATCTTACGGAAAGAAGAGCAGTAACAACCAATATTAGTCACAAGCAAAACAAAAAATTATGAAAAATGCATTTATTTTACTTTTTGGAATTTTATTTATGTCATGTAATCAGATTAAAAATGAAAAGTCAAAGACAATTGTGGAGGCTATTAAAGTAGTTGAAGTAACAGATAATTTTGATTGGTTATTGGGTGAATGGAAAAGAAGTAATGAGGAAGTTGGTAAAGAAACATTTGAAAATTGGGATAAAATTAGTGAAACTGAATATGTTGGATCAAGTTTTACAATGCAAAAAGGGGATACAATATATCAAGAAAAATTTAGACTTGTAAAATCAAACAATAATTGGAGTTTTAAAATTCAATTACAAGGTGAAGTTATCCCATCCTCATTTAAAATGACAAGTTTTAACAACCAAGAGTTTATTTGCGAAAACAAAGCACTTAATTTTCCGAACAAAAAGCTCGATTCTCCTAATAAAATAAAATATTGGAAATATGGAGACAGACTTTATGCTATAGTTTCTGGAAATAAAATAAAATTACAATTTGATTATATAAAACTTTAATAATTAATAATAAAGCCAATTTTAAATATTCAATTCTTCAACTAGTTTGGATTGAATGTCAATCATATTAATGAAATAGAGAAGTTCTTAAAACTTAAAATATCCAAAATACCTGTTTTTGAAATTAAAAACAGGTATTTATACCTATTTCATTTCCATTACCTATTCCATAGGTTTACAAAAACAATATTTAACCCATTAAAAAAGAAACTTATGAGATTAAGAAATAATACTAATGGAGTTTCACTACATGTAATTGCAGGAACCCATGTTGTACTACTTTGCTTAGATGTGGATGTTACCGCTAGAAAAGAGTTATTAGGTTTTACGCTAAGACGTAAAGATGTTTCTTCAGGGAAAGAGATCATCCTAAAAGGATTTAAAGAGTTTGAAAAGGAAGGAAAAAAAGATGATGTAAATATAATTCAAGCATTTCTTTGGGGAGATTATACAGCAAATCCAAATACAAATTATGAATATTCTGCAACTCCTGTTTATGGTACACCAAAAAACATGAAAAACGGAGATGCAATTACAATAAAAATCAAAACGGAAGATCCAAATTCTGGAACACATGGGGTCTTTTTTAATAGAGGCACAGTAGGACAAGTCTATGCAAAAAAGTTTGATAATAAAAGTCCTGATAAAATTCCAAATAATGAAGCTTACAAATGGTTATCTCGAGGCTTAGAGGAAGCTCTTATAGCATTTATTGGTGAAGCAAAAGGGGAAGATTATTCTTTAAGGGTAGCTGCTTATGAGTTTGATCATGTTCCTGTTATTCAAGCATTGTATAATGCATCACAGACTGGAGCCGATGTGAAAATTGTATATGATCGTTCAAAAAGGGGACCATGGGAAAGTACTGACAATGCTACGGCTAAAGTTCCAGGAATTGAAAAATTAATGATTCCGAGGTCAGCAAATTCTTCTATAAAGCATAACAAGTATATTGTTCTTTTATACAAAGGCGAGCCAAAAGAAGTTTGGATGGGTTCTACCAATTTCACCAAAGGAGGGATTTTCGGACAATCTAATGTTGGTCATATCGTTAGAGATCCTAAAGTAGCTGCTGATTATTTTAAGTATTGGACGCGACTTTCTGAAAATCCAGAAATGAAAGAAATTCGTCCAGAAAATGATAAACATACACCAACTCCTACTGGTAAAGCAAACAAAGGAATCACACCAATTTTTAGCCCAAGAGAGGATTTAAGTGTATTGGAGTGGTATAGTAGGCAAATCAAAGAGGCAACTAAATCTATTGGATTTACAGCTGCCTTTGGTGTGAACCAGGATTTTGCAGATGTAATGAGTAAAGAAGATAAATCGTTACGATACATTCTACTAGAACATGAAGGGAAAACATTCGATACTTTTAAAGATGTAAAAAACAATAGAATTGCTTTAGGAGCCATTTTAAATGAACATGAAATAGAAGAGGAAAGCTTGAAAGGTTGGGAAGAAGAGCATTTAACAAATTTAAATGTACATGTAAAATACTTGCATACTAAATACCTTTTTATTGATCCTTTAACTGATGATCCTACACTTATTACTGGGTCCGCAAATTTCTCTGAAGCCTCAACAAAAAATAATGATGAAAATATGATTATTATTCGAGGTAATACTGAAGTTGTGGATATTTACCTTACAGAGTTCAATCGTTTATTTAATCATTATGAATTCCGAAATCAAATGGCAAACCACGGTCTAGATGAAGTTTATTTTAGTGATTATTTGTCAGTAGATGACTCTTGGACAGATATTCACTTTAAAGAAGGTACGCAACATTATATGGAACGCGAATTATACAAATAGTAAACATCAAAACAACAGAAATTATGATAGGAGGTTCAGTATGTAATGAACAAATTTCTGCAAGCTTAATATTTGCCGAAGGACAGGAGCTTACTTATGAGAATAAGGAGGCTTTATGGGAGATTTTTGAAGCCATTGGCGAGACTTGGCAAAACACAATTTACAATTCAAATAATCAAAGAAGTTCTTGGTTTGAAATGCTAAAAGCTAAAACTGAGAATGCTCCAAATTATACTGGAGAATATGTAAATGCCATATATGTGTTAAACGAATTATATGCTGAATATGGAAAAAAAGATGCTTTTAAAAAGCTGTTTTTTGAAAGTGGTGTAGATAATGATGCTGCACCTACAACTCGTTTATCCCATTGTAAAGTGTTTGTTGTCAACGAGTTTATTCGAATGCAAATTACTGCTGGAGGCTTTAAAAGTTGGGGAGATGCAAATGGAGGTGAGCAAGCCAAAAATTACCATGGTTTTTTAGCGGGAACACGTTATAACCGCACGCCAAGAGTTCGTGCTTTTGACGATGATCCTGTTCATTCAAAAAAAGAGAATGTATGAAAAAGAAATATGATTACATTATTGTAGGTGCTGGTGTAGCCGCAGCTACAGTGGCAAGGGGATTATTATTGCATAAACACGATACATCTATTTTAATTTTAGAGGCAGGTCCTGAAATTAAAGCTAAAGATCGCCGATTTTGGTGGGATTATATCACACGTAACGAGCGACCTTATACATTTACCTACGACCAAAAATTTGAAGCAGATTCTACAGGGAATATAGAATATCAAACAGATGGTGTTCGTGTAAAAGCTTACGGGGGTTCCACAATGCATTGGGGAGCTTGGAGTTTGCGTTTTAAACCCGAAGATTTTAATTTACAGACTAATACAGGTCTAGGAGCTGATTGGCCTTTGAATTACGAAGATTTAGAATCTTATTACAACGATGCCGAATCTTTCTTATCGGTTTGTGGTGATGAGAGTGAGAATTGGGTGCCAAGATCTAAACCTTATCCTGTACCGCCATTTCAGTGGACTGCCGCAGATGGTGAAATGATTAAAGCTTGGGAGCAACTAGATGTTGTATATCAAGATGGTGATATAAACCCTGGTAAAGGCAGTAAAATAAAATCTGGAAAAATGCCGGTGGCACGTTATCGAAAGTGTATGACTACTGGTACGTGTAAGTATTGCCCAATTGGAGGTAGATTTAATGCGCAATATGTTTTGGATGATTTAAAAAATGATTCTAGATTTATAAATTTTGAAGTGCGAATTAATTCACCAGTACATCATGTTAATGTTAGTTCAAAATCTAAGATAGAGTCGGTAACATTTACGGACAACCTTAATGGTAAGGAGCATTTCGTAGCCGGAAAAACTATAATATTAGCTTCGGGAGCCTATAATGTTCCTAAATTACTAAGAGCGTCTAAAAATGAATTTTGGACAGATGGTATTGGTAACGATCACGATCTTGTTGGACGTTTTGTAGTATCACACTCTATGTTAAATGTTGTCGGAAAGGCAAAAGAAAATCCTAATGGATGGTTTCAAGAATATGATTTCCCTACATTAATGTCGCATAGTTATAATACTAAAGAGCATCAGAAGAAAGGTAAGATTTTTATATTCAAAAATCGAGCTACTCCCAATACAGATATTGCCCAACTTATGATAGACGGAAAAACTCGTGAAGAGATTGACGCTATTGTTTACGGTGAAATGGAAGTTAATATTCAAGCTTTTCTTGAAGAAAAAGGGAAGTTTAGCAACCGTTTAGAAGCAAGGACTGGAGTGGATCGTTTTGGTTTGCCACAAACAACGGTACATTTTAGCCGTACAGAAGAAGAAATGAAAAATGCTAATGATCGCTTAAAATTATTGGAGCAAATCATTGAAAAAATGGGCTTAGAAATCACCTCTTCTAGAGTAGATAAACCAGGAGGTCATCACACTACTGGAACTGCAAGAATGGGTACTGCACCAGAAAACAGTGTTACCGACAAGTTTATGCGTGTACACGATACTGATAACTTATATGTATGTTCAAATGCTGCTTTTCCAACAGGAAGTGCCGTAAATCCAACATTGACACTTACAGCTTTAGCATTTAGATTGGTCGAACACCTTACTAATTCAGAAAAAACAACAGAAACCTCTAAAAAGATCGAATGGAAATATCAACTATAAATTTTAAAAATAAATTTCAAGAACAAGCTTCTAAAATTGATAATGTACAAGAACTTATCGCACATTCTAAGAATGTAGATACAGATGAGCAAGAAGATAAAATGTTTGTTTTAAAGGAATTGCTTAATAATGCTGTAATTCTTGAGTTTGCAACTATTCCCATTTATTTACAGGCAATGTGGACTATTAAAGATAATAAATGCGAAGTAGCAAAGTCTATTCGTAATATCTTTCAAGAAGAAATGCTTCATATGGCAATGGTTTGTAATATGATTGCTGGGATTGGTGGTGAGCCAAAAATTTATAATACTAAAAATAAGCTAAGTTTCCCTTCAGGGCTTCCTGGAGGTGTACACCCTAAATTGTTTTTGTATTTAGAAGGCTTGAATGATAGCTCACTTCGTAATTTTATGGAAATAGAATTACCAGAGGAAATTGCAGATATTTATGATTACGATTCAGGAGAACTTGTAGATATAGGAAATATATGCGATCAAAATGGTGTTATACCGAAAGGAAAGTTCGATAAAGACCATTCGCATAATGCAACTATTGGTGAATTATACGACAGAATTAATGAGTTGTTTCAAGAATTACAACCGAAAATGAATGTTGAACGTCAGTTAGCTGGTCCTTTGTCTTGGTGGGTAATGGCAGATGCAAAAAGTGTTTCTAAAGCCATCGATATGATAAAGGAACAGGGCGAGGGCTCCGAAAATGTAACGCCAGCAAGTACAGGAATGGATAATTTGGCACATTTCTATCGTTTTTGGGAGGTTTTTTACCAAAAGAAAATTGTTCAGGAAGATGATAAATATTATTTCAAAGGCGTAAACCCACGTCCAGAAACCTATACTATAGCAAGAATTCCAAAAGGGGGGTACAAAGAGGGCGATGTTTCTCCGGAAGTTTGGCATTTGACAAATAGTTTTGATGAAGTGTATACCGATTTAGTAAAATTTCTAGAAGATGCTTGGGCAATAGAGGGAAGGGGACAAGCTGCCTTAGTTAATGCTGTTGAAGTAATGTTTAAGTTAGAGCAATACGCATTACCATTAATGAAAATTCCAATTCCTGGGAAGTCTGAAAATTACGGGCCAAGTTTTAGACTTATTTAAAGAAGATCAATTATACCAACAATAAATAAAAAATACAATGAAGAAAAAACAAACTATTTTATTCGCTTTTTTACTTTTTGCAACGTTCAATTTCTTTGCTCAGAATAAGAATGCATCCAAGTATAGTATAGGTCAAAATATTCCTGAATTAGGGGGAGTAATATTCCATTTAGATTCAACTGGTAAGCATGGATTAGTATGCGCTTCTGAAGATCAGAGTACAGGTAGTCAATGGCATCATGGAGCATTCACGAATACCAAATCTTTCGATAGCATTGTAGGATCTGGAAAAACCAATACATCAAAGATCCTCGTGAGTCAAGGAGTTGATCCATATGCCGCTAAACTTTGTTATGATTTAAGTTTAAATGGTTTTACAGATTGGTATTTGCCATCAAAAGAAGAACTAAGCCTAATGTTTACAAATATTGGACGTGGTGCAAAGGCTCCAAATAAAGATGTTGGTAATTTTGCTAGCGATTTCTATTGGAGTTCTACTGAGTTAGACCTTAACTTCGCTTGGGCTCAATACTTTTTAGAAGGTAATATATTCACCGATCTGAAGAATCACGATTGTCGTGTTAGAGCTGTCCGATCTTTTTAATTGTTAAATATTCAAATTATGGCTACTGAAAAATACGAGAATTGGAAAGTAATTGCAGCTTGTCAATTAAACACATCGGCAACTAAAGCATGGGAGCTTGTAGGAGGTTTTTATAATTTGGATCAATGGCATCCGGATATAACTAAATCTGAGGTTCAGGATGAACAGTCTGAAGACTCTGATATTGTACGGAAATTAACAATTCCTGGACAGTCATTTAATTGGGAACAGCTGGTTTTTCTAGATAATGAAAACATGCGCTATAAATATAAGTGGCATAAAGGAGAATGGGGAGAGATGGTACAAAAATACCATTCGCAAATCCAAATTATAGAAACTATAAAAGATAAGCAATGCAGTGTACAATGGTCTTCATCCTTTTATTATTATGAAGATGGTTTAACGCAATTTTATCATAATGGTTTTGAAAACCTGATTAAAATGTTTGGAGGGAAATTAATAAACAATTAAACTAAAAAATATGGGAAGCTTCGTAGAAATTAATGATACTTTAGAATTAACCGTTGAGCAGGGATTTCCTGCAGATATTTTTCAATTAGAAAAACATAAAAAACATCCAATTACATTAGAGGATGTTAAAGGAAAAGTCTTTGAATTTAAAAACAAACCAAGTGCAAGAATTTTTCAAATGGATCCTGTACGAGTTTATTTTGTGCATAATATAAATGGGAAATGGCTTTTTTGGGGACGTGTTCTTATTCAGTCTCAGCATATTTATAAAGCTTTAAGAACAGATGGATCTTGGGATGGAGAATCATGGCAAACGGCTGGAACTTATACTATTTTAAACGTATATGATCCAGAATATCAATATACATTTACTTTAAATGAGGCTCCTGATGATAGAAATTATTATAAGCAATCTAATTTAGAAGTTTTAAAAAATTAAATAATGGAAATGACATCTGAAAGGTTAGAGGCTTTTAGTGATGGTGTGCTTGCTATTATTATTACCATTATGGTTTTAGAATTAGAAGCACCAAAAGAATATACTATAGAAGCTCTTATTGAAATCTTACCGACGTTTATTAGTTACATGGTAAGTTTTTTATATGTGAGTGTCTATTGGGTTAGTCATCATCAGCTATTTAAAATAGCTAAAAAAATAAACGGACAAATTTTATGGACAAATTTAAACTTATTATTTTGGTTGTCTATAATCCCGTTTACCACAAACTGGATAGGGGATGGCAATCATCATACTGATATTGTTCCTGTTATTTTGTATGGTTTTATACTTCTTATGAGTCAGCTGTCATTTTTATTTTTAAGAAATTCTATTGTTAAACTTCATGGTAAAACATCTCAGATAGGTATGTATTTGGATAGAACCGCTTTAGATTTTTCCTTTGTGTTTATTTATGCAATTGGTTTATCCTCTGCATTTTTAAATACGTATATAGCTATGGCATTCTTTTTATTGGTAGGCTTGCTTAAAATCAATGAGTTAAATTCTATTTCAAAAACAAATATGATTTTCAATAAGTTAGCTAAATATGTGATGCGTTAGAAAATTATCTAATTACTTGAAATTTTACTCCACAAATAATAAATCAAGATATAAAGACGATGCTATAACAGTATCGTCTTTATTATATATAATACTAATGTGTATCAAAAGTTACTTATAAATACTTCAAAAGGCCATAGCTTTGTATTTATAAAAATTAATTATGGATTTAATAAATCAGCCTTTACCATGGTATGTTGCAGGACCGTTAATAGCACTAACAATGTTACTACTACTTTTAGTAGGAAAGAATTTTGGAATGTCTTCTAATTTAAGGACTATATGTACAGCTTTAGGGGCGGATAAAACCTGTGATTTTTTCTGCTTTGATTGGAAAGAACAACGATGGAATTTATTAGTAATGCTTGGAGCTGTTATTGGTGGCTTTATTGCAGTTAATTATTTATCTGGAGATATTGCTCCAGAAATTAATCCAGAGGTCATAAATAACTTAAAATCATTAGGGTTTGAAAGTGCAGGAAGTAGTTATTTGCCTTTAGAATTATTTGGTACAGCTATTTTTAGTTCAGTTAAGAGTATTTTTATTTTATTAATTGGAGGTGTTTTAGTTGGTTTTGGAGCTAGATACGCAGGAGGATGTACCTCGGGACACGCAATATCTGGCTTAAGTAATTTACAATTACCATCACTAATTGCTGTAATTGGTTTTTTTATCGGAGGTTTAGTAATGGTTCATTTAATATTTCCTTTAATTTTTTAAGTTATGAAAAGTATAATATATCTAATAATCGGAATTTTCTTTGGTATAGTAATGCTAAAATCAGAAGCAGCTTCTTGGTTTAGAATTTATGAAATGTTTCAATTTAAATCATTTCATATGTACGGTATTATCGGTTCAGCTTTAGTGCTAGGAATTATTTTTATTCAGTTAATAAAGCGATATAAAATCAAAACCTTTAACGGAGAGCAAATACATTTTACAGATAAAAACAAAAGCGTTTTTCGTTACTTATTTGGCGGAATCATATTTGGTTTAGGTTGGGCATTAGTTGGGGCTTGCCCTGGTCCAATGTTTACACTTTTAGGAGCTGGGTTTTTTCCTATCATCATTGTTATTCTTGGAGCATTGTTAGGTACGTGGTTCTATGGTTTACTAAAGAATAGGCTACCCCATTAATTTGAAAATAAAATTGATTAAGTCTTAAAATTTAAGAGTAAATTTATAGTATGCTTCAAGAACTAAAAGAAAATTACGGGCACCTCTTTGAGAATGAGCTCTTACACGAAATAAACAAAGTAGGAACTCTTAAAGAAGTCAAAGAAGGAATTAAAATAATGGACATTGGGCAATACATACGCTCAATGCCTTTATTGATTAGTGGCGCTATTAAAATCTTACGAGAAGATAATAACGGGGATGAGTTATTATTATATTTTTTAGAAAAAGGAGATACTTGTGCAATGACCTTATCTTGCTGTTTAGGAAATGCTAAAAGTGAAATACGTGCTATTACTGAGTTAGATACAAAGTTAATAATGATTCCTATTCAGAAGATGGAAGAATGGACAGCTAAATATAAAAGCTGGCGTAATTTTGTTTTTGATAGCTATCATAATAGATTGATGGAAATGCTTACTACAATAGATAGTATTGCCTTTATGAAAATGGACGAGCGTTTACTAAAGTATCTTAGAGACAAAATAAATGTAACCAAAGAAGATGTAATTAAAAATACGCATCAAGAAATTGCTTACGAGTTACATACTTCACGAGTAGTAGTATCTAGGTTATTAAAAACCCTAGAAAATCAAGGAAAAATAGAACTTCACCGAAATCACATTAAAATCATTTCACTTTAACCCACTAGTGGGATAAATTCATTAAGTCTGTTCCAATAGAAACATTATTACTAATACATATATATGCTTTGTATTAAGAAAGTCAATTAACAGTGTAACTTTTGTTACTGCATAGCTTTTAACTTCATAGTATTTTTACAATCAATAAGTAAAGATTATTATGGAGTTATTTGAATTTATAGGGTATACGAGTGCAATGATTATTGGAGTTTCTTTAGGGCTAATAGGTGGTGGAGGATCTATATTAGCAGTTCCGGTATTGGCATATTTATTTTCAATTGAAGAAAGAACTGC
>NVVR01000060.1 GCA_002733415.1 Kordia sp. | reverse complement strand
GCCAGCTGGTCCAACGGCAGGAGCTGGAGGAGTGATTAGTGGTATGACCTTAGGAACTGCTTATACGGTTACCACAGGGAATGGAAGTTGTATTTCGGCAGCTTCAGTATCATTTACTAATCTAGCGATGTTGTTAACTCCAGTAACAAATGTTAATCAAGACATGATACTAGTCTGTGATGATGATTTTGATGGAATAATGTCTTTTGATTTAACCTCAAATATAGGAGCTATAACAGGTGGAACATCAGATGTAGCAGTTACGTTCTATAACACTCAAGCAGAAGCAGATTCAAACACGAATTCACTTACGGCTCAAGGCTTTGATGTAACGGCTTATGAAAATCAAAATCCAATACCACCAGTATCGCAAGAAATTATTTGGGTACGTGTACAGAATGATGTTACAGGTTGTTATTCCGTAACGAGTTTTACAATAACAGTTAATACAGTAATGTTTACTGCACCAATTAACTTATATACATGTGATGACGATAATGATACCTTTGGGTTCTTTGATTTAAGCTTAGCAACTGCTCAAATGACAGGAGGAGCTATTAACTTAGAAGTTACTTTTCATGAAACATTAGCAGAGGCAGAAGTAGGAGTAGGAGCTATTCCAACAGGTGTATTGTATCAAAATGTACAAACTTCTATTGCTGGTCAACAAACCTTATATCTAAATATTACGGATACAGACACAGGTTGTAGTTATACAGCGGAGACTATTGTATTGAATGTATTAGCAAGTCCTGTAGTACCAGAAGGACCATTAACATATGCTTTATGTGAGGATGTAGGAAGTACAGATGGAATAGTAGTATTTAATTTATTAGATTATGCTGAGAATGATTTAGGAATTGATCCAGCATTATTTGGTGTTATTTTCTATGAAGAGATGGATGCTTTAGGTAATCTAACGGTTCAGATAAACAATCCTGGGAGTTATACCAATACACCAGATCAGGTGATTTATATAGCTGTGTCAAATTCAAACATGGATAGTAACGGAGATGCGTGTACAACTGTTAAAGCAATTATTTTAAAAGTAGATAGTCTTCCAGCAGCGGATCATTATTTAGAATATACTTTATGTGACAATGATTATTTTGACAACATGGATCAGACTCAAACATTTGATTTACCAAGTCAATTGCCAAATATGATTGCTAGTACTGACGGATTGGTGATTACGTATTACCAAGTGTGGGATGATGTTACGGGGATTTATAGTGAACCGATACAAGATGTCAATTTAGAAAATTATCAAAACACAGCTAATCCACAAGACATTTTTGTTGAGTTTGTAAACGAGGTAGGTTGTTCAGTAGTTAAGATTTTAAAATTAACAGTAAGTCCAAACCCAACACCTTTGACCAATATTGAAATTATTGATACTTTAGGAAACAATGGTGTGATGGAAGAGTGTGATGGAAACATTGATGGATCAGGAGATATTTCTGAGCAAATTGCAATATTTGACATCACTCAATGGGAAACGTCAATTATTAACAATGAAGATGGAGTATCTGTAGCATACTACATCACGGAAGACGATGCTGCAGCTGGAATAAATGCAATTTCAAATCCAGTAACGTATAATAACATTTCAAATCCACAAACAATATATGTAGGTGTGATTAATGATGGAACAGGAGTTCCTGCACTTGGTACAGGTTGTACTACAGTTGTACAATTTGATATTCATGTGCCAGTACCACAAGTAACTGTAACAGCTAGTAAAGATGTAATTTGTGTAGATGTAAACGGAGTACCGTTAACAAATACTGCATTACCAGTATTAACAGCAACAGTTGGTCCAGAAGAAGCTGTTTCATACGATTATCAATGGATGTTAAACGGAGTGGTACTACCAGGAGCAACAGCTCAAGAATATACAGTTACTGAACCTGGAGATTATACGGTAACAGTTTCAGGACCTATGGACTTTGATTGTATCAATTATTCAGCGATACAAACAATAACAGTTTCAGGGTCACCAGACGCATATAATGCAAGTGTAACAACATTAGCGTTTGCTGATTCACATCAAGTAGTAGCGACAGCAACATCGAGTATTCCAGGAATCGTATTCTGGTATAGTTTAGATGGTGGTGAACCAACTACCAACGGAACATTTAATGATGTGTCTCCGGGAATCCATATTGTAACTATTACAGACGGACAAGGATGTTGGAGTAATCCTCAAGAAGTAATGATTGTTGATTACCCACATTTCTTTACACCAAACGGAGATGGAGTCAATGATACTTGGGCAATTATCCAACAAGAAGGAATCCCAATTTCACAGATTTACATTTTTGATAGATTTGGTAAGTTGTTAAAGCAATTAGATCCTGATAGTGCAGGATGGGATGGAACTTATAACGGAAGTCAAATGCCAGCAACCGATTACTGGTTTAAGATTCTTTATATAGAAGGAGCTAATAATACTCAAAAGGAGTTTAAAGCACATTTCTCAATAAAGAGATAAACCCAATTTAAATTAATTAATGTCGTTCTATAACGATTTAAATAACCTATAAGTATGAAAAACCAAGTTAGCCTTTTTACTATGCTGTTTATACTAATTTCTTCTATAGCTTTTAGTCAACAAGCAAAAGAATTTAACTTACCTCCCAAGGCTAAGTTTATGCCAAAACTTTATCAGGAAATAGATTATAGTTATAAACTTAATGACTTAAGTTTAAATGAGGCTGTAACGAAAAACTTCTTGAATAGATTTACTGAAACTGATTTAGACAAACTTAAAAAGAAAGATAATATTACTTATAATTATTATAAGGCAGCACAAAATTATTTTAGAAGTCTTTCAGACACAGTTAAAAAGAAATTTACAGTTGAAGAGTTATGGCATGTATATATCTATGATCAGAAATTAAAAAACAAATTAAAAACAATTAACTAATATTAACCATGAAAAATAAATACTATATAATTTATTTACTACTATTTGTTAGTAGTTTTGCGATTTCTCAAACGTATACAATGGGTACAGATACGGGTATACAAACTACCTGCTCTGGTACTTTTGTAGATAGTGGTGGCCCTGGAAGTGGAGGTAGTTCTAGTTATGGTAACAGTGAAAATTCTACAATAACTTTCTGTCCTTCGACTCCGGGTGACATGATTCAAGTATATTTTACTCAATTTGAGTCTGAAGTAGATGGATCTACAGCCTATGATTTTTTAGAGTATTGGAACGGAAATTCAAATGCAGGAGTTAGAGATGGGATTTATGGAGGTAGTTTAGCTGCATTTACACACTTATCAACAAGTCCTGATGGATGTGTGACATTTGAATGGACTTCAGATGGCGGTGTAATAGATCTTGGATGGGAAGCAACTATTTCCTGCGTTACTCCTTGTTCAGCTCCAACTGCAGCTTTGGCAGACACAACAACGTTAGATATTTGTAATCCTAATGCCACCAACCCTGGTTCTTTAACAGTTGCTTTTGACGCCTCTGCTTCTACGGCTGTAGGTACTGCAAGTGTAGTTTCTTATGAATGGAATTTTGGGGATGGTACGACAACTACTACAGCTGGCCCAACAACAACGCACACATATACAGGGACTCCTGCTTTTTATACAGCAATAGTAAAAGTAAGAGATGATAATACAAGTTCAGATCCTTTAGGATGTCAAAGTACGAACGCTGTTCAAAAAAATATTAGGATTTTACCTGAACCAGATTTTTCTAACACACCAGTATCTTACAATGTGGCTTGTGGTGCTTCTGTCACTCTTACCGGGGATATTTCTTCTCAGACACTGGCTCAAAATCCACCAACAGCAGTAGGAGGTACAGTAAGTTTACCAGATGGTTCTGGGGTTAGTTATACAACAACATTAGATTTTACAAGCTATTTTCCTGTAGGATCTACAGTAACATCAGGATGTTATCCTACCTTAACATTTGATTTAGAACATTCATATTCAGGAGATTTAGAGATTTCTATTATTGCTCCAACAGGAGAAGTATTAATGGTTTATGATCAACATGGCTTAGGAACATCTTTTGGAGATTGTGTTAATGGCGCCAATGATTTGGTACCAGGTTGTTCTGCAACTTATACAGTTGCTCCAACGGGTGGTATAGCCTGGACGGCAGCTGTACAATTAACGGCTCCACCTACTGTAAATGGAACTTGTGCAGTTTATACAGGAGTTTGTGAGACAGGAAATGCTTATGATCCTTCATTAATATATAGTTCAACAAATACATACACAGCTTTAGATGGTGCCGATTTAAATGGTATGTGGACATTAAAAATCACGGATAATATAGGTTTAGATGATGGAATAATAGATTCTTGGTCATTAACATTTCCTAATGGTTGTTATGCTACTTTAGCTGATGTAACACCAGATTTAATATCGGCAACTTGGTCTGGAGGAGGTCCAGCAGTTGGAGCTCAATCAACAACCAGTTCGCCTTTAGTAGATCCAGGCCCAGATGCTTGTCCAACACCTGGAACATGTACTGGTACTCAGTTAACAAATAGTCCTTTAGTAGGGCCTTTTCTTAATCCTGGATCATCTACGTATATATTAACTGTAGTAGATGAATTTGGGTGTGAGTATACTAAAGATGTAATTGTTACAGCTACTTGTTCATGTGTACTAACTTTAGATGTTGTGGGAACAGATACTCAA